>NZ_QVMG01000010.1:0-28748 GCF_010500925.1 Parabacteroides sp. 52
CTTTAGGGGGTCACTTTGAATTGGCCGAAGGGGGTCACTTTCGATGGAATTTCCAAACGGCTTATTTGTCCGTCGATTGTAATCCGGCACATGATAGGAACACTGCCATCGGATTTTTGCTTGTCTCTTTTCAAAAAGAAAAGAACTTTAAATGTACTTTTCATAAACTCATTTTTTAATGTTACAAAATTAAAGTAAACTATCTGTTAATGAGTTTTATGCAGACTGCCAATTCCCGACAACACACTGCCAATTTTGGACAATTCGTACCCCTTTTTCTTTGATTTCTCGTACCCCCTGTGTCCCTTTTTGGTTTGGGGTATGAAATGGGACACACTAAATGTCTTTTTTTGGCTTTATTTTGGCTTTTTCCTAAGACAACATAAATAAAAAAAGTCCCTCATATTCACTGAATATGAAGGACTTGTCTCTTTTTTGGCGCCTATTGACTTAGGCTTTCCGCGGTATGGACGGGACTCTAATTTATTTTCTATAGTTTTCAATATTTTCTAATAATTACTGAATATCAGTATTATACAAAATTGACTTTCTAATATTTTTTGTCTATTTCGAATAGTTTTTGTAGATTTGCAACACAAATGCAACACAATTAATTTAGCGGTATGGCAAATTTATATTATCCCTACATCAAACCAAATTATGTCTCCAGCGACGGAAAGACTCCTTTGTATGTGCGCTATAATTACAATCGTACAAAGCGTACACTTATATCTACCGGATATAATATCAAGCCCGACCATTGGGATGATAAAAAGCGTTGGATAAAACGTGCTTGTCCTGAATTTGAAGAGATTGATTCTGCTTTGACGAAAATCACATCGAAGCTGGGTGAGATATTAACCTACGCTAAAGACAACGGTATAGACCCTATTGTGGATTTTGTGTTGCTTGAACTGGAAAAGAACCGGGAGTACGAACAACGCTCTAATCGGGTAAACATGTTCGATACATTGGATCTTTACATTGAAGAGAAAAAAGGCAAGGTTTCTGCCGACCAGATAAAAGACTATAAATCCTTAAAAAAGCATCTGACCAATTTCAAGGAACATTCATCACAACCTGTTACGTTCCGAAATCTCAATCTGAAATTCTATAATGAATTTATGGATTATCTTTTCTACAAGGCGGAGAAGCCAGACGGAACAATCGGCTTACTGACGAACTCTGCTGGAAAGGTTATCCGGCTATTGAAGGGATTCGTTAATTACCAAATAGCCAAAGGAACTATTCCGGCAGTTGACCTTACCCATTTCAAAGTCGTTGAAGAAGAAACAGATGCTATTTATTTAAGCGAGGATGAACTCGCTAAGATTTATAAACTCAGCCTTTCGGATGACAAAGAGCTGGAAGAGATTCGGGATGTATTTATCGTAGGATGTTTTACTGGATTGCGATATAGCGACCTATCCACACTTAGCCCGGAACATATTGATGTTGTCAACGAAACTATTAACCTAAAACAACGCAAAGTTCATAAAGCGGTTATTATTCCGATGATTGACTATGTGCCAGAGATTTTGGAAAAATATGATTATGACCTGCCAAAAATACCCAGCTATAAGTTTAACGAACGCCTGAAAGAACTTGGTAAGAAAGCCAAACTAAAACAAAAGGTAGAGATTGTTCGCAAGAAAGGGAATCTTCGTGTCAAAGAAATTCACGAGAAATGGGAAATGATGTCTTCGCATACTTGCCGGAGGTCATTCTGTACCAATATGTATCTCTCCGGTTTTCCAGCCGAGGAACTTATGCGAATATCCGGGCATAAAAGCCCTGCGGCATTTATGCGATATATTAAGGTAGACAATATGCAAGCGGCAAACAGATTGAAAGCATTGAGAAACAGCCTGAATAAGCAATCGTAATCCACATGAATTCATTACCTTTGTCCCATAATTCAAAATTCAATGATAGTAAAACATCAAAGTTTCGACCAATTAATTGATAATGTTTATCAAACACATTGTCAATTACAATTAAACGCCAAGAAAGTAGTTAATCTCAATCTAACTATCCGGAACTGGCTGGTTGGCTGTTATATCGTTGAGTTTGAACAAAATGGGGAAGACCGGGCGCAATATGGGACTCGTCTGCTCGAAGAAATGGCGAAGAAGATAAAAGCAAAAGGAATAAAAGGATTGGATGTCAGATCCTTACGTTCTTGTCGTACATTTTATAATACATATCCTCAAATTCGGGGGTCAATAACCCCCGAATTACAAGAACGCTTGCCAATTCCAATTCGGGGGTCAATGACCGCCGAATTACAAGATGAGTATCCAATTTCTCCCGAAACGCTTCTGTCTCAATTGAGTTTTACCCATTTTATAGAACTGATTAGGTTTGATGACCCTCTTGAACGACTATTCTATGAAGTGGAAACAATAAAAAACAATTGGAATGTTAGAGAATTGGAACGTGCCATCAATACAGCTTTATACGTTCGAACCGGCTTATCTAAAAACAAAGAAGCTATCATTAGTAAATTCAAGAATCAGAAACCGGCTCAAAGTATAGATGTTATTCGCGATCCGTACTTCTTGGAATTTCTTGGATTGGAAGAACGGTCAGAATATAGCGAATCAGAGTTGGAACAAGCTATTTTAGACCATTTACAGAAATTTCTGATAGAACTTGGTACCGGGTTCTGTTTTGAAGCTCGCCAGAAACGAATCACATTCGATAATACCCATTACCGCATCGACTTGGTTTTCTATCATCGCATTCTGAAAAGCCATATTCTGATTGATTTGAAAATTGGCAAATTCGATCATGCCGATGCTGGGCAAATGAATGTCTATCTGAATTATTATAAAGACAATGAAATGTCGGACGGAGATAATCCCCCTATCGGACTTATCCTCTGCGGAAGCAAAGGCGAAGCTTTGGCGAAATATGCAACCTCTGGTATGGATAACCAGCTATTTGTTTCCAAATACTTAGTTCAACTGCCAGACAAGAAAGTCTTGGAGAATTTTATCAAAAAGGAAATTGGAGAGTAAATCGCATTGAAAACGGCAAAACTTATTTCTAAATTTTGCCGTTAAATTAAATACTTTAAGCCCTTATCTACTCGAATAGTGAGAACTATGCGAACGATGGGAGCTGTGGGAACTATGCGAGCTATGTGAACTATGCGAACTGTGAGCTGCGAGTAATTTATACTCAGCAGAAGACTGTTCCAAGACCAACGTCTGTTCTTTCTGTTGTTCGATCTGGGTGTCACTACTAGTTACTTTAGCAACAATTTTCTCACTAACAGAAGAACAATAGCTTGCACCTGCAATAATTGCGGAAACCGCAAAAAACAAGAGTTTCTTCATTGATACCTCCTTTTTTAGTTAAACAATAAATTACCTAACACAATATATCATCTGATATATTTTCCACTTTTTTTATATGTGAACTATGTGCATCTCTATTTGACTCGAAGAAACCAGCACATTGACCTTGCAACACACACCCATCGCATTCTGGTATATATATATCTTTCCAATCTGAAATAGATTGTTGTGCATAACGTCGAATATCTTCAGGAAGGATGCATAACTGAGCATTATAAATATACGGTTTCATACCTCTATCAGCCAATAACAAAACCGCTTCTCGTAATTGTTCATTATAGTCAAATGGGTCTATCCAAAGTTCTTTTATGTTGTCTTTTGCCAATCCGGTTGTTTCCATTTGCATAAAAGCCACTTGAGAAACAAAGGGAAAGTTGTGGTATATAAAATCGGCAAATTGCGGCAGTCGTTTATATGTCTGCTTGTGGACAACAATCCTAAGTCCGATACGTTGACGGAAAAGAGCTAAGTTATAGAGTCCTTGTACCGTTTTATAGAATGTTTTAGCACCTACTATACGATTATGTTCTTGAGCAATATCAGAGAAGAGAGGAATGTCTATCTGTAGATCTCGGTGATGACATTTTGCTAATTTTGCTGCATACTCTTTTTCTGCAAATTTCACTCCATTAGACAAAATGCTAATAGAGGCTTTGGGAAGCCTTTTCTGAATATGCCTAATAAGAACAAATAAATTATCTTCAATTAATGTGGGTTCGCCACCGGTAATGCCAATTTCTTGTGTACTTTTATCAAATAGAGAAACTAAATTTAGATTAAACAAGGTTTTATCTTTTTCTTTTAAAATAGGCGGTTGTGGGCACATAACACAACGGTGATTACAGCGTTCTGTTGCCATTATGGCATTATGATTGGATGAAATTTCATATACAAAAATAATTTCACCTTGTTTGTTTAGAACAACAACATCTCCTTCCTGAAACTGCTCAATACTACTCACGATACAGTATGGCTTTCCCATTCCAGAAAAGGATTCATTCTCCGTAATGGTAGCCGAGTAGCCAAATAAAGGTTTATTAATATCTTTTCTTACTAATATTTCATTGGTTCGGCAAAATATATTACTTTTTCCAAATGTTATTCGTCCAACAATATCATCATTGATATTATATGTTTTACTACAAATCTGCTTCATAAAGTATCAATTTAACCAAGACCAAAATATTCTATTTATCTCGGGGTCGTGTTTTTTTAACAATTCAAACAAATAGTATAGAACAGCTTTTGTTTTTTTACACATCTCATTTGTTGGTCTAAAGCCAATCATATCTCCTTGTTCTGACATGTTACGGACAGGGTCAGCTCCGCAGTAAGGCTGAAATACGCATTCTGAACACCCAGGCAAACATTCAGTACAAGATGAAGCTATAATATGATGAAGTAACTCACCATTAAACATCTCTTGATAACTATTCTCATTTACATTCCCTAATCTAAAATAATAGTTTTTAAAGCGCGCCATCATGCGAGCCTCATCAGATACATAAACACTACCATCATAGTCATAGATCGTTCCGGCAATGCCTACTCCGGCAGGTGATTGCAGATCAACAAAACCAGTAGCAAAAGGAGTTAATATTCGTCTTAAAAGGAGGGCTGCAAATCCTTCTACAAAAAAAACGCCTTGTTTGTTGAGTTCTATAATATAATCAAGTCCTTCTCTGTAATTGGCAATAAAGTCCTCAACTGGATAGGCTATTTTTTCTTTATACTGTTTTGCAAAGCCATAAGGATTGAGAGAACGTAGAAAAATATTATTGAATCCCAATCTGATATATTCATCAATAATCTCTTTGAATTGCCCCAAACTATGCTTAGAGGTAGTCATTAATGCGGAAACACAATTGCTATCACCCCAGACCTGTTGAATCATAGCAAGATTTTTCTCAAAAATTGCATGATGGTCTAAATTTTTATCTTGTAAAGGACGATTTTTATCATGCAATTCCTTATGCCCATCCAAAGAAGTAGAAATCATACATTTATGTTTTTTTAAATACTTCACCATTCTTTCGTCAAGCAATGTAAGATTTGTACAAATAACAAAATCCAGCTCTCTTTTTTTGAAAAGATTTTGCCATTCCGCTTCTTCAATGATGTATTTAACCATTTCAAAATCCGTAGAAGGGTCTCCTCCTTGAAACTCAATTTTTATACATGGAGAAGGTGATTGAAATATTGTTTTTACAATATTTTTTGCTGTTTTCCTAGTCATGTCTGCCGAATGATCATCCATGTTTTTTCGGGCAACTTGACAATATATACAACTCGAGTTACAGCGCAAAGTAGGAACGATCATGTGTAGAGAAGTAAAATCTCTCAAAATGCTTTTCTTTGTGCGGAATTTTGTTGCAAGCATTGGAATTACATCCTCTATCTTGTCTGTTGTCGCAATTTGTTTTGACATAATATCATAAAACAAATCACTATGCTCGTCTATTTCGCCATTTACAAAGTCAAGAAAATCCTTATGCTGCAAAAAGATATATTCACCAACCTCATTTGTCAGAAGATATTCTTCTTTGTTAAATCGCTCAAAACGGAATGGTAGTAATTGATAAGCCATGGTTTATTATTTAGAGGTTACAGGCTTAAAAGCTTCTTCCACTATCATATCTCGAATATGTCCAAACTTTCGTTCTGTATCGTAGCGTATTTGTTGGTCGATAAGTTCGTTTTCAAATTCTTTTGAAAGAAGAACATAATCTGTGATTTGCTCTGGTTTTGCTACAAATGTAACTTGAATGCCCGTTTCTACTTTGTCTTGAGAAACAAAATACTTCCCAATAAACTTATATATTGCAGAAGTAATCACCTCTTGTTTGTAAATATCTAAATTTACGATAACAGTTAAATTTTCAGATGACATATCTTATCATTTTAATTATTTTCTTATTGAGAAAAAGCGTGGACAATGACTACGCTATCTGTTCATGAGGTCTTCGACTACCTTTCCGCCAAATAAACGAGTAAAGCCCACGCCGTTTGACGTGAGCATCATCGCTTTACTCTTGGCGGACTTGAAAGTGTCGAAGTTTCATGAACCAGAATAAAAGCTAGACGCTTTATCCTATTTTATAATCTACGCGCTCTTATCTCACATGCATATTATTATTTCCTTTGTTTACGACTACAAAAATATGAATTTTCTTGATTTTATGAAAGTTATACCTAAATCCTTTTCATTTTGCCTATTTCTCTGGCTTTATTTCCTCGTATTGCTGATACCAATACACCGCTTTCGCTTTCCATTCTCGATATTCATGAATAAAATACCCGGCAAGAAAAGCAGATACCAGCGTTATAACCCACATGGCAACGTACCATTTTAAGCCTTTCGATGGTTGCTTAACTTTCCGAAGCTTGTTCTCCATTTCATTAATGAAGTTCCGGTTTAGCTGCTCGAACTTTGATGTATTAATCGAAATTTGCTTCTCATATAAGATATTTACACTTTCCCTAACTTGGTTTGCCGTTTCATCGTTTGTCCGGGATATTTCTCGAAGCTGGTCGATTTGAGCGGATAAGATGCTATCTGCCGTTTCTCGGGAAATATCTTCTTTCCCTGCAAACTTATTTCTACGTTTGGAGTTCCTATTGTTGTCGTCCATAATATCGTTTTTGGGGTTTTTTCTTTTTATGTTTCAATGTATTATCATCTTCTTCAGGACTATGTACATTTGGAGTAAACAGATCGGCTAATAGTGAAACTATACCGGAAGTTACTCCTGAATAGGATTGTTGATTGCTCTCATCTTGGTTATAGTTCTGTTGAAGTCGTTGCGGACGATTTTCTTCCAGTGAAGAAGAAAAGTTCCCCGCAAGCGATCGGAATCCGAACTCCCGTCCGATCTCCGAAGCTTTGAATGTTTGCCCCTCGTAAGTGAATCGGATTCCATAGGTCTTCCCCTGTTTATTCTTCGCTGGTTCGATGTCGACACCCTCTTTCTTTAATCCATATAAAAAGCCCTCTAAACTGGTATTCTTAAACAATTCATAATAAGCAATTCGCTGGAGCTTCTCTTTCGTCTGTTGCCGTGCGGGGTCTGTATAGGCTTCCTGATGCTCTTTTTGTCTCTGAACATCTTTTGCTATTGTCAAGCCCATTTCACGGCTTATCTCTTCTGCAATTTTTGCCGAACGGTTGCTCACAAAGGTTGTATCGAATACTTTGCCATCAACCCCGATACGGTTTGCAATCAGGTGGATATGCGGTTTCCCGGTGTCTTTATGGGTGCAGGCTATCCATTGATGATTCTGTAATCCCATTTTATTGGCAAACATCCGGGCTATTTTAATCATATCTTCCGGCTTTAGCTTATCTATATCCCGTGGAGATATACCTATCTCATATCGTATATACTTGTTTTTGCATCGGTAGTTGTGTTGGTTAACCATTTCAAACTCCCGGAGAATGTCGGCAGGTAAATCACTCTCAATCATATTTCTGCCAACTATCTTATCAAGTTTACCCTCACGCAAAGCGTAATCAATCGCATTGCCTCCATGGGCTATCGCTTTCCCTTTCCCAATCATACGCCTAAAAGAATCGGTTATACAACTGTCGGGACTGTTTCAGATACTCCGCAATAGCGATTACTAATTGCGGGTCTTTGTTTCTTATAAGATTGGCGAGCCGGGCAATGGCATTATTATGTTCTTTCAGTTCCCGGAAGTATAAAATCTCTTCCGGGCTTAGCTTCGGACTGGCAAGTATCCGGCCAGTCAGACATTGTTGCCGGCAATACTCGGAAAGGGTTACTCCCGACCTTTCAGCCATGCCCTCGATTCTCTCTTTCTCTGATTCCGTACAACGGAACTTTATATAGGTATTTTTCATTTTTTCTCTTTTATTTGGTTCAAAAAACTGTCGAGAGCGAAGCGATTGCAGTTTCCCCGCCAGCGAAAGCGGTTCAGGCGGCAAGCGCAGTTTGTGGTAACAAACTGACGTCTTGCAATGCACTTCGCGCATTAGGTTAGCTTATAAGCTGCGCCCTTTCTTTTTCATTGGAACTTGCCGCTTAATTTGGACGGCGGCTCTATTCTTTTCAGGTTGTTTTTGTAGGTTGGATTTATCTCGCCAGTAATCGTTCAGGTCTTTATGGTTCCGATAGAAAACAGACTGGTCGATTACTTCTTTACATATCGGGCTTAAACTCTGAACAGCCCGCTTTCCAGCTTCATCGTTATCCAAAAAGGCGTGTATTGTTTGATGGGTTTGAAGAAACGGAATCGCTTTAGGAAGATTGGCTATTGAGTTCAATATTGCCGAGTCAATTGTTGGCGAAGCGTTCTGTTTTAATGAAAGATAAGAAAGAAAGTCTATGAAGCCCTCGAATAGCATAACTGCATTGTTACCGTTGTTTATGGTTGTTATATTCTTTGAGGTAGTACTTCCTTTGAAATACCTGTTCCGAAGTTCCCATCCTCCGGCATCGTTCCGAAAGCCGACAGCGAAATAAGGTTTGTCTACAATGGAATAATGAATTTCCGAACAATATTGTTTCGCTATGTCGGTATTTATACTCCGTTCTTTCAGGTAATCAAGCAAAGCAGGGTGAGCAAGCGGTTTTATATCCGTAATGGTTAGTGCCGATTCTCGGCTTTCTAGTTTAGGAGAAATAGACAGAGTGTCATTCCGATGAAAGGAAAAAGAATTTTCCAATTGTCGAAGTGCTTCCGCCAGCGAACAATTTTCCAACTTCATCACAATGTCAACTATTGAACCGCCCTCATTAGTACCGAAGTCGTACCATAAATCTTTGTCGTAATCAACTTTGAAGCTGGGATTGCTGTCATTCCGCAGAGGGGAGAGATACATTCCGTAATATCCCCGGTCTTTTACCGGATAGATTCCTTTATTATCAAGATATTGCTTTATACTTATATAATTTGAATTTTTCATTTTCTTATTTTTTAGCTGTTTTACTTACTACACAAATGAATCTATGTATTAAACTGATAATCAATTGTCTTTGTGTAGTATGATTATATTTTGTAGTAACTACTACTCTGTAGTAAGGTAGTAGGATGAGAGTAAGATGCGGATTTTGCTTCTTACTACGACTTAATCCTTTTTCTTTCACTGGATTATATATGATTGTAGTAAGGTAGTAAGAAGAACAATCCATATCTATATTTCTATAAATCACGGTCGAAGAATGGATTCGGCTTGATTTTCTTTATCCGGTAGCATTGAACCGGATTAGCTCCTTTCGTCAATCGCTTGGAGAGTCGTTCAAATTCAGCTTTACGCAGAGCTTCGCCCATTCGCTTTTCGGACAGTTTTACCAAAGTGTATGCCTGTAAGTAGCTTAATACCTCCGAAGTAGTCATATAACATTCTTCATCGGCTTCCGGCTTCTCGAATCCTTTCAGTAGCATTTCATATTCTACCGTCTGTACGTGGAATTGTTGGCTAAGCCTGTGCAGTTCCGTAATTTCTTCCTCGACAAACCAATAGCGATAGCCATTATCCAAAAGCCACATCACTTCGGAAAATACATTGTCCATATTGATTTGCTCCGCTGTTTTGATGTCGATACTGATAACCTCGAACGGCAAGAACCTACGACTGCCAGTCGGATCAGTCAAGAAGTCGTTGCCGTTAACCGATGCCATGAAGCTGGCTAAATGCGGATATTCTTCAATATACACATCATAAGGACGACGATATTTAACAGCCGGAGTCGTTATCAGATTCTTTAATTCGTTTTCGTCCCGCTTATTCAGGGCTTTTAACTGGTCATCGATATTGATAAACAGGTATTCGGCAATCATCGTCAATACATCTTTATTCTGCGGGTCTATCTTTCCGGTAAACAGATAACTTTTTAGCGACTGCGGACAAAGGTGATCTAGCCATGTTGTCTTGAACCGTCCTTGTTCTCCGGTTAATACCAAACAAGTATGATTCTGACAACCTACATCTTCCAGCGCATTGGCACCAACGCCTATTAACCATTTGGTAAGATATTCGTCCCATTTTTCAGGATTGCCGGTGGTTACGGTCTGCGCTAATTGGAGGATGTATTGATTTATTTCAGGTTGAAGACGAGGCAATTGCCGGAAATAGTCTTTAACCGGATGCACCTTTGGCGAAAAGTCGCTTTCGAGGATAGTTCGAATATTTTCCGCCGATGTAGAAATGCCCAGCTCCGTATCAATCCGTCGTTTGAATGAATTGAGGGCAAACTTGGTAACAGGCTGAAACGGATTATTGTCATTCTTTGTGCGATACTCCGGTTTGGATTTTATCACATTGAAGCGGAAATCGTATTTCTCCTGCAAGTATGTCTCAATTCGCTCATTTTTGGATTGGCGGACGGAAGAATCTGTTTTCTCTTTCATCGGGATCAAGATTCTTCTGTCGTTCTACATCTATTTAGGATAAAGTTTAAAATCTCCTCTTTATCATAGAAAACCAGCTTCTCCCCAAAGCGGTATTCTTTGTAATGACCGAGCCGGGCGTATTTACGGACGGTGGGCGCAGAGGCTTTTAGAAGTTTGGTTGCCTCTTTCATCTTGATTAGATTACTCATTGCCTTATCAACAGGCGATGCTTGTTCTTCGGGAATACTGTTCTCAACAGCTTCCTCATTTTCTGATTTTAGCCAGAATTTTTTAAACGCTTTTCGCATAATTCGCATTTTTGAGATTAATTACTAATGTTTGCCTTGTGGCAAATTCACGGTGCGAATGTAGCTAGTGCAAAAAGCGATGGGGTACCCCAAAGGATACCCCAAAAATCAGATTATCAAGATGTTTTTGAAATTATTCTTCTATAGAATTTCTTAATTCATTGATTTCATTGAGGATTAACGTCTTCTCCTTTTCTAATCCGAGATATTCTAACTGCTCAACAATATATGTATAGTCCTTGATTCGTGCCTTGATTTCTCCTTTGACGAGCAATTCCTTGTTGTTAGTCTTCAAAATTTTATAGGTATTTGTATTGGCAATATCCTTAGTATTAGGTTCGACTTCTAATAAATTGCGGATAAAACGGGCTTTGTCAGAATTGCTTGCATCCACATTACAGACACGAAATAGACTCTCAAATAACAGAATCTTTTGACGAAGTGTTACAGAGAACTTGGATTTGGCATGATTATCAGAAGTAGTTTCTTCGTTTTGTGCCTCTATAACTTGTGCCTGAAACAAGTCATATTCGCTTTTAAGGTTCAAGTAGTCTGAATAACTGAACTTTCCGGAAAAATACCGTTCAACCTTTTCCTTGTGGTTCTCGATGATATTACAGACACGATTGGCAACGGTCAATTCTTCCGAACTAGCCTTTCTCTCAAGGGAACGTTTGTAGACGAATAAAAAATCATCAGCGAAGACGCTGTATAGTTTCTTTCCTTCTCTAACAGATTTATATGCCCGATACGCACGTTTTAGTACCCTATATTGATAATCAAACGGCATATATAATACCGGATGCTTTTTCAGAAAATAGATATATAGCAGAAATAACACAATTTCCGCAAGGATGAAAACGATAAGCCAAATTCCCATATATAATCAACAGACAGAATAGCTGTCCGTTCTGCAAAAATAATTATTTTGTTTATAATTTCAGATAATTTCCTGTATTGCACAATAACGGGAAAGGAATGGGACAAATGTAAATTTGCAACACAAGTGCAATACAGTGAAAAATAAAAGCCTGTTAATCAATTGATTAACAGGCTTAGAGGCGGTATGGACGGGACTCGAACCCGCGACCCCCTGCGTGACAGGCAGGTATTCTAACCAGCTGAACTACCACACCATTTTTGTTCTTGTATTGCTCTTCCGCTGAATTGCGATGCAAAGATAGGCATTATTTGAAAAAAAGCAATAGATAGCGGTAAAAAAATAGTCTTGTTGTAGGAAAACTATTTAGAAAAAAAGGGAGTGGGTAGGCAAAGGGGGGGATGGGTTTTATAAGTTCAAAAATTCAACTTCGCCAGACTCGATGTTGTATATGGCTCCTACAATATTGATTTTGTGATCTTTGTAAAGCTTCGAGAGGAGAGGGTCGGATTCTCGGAGTTGTTTTATGCCGTGCGCAACGTTTGCTTTAATGGCTTTGTCATATAAATCTCCTTCTTTGCATTTGAAGACTTCTGTTTCTTCGTCTTCACTATCCAATTTATCGATGATTGACTGGATATGTCCTAAGTTCTCCTGTGGATGGTGGTGGGCATGGGCCTCGTTTTCTTTTCCGCCCTCTTTACTTTGTTTAGTGTCCAGGAAAGCTTTGATGGCTCCGCAATGCGTGTGTCCGAGCACTACTACAAGTTGGGTGTTTAGATGGTCTACAGCATATTCGATGCTGCCTTCTTCAAAATCCGCCATGACATTCCCCGCGGTACGAATGGAGAATATATCTCCCAGACCCTGGTCGAAAATGATTTCAGGGGTTACTCGTGAGTCGGAGCAACTGATAACCACAGCAAAAGGGTGTTGTCCTTTCGTTAGGTCTTTTAATGTTTCCTGATCTTGATGTTGGTGTTTCATCTGATTGGAACAAAAACGTTTGTTTCCTTCTTTGAGTAAAGTGATAGGGTCGGCAGTCAGATCTTGCGCGAACGAAAAGAAAGAACAAAAACTCAGGGCTAGGATTAGTCCTAACCGTGTAGATAAACAATACTTTTTCATATACCTAAAATTTATTAAAAACCGCGCAAATGTATAGAAATAATCAGTACAAGTGTAATATTGACGCTTTGTTTTTTTTCGCCTACAATGAAAAAAAACGTATCTTTATCCCGAAAACCCTGAATCTGTAAAATCAGTAGAAAAAAATATTAAACGAAGAACGTTTTATGGTAGTTATAAATAGTTTTGAAGAATTTGAACAATACGTAGGAAAAGAACTCGGAGTTTCGGAATATCTAAAAATCACACAAGAGCAAATCAATCTTTTTGCTGATGCGACATTGGATCATCAATGGATACATGTGGATGTGGAGAAGGCAAAAGCGGAGAGTCCTTTCCAGTCTACAATTGCCCATGGATACCTGACACTCTCTGTTTTGCCTCATATGTGGGCGCAGATTGCCGATGTCCGGAATGTGAAATCTTTGATCAATTATGGTATAGAGAAGCTCAAATTCAATCAACCGGTAACGGTCGACAGTGAGATAAGGGTGCGGGTTAAATTGCTCACACTGACAAATCTGCGGGGAATAGCCAAAGCGGAGTTAAAAGCAACAATGGAAATCAAGGATTGCCCTAAAAATGCCTTTGAGGGAACCATTGTGTTTTTGTATCATTTTAATAATAAATGATCATATAGAGAAAGAAGCGTAAGGTCTGATTTGAACAAAAGATTGTTTTTGCATTTAAGGTTGTTTGTTTTTATTTTATAGCTTTGTGGCATATATAACAATATATGTCCCTATCGAAATACGTAAAGATACTATTCGTTTGCCTGTCATTTGTGGTGACTGCGCAGGCTCAATTTGTGAATTATGGCACGGATCCGGCTTCTTACAAATGGAACTTTGTTGACCTGCCGCATTATCAGTTGATTTATCCCCAAGGGCTTGATTCGATGGCCTATAAGTATGCTCTTTATCTGGAGAATATATATCCACATGTGCAAAAGAGTATAACTAAACCCTGGAAGAAAACCTTTCCTGTCGTACTTCACCCGGGTACGATGCATGCTAATGGCATGGTTGCCTGGGCTCCCCGTAGGATGGAATTGATGACTACCCCTTCTTCGAAAATTCATGCACAGAGTTGGGATAAACATCTTGTATTACATGAATCCCGTCATGTTGTGCAAACGAGCAAGCTCATGACAGGCCTCTTCAAGCCCTTGTATTTTGTTTTGGGTGAACAGGCTGCCGGAGTCTCTTCTTTTTTTTCGACCCGTTGGTTTTTTGAAGGAGATGCAGTAGGAGCAGAGACGGCACTTTCGAACAGTGGACGTGGACGTTTGCCTGAATTCAATATGACTTACCGGGCACAGTTGTTTGCCGATACATTTTATTCTTTTGATAAATGGTATCTAGGCTCATACAAAGATTATACGGGTGATTATTATGCGCTTGGATATGATTTGACCTCTTTTGCGAAGTATCGGTATGGAGGAGATATATGGGATAAAATATCCAGTCGTTATGTCAGTCGTTTTTTTCATTTGCCTCCCTTTCCCCAAGCGATAAAATATCATACGGGAGATAATGTGGATGGACTATTCGATAAGACATTTGCTTTTCTGAAGGAGGAGTGGGAAAAGTTGGAGGAGAAGGGAGAGGCCCCTGTCTATTTATCTCCTGTAGTAAAGCAATATACATCTTATCGTTATCCGCAAGCACTCAATGATTCAACTCTTATTGCAGTTAAATCCGATCTATCCGATCTGACTTCGCTGGTAAAGATAATAAATGGGAGAGAAGAGAGAATAACCTATATAGGCAGTGTCCATGGTCGTATCCATCTGAAGAAGAATCGTATTTATTGGTCAGAAAATGTCCCCGGTCTTCGTTGGACGCATGCCAATTATTCGGAAGTGAAGTATTATGATCTATTAACCGGTAAGATTCAAACCTTAACTCCCCGTAAGCGTTATTTGACTCTTGCTGTCGATAGTGAGGGGCAACAAATTGCAGTGTCTCAATTTAGTTTCTCCGGAGAGAATCAGGTGATCCTATTGGATGCGAAAAGCGGGCAGGAATTAGTTCAATATCCAACGCCGGCTAATGCTTTTATCAAAGAACTTACCTGGGGGGAAGAAGATATGCTTTTTGCCGTAGCGGTTAATGACAAGGGCTTGACTCTCTTGTCTCTCCATATGCCGAAAGGGGAATGGCAGGAGCTCTTACCTCCCACATCTGTTAATATCACATCTCCTCTTTGGCATAAGGGTGAATTGTACTTTGAGTCCGGGCTAAATGGTACCAATAATATTTATTGTATGCATTTGGCAGATAGGAAGATAGATAGAATCACTTCTTCCCGTTTTGGAGCTTTTACCCCTGCTGTCTCAGCGGATGGGAAGCAGTTGTTGTTTTCCGATTACCAGGCTAAAGGTTATCGGATAGCCTCTGTTCCGGTCGATACTGTTGTTTCGGAGGATTCCTCTTTTGATAAGCCTTATACTTTTGCTTTGGCAGAGGCTATCGCAGAGCAGGAGAAGTTTAATTTGGATTCGGCCGTATTAGAACCGGTTGCATTTGCCCCTAAACCCTATAAAAAAAGGATGCATACTTTTAAGGTGCATAGTTGGGCTCCTTTCTATTATGATGTTTCAGATGTAGTGAACGGGGGAGCGGATGATTTCAGTACAATGGTCAAACCCGGTGTCATGATTCTTTCTCAAAACGCCTTGAATACAGCCATTACCCAGGCCGGTTGGTATTATAAAGACAACTCTCATCATGGGAAATTGGCCTTTACCTATTTGGGATGGTATCCGGTGATTGATCTAGCAGTCGATTATGGAGGCAAATCTTTTGCGATGAGTTGGGTGAAAAACGAAGAGGGTAAAGAGGTGATTCAAGCTCATTACAGCCGGCGTAAACTGATAGAGGCTGAGGCCCGTCTCTATATACCCTTTAATCTGTCGAAAGATCATTTCATCCGAGGGGTACAACCAGCAGTTACTTATTATTTTACCAACAACCGGTACCAACAGTTTGACAGCCATAAATACCGGAACTTTCAATACCTCTTGTCTGAACTCCGTTTTTATAATTACCGGCGCATGGCACATCGGGATATTCTGCCACGCTGGGGGTATCAATTGCGTTTGCAATATCTGCATACTCCTTTTCATACGGAGAATTATGGAAGTCTTTATACCGGTAAACTGACTACTTATTGGCCCGGACTGATTCGCAATCATAGTTTGATGGTACGTCTGGGATATCAGTATCAAGCGATGGATGATAAAGTCTTATATATCCCTAAGCGTTTGATGGATAAGACCCGCGGGTATGATTTTTTATACCAGACCCGCCAGCAACTGACAGCAAAAGCAGATTATGCCTTTACTGTTGCCTGTCCGGATGTCAGTATCGGCTCACTTTTGTATGTACGGCGTGTGCGAACGAACCTCTTTTATGATTACACGTATAATCAGGCACAGAAACACAGTGGATGGACTACCCAAAGTTCGGTCGGAATGGACTGCATATTCGACTGGAATGTGATTCGCATGAGTTATCCCCTTTCTTTAGGAGTTCGGTTGATTCACCCCATTGATTATGGAAAGTTTCAGACAGAGATACTCTTTTCTATGGACTTTTAGTCCGTATCCCATTAAAAAATCCTTTTACTCAAACCGGATGGTTTTGGCCGGATCTATTTGGGTAATCAAAAAAGAGGGAGCTAACATCATCAGCATAGCCGCAGAGAGGGTGCCTATGTTTAACAGGAATAAGGACGATAGGCTTAGATCAATAGGTACCGCATCGAGGTAATAGGTCGATGCATCCAAAGGAATGAGGTGGAAATAAGATTGAATAATACAAATAAGAATCCCGATTATATTCCCCCATAACATACCTTTTCCGATAATAAAGAAAGAGACATACAGGAATATTTTACGTATGCTGGTATTGTTTTGTCCCAATGCTTTTAATATACCAATCATATTTGTGCGTTCCAGGATGATGATTAACAAACCGGATATCATCGTGAATCCGGCAACGGCTAACATCAATATAAGGATGACTACGACGTTTACGTCGAGCACATCCAGCCAACTGAAGATCATCGGGTTTAATTCTTTTATAGAACGTGTATAATAGGTGTTACCCAAGCGATCCTGCTTCTCGGACAATGTGAAAAAGAGGTTTTCAGCTATCTGGTCAAGCTGGTCGTAATCGCTCACCTGCAACTCCACTCCACTGACCTGGTCGTCTTCCCATTCATTCAAACGGCGTACCTGTTTGATGTCTCCGATGATAAATAATTTGTCGTAATCCAGAAACCCTGTCTCGTAAATACCTGTGATATGGAAGCGACGGGTGCGGGAGGCGTCCTCTTGCATGAAATAGGCAAGGAATGTGTCGTCCACCTTTAAGCCGAGTAAATCGGTCAGGTAACGGGATATGAGTACGTCCGTCGAGTTTTTCTTCGGATCGATAGTGAAAATTTCTCCTTCTTTCAGGTTGTCGCGAAAGAAGGTCCAGTCAAAGTCTTCGTCTATGCCTTTCAGTACAATTCCCTGAAAATCATTGTCTGTCTTCAGTATCCCCGGTTTAGTGGCAAAGGTCTCCACATGGCTAATGCCAGGGAATGCCCGCAAACTGTCCCGCAAACCGGCAGGAATGGTGATGGGGGTTGATTCGAAAGAAGAGTTATTATCAAAATTTGTGATCTGGATATGTGAACCAAAACCGATCACTTTGTTGCGAACCTCTTTTTTAAAACCGACAATGATTGCTACGGATAAAATCATTACCGCTAATCCCAAAGCGATGCCAATCATAGCAATACGCACAGCAGGAGGTGCGACCTGACGACCACCGTCCTGGCTGAAATGAATTTTTCGGGCGATAAAGAGTTCTAGGTTCAAAGGGTAACGATTAATGATTAATGATTAACGATTAATTATGAATGATTAACTGTTAATCGTTAATCATTCATCGTTAACCGTTATTATACTGTTCTTCCCGGATAAGCTTCAAGTGCTTTGGCTAAGACGACAAGCGCTTTTCCGAGTTCTTCTTTATTTAACACATAGGCAATGCGCACCTCATTTATTCCTAATCCCGGATTGGTGTAAAAGCCGGAAGCAGGTGCCAGCATAATCGTTTGGCCTTCGTATTCAAATTCATCCAGGCACCAGGCACAGAACGTATCGGAATTGTCTACCGGCAGTTTGGCTACTGTATAAAAGGCTCCCATCGGTATAGGAGAATAACATCCCGGAATACGATTCAATCCATCGATCAGAAAGTTGCGGCGTTCTAAATATTCATTGTATACATTCAGCATATACTCATCCGGCGTATCCAATGAAGCTTCTGCTATAATCTGCCCGATCAGGGGAGGACTTAACCGTGCCTGACACCATTTCATTACATTTTCACGCACCTGTTTGTTTTTGGTAATAATGGCGCCGATACGGATACCACATTCGCTGTATCGTTTAGACACGGAATCGACTAAAACCACGTTGTTTTCTATCCCTTCCAGGTGAAGGGCAGAGATATAGGGCGCTCCTGTATAACAAAATTCCCGGTACACTTCATCGGAAAAGAGGAAGAGATCGTATTTCTTTACCAGATCCCGGATCTGTTCCATCTCTTTGCGGGTGTACAGGTATCCGGTCGGATTATTCGGATTACAAATCAGAATCGCTTTGGTGCGGGGGGTGATCAGTTTTTCGAACTGTTCAATAGACGGCAACGCAAAGCCCTCTTCGATAGAGGAAGGTACTGTTTTTATCACAGCTCCGCTGGAAATGGCAAAAGCCATGTAGTTGGCATAAGCCGGTTCGGGCACAATGATCTCATCTCCCGGATCCAGACAGGCCATAAAAGAAAAAGAAACGGCTTCGGACCCTCCGGAAGTGATGATGATATCATCCACATCAACAAGGATCTTAAACTTTGCATAGTATTTCACCAGTTTCTCCCGGAACGAATGAACGCCTTCACTGGGTGAATATTCTAATATTTCCCGGTCAATATGCCGCATGGCATCCATCGCTACTTCGGGTGTAGGGATATCAGGTTGACCGATATTCAGATGATATACCTTGGTCCCCTTCGCTTTGGCTTTGTTAGCCAGCGGAACAAGTTTACGGATAGGAGAGGCAGGCATATTGACTCCTCGTTGCGATATATTGGGCATTTTGTACTAAATTGTATTATAAACAACAATCGTTTCTGAAAAATGATACAAAAATAGCGTAAGTTGCGATACTATGCAAGTAAACGAATCGATTAAATGCCTGGAGGAGCAGAATCTTTACTGGCATGCATCGTCGAGATAAATGCGTTGGGGTCAATGAGTTTCACTTCTTCTTTCAGACGCGGCATGTCTTTTCGTTCGGCTATCGTAAAGATAATCTCCCGTTCGGTGCCTTCGTACATGCCCCGGCCGTGCAGGAAGGTGCCGCGCATATGCATTTTGCTCACGATTAGTTCTTTGACTTCCTCTGTCTTTTTAGAGACAATAAAAACAGCCCGGTTAGGGTTTTCTACCTGAAACATATCCACCACCTTTCCATAGACAAATATGGTAAACCAGGAATACAGGGGAACCGCCCAATCCTGGAAGGCAAGCAGTCCGAACAGGACGACGATTGAATCCAGGATAATAATCATATTACTGACTTTTATATTTGAATTATTGGCTAAGACCCTGGCCAGTACATCCGTGCCGGCACTTGTACTTTCGGCCCGGAACACACAAGTCACCCCGATTCCTAATATGGCACCTCCATAGAATGCCGCAATAAAAGTATCATTTGCCAATAGCGGTTCGGTGAAAATATAAGACAGCGTATCTGTGAAGATAGAAATAAGCAAAAAGGTCACTACCGTTTTCGGACCGGATGAAAGCCCCAGCTTTTTTATTGCCAGAAACAACAAAGGCACATTAAAAAAGAGAGCAGTAATCCCCATGGGCAGCCCTTCCGGTAAAAAAGGAAAGAGCCCTTTGGTGAGATGATGCAATACGATAGAGATACCGTATACACCTCCCGGCACAATTTTATAGGGGGCGAGGAAAAGCACATAACTGAGTGCTTGCAGAAAGGCTCCGACTATGATCAGAGAATAGTCAACGACATGGTTTTTCCATGTAACAGGCATTGGAAAAGCGAGTTTTTGTTTCATCTTTAGCTCTTGCATTATTTGTGTTAACGGTGCAAAGATATAGAAAAAAAAGAAGCTGCATCTCATTTGATACAGCCTCTTCTTTGCTACCTGCAATCGAAATCTATTTAATCGTTTTTAGCAAACTGTAAATCGGTATGTAGCAGTGCTTCTTCCTGTAAATAATTATTGTTTGTTACATTCACGAGGGCTACATATTTCCGGTATTGTTCTGTATTCAATACCTCTTTCATCAATTTCAAATTACCATAAATAGCCTCTTTCTTCTTTTGCTCCTGAAGTCCGGTGTTGTATTTAAACACTTCCTCCTGTTTTTCAATAAAATAGGCATTGATATCCGAGACCTCTTGTAACTGATTATTATCCAATGCCAAGAATTTACTTAACTGATTTGTATTAATCACTAAAGGTCTCAGACTGATTTTTGAACTCTGTTGGGCAAAACTCAGGGATGCACACAATGTCAATGCCATAACGGCAACAATTAAACGTTTCATAACCTACTCTTTTAATTTGTTAAACTAATTACCTAAAAAACTACTATTTTCTCAAAAACAATCTTTTTGCTTTGGAAGAATAATTTCTTCCCTTATTTGTGTTTCTTTGATTGTAAATGAGGGTATGCGTTTAATCTATTAAATGGCAAAATAGATGAATGAACGTTTTTTATCTATAAAACAGGCATTTGAATCGACCTATAACCGGAGCTTTTTCTTTCGTATTTATTGATTCAAAGCCTGTTGGATATCGGCAATGATATCTTCCACATTTTCAATACCGGTAGAAAAACGAATCAGATCCGGGGCAATGCCGGCTTCCTGCAATTGTTCATCACTGAGTTGACGGTGTGTATGACTGGCGGGATGTAAGACACAAGTGCGTGCATCCGCTACGTGTGTGACAATAGCTACCAGCTTCAGGTTATCCATAAAGCGGATAGACTCTTCCCGTCCTCCTTTCAAGCCGAAAGAAAGTACACCGCACGAACCGTTCGGCAGGTATTTTTTTGTCAGCTCATGATGTTCACTGTCTTCCAGATCCGGATAATTCACCCAGGCTACTTTGTCGTTATTCTTCAACCATTGGGCAACCGCTAAGGCATTTTTGCAATGTTGTGGCATGCGTAGATGCAATGTTTCCAATCCCAGGTTAAGCAGGAACGCATTTTCAGGAGCCTGTATAGATCCCAGGTCGCGCATCAGTTGCGAAGTGGCTTTGGTGATATAAGCTCCTTTGCCGAAGGATTTTGTATAGGTCAGACCGTGATAAGATTCATCCGGCGTACAAAGTCCCGGGAATTTATCGGCATGCGCTTCCCAATCGAAATTACCACTGTCCACGATGCAACCGCCTACAGCGGCAGCATGACCGTCCATATACTTGGTAGTAGAGTGAGTCACAATGTCGGCTCCCCATTCAAAAGGGCGGCAGTTGATCGGTGTCGGGAAGGTATTGTCGACGATCAGAGGCACCCCCTGTTTGTGGGCTATCCGGGCAAACTTCTCTATATCCAGTACCATGACACCCGGATTGGACAAGGTCTCGCCGAACAACGCTTTTGTTTGCGGACGGAAGGCCTTGCTGATCTCCTCTTCAGAGGCATTCTGGTCGACAAAAGTACATTCTATACCCAGTTTTTTCATGGTCACGGCAAACAGGTTGTAGGTGCCTCCATAGATGCTGGTAGCCGTAACGAAATGATCACCTGCCTCGCATATATTGAAAAGAGCGTAGAAGTTGGCTGCTTGTCCCGAAGAGGTCAACATCCCGGCCACTCCCCCTTCCAAGGCGGTGATTTTGGCGGCCACAGCGTCGTTGGTCGGATTCTGTAAGCGGGTATAAAAATAGCCACTCTCTTCCAGGTCAAACAACTTGGCCATCTGCTCGCTTGTTTCGTACTTAAAGGTTGTACTTTGGTAGATAGGGAGCACACGAGGCTCGCCTTTTTTGGGTGTCCAACCGGCCTGTACGCACAGGGTTCCCGGTTTCCAATTGTTACTCATATTATTTGTTATTTAATGATATATTCAAATTAGGGAGCAAAAATAAGAAAAAAGTAGAATGATAAGCTGTCTCAGGTTCCCAAGCGATTTAATACCTCTAAAAAGAAAGGGATGGCCGTGTCGGAATGATCTGTTTCAAAAGACTTTAATTCCACCTGGCATCCTTTGTTTTGGAAGCTTTCATAGGCTTTTTCTGCATTTATGTGAGGAACCGTTTGATCCTTTTTGCCGTGAACCAATAAAAGGAATGCTTGGGGTGTCCACCCGATCACATTGTTTCTGTGCAGGGAGGTGTATAATTTGTTGAGGTCTGCATTTTTGTTCGGCTGAAACAGGTCGGGATGCATAAAGTCGCTCAACTTCTTACTACCTAATTTCTTTTCTATCTCTGCCAGGCTGTATTTTTTGCTGATACACCAGTCTGTGTAGTTCGACAGTAAAGGCTCTTGAAATACATTGGCGTAATTGAGGTTTAACTGATCTCCGTAATCCAGGCCGATGGTTGCAAGAAGCACCGTGGGGGGATTGTCTAATGTGTTGCTTTCGATGAATAGGTCGAACATACTTGCCGGCACATACGGGCCGCCACCGGCAAAAACCCGCCTTATGGATATCTCCTCTGCATAGTGTTCTTCCGCCATTTGGGCAAATGCCAATGCCGAATATCCCCCTTGCGAATAGCCGATAATGTCTATTTCCTTTCCTATAGGTGTGTTTCTCTTTTCCATGTATTCACGGGCGGCAAAGAAGATATCGACAGAGACACGTCCGGCACTTTCGGCATGGAGGTAGGTTTGTGGCAGGTCTACGGTCGATCCGAACCCCAGGTAGTCCGGCGCTATCACCACATAACCGAATAAGGCTAAGGCCGATTCGATGATGGCCATTGTGGAAGAGGGAGCTTCCCGGTTGGCGCCTATCGAATAATGTTCCCCGACGACGACGCCTTTGATAGGTCCCTTTGTCGGGTATGAAATAATGCCGGAAGCCTCCACCGGATTCCCTTTCGGGTCTTTGCTTTTATACCGGATGGCATCTGTCTGTATCTTTGTGTCGGGCAGAAGCAAAGCAATGAAATCCGGCACATCCGAACTTAAACGTTTGAGCAGTGAAGTCCTGTCCAGCGAAACCGATTCGGTTACGGCAATGAAATAGTTTGCATCCGTTGGATCCGGTATTTCTTTTTCATCTCCATGGGAACAGGCAAAGAAGCCATTCAATAGAAGAAAGAAGAACAAATAGTATATACAGGGATTTTTTTCTTTTTTCATATGGGGTAAGGGGCTTGTACGCTTTAAAAGATCAAAGACTGTAAAGGTAGGAATTTATTCTTACTTTTGCGGACTATTTCAAGAAGAATGCAAGGAACAAAGAATCTCACACAGGGACCGATTACGCGCCAACTATTTAATCTGGCTTTGCCTATTATGGGCACCTCTTTTATTCAAATGGCTTATAGCTTGACAGATATGGCCTGGGTCGGACGCCTGGGTAGTGAGTCGGTGGCGGCCATAGGCGCGGTAGGCATATTGACTTGGATGACACACTCGATCTCTTTGTTGAGTAAGGTAGGCTCGGAGGTGAGTGTCGGACAAAGCATCGGTGCCCGTCATGAGGAGGATGCCCGTCACTTTGCCTCGCACAACCTGACCATCGGCCTTCTTCTTTCCCTCGGCTGGGGAGCGATGATGTTTCTTTTGGCTTATCCGATTATTGGGGTCTATAAACTGGATGCCCTTATTTCGGACAAAGCGATTGTCTATTTACGGATTGTTTCTACGGCTTTCCCTTTTGTTTTTCTTTCTTCCGCTTTTACCGGCATTCATAATGCCGCGGGGTTAAGCAAGATCCCTTTTTATATCAGTGGGGCAGGGCTGGTGATGAATATGATCTTGGATCCTCTCTTCATCTTTGGGTTTGGCTGGGGCACGGCAGGAGCGGCCTGGGCTACCTGGTTTTCACAGGCTATCGTTTGTATAGTCTTTGTTTATCATGTCAAGAGGAAGAGCCGTTTGTTGGGTGGTTTTCCTTTTTTTGTACGCTTAAAGGCTACATATACCCGACGCGTCATCCGATTGGGATTGCCCGTAGCCTTGTTGAATACTTTTTTTGCCGTAATCAATTTGTTGATGGGGCGGACCGCCTCTACCTATGGTGGACATATCGGCTTGATGACCCTTACGGCCGGTGGGCAGATAGAAGCCATTGCCTGGAATACCTCGCAAGGCTTCAGTACCGGGTTAAGTGCCTTTGTGGCACAGAATTATGCGGCACGCAAGAGTGAACGTGTTGTCAGTGCCTATCATACGACATTGAAAATGACTACCCTTTTGGGGCTTTTCTGTACCCTGCTTTTTGTATGCTGGGGAAGTGAACTCTTTGCTTTGATTGTGCCCGAGAAGGCGGCTTATGAGGCAGGGGGGATCTTTTTGCGTATCGATGGCTATTCCATGGTGTTTATGATGCTCGAAATAACGATGCAAGGATTGTTTTATGGAACAGGGCGCACCGTTCCTCCCGCTATTATCAGTATTGCGTTTAACACACTCAGAATCCCTTTGGCTATTGGATTGGCAGCAGCAGGGTGGGGAATCGTCGGAGTATGGTGGGCCATCAGTATCTCCAGCATACTGAAAGGCATTGCCTCTTTTCTCTGGATTCGCTTTTTGCAAAAGAGGGTGTTGCTCTGAAAAAGCAAACACAGAAGGATACGGGAACTCTTGCTTTTCTTCCTAACTCAATTAATAGAAGGCATTTGCCGCTGTGTTATAGGGTAAAAACGCAAGGGAATAAAATTGCTGACGATCGTCAGCAATTTTGCCGATAATTGTCAGCAATTTTGCCGACATATATCAGCAATTTTGCCGACGTATATCGGCAAAATTATTTACCGGCAAAAAAGGAATGAAATGATGCAGGAAGAAACAGGGCTTGACCGGGCATACAATGCCAAGGAGCCACCGGTCGGTCTAACCGCAAAGGGATGAAACAGCGGTTTATTTGTCTTTAGAGGGGGAGACGAATGCAGCATATACCTGCATGATGGCAGCAATGGTTAAGCAGAGTACCCATTCTTTTCGTTCGGAAAACATCAAACCGGAAGAGAGGATCATTAATAATCCGGCGATGATATTATAACGATGTAATCTTTTTTGCCTGAAATCCATCTCTTGGGTAGGGAGGGTAAAATAAGATACAGCAATACCAGCTGCTCCTACGGCAAAGAGGTAGGGCGCATAAAACCATTGCGTAAAATGCAAAATAGCACCTGCCAGCAACAATAAACCGGCGGTAGTGAAAATAACTGTTCGTGTGTGTTGATTCATTTATTTATCCTTGATGATGAAAATGTCTTCATCGGATTTTTTCATAAGATATTCTTCCCGGGCGAAGCGTTCCAATCCTTCTTTATCCGTATGCAGGTCGTTTAGTTTTTGTCGGTTGGTCACTATCTCTGCCTCGTAGAATTTGATTTCTTTTTCCAGTTCCCGGATCTTTTCTTCATATACGTATCGTTTATACAGGCTGCTGTCGCCCGTTGTAAATGTAAAGATAAGGAAGACAATGGTCACCAACCAATAAGCATTGATCCATGCAAAATACTTCGTGTAAAAGTCCTTGATGCGCGACATAGGGTATATGTTTTTTGCAAATATAAATGAAATATTTTGTTTATCTTTGTCTATTCAATAAAAAGCGACGCATGGATAACTATATTGTTTCGGCAAGGAAATACCGTCCTTCTACATTTCAAAGTGTGGTGGGGCAGAAAACACTCACCACTACATTGAAGAATGCTATACAGAACAATAAACTGGCGCATGCTTATTTGTTTTGTGGTCCCCGTGGGGTAGGGAAGACCTCTTGTGCCCGTATATTTGCCAAGACGATCAACTGCCTGAGTCTGACCGCAGAAGGGGAATCCTGTAATGCTTGTGAGTCGTGTATGGCCTTTAATGAGCAACGTTCCTATAATATCCACGAACTGGATGCGGCCTCCAATAATTCGGTGGATGATATTCGTTCCCTCATTGACCAGGTACGTATTCCGCCGGCTATCGGAAAATATAAAGTATTCATTATTGATGAGGTCCATATGTTAAGCTCGGCTGCCTTTAATGCTTTCTTGAAAACATTGGAGGAACCGCCTCATCATGCTCTTTTTATTCTGGCGACCACCGAGAAGCATAAGGTATTACCCACTATCCTGTCTCGTTGCCAGATCTATGACTTCTCCCGCATAACGATTGCGGATATGGTGGAGCATCTGCAATATGTGGCCTCCTGTGAACAGGCTACGGCAGAGGCGGAAGCCCTTAATGTAATTGCTCAAAAGGCGGATGGAGGGATGCGTGATGCGCTTTCTATCTTTGACCAGGTGTTGAGTTTTACAAACGGGAATATTACGTATCAGGCGGTTATTGACAACCTGAATGTATTGGATTATGAATATTATTTCCGATTGACCGATGCCATACTGACGGGCAATGTGCGGGCGGCTATTCTTATCCTCAATGAGATTCTGCGTATCGGTTTTGACGGACAGAATATTATTACCGGATTGGCTGGGCATTTCCGTGACCTGTTGGTATGTAAGGATCCGTCTACATTGGTATTGTTTGAGGTCGGTGCTTCTATCCGCGAACGATACATAGAGATGGCTAAACGTTGTTCGGATATATTGCTGTTTAAAGCCATTGAGATGGCTAACCGCTGCGACTTGGATTACCGTACCAGCCGCAACAAACGCCTCCTTCTGGAATTGACATTGATTCAGTTATGCCAATTGAATCATCCAGCGGCTCAACCGGGGGATGAGGATAAAAAAAAAACACTGATTGAACCCCTTGCGGGTACTCCTGTTACTTCTCCAGCGGCTCAGTCGACGCAACCGGTACAAGCGCTCCCCTCTGTTTCCCAATCGGCAGCAAAGGTGGTGACCACCCATATGCCGTCGAATGCACCCATCCCGATGCCACAGGCTCCACCTCCGGCAGGCTCGCAGGTGAAAAAGCAGGCACGTCCGATGAGTACTTCCATCAAAGAACTGCAGAATGACCGTCCCAAAGAAAAAATAGTGGAGGAGGTCAAGGCAGTCGAGGAGGTGGTGACTCCTTTTGCGGAAGACGATTTATTGATTCACTGGAATGGTTTTGCCGAGACGATCGATACGAAGGTGTATCTGAAGAATACGATGATGAACTGCAAGCCTGTATTGCAGGCTGATTATTGCTTCGAGGTAGCGGTGCATAACCAGGGACAGCAGGACGAACTGATGAATGGAGCCCTTTATATTCTTTCCTATCTGCGGCAGCAACTCCATAATACGCGTATCCAGATGCGGGTGCGTATCAGCGAGTCGAATGAGAAGAAACTAGCCTATACCTCCACCGAGAAATACGAACATCTGGTAGAGATCAATCCTTTGTTGGAAAAACTCAAAGAAGAGTTTAACCTGGCGATAGATTGATTCGTTGAAAGATTTTCTTTTTTCAGGGGAAGTATTCGAGGAATAGATCTTTGACCTGTTCTTTTGTTTTCTCAAAATCCGGCGAAAAGCCGATTTCTTTTTGTAAAGAAGTAACCCCTTTGTCTACAAAACCACAGGGGTTGATAAGTGAGTAATAGTTTAAATCCGTATGTATATTTAAGGCAAAGCCGTGCATGGTCACATACCGGCTGCTCTTTACGCCGATCGCACATATCTTACGCGCTTTGCCGGGTACTTCCGGATCCAGCCATACCCCGGTAGCCCCTGCCAAACGTTCGCCTTTTAGCTTGTATAAAGAGAGGAAACGAATGACAATATCTTCCATGCGGCCAATGTATTCTTTCAGACCGATGCCCCATTTCTCCAGATCAAAAACCGGATAACCCGTGATCTGTCCCGGTCCGTGATAGGTAATATCCCCTCCTCTGTTGATATGATAGAGCGTGGCTCCTTTTTCTTTCAACAGAGCCTCCGGGATTAATAGATTGTCCTCTTTCCCGCTTTTCCCAAGGGTAAATACCGGATTGTGTTCGCAGAAGAATAATTGGTTAATTCCCTGTCTCCCTTCCTTTTTGGCCGTTAATAAATCCTGGAATGCGTTTGTCTGGATCTCCAGGGCAGAGGAATAATCGATCATTCCCAGGTCGTGGTAGGTGAATGGCTTCATTTCTTTTTTTTGTTTGGATTGTTTGACAGAGTAATCAAACAAAAGTATATATAATTTACTTTCAGTACAATTTTTGTATCCCAATTTGTATTTGCCCTGTCTCTCTTTTTGTTTCGGGCAGAAAGGATGTCAAAAGATTCATTATCTTTGTCTTTTGATATGAATCCGTTCTAAGTAAGGTTTTATCATGCGTCTGTTTGTTTGGGAAAAGCGATGGATGAAAGGCTAAAAATGTATGGAATCGTTTGGATTCAGAATGACTAATAGTTATTAAAGTGAAAAAAATAAATATAATTACACCGGTAAAAGATTCGATAGAATTGACATTACAAACTATTGATGCGATCTTGTCGTCCCGGTTTACCATTCCTTATACATATACTGTTTACAACGATTACAGCACTC
>NZ_QVMG01000010.1:28759-30567 GCF_010500925.1 Parabacteroides sp. 52
TGGTCAATTTAGAAGACATCACCGATCATCCCTCTCCCAATTATCTATTGGTTTTACAGATCGCACAAGAAAAAGCGATCGAAGAAGAAGCGGCTTTGTGTCTTGTCGAATCGGATGTGGTTGTCAAGCCGGACACCCTTCAGACGCTTTTTGACGAATCGCTTACGCAACCGGATTGTGGTATGGTTGCAGCTGTTACGGTGGATAAAGAGGGGGAGATAAATTATCCTTACTTATATGCCAAAGGGAAAGAGGATAGGTGTTTTTCTACCCGCAAACATCTTAGCTTTTGTTGTACACTCTTGACGGAATCCTTCCTGAAAAAATTCAGTTTCAAGCTTCTTGATCCGACGAAATCATGGCATGATGTGACGATATCTCATCAATCCCTGAAACAGGGATATAAGAATTATCTCTATACCTCTCTGCCTGTATGGCATCAGCCTCATGGTAGCCGCCCCTGGAAGCAACTGAAATATACAAATCCTATAAAGTATTATTGGTTGAAGATGATAAACAAAAGAGATAAAATATAAACCGGAAAGAACGAATAGAGAATGACAAAAAACACACTTTTTAAAGGTAAAACAGTAATACACCCTGATTTCCTGGAATTTGAAACGTTTATAAAAAGTATACCTCAGCGGTTTCCTAATGAAGGAGAATGCATATATAAAGGACGTAATGAGATTCGTGTGTTCAAAGAAAAGGGAGTTGAGTTTGTTGTGAAGTCTTATAAACGTCCCAATATAATTAACCGTTTCATTTATGACTTTATACGTTCCTCTAAAGCTGAACGTTCGTATCTGTACGCTATCCGGATTGCTGAAGCAGGCATTGGTACTCCGACGCCGGTGGCTTTTATAAATAATCAGCATGGGATATTGTTTGATGACAGCTATTTTATTTCCCTCAAATCTGTTTGTCCGTATTCTTTAAAAGACCTCTATCAACGCTCTTTTGACCGTCATACGGAGATCTTGCAAGCCATAGGTAGGACAACTGCTCGTTTTCATCAACATGGATTCTTGCATACAGATTATTCTCCAGCCAATATAATGTTTGATGACAGTAAAGAGACTATCCGGGTGGATATCATAGACCTGAACCGTATGTCTTTTGGTAAGGTCTCTCTGAAAGCGGGATGCAAAGATTTCAACCGGATACCTGCACAAGGAGATATACAGGACATACTGGGAGGCGCTTATGCGCAAGCCAGAGGTTTTGACCCGGCTGTTTGCATTCAGGCAATCAAGAGATATAGGGAGATAGAAAGTCGGTAACGCCGGCTTTCGTCGTCAGTTCGAAGATGGATCAACCATCTTATGTCTTCTTCCGGTAAATTTGTATAAGTAGTACTTAAAGAGATTCTTTTCTTTGAACTTTCTCCAGGGACGACTTCCGTGTGGGCTATGAAGAACCGGCAGGTGAGGGAAGAGGTAATTGCGGAAAGCGAGCTTTAAAGAGACTTTGGTCAGGACGGCATCATGCCAGTCTTTGGCAGGATTTAGTTGATTAAAGCTGTATTTTTGCAGAAAAGGCAAACTGAGAATGGTACAACAAAAACTAAGACATTCTTCTGTGGAGAAATCACTGTTACCCCCTTCTTGGGCATACAGATAGGGATAGTTTATTATGCCCTCCGCATCGGTCGTTATCGCAGCAGACATACCGCAGTCCGGACGTTGCAAGGTCTCATCAAAAAGAGTCTGAAGGGTATCCGGTTTTACGGTTACATCCGATTCGACGATGCATAAAGCCGCTTCTTCTTCGATTGCTTTTTCTTGTGCGATCTGTAAAACCAATAG
>NZ_QVMG01000010.1:30578-105315 GCF_010500925.1 Parabacteroides sp. 52
TCTTTCGGATGCCTCTTTCAATATCTTTGTATTCTCCGGAGTGCTGTAATCGTTGTAAACAGTATATGTATAAGGAATGGTAAACCGGGACGATGTTACCGCCTCCAGGGTTTGTAAAGTCAATTCTATCGAATCTTTTACAGGGGTAATAATATGGATTTTTTTCATTCTATATCAATAGTAAATGACTATATATGTATATGTCGGACACAAAGATAGTATAATTATCTCTGACCTTAAATAGAAAGTTGTTACCCTTCTGTTTTTTCTTGTAATTGCGAAGTCCAGGCTGTGGCTTGTTTCGAATGGTTTATATAATAGGTCTCTTCTTCGGATAATTGTTTTGAATCCATATACCAGGGTAAATGCTCTGCCTGATAGGGATAGGCGGTTCGGTAAGCTTCTATGTATCGGCTTCTGCTCAATCCGGAAAAGGGACGGTAAAGAGCAAATGTCGTATCTATAGGGGCGCGATAGAGTCCATCCGGAGTCAACCTCTGGTAATATTTCCCCTCCCAATCAATCACTTTATCTTTGTGGATATAGGTGTCAGGTATATTATCTATTCTCAGCGAAAAACCGATTTTTCGGGCAAAGGGATGTTTTTTTAATTCTTTCAAGAAGTAGTCGATAAAATCATCTGGGCAGTAAGTGGCCGGAACAACATCCGAATCCGTGTAAATATAATAGTCTTTACAGAATCTTTTTTTTAATTCCGACTTCCAAAGTGCTTTGTATCCTAGATTTTCATTTAGTCTAAAAACGGTAAAGGGACATTTTTCATAATAGGCCAATAGAGGAGGGTAGGTGGACTTATTATCTATTATATAAATATTATTATACCCTCTATCGGTTAAAGCTTCGATTAACTGAAGCATGGTTGTCAAACGATTGAAGTTATTGATGATAATAGGGATCTCTTTTCCTGTTTTAATCGGAGAGATCAGTGTATTCCTCAGAATAAGATAATAAAAAGAGACAACGAAGGCTTGTAGTGATTTAAATATACGTTTCATCTGGATGCATTGTAAATTGTAAGAAGGTTGTTTTTTGTCCTATCCATAGTGTGTTTACTTTCTCCCGAAATCTGCGGGGATTTCTCCCCATGCAGTAGTCTGCCACTTGAGGATCTGGGTGGAATATGTATTTGTCTTTAACCATTTTTCCGCCCGTTCAATCAGATCAAATATGGGTTCATTCTCCGGGATACGTTCTAAAAGTGTTTTTGCTTTTTTCTTTTGTACCCATTTAATGGCATTGACACTGTCTGAATAGACTGGCAAGTCACTGCCTTTCTGTTTCAGAAAGGCCAGTCCATGCACCAACGCCAGGAATTCGCCTACGTTATTCGTCCCTTTCTTCAAGGGGCCGATATGGAATAACTCTTGTTTGGTGGCGGTATAAACTCCCCGATACTCCATGTCTCCAGGGTTTCCACTACAAGCAGCGTCTACTGAAATGCTGTTCCATACAGGTGTGGCAGTGCCGGTAGTAGGGGTGTCGATCGTCAGTTTATGGGTTGCTTTGGGCGAAGATGCTTTTTTTAGGTATTCGTGATAGCCTTTTTCCAATGCATCGTCCGCTTCTTCCCGGCTGTCGAAGGATTTGTATTTGGCTCCTTCATAACCGGCAACCTGTAATTTACAATCCGTCCAATTGTCATAAATGCCAGGGCTGACACCGTTCCAGACAACATAGTATTTCTTTTTAGCCATAGCTCTTCCCTTATTCTATCTGAAATGATATTTCTCCCAGTGGAAGATTTTAGGTTCCTCTTTAATAAAAGGCATTACCTTTTCTCTTTCTTCTTCGGAGAGATATTGGGGAGTGGTGAAAGTTGCTGTCAAAGTGTGTGTGTCCGGATGAAGTTGGTAGTGTATCAACTCCATATCCAACCGGGAAATAATATCGAGGTATTCATCCGTTTTCTCTACATTGTCTTTGATAAACCAGGAAGAAGGTAATGGACTAAAAAGATCGGAAGAGGTTAGTGGTTCCCAGGCTGTGGAGTAGAATGCAACCTGGCTATCCGGCGCAGGGCCGTATACTGTGGTGGAAACACAAACGATATAGGTGTTATTTATCAAGGGCAGTAGTTTCATTTCTACTGTACTCCGGTCTGTGGTCTGTAACAAAAGATAATCGGGGGTAAGCTTTTTCAAGACGGAATATCCGTTCATCATATTTTGTAACCGGGCTTCTTTCCCGGAATTGTATAGGTCAACCAGGTCTTTTCGCCAGGCATTTTCCAATTGGGGTAAATATTGATCGGGGATATTGATAAAAACAGTAGCCATATCCTGGGCTTTGCCACTCCAAAGGATAAGGCTAAGTAGTAATGTGATAATATAGTGTCTCATTTGTTCTTCTTCTTTTATTAACGAGGGGCAATCTGAGCAATCCTCCAGATGGAAAGCCCAATGAATGCTTTTTCATGAACAAAGATAGTATAATAACTATTATCGTGTGCTTTAACAAATGAATATCCTCCCTAAAAACATTAAAAAGTGCCTGAATGGGCACTTCTTAATGTGTTACAAACCCTCTTGACTTTTATCTATTTTTCAATTGAAGAGTGAACGCTAAAAGATAGAACACCCCTATCACCATCACAGAAAGCGCACCCAATTGGCTTTGCATGGCATCGGAAGCCACTCCCATGATCAATGGGAATACCGTTCCTCCGAAAAGTCCCATAATCAATAAGCCGGACACTTCGTTCTTTTTATCCGGACGGTGCAATAATGCCTGCGACATAATCACTGGGAAGATATTCGAATTTCCGAAACCGATCAGACCGATACTGATATAGATCGAAGTTAGATCATGCAGGAAAAATAACCCACCGAATCCAAGGATCATACAGACCACACTGACCAGGAAGAACATTTTCGAGGAATATTTAGCCAGAATAAAAGTACCCAGTAGGCAACCGATCGTTCGGAAGAGAAAATACACGCTGGTGGCATACCCCGCTTCGGAAAGATCCATTCCCAGCCGTTCGATCAGTATCTTCGGCGCTGTCACATTCACCCCGACATCGATTCCCACATGACACATAATGCCCAGAAAAGAGAGTAGGATAATCTTATCACCCAACAGGGCAAAACATTGGGCGAAGGTCGAAGTTTCGCCTTCTTCTTTCGGTTCCTGGATCTGCGTAAAACCCAGGCTGAGAACCGCCAGTACGGCCACTACCATAAAGATGGGGAAAAGATATTTCCAGTCGCCCAGCGAAGCCGCCGCCCAAGCAGCAATGATCGGTGCCAGGAAAGAGGCAATGGCTTTGACAAACTGTCCGAAAGTCATGGTGCTTGCCAATCGCTCATTGCTGACGATATTGGAGATCAACGGGTTTAAGGATGTTTGCATCAACGCATTCCCAATGCCCAATAAAGAGAAGGAGATCAGCATGGACACGAATGAATAACTAAGCATCGGCAACAGGAGGGAAACCGTCGTTACCGCCAAGCTAAGTAAAACCGTTTTCCGCCGGCCGATCTTATTCATCAACATACCCGTCGGCACCGAAAAGATCAGAAACCAAAAGAACACCATCGACGGAAAGATATTCGCCAGTGTATCGGAGAGATTAAAATCCGCTTTCACATAATTGGTGGCGATGCCGACCAGATCCACAAACCCCATCGCGAAGAAAGCGAGCATGATGGGGAGGAGTTTTAGGAGTATGTTTTTCTCTTTCATTCTTTTATATTTTTAGAAATTATAAGCCGGCCAGGCCCCTTGCCGGGTACAGACAAAAGCAGCCACTTCGACCGCCTTTTGATGAGCTTCCCGGAGCGATTTCCCGGTCAGGATCGAATAAACAAATGCACCGGAAAAAGAATCACCGGCACCCACCGTATCGACAACCGTCACACGGGGAGTTGGAATGGTTGATACCTCTTCCGGACTATAAATCGTACTGAATTTGCTTCCGCCGGTCAGAATCAGATAACGAAGGTTGTATTTACGGATAAACCACTGACAGACTTCCTCATCCGTACCTTCCAATTGAAACATAGGGCGAAGCAGCTCCAGTTCTTCATCATTCAGTTTAAAGATATTCGCTTTCTCCAGCGATGCTTCGATCAATTCTTTATGGTAGTAATGCTGACGGATATTAATATCGAAGAAACGTAAAGTCTCTTCTTTGGCATGAGAAAGCAATGTGGAGATGGTCTGGTGGGCTACGGGTGAGCGCTGCGCCAGCGTGCCGAAACAAATGGCATCCGCTTTTTCTACCAGTTCGATCGCCTGTTGAGTCAGTGGCAGATAGTCCCAGGCTACGCCTTCGACGATCGTGTACGTCGGACTTCCGTTGTTGAGCTCGACCAGTACGCTACTGGTCGGATAGGCTACTTTCTCAATATAATTATTGATATGGTTCTTTTCGAGTTCCATAATGATCTCCGTTCCGGACACATCATTCCCAACCGCACTGATGGCACAACCTTCGGCGCCCATCTGTGTGGCATGATACACGAAATTGATCGGAGCGCCACCCGCCTTTTTCTGATCCGGGAATACATCCCAGAGCAACTCGCCGATCCCGACAACTAATGGTTTCTTTGGTGTCATGGTATTCTATTTTAATTCTGTCACTTCAATGGATTGTACCTCTATTTGCCCGTTTTGGGTGAATAGTTCGATGGTATGGAACGGTTCCGACGGATAAAAGAGGTCGGTCATTGCAATCCGGTATCCGGCGGCAAAGAACTCAACCGAGCTGACATCGATGATCAGGTGCCAGTCGACCTGAGGTGTGTTGATAATATAAGGTACCCCATGCAAGCTGGAAAATTTATCCGAGAAAATCTCTCCCGTCGCGTTGGTCCGGTCGACATAGAATATCTTCTCCATATTGTCGTAACCGATCAACATATACTCGCCTTTATCGTTTTTTAGGCTGATACCGTATTTCGCCGGGAAGTTCATTTGGGTGTTGTTCTTCTGATCGAACGCCAGCTTGATCTCTATCGGTGCCTTTTCGAAGGAGAATTGTTCGGATAACAGATAACTGTCGGACACCTTTACCGTTCCCAGCTTGGCACTTTCGCCTTTCAACCATTCGATTTCTTTCACCGGTGTAGAGGTCAATAGATAGAGGTTACCATCTTTCACCAATCCCATCTCCCGGGGGAAGGTAGCCGCACCACTCCAAGGCGCTGTCGGTTCTTTTCCCGCATATTGCCAGTTGTTCATCCAGCCAATCAGGATCCGGCGGTTATCCGGCGCATCCGACCAGGTCACCCCGGCGTAATTGTCTTTCCCGTAATCCATCCACAGGGTTTCTTTCTGATCGGACGTGAACTTTTTACCGTCGAAATCACCCACGAAATACTGCGCTGCCGAACCTCCTGCCGGTCCTCCGGGATTGATATTCACGATCAATACCCATTTCTCTTCTTCCGAATCTTTCACTTTCAAAGGAAACAGGTCCGGACATTCCCACACACCGTCGTGACTGCCTTTGCCTTCGCCGAACTCGCTCAGGTAATTCCAATCCAAACAGTTTTTCGAACCATAAAAACGGATCACTTGCCCGGAGGCAATACTCATAATCCATTGCCCGGAAGCTTCATGCCAGTACACCTTGGGATCACGGAAATCCCGTATACCCGGATTCTTAACGATCGGGTTCTGTTCATATTTTGTCCAATTTCGTCCTTTGTCCGTGCTGAAAGCGATGGCCTGCGATTCGATATCGATCTCACCGGCTTTCTCTTTTTTCATATCATGATACGTAAAAAAGGCGATCAGCGGTGGATTGTCGGCACTGCCTAAACCAGAGGTGTTATTCCAATCGACCACAGCGCTCCCGGAAAAGATATATCCTTTATCATCCGGATAGATCGCTATCGATTGGTGTTGCCAGTGAACGAGGTCTTTGCTAGTAGCATGCCCCCAGTGCATAGGCCCCCATTGAGTATCTTCGGGGTAATGTTGATAAAACAGATGATATTCCCCTTCGTAGTAGACCATCCCGTTGGGATCGTTCATCCAGCCGCTGGCCGGAGAGAAATGTACCTGTGGGCGGTACATTTCCTGAAATTCTTTTGTCTCTTCCTGTGCATCTTTTTGACTACTCTTCCCACTGCAAGCGCAAAGAACACAACAAGCCAATATATATATGTATGATCTCATCATTTACAATTAACAATTTATAATTAACAATTAATCCCACCCATAATTTTGTTCATACAACTTCTTGCTAAAGTTGATCTGCGCTTTCGGAATGGGGAAATACTCATCCCGGTTTTTGGTAAATTTCGCTTCTTGTATAAAAGCACCACGCCGGGTCTTTTCGACTGCAAAATAAGTATTTACTGTTTCAGCTGCAATGCCCCAGCGTACCAGGTCGAAGAAACGATGTCCTTCCTGAGAGAATTCCAGGCGACGCTCGAAACGCAATGCCTTCCGGGCGAAATCCTGTGTCCAAGCCGGACAGTTCACTCCGGGACGATACACATCGACATTGAATTTACCGATCGGATCGCCTTGCACATCCACCAGACGTCCGGTACTGTTCGCCGCGCGTTCGCGGATCGCATTGATCAACGCCAATGCTTCATCCTGACGTCCGAGTTCGATCAATGCTTCGGCTTGCCACAAAACCACATCGTCGTAACGGATCACATCCCGGTTTTTGGAGCTCGACATAAAAGGATCCGCTTTGGCAAAACAAGGACAATCGGGCAATACCGTTTCTTTCATCGACATGAACGGACCGTATGTTTGCGGGCTGCGGTTCCAGTCTTCCTGGAAGATAAATTCCGGATTGTATTTATACGGCAATCCAGGGATGGCAACGGTGTGATTCAGGCGAGGGTCGATATTGTTCATTTGTAAATCATCCGGTGTAGTGATGCTCTTGTCATTAAACGTATCCAACAAAGGTAATCCTTTTTCATCCGTACGGAAGGCGTTTACCATGTTTTGTGTCGGTTGGTGGAAACCGCAACAGCCATATTCCGGATTCATCGGATAATTCAGCATGGCTCCCCAGTCCAAACGACCGCGCAGCGTACCGTCGCTATGAGAATGTTGGATGGCAAAGATCGATTCGCTGCCATTTTCTGTTTCGCAAAGGAAGTTTTCCGCAAAATCTTTGGCCAACGAATAGCGGCCGTCCAGGTTTTTGCAGAGAGTGACCACTTCTTCCAATTTAGTACGGTTGATATTAGTAACATTATGTTTCTCATCCTGTTCGTAAGCCGAATACAACAACGCTTTCGCCAGATAGGCTGTTGCCATTCCTTTATTCGCTCTCCCGGTATCTTCGTTATTATCGGGCAGGTTTTCCATGGCGAAACGGAATTCGGATACGATCTTATCCCATAATTGCGCGTCGGAATATTCAACGTTCGAGATATTGATATACTCTTCGGTCGGGATTGTCTCGTCGACATAAGGCACCTGTTTGTATAAGATCTTCAATTCGAAATAGTAGTGAGCGCGCAGAAAACGCATCTCCGCTTCCCGGATCTTTTTCTTCGGATATTCACTTTCCGAGATCTCGACGATACGCGCTAATGCATCGTTCGCCCGGGCGATATTGATGTATTGTCCGTACCATTTCTGATCCAGGTAACCCAGGTCGTCGCGCATATATACGAAGGTCTCAAACGTATTGAAGTCGCCCATATCGCCCGGGCCGTCACCCCCTTTGTGGGAGTCGCCGCTGCGAAGGTCGCCATAAGGCCAAAGAGCATTCATCCCACGTTGATAATTATCATTGCCAAGTGAAGAGTAAGCGGCAATAACCATTTTCTCAATTTCAGCCGGAGTATTTAACGTTTCCGAGCCGGCCACCCCTTTGGGTGATTCATCCAGGAACGAGTCGCAAGCGGTTGCGGAAAGCAACAAGGCGCAAGATATTGTGATATATTTAAGTGTTTTCATTTCGATTATAAATTTGAATGATCAATTAAAAAGATACATTGATTCCCACCGTGAAAGAGCGGGGCACCGGATAAGCAAACCGGGGAGTTTCCGGATCGACTCCGGTGAAAGCATCTTTACCCCATCCTTTTTTGAATGTCAGCAGATTTTGTCCGGAGATGTATATCCGGGCACTTTCCATACGAGCCGCTTTCAGGAGGTTATCCGGCAGGCGGTATCCCAATTCGAAGTTGGCCAGTTTGAGGAAAGAGGTGTTTTCCACAAAATAATCAGAGGTACGGATCTCGTTGTTCACATCGCTACCGGATACGGCCGGGATGCTGGTGTTGGTGTTGTCCGAACGCCAGCCGTCCAACAGGCGGGTACCGTAGTTCTGTCCTCCGAAGAAACCGAAAAAGTCGGTAAACTCTTTCAGTGAGTTATAGGTATATGAACCCACTTGTCCGTTCCAGAACATAGAGAAATCAAAGTTTTTCCAGGATGCCGAAACATTGAGTCCATACAGGAAGTCCGGATCTTCAACACCTAACCAGGTACGGTCTTCGTCGTTGATTTTTCCGTCGTTGTTCAGGTCTTTATAGCGGATGCGTCCCAGTCCTTTACCCGGCTGTTCGGCATGCGCGTCGATCTCTGCCTGCGAATTGAAAAGGCCGTCGGTGACATAACCAAAGATTGATTTCCAGGGGCGCCCCAGAATCGTCTGGTCATTTCCGTTACCCGGATAAGAATTGATTACGTCTTCGGGCAGTTTGGTGATTTTATTGCGGTAGCTGGCGATATTTCCGGTGATAGAAAGATCCACTTCCCCAATCTTCTGATTGTAAGTCAGGGCAAATTCCAATCCCCAGTTCTCCATGCTGGCACCGTTCACATAACTGTCGCCGCCGAATCCGATAGTCGCGATATAAGGTGGTTTCACCAGGATATCATCCGTCTTTTTCAGGAAGTAATCGATCGATCCGATAAATTTCTGATCGAGAAGGCCAAAGTCGATACCCGCGTTGTGTTGCGTCGTAGCTTCCCATTTGAGGTTCGCGTTGGGGCGTTGTGTGCGGAGGAATCCGGAAGGGAGGGTGCCTTGATTATTACCATAAATATCATAGGCTGTACCCTGATCGCGCTCCCAGGTCGGGTCGGTGTAATAGCGTGCCTGATACAATCCGTAAGCGGCATAGTTGTCGATTTCCTGGTTACCGGTCATCCCCCATCCATAGCGGAGTTTGAGGTCGGATACTACATTCTTCGCACTTTCGAAGAAGGCTTCTTCACTCACTCGCCAGCCTAAAGAGAAAGCAGGGAATGTCCCCCAGCGGTTATTCGTACCGAAACGGGAAGAACCGTCCCGGCGCAGGGTGAAAGAAGCGAGGTATTTATTGTCGTATGCATAGTTGATTTTGCCGAAAAATGAAGAGAGGGCGTATGAGGTGGCGCCACCGCTATTGCGGAAATTCACCTCCCCGGCCGAGAGATACATATAATCCGGTGTTTCTAAGACGAAGCCATCGCGGCCGGCCGACATTTCTTCGAAACGGTATTTCAACATTTCCTGTCCGACCAATAAGTCGAAATTGTGTTTACCCAGATCGAATTTATAATTCAGGGTATTACTCAATATCCAGTTGCCCCCGTAGTTCGCATGCGTATCCAGACGGGCTGTTTCGTCGGAAAGGAATCCCGACTGATAACTTTTTTGCATATTCCGCTGCCAGAAAGCGGTGTAATCGATACCCAGTTTCGAACGGAAGTTCAGTCCTTTCAGGATCTCCACATCGAGGCTGACATCACCGAATAAACGAAATACATCTTTGTAATTATCCTTGTTGTCTTCGATCATACGGATCGGGTTTTGCCGGTCGCTCATATTGCTTGCCGGTCCACCCCAGCCACCTTCCATATCATGGACGGGAACCAAAGGCTGGATCAGGCGGGCGCGATCCTGTAGGTTGGCGGCATCGAGCGCCGATTCGCGTGTTTTCGATAACGAAAGATTTTCGCTGATCGTCACCCGGTCGTTGAATAATTTGTAGTCGCTGTTCAGACGGGCTACGATCCGGTTGAAATAAGAACCTTTGATTGTTCCTTTGTTTCCATAATAATCCGCGGAGAACAGGACACGACCTTTTTCATTCCCGTTGGTAACCGTCAGGTTGTAATTTTGGATAAATCCGGTACGACTGATTTCTTTCACCCAATCGGTATCGGTCGCTTCCATCGCTGCAACACCGCCCACGTAAAGGTATTGAGGCAGATTCACCTTGTCTAACACCTTATGACCATTACTGTCGGCATGCCACTCGAAGGTGTAATTCCCATAGTTCGGGTCGTTGCCATCGGTCATAGCAGCCAGCCATTGGGCTTGTCCGCGCTGTTCCGAATTTAATAAGTCGACCGAACGTTGCCATTGGGCAGCGGTCAATGAAGTACGGAAATCGACATGCGTGCCGCCGGCTTTCCCTTTTTTAGTGGTGACGATCACCACCCCGTTGGCCGCGCGTGATCCGTAGATACTGGCGGCGGATGCGTCTTTCAATACCTGGATCGATTCGATATCGGAGGTAGCAATCTCATTCATAGAACGGCTGCTAGGCACACCGTCGATGATATACAACGGCTTACTATTCCCCAACGTCGAAACACCGCGCACCTTCACATCCACATCACCCGTCGGATTTCCCGTATTGGTGATATGTACGCCCGGCACACGTCCCTGCAAGGACTGCATCGCGTTGCTGGTATTGATGGTTTTGATCTCGTCCATCTTCACCACGGAAACCGCTCCGGTCAGGTCGGCTTTCTTTTGGGAAGAATACCCCGTGACAATCACATCGCCCAGCGTCTGCACATCTTCTTTTAATACAATGTGCAGCGGAGAGCCGCTCTCGATCAATACCTCTTGTGTGATGAAACCAATGTAACTGATCTGGATCGTTGCCCCTTTGGGTACGGAGAGCGAAAAATGCCCGTCCAGATCGGTAACGACACCATTGGTGCTTCCTTTCTCAATAACCGAAGCACCAATAACCGGAAAATCATCTGTTCCGGATAGAACTGTCCCTTTGACAGACAGTTGTTGCGAATAAACTACCTGTGTAATAAAAAGCATCAATGCCCATATACACAATTTACTGATAGGTGATGTTTTCATAAAATAACTATAAAATGTTTGACATGATATTTTGAAACAAAATTAAGGGAGGACGGTAGAACGAAGTATAACAAATCAACTTTGGTCTATGACAAATGTCACATAGGTGACAAATGTGATCGTAATGTGACAAATGTGATCGTTTTAGCCCTTTCGTTTCCGGTATTTTTGTATGTTTGTAATTGACAGTTGTATGATATGCGCTATATTCAGGTTTTACTCTTGTTAATCTTTGGAAGTGTTATACTGATAACCACCTCCTGTCGTTCGCCACGGTCCGGCAAGAAAGAATATGTGATCGGACTATCACAATGTATGCTCGACGACGCTTGGCGGCAGACGATGATCCGCGAGGTGGAGATTGAGGCTTCCATGTACGATGACGTGCGTTTGGAGATACGCAATGCGGACACCAATAATCAACAACAAATTGAACAAATACGGGAGTTGATACGTATGGGCGTGGATGTACTTATCATCTCCCCGAATGAATCTGATCCCCTGACCGCTGTTGCCGAAGAGGCTTATCGCGCCGGCATACCAACGATTATTACCGACCGGAAAATCAACAGTGAGCTTTACACCACTTTCGTCGGTGCGAATAATTACACGATTGGCAAAGATGCCGGTCTCTATGCCGCCAGCCATTTGTCGAAAGGTTCCGTTATCCTGGAAATATGGGGGTTGTCAACCTCTTCTCCTGCGCAGGAACGGCATATCGGATTTACAGATGCCCTGATGGGACGCTCTGACCTCTCTTTTATCAAATTGGATGGAGAGTGGCGCTACGATACGACCTCGATCCGAATCGCCCGGATACCGTTACCTGAAAAGATTGATTTTGTTTATGCCCACAACGATATGATGGCTATCGCCGCCCGGGAGTTTTTTGTGCAGAAGGATTCGGTTGAAGGGAAAAAGCTGCATATCATTGGGGTCGATGCCGTACCGGGTGCCGGTCTCCAGGCTGTTGCCGATGGATTGATCACGACCTCTTTCCTCTATCCTACCGGTGGTGCACAGGTGATCAAAGCTGCCATGCAAATACTGCGGGGCGATAGTATTCCCAAATATATACCTTTATCCATTTCGCAGGTGAATGCCAATGCTGCCCGCACCTCTCTGTTGCAGTCGGAGCGAATAGAGAACTACCAGCAACAGATCGAGGCGCAACGCTCCCGCTTGGATGGTCTGTTCACCCAATACCGTTTTTTGCAGAACTCCCTATGGATCATCTCTGTATTGATGATCGGTTTTGTTGTGCTCACCCTCTATGTGTTTTTTATCAACCGGAAAGTGCGGCTGACCAACCGAGCGCTTCGGGAGACCAACCGCAAAGAAGAGGAGCAACGAAAGAAACTCATTGCCCTCAATGCGGAGATCAAAGAGGTGACGGCGCAAAAGTTGCAATTCTTTACCAACGTATCCCATGAGGTGCGTACGCCATTGACATTGATCCTGGCACCACTGGACCGATTGATCGGGCTGATGCAGGAGTCGCCTTACTTCTCCGATCTGCAGTTGATCCGGAAGAACGCCGATCGCCTGTTGCGTGTGATCAATCAGATACTCGATTTCCGAAAAATAGAAAACGATCAGGAAGAACTGAAGATACGGGAGGTCGATATGGTAAATTTCACCCGTGAAGTGATGAGCTATTTCGATAGTATGGCGCAGGTCCGGCAGATCCGTTATCGTTTTCTCTCCGAAAGCAAAGATTGCCGTATCTGGATTGATACGGACCAGATGGAAAAGGTCTTGGTCAACCTGTTATCGAATGCCTTTAAGTTCACCCCGGAGAATGGGGTGATAGAGGTGGCTTTACAGGAGGAAGAGGACCGGGTGTATCTGCTGGTACGTGACAATGGCGTGGGTATCAAACCGGAGAGTCAGGCGTATCTCTTCGATCGTTTTTATACGGAACACCGGACAACCGGCACAGGTATCGGCTTGCATTTGGCAAAGCAATATGTACAGATGCACCACGGCGAGATATCCGTGCAGAGCCAGACCGGCGAAGGTACTATCTTCACCGTGTTATTAAAGAAAGGAAAGGAGCATTTTTCGGAGGAAGTGATGCAAGAAATGTTGATCTCCCCTTATGCCTACGAGGCGTCCCAACTGGATGACACGGAAGCGCAGGAGCTGTTAAGCCAGTCGTACACTTATCCGATCCTGATCGTAGAGGACGATGAGGAGGTACGTGCATATCTAGAGAAAGAGTTGCAGGAGCAGTTCCCAGTTTTTGCTGTTGCCAACGGAGTAGAAGCCCTAGCAGTACTTGAAAAGGAAGAAGCCGTCTCGTTGGTGTTGAGCGATGTCATGATGCCGGAGATGAATGGGTTCGAACTCTGCCGTGCGATCAAAACCAACCTTTCCTATAGCCATATCCCGGTGATCCTGCTCACGGCATTGACCGATGAGAGGCAACGCCTCTACGGAGTCGCCCGAGGAGCAGACGGGTATATCCAGAAGCCGTTTGATATTCGTTATGTGAAGGTGAAGATCATCCGTTTACTTGAAGAGCAGAAACGACTGCGCGAGCAATTACTCCGTAAGCTACAGGAAAACCAGCTGTTGATTGCCGAACCGGAGAAAGCGGAGAATATCGACGACCAATTCCTGCGTCGCCTATTGGCGCGGCTGGAAGAGGTGTATACCGATTCCGAGTTCAATGTGGAACGTCTGAGTGATACGCTCGGTCTCTCCCGTGGACATTTACACCGGAAAGTGAAAGAATTGACAGGTATCTCACCTGTCGACTTTCTGCGTAACTTCCGCTTGGCTAAAGCAGCCGAATTGCTTCGCGGTCATGCCTTGTCTGTCAGCGAGGTGGCCTACCAGACCGGCTTCTCTTCACCCGCCTATTTCACCAAATGTTTCAAGGCAGTCTACGGCGTTATTCCCAAAGAATATTAATGCGGTAAATCATTTTCCACGTAAAAGAGATACGGATTCTTGGGGTGTAAGAACAATTGAAGAACCTGTTTAATATGGTCATCGTGTGCCCCAATAGATGAATAGCATCCCTAATAATACCAAGAAGAGGTCGAGCACCTTGTTCTTTAAGTTTTTTTCATGGAAGAACAAAGCTCCCGCTGCAAAGGTAACCAGTACATTGCTGCGACGAATCATGGATACGATGGATATCATTGAATCGGGGAAACTTAAGGCATAAAAGTAAATCCAGTCGGCTATGATAAGGAATACCGATATGAAGATAATGTTCCAATGCCACACAAAAGGAGTTGTTTTCTTTCGCCTCGGATACCACAGAAACAACAGGATCAAGGTCATCATAATGCATTGATACACATTAAACCATACCTGCACGGTCATTACATCCAGACTTTTCATCAAATGTTTGTCATATAAACCGCTCATCGACCCGGTTATAACCGACAGGACGGTATAGAATATCCATTTGTTATGTGAAAAGTGTATGCCTTCTTTTTTGCCGGAAGAGGATAAAAGATAAAACGACGCAATAGCCAGTATAACCCCGATCCATTGATACATATTCAGGCGTTCTCCGAAAATAAGCATTGCCCCCATCAGAGTAAGGACCGGTTGGGTGGCTTTGATAGGGCCGGTGATTGTTAACGGTAAATGTTTGATGCCGAAATAGCCGAATAACCAAGAGGCCAATACAATAACTGCTTTGATAAATACGGCGATATGTGTTTCCCAGGAGACCTGAGGCACATAGAACATAGTCCCGTCCAGCAAGGGGGTAAAGAAAGAAAGACATACGAAAGGTAACAAGATCAGACTGCTGATCAATGTGTTTAAGAATAAGACGGGTATGACCGCGTTATTCGTTAAAGATACCTTTTTGTTTACATCATAACATCCCAGCAGAAAGGCTGAGAGAAAAGCTAAAGCAACCCACATAATTGTTTAATTGATAATTAACTCTGTTCTGGTTCCAGAATAAATACGGTGTCGGGATAGGTGACGTTCTCAAGGAATAAGGCATGTCCCGGAGCCGAGGTTCCCGCGTTGCCCCGGTTTTTGGACTCGATAACCTGACGAAAACCTTCGAGGCTTAACTTTCCACGCCCTACTTCTAACAGGGTACCGACAATCGCACGTACCATATTTCGTAGAAACCTATCGGCTGTGATGGCGAATACCCATACATCGCCCTCCTGTTCCCATTTGGCATAAGTGATACGGCAGTTGTTGGTTTTTACATCCGTATGGAGTTTACTGAAGCTGGTGAAGTCGATGTATTCGTACAAGATAGAACAAGCCTGGTTCATCGCTTCGAAATCGATTTTGCCATGAATCCGGTAAACCTGTTCGTAATGGAACGGGTCTTTCTTTTCCGTCAGGTAATATTTGTAGGTGCGGGAGGTAGCATCAAATCGGGCATGGGCTTCGGGTTTGACACGAACCACCCGGTAAACCACAATATCTTTCGGTAGGATCCGATTGAGTTTATCCGCCAGGAAATCCAGATCTGCAAACGGTTCTTCCCAATCGAAATGAGCAGCCATCAGGTGGGCATGCACTCCTGCATCCGTACGTCCGGCACCGGTCACCGGCACTTCCCGTCGCAAATAAGTGGCTAAAGCCTCTTCCAATGTTTGTTGCACGGTCACCCCATTGGGTTGCACCTGCCACCCGCAATAGTTTTCCCCGTTATAGGCCAGATAAATAAAGTATCGGTTCACTCTCTTTATTTGTTTTGAACGGGGCAAAGATAGTGAAAGCCGAGCACAGAAGCAAGCTTGCTTGATTATGTTGAGGCGCATCCTGTCTTCGACTGCACAATCAAAGGTCGTGTTTTTTTATTACTCCGCCTTCACGCTATCGACCGGATTGGCATTGGCGGCACGGTAGCTTTGGTAGTAGACGGTCAAGAAAGAGATCAAGAGGCAGAATAATCCCGCACCGATAAAGATCAAGGGGGAGAGACTGATCCGGTAGGAATAGTCCATCAGCCAGCGTCGCATGATATACCACACCAAGGGAGTGGCGATTACAAAGGCGATCCCAACATAGTTGAGGAAGGTAAAGATCAGACGTTTCAATACCTGGCCCTCACTCGAACCGAACACCTTACGGACCGCGATCTCCCGTGAACGTTGTTGAATGAAATAAGTAGACATGGCGAGTAACCCTAACAAGGAAATCAGGATCGCAATCACGCAGAAGATCATCACGATCTTCGCCGTACGGCGCTGCGAAGAGAAGGAGTTCTCGACCTGGTCTTCCATAAAGTATCCTGGCATTTCAAGATCCATCATCTTCTCGTATACCTCTTTGACCTGTTCAAAGGCGCTCTTCGGATCGCCATTAATCTCGATGAGGATATCCCAGATCCATAGCCTATCACCACTTCTTACCATCACCTGCGTCGGTGGCAGATCAGCCAAGATATTGCCCATCCGGAAATCTTTCAATTTGCCGGCGATAGGTCTATCCAAGTCACGATATTTAAAACTGGGCGTATCATCACTGATCATCAATTCCCGGTACGCCTGTTCGTTCAGGTAAACGCCATCTGCCGAAGCCAATTGGTTATCCTGTAATACCTCAAAGCCAAACAGCGAGAAATAGGTGCTGTCGCCCATCAGCGTTTGGAAAGAGATATTCCGGTCTTCGTAACGCATCGTGTTGTTATTACCCCGGCTGAAAGGGGTGCCGGCGCCATACGCCACCCGGTTGACCGAAGCCAATTGGCTCACCTCGTTGCCAAAAGCATAGATCCGCTCCCGCGATTGGAAATGATGGGAAGAGATATCAATGATGTTCTTCATATTGTAGCCCAACGGCGCATTGATCATGTGATTGATCTGCAAGACCATCGTCATCGAAGCAGCGATCATCATAATCGTAATCACATTCTGAAACGTAATGAATATCTTAGAGAACACCATCTTTGTCTTTGTCCGGAAACCGCCGCGCACAATATCGATTGGCTTCGAATTGGAGATGATCCAGGCAGGCAATAAGCCGGAGGTAAGGCCCAATACGACAATCACTCCGATGGCAATCAACGCATTCACAGGCGTAAGGGTTTCCGTCAGATCGATACGCGTCTGCAACAGATCGTTAGCAAAAGGCAGTACCGCCAACGCCAGCAGAAAACCCAATACAAAAGAGAAAAGCGACAGCAGGGTCGACTCCATAATCAGACGGCTGAACAGTTCCCCGCGTGAGGAGCCCAACAGTCGCCGCGTTGCCATCTCTTTGGCACGCTTCCCGGTCTGTGCTACTGTCAGGTTGATATAATTGATCACGGCAAACAATAGGATCAGGATACCTACCGACATCAGGATCATCACAAAGTCCCAGTCGCCTCTCCGTATATTCGTCCAGGAACCGACCTCTGAGAAATAAATCTCCTCCCACGGATAGAGTATCACCTGCTTCTCCGGATAATTCTTATACCACCAGAAGATCTTCGAAAAAAACGCCTTCACATCGGGTAGCTTCGCGTGCAGGTCTGCCCCTTCTTTGACTAACACAAACAGATTCGCTCCCGTAGCGTTATTAAACTCTTCGGAAGCAAGGGAAGAGTTGAAAAAACGAATGTTTTCTATACTCAATAATATATCCGCTTCCGGAAAAATCGAGTTCTTGATGTCTTTCATAATGCCATTGACCGTCACGACCACCGAGTCGTTGACATGGATCATCTGCCCCAGCGGGTCTTCACTGCCAAAGGCTTTGCGGGCAAACGACTCCGAGACCACTGCATAATTGGGCACTTCGATCACCCGTCGGGTATCACCGATCAAGAGCGGGTAAGAGAATACATCAAAAAAGGAAGTATCTGAGAAAAGCAAACCTGCCTTCATTGTCATATCTTTGATCTGTATCGGCTGATCCTGAAAAGACGAGACAACCGGGACGATCTCCTCGATCTCTGGATAGCGGCTTATCAGATGTTTCTTCAGTCGCCAATGCGAACCAATCGTCTCCTCACTGCCCAGGGCATACACCCGGTCCGCCTTTTCCTGGCCTTGATTGACAGACAGCTCCTGCTGGGTATAGACCGCAATCAGGATCACAAACATCAACGAAACGGATAAGCCGAAGATATCGATGGCCGTATAGCCTTTATTTTTCCGGAGAAACTTAAAGAAAGACTTAAAATTCAACAGGTTGTTCATGAAAGGAACTATAAAATATTAATATTATCTATCTATATGCAAAGAGTGTGCCAAAAAGGATAAATAGATGAAAAATAAATAATTAAGAAAAAAGCTGTATGATGTTGATGTCTAATAATTGGACACTATTGTAAAAATATTTGACATTTATCGCTACTTTTGTTTTCAATCTTAAAGAATCAACAAATGCAGATGGATGCACAATCAGGCCTGGCTTTGAAGTTTATACAAAACACCGGGACACATCTTTTCCTTACGGGAAAAGCAGGTACCGGTAAAACGACTTTCCTGAAAAAACTGAAAGCTCTTTCTCCCAAACGGATGATTGTGACAGCTCCTACCGGTGTGGCGGCTATCAATGCGGGTGGGGTGACCATCCATTCGTTTTTTCAATTGCCTTTTGGTCCTTATCTCCCGGCAGCCGGTGATCTATCTGACAGGCAGAACCGTTCTTTTACCCATAAGTTTAGTCGCGATAAGATCAATATCATCAAAAGTATGGATTTGTTGGTTATTGATGAGATCAGTATGGTGCGTGCCGATTTGTTGGATGCCATCAGCGATGTATTGCGTCGCTACCGGGATAAAAACAAACCCTTCGGAGGAGTACAGTTATTATTGATCGGGGATCTGCAGCAATTGGCTCCCGTAGCCAAAGAAGAAGAATGGAGCCTTTTGAAACAGTATTATGCCTCTCCTTATTTTTTTGACAGCAAAGCATTGATGGAAAGCAATTATTTCAGTATCGAACTGACACATGTGTACCGGCAGAACGATGGAGACTTTCTGCAATTGTTGAATAAGATACGCGACAATCAACCGGATGAAGAGACTATACAGCGGTTGAACGAACGGTATATCCCCGATTTTGCGCCGGATGATAAAGAGGGATATATCACCCTTACAACGCATAACTACCAGGCACAACACCTGAACACGCACAAACTGACTGCACTTCCGGGGGAAACCTATACCTTTATGGCGGACATTGTCAATGACTTTCCCGCTTATTCTTATCCAACGGATGAAAAACTTGTACTCAAAACAGGGGCACAAGTGATGTTTGTGAAAAATGATTCTTCCGGCGAACGCAAATACTACAATGGGAAAATTGGGAAAATCGTTTTTATTAATTCCCAGAAGATCATTGTCTCGGATGAATTCGGGCAGGATATCACTGTCAATAAAGAAACCTGGCAGAATGTCAAATATACGATCAACGAAGAAACCAAAGAGATTACGGAGACCATTATCGGCTCCTTTTCCCAATATCCCCTGAAAACGGCCTGGGCTATCACCATTCATAAAAGCCAGGGTTTAACCTTTGAACGGGCGATTATTGACGCGGCATCGGCTTTCTCACACGGACAGGTGTATGTGGCCTTAAGCCGTTGCAAGACGCTGGATGGCTTGGTGTTAAACAGTCGGTTGACGCGCAATGCCTTGGTTTCGGATAACCGGATTGAACAATATACTTCTTCGTTGGAACAGCGGAAGGCCAAGGACGATTATTTATTGCAGGCACAACAACAGTATTACCTGAAGTTGGTGATCGAACTGTTTGATTTCGAGATGATTCAGCAGCGGTTGCAATATGCTGCCCATCTGGTGTATACCCATCTGAACCGCTTGTATCCCGAATGGGCCGGCCGCTATGTCAACTGTCGGGATAACTTCCGGTCGGAGATCACGGAGATTGGCGTGCGTTTCCAGCAACAACTCAAACGTATGATCCTGGAATCAGCCGACTATGAATTGGATACGCATATAAAGGATCGTATCGAGAAAGGGACTGCCTACTTCCTGGAGAAGATGGAAGACTATGCGGCTACCCTGATGAAAGGCACCCATGCGGAGATAGACAATAAGGAAAACCGTAAACTGATCACCCTTGCTGTTAAGAATCTCTCCGAGGAGTTGATGCTTAAGCTGTTGACCCTTCGTGCCTGTCGCAAAGGTTTTTCGGTCTCTACTTATCTTTCTGCCAAAGCCAAGGCGCATATAGAGCCCGATACGCCTGTAAAGAAAAAAACAGGTGCAAAAACAACCCGTGCGCCCAAGGCAACGAAAGAACAGGATGTGCCGGCAGATTCTTACGACGATATCAAGAATCCCCAATTGTATGAAGCACTCCGCCAATGGCGCAACGAGCAAGCCCGTCAAAAAGGACTGCCTGTGTATACCATCCTCCAACAGAAAGCCCTGATAGGTATAAGCAATCTAATGCCTCGCACCAGCCGGGAGTTTTTATGCATATCCGGTGTCGGTAAAAAAGTATGGGAAAACTATGGCGAAGAACTACAAGCCCTTGTGGAAAAGTATAAATAGGTAGAAAAGATTCCCCCTTACTTATTTCTTTGATAAAAAAAGTATACAAAAATACCCCTGTAGATTAAACGATTGCCATCCGCTTGCGTCTATATAAACAGACTTTTTTATGTTTAATCTAAAATGAATAAAAGAAATGAAGAAGGTTTTATTTGTATGCTTGATGGTGCTTATGAGCTCCGTCGCCCTGGTTGCGCAAAACAATAACAATATGCAGGAACGCATGAAAGAGCGCATGGAGAATTATATCAAAGAGTTGAAACTGGACGAGAAAAAAGCAACGGATTTTCGTAAGGTCTATACGGATGCTTCTGAAAAAATGCAAAAGGAAATGGCAGGCATGCGTGATGCAGGCAATCAGGACCGCGAAACGATGCGCACTAAAATGACTAAACTGACGGAAGAACGGGATGCGGAAATTAAAAAAATCCTCTCTGAAGACGAGTTTAAGAAGTTCAAAGAATTGATCAGTAAAGAACCTCGCCGCAGACCGCGTAACTGAAATGCCGGAAAATAGGTAGGTGTTCACAAGACTATTTTCCCCTGAAAAATAAAAATGCCGACAATCATCAGCAAAATTGCTGACAATTGTCGGCATTTGTGCTGATATATATCGGCACAAGTGTCGACATATATCAGCACAAGTGTCGACGGTTATCGACACTTTTATTCCCCCGGAGTTTGACTTATCTTAAAAAGGGTTCTCACTTTTTGTCCTTTTACCCATGACCGGCACACTCACTACTCATCACTCATCTCTACGGATTGTCAATCGTTAATTTCTGTGGAGTGGGAGGGGTAAGAATAATCTTTTTTTTGCGTCGGAAGAAATCGGAAAGATAGGTAAAGTCTTTCTTGAACATAATGCCCACGCCCTGGGTTGTCAGGGATTGTCTTAGGTAATGATACATATCATTGGCATGGTTATAGGCTTTCAGGCGGATTTCGCCGCTGGGCGTTAATTTGTATTCCAGGTCGAACTCTCCGATGAACACATTCTTTTCCAGTGCCTGGCTGTTGCGGTAGCCGAAGTTTCCGTTGAATATCAGTCGGTTGTCTAATAACTGGCTGGAGAGCAACATCTCAACCTCCGTATCATCTTTTGTCCAATCCTGGGCCGTACGGATATTGGTTCCTATCTGTACTTTGTCGGTAAAAGTGTTCATCAGGTTTGTCAATTGGGTGGATATAGCGGACGAGGCGACTGCGTTCAGGTCGTTTGTACGGTAGGTATTCGTGGAGTATTCGGGCGTATAAAATTTGTTCAGGACCAAGAGGTAGACAATCTGCAAACTCATCACATCTTCCGTGTCAATGAAGCTTCTCACCTGGCGTTCCAATTCTTCGTTCGAGTTGGGTAGTTCGATGTCAAAAGAGATGGTTGGGTTGCGCAACATACCATCGAGTTTGAGTATGCAGTTCACTGGTACGTTGGTCCGGTCCGACTCTTTGGCGATGACTTCATCCAGATCCGACAGGTTGGCTGTCAGGCTGTAGATGGCATCTACATTCATCTGGGCGTTGTAAGGGTCGCCTTGAAAATTAATCGTGCTTCCATCCCGTATCTTGAAATCTTTATGAATGATCTGTTGCAAGCTGAAGTTATAGGCCCCTTCTACAATGTTTACTCCGCCATACATCCTGTAGTCTGTTTTTGTACCGTATTGAACTTGTAAACTGCCACTGGCTTTTCCTTTGATCTTGTCTCCTGCGGAGGGGTCCATGATTAGTTCTATTGTTGCGTCCGGTGTGACGTCGACAAGAAAATTCATCCGGATCTCGGCACCGCTGTCGGCGGGCAGGAGATGCCTTGTCTTGAGGGAGTCGGTCGACAAAGAATCGGTATGTGCACTTAATTGGCTTTTGTCTATAAAGGTAATAAAGTCATATTCGGAGGAGGCCGAGCTGGTCATAAAGTTAAAACCTACGGAAGTTTTCGGACCACTCCTTACGTTCATGTCAAAGTCGATGACATTCTCATTGCCGACGATTGATCCGGTACCACTGCCGAATACTGTTCCATATATCATCGGGCTGTTCTTTTCCGACTGGTCATATACCAACAGGTTCGTGGCTTGAATGTCAGCCCGGAAATCGTAATCATGAAAGTAGGTATGGTTGAATGCCAGGCTTACCTTTCCTTTGTTTCCGAATTTGTCATAGACGGAGACATCTGTCAGTCGGATAGTGGCCGGCTCCAGGTAGACGGAATCGGAGAAGGTATAATAGGTGTTGAGGAAATCGATGCCCAGTCCTCCGTCTTCCACATAAGCATTTCCTTCTGCTGTTAACTCTTTAAATGGGCCGTACAGGTGTACATGTCCGAATCCCCGTCCCCGAATGTCTTTCGCTACATTGTTAAGGAAAGGATGTAAAAAGGAGATATCGATATCGTTGGCATCGAAATGCAAAGAAAGGCCTTCATTGGGTTTCACCGGAAAGATATGTCCATTCACATCTGTCCAGGTGCTATCGTTTTTATAAATGGAACCTACCAAGAGGATGCCCCGTTGTTCGTCGTCCCATTCACTGTACAAGCTTAACCTGCCTAAGTCTACCTGGTTGAAGGAGAAGTCCTGCACAACAAATTCTTCCGTATTCATGATGCGGCTGTGGTATAAATCATTGAGGACAAAAGTACCAGTCGCTTCTCCACCAAACTGTAAGACCGGGATAGCGAGGGTTTCAAAGATATAACTCAGCTCTATCTGTTGCATATCGAGAATGAGCGTATCCTGTACTTCGGGAGAGATGGCTCCGTCAATATGTAAGTATTGTTCATCATGGGCGACAATGAAATTGTCAATGTCTATTTTCCCTTTTTGAATGGTGATGGAGGCTGGTTCTACGTTCCATAGAGAGTCGTTGATGACGACAGGGCTTTGGTGGATGGATATCTCTGTCCGCAGTGTCGGTTTCTTGCCTTCTGTTTTCTCTTCGATAAACAAGGCAGAGGCAGATAGATCGGCTTTGAACTCTTGCTCCTTATTATTGGCCCATTGGATAAAAGTATTGAGCTGGTCTTGGCCGGCATCTGCTTTCAGGTTAAAGCGGTTTCGTAATCCTTTGTCGTTATAAAGCACGGCGGCAAGCTCCAGATTGACTTTCTCTTTGGGGTTTTCTATAGAGATATATCCGGATTCCAAAGCCGACTGTCCGACTTTGAACTGAGGAAGCCAGGCCTGTAGCCTGAATTTATCGTAGCGGTTGTTGTAATGTCCCGTGATACGTGCTTGGTTGATAATCGTAAAGGGCAGTTTCAACGTATTAGAAAGCGACTCCGTATTTTCTATGGCAAAGAGCACGGAGAAGTTATTCTCTTTGGTTGGCTTCTTCTTTTGGGTTGTTTTAATCAGGGAAGGAAGATAAGCTTCAAAGGTATTGACCATACTTGGCAGAATGGTTTCGAAGGAATAGGCACCGGCAACTTCTCCGTTCAGTATATCGGAAGTGATTGTCAAGCGACGGTCTGTATGATGTCCCGAAGCGGCTATTTCCAGTTTGTTCAGGAAAAACGCATTGGGCAGCGTTTGAAACGAAAGACTGTCTAAGTGTATACTCCCTGCCAGGTTATCGATATTATCTCCGGTGAAATCGGCTTTGAGAGAGAAAGAGATGTCGGGGGATTCGTATGTATCTGTCAGGTTGAGCCTATCCGGGCGAAGGTGCTGCACATCGGCTGTAAAGTTAAAGACTGAATTGGCTCCTTCGTGTTTGAACATTCCTTCCATTTGCAGTTTCCCGTTCGGGTCGTCCATCTGTATGATGCCGTCAAACCCACTCTTCTGCACATTGCCTGCTAACAGGATATTCTCATATTTATATCCTTTGAAATCGATCTCGTCGATATTCCCCTTAATGTTTCCAGAGAAATCTCCTTTTACCGGGCGGATAGCATCTAAGGTCAACGAGAAGCGGGCATTGCCAAAGAGGGTATCTTGAGGAAATAATTCGTTGATGCGTAAGTTGGAGGTGGAGACATGGCCTTTGAGGTAGGCGTCGATATTCTTTTCTTTGTTCCTTCCGAATATCATATCGGTCTGTATATTACCGATAGAAGAAGAGAGTTCACCGAAGGCCACCAGGTTGTCAAAGAATCCGGAAATCTCTCCACTAAAGTTGATTGTACCCAAATGAGCAAGCTGTTCCGGCAGCTTGCGTGTTTGTTCATTGAAGTTATTAATCAGATTTTCCAGTCCTTCGGAGGTGATAAACATACGATTTACCTGTCCGAATATATAGGTCTCACCAGGCTGTGTGATGCCTTTGAGTTCCATTCGCCCGTTAAACTGCATCTGGTTTTTTTGTTGTACCGTTAATCTTTTCAGATGAATGCTGTTGATATATCCGGAGGCTTCGGCGGAGAGTTCAACTGTTTCAGTAAAATGGCTAAACGCCGGAATGAAAGGTGCGAGGTCTTTTAATCCGATTTGCGAAGGAGCGATAGATAATTCCACGGCAGCATCATTGAGGAAACTTGTGAGTCCCTCAACCTTTGACAGGTTCATAGTGGCTCGGTCTATTTTCAGCTTAGTCTGAGGCAGTTGTATTTCAAAATGATCGATAGATGCACTGTCTCTGCTTCCGACAATGTTCATGGACAGTTTCTCCAGAGTAAAACCGGAGGCTTCGTCGAAGCTTAGTTTTTTGATATGGGCATTCAGGCTGTCTTTGTTGAATGCTTTGAGAGAGATGTTGGCATTCAGGTTATCAATATGGATATGTTTGGCGTTGAATTTGCCCGGGCTCGTTCGTTCGCTCGTCACATTATACCGGAGTTCGCCTTTTCTCAGGAGGATAGAGTTGAACCGCAGGTCGAGGTTGGGCGTTTTTTTGTCCAATGTGTCTTTCTGGGAGAAGGCATCTATCAGGAATTGCAGGTTTAGGTCGGCTTTCGGATTTTCCTTTTTCAGGTTCAAGGAAAAACCAAATAGCCGGACAGTCGAGAAAACCAACTTGCCTTTCAGAAAAGGTATGAACTCAAAGCCGGCGGAGATATGGCTGGCTTCCAATAAAGGCTCTCCGGTGGGATCGTCCAGGTGTACGCCTTCAAGGACCAGGCGGTTGAACCATTTGAGCCCGATATGTTCTATTTGAACGGGTACACCCAGGTATTCGGATAATTCATCGGTAGTGATCTGCGTCATTTTATGCTGAACATACGGGATATTCACCAAAATAGCAGGCAAGGCATAAACTATCCAAAATACAGTAAGCAGAGTAATGATTATGTATTTGAGTCCTCTAATGGCTTTCGAATTTTATATACAAAACTACAACATTATCGCAATAGATTTCGTTAATTTGCAGAAAAAAAGGAGAATATATGCATATTACGATATTAGGGATAGAGTCTTCCTGTGATGATACATCCGCATCTGTTATCCGGGATGGGGTGATGTTGTCGAATGTGATCGCCGGACAGGCTGTGCATGAGGCTTACGGAGGGGTCGTGCCCGAGTTGGCCTCACGGGCGCACCAGCAGAATATCATCCCTGTTGTAGCGGAAGCCATCAAACAGGCGGGGATAGATAAGTCGGAATTGACAGCCGTAGCATTCACCCGCGGACCGGGGTTGATGGGTTCTCTTTTGGTGGGCACTTCTTTTGCTAAAGGATTGGCCCTTTCCCTGGATATACCTATGATCGATGTGAATCATTTGCAGGCACATGTATTGGCACATTTTATCAAAGAAAGCCCGGATGATACTACGCATCCTTCTTTCCCTTTCCTTTGCCTGCTTGTTTCGGGTGGAAACTCTCAGATCATAAAAGTGAAGAGCTACAATGAGATGGAAGTCATCGGGCAGACCATCGATGATGCAGCCGGGGAGGCTTTCGACAAATGTGCCAAGGTGATGGGATTGGGATATCCCGGTGGTCCGGTCGTAAACCGGCTGGCCAATGAAGGGGATCCGACAGCCTTTACCTTCAGCAAACCCCAAGTAGCAGGTTATGATTATAGTTTTAGCGGATTAAAGACTTCTTTTTTATATACGTTGAGAGATCGTTTGAAAGAAGATCCGGATTTTATAGAGAAGAACCAAAAAGATCTTTGTGCCTCTTTGCAGGCTACGGTGGTAGATATCCTGATGCATAAACTGCGTAAGGCGGCAAAAGACCTAGGCATCAAAGAGGTCGCGGTAGCAGGTGGTGTCTCGGCAAACTCCGGCTTGCGGGATGCTTTCCAGGATCATGCCAGACGATATGGTTGGAAGGTGTATATACCGAAGTTTGCCTTTACTACCGATAATGCGGCGATGGTTGCTATCACAGGTTATTATAAATACCTGGATAAGGATTTTTGTCCGATAGATGCTGTTCCCTTTTCACGTGTTGTTATTTGAAAAATATGAACAATTCGAACACTTCCGGTGCACCGCTTCCTTCCCTGGAGGAACAAATAGGGCAGCTCTTACTGGCCAAGGGATATATGTTAGGCACAGCTGAGAGTTGCACGGGCGGGCGTATCGCAAGTATGATCACTTCGCTTCCGGGCAGCTCCCGTTATTTTGCCGGGGGTATAGTCTCCTACAGTAATGCGGTCAAAAGCCATGTCCTGGGTGTTTCTATCCGGGATTTGGACCGATTCGGTGCCGTGAGTCATCCGGTTGTCGAACAGATGGTGTCGGGCGCCCTATCGGTGTTGGGCTGCGATTGTGCAGTAGCTACTTCGGGCATTGCCGGTCCGGGTGGAGGAACACCCGGAAAGCCGGTAGGCACCGTTTACATTGCCGCCGCTACCCCTGACAAGGTAAAGGTTCTATCTTGTCATTTTGAGGGAGACCGGGCAGAAGTCATCCGGCAATCTGCCGAGAAAGCCCTCACACTGTTGGGCGACTTGCTCTCTTCAAACAGTTGATATCACTCTTCGTTTATCAATTCAATCTTCGCGCTCCTTACGCCGGGTGCAGACGCTTCAAATAGAATAACTCCCGGTTTCTCGGAGGTTTGCACAATCGCAGTCAGTTCTCCTTTGAACAGAGACATTTGCGGCAGATGGAAAAGCTCCAGGTTTGTCGGATCCCCATTGGCAGCCGCCCGGAAAGAGCCTGCTCCGCGTACCTGGAATTTTATTTTGTGTGCCGCATCCGGGCAGAGGTTTCCTTGTTTATCCACGACCCGCACATGGATAAAAGAAAGGTCTTTGCCGTCAGCCTGTAAGCGGGTACGATCCGCTGTCAACTCAATATGGTGCGGCTTGCCGGCTGTATGAATTTCTTCTTCTGCTACGGCATTACCCTCTTTGTCGTAGGCTACTACTTTTAACGTGCCCGGTTCATAGACTGTTTCCATCCACATCAGGCGATACCGCTTTTGTCGTTCCAGGGAAGCCAGTGCTTCTTTGCTGCCGCTGGCATCTAATTGAACAGACAAATCCTTGGTACGTTTTCCCTGGCTTTTCCCATTGATAAACAATTCGGCTGTCGGCCAGTTGGTATAAACGAAGACGGGTGTAGTCTCTCCCTCACGTCCCGGCCAGGTCCAATGCGGTAGTATATGCAATGTGCGTTCGGTTTTATTCCAATGGCTGCGATACAGGTAATACCGATCTTTGGGTATACCCGCCAGGTCGATAATGCCAAAGAGGGAGCTGTGGCTGGGCCAGTCGGTATAATAAGGTGTCGGTTCTCCCAGGTAGTCAAAGCCTGTCCACACAAATTCCCCGATACAGTAAGGTAGGTCTTCCTGGTGGATAAAATCATCCTCGGGCAGGTTAGACCAACTGCAATGTTCCAGGTCGTATCCGCTGCTTTGGTGGTCGTCGTATTTGACCATAGCTTTTCTTTCGATAGGGAATTTGTATACACCTCTTGAACTCACTGTAGAAACCGTTTCGCTTCCCAAAAGTATCTGTTGAGGCAGTTTTTTATATGCTTCCTGGTATACAGGCAGGCGGTAGTTGAAGCCGACAACATCCATGGTGGCAGCGAAGTTGTTGTTTATGACCGTTTGTCCCTGATCCAGTCCGTTTGTTACCGGACGGGTAGGGTCTTCCCGGTGGCATATATCCTGTAGGTAACGGGCCAGTTTATTTCCTCCTTCGGTATATTGGTCGGGTACTTCATTGCCGATACACCACATCACCACACTGGGATTGTTACGGAAATGATGGAGCAAATGGACCATGTCTTTTTCAGCCCATTCGTCAAAGAAAAGGTTATATCCGTTTTTACATTTGGGCGTTTTCCATTCATCAAAACTCTCTACCATCACCATCATCCCCATCTCGTCGCAAGCTCTGACAAGCTCGGGTGCCGGCATATTATGCGAGGTACGGATGGCATTACAACCCATTTCTTTGAGGATACGGATCTGGCGCCGGATAGCCGCCTCGTTGACTGCCGCACCCAAAGGACCCAGGTCATGGTGGTTACATACCCCTTTAAACATTATTTTTTCTCCATTGAGGAAGAAGCCTTTATCCGGTACAATCTCGATGGAACGAATGCCAAAGGTAGTACTGTATTCATCTTTCAATGTCTCTCCATCGTACAAACGTGAAACCGCCTTGTACAACTCGGGATAACGAGGCGACCACAGGCGTGGCGTCTGAATGATGGCTTCCTGCGAGAAACAGTCCGCATCGAAAGAGGATAACTGGGAGCGTGTTTCAAGAATACGTGTCCCGTTGGGATTCCATATCTCGGTTACGAGGCTGTATTGCGCGGCCTCGGTATTGTCCGGACGATGGATTTTTGTTTTAAGGTTCACCCGTGCAAACGCCGTATTCACCTGCGGGGTGGTGATCTGTGTGCCCCAGACGGGAATATGCGCCTCTTCCGTAAGGATCAGATGCACATGGCGATAGAGTCCGGCTCCCGGATACCAACGGGAGGACTCCGGCAGATTCTCTAAACGTACAGCCAAGAGATTTTCTTTTCCCGGTTTGACATAGGCTGTGATGTCAAAATGAAAGGCATTGTAGCCATAAGGCCAATATCCTACTTTCTGTCCGTTCACATAGACATTGGCCTGGCTCATCGCTCCGTCAAAGAGAAGGCTTACCCGCTTGCCAGCAGTAAACTCTGATAAGTCTAAAGTCGTGCGATACCAGCCGACACCGACAAAAGGCAGTCCGCCCGTGCGTCCGGCATGTGCCTGGGCTTGGGTTTGTCCGTCTTGTTGGATGGCCACTTCCTGCAAATCATTATAAGGACTGAAAGGACCATAGATCGCCCAGTCGTGGGGAACCGTTACCGATTCCCAGTCCTTGTCATTGTAAGTAGCAAGAGTAAATTCCGGTTGATCCTCCCGGGTGAATTTCCAGTTTTTCTCTAAAGAAAACACCTGGCGGACTTGTGCAAAAGAAAATAAAGGACACAATGCGAATAGGATTGTGAGTAGATAAAGAACCGTTTTTTTCATATTTTTCTATTTTAGACAAAGAGATTATACGACAGAATCAACAAAAATAATTAAATTGCATGATAATGAAATGTTTTGGCCGAACAATTTACCTGTTTGTTTGTTTCTGTATATAAGCTGAAAATGTTTATGTTTGCCTATATAGACAAGTCATTTATTTGTCAGGATAGCGTCGTAAGTCTTTAGTTTTAATGCCATAGTTTGTTTATAATGAAGTGTGTGAACCTGATTCTATATAAGGGGTATTCTCTGTTTATTGCTTTAATGACCCTGTTCCCTTTCGCTCTGTCTGCCAATGAATCGGTGGATGGTGCCCCGTCCTCCGATTATATATTGATGCTTAACCCGGATGCAGAAACCTGCGCCTGGGGGCATATGCTTATTCCTCCTTTAAGTGAAGAGTTGAGTCGCAGGCATCCCGACCTGGAGGTGCGGGTAGAATATATGTATGGCCTGGGCATGACGACGGAAGAAGAAATAACGGCATTCAAAAAGAAGCTGTTTACCCAATATGCCAAGGCACCGGCTTACCTGATGCTCTTCGAATCTGATATGTATGGCTTTTTAGAGAAAGACATAGATGCCTATTGGGGACAGGACATACCTACGTTGGTATTAGCCCGGCAGGAATATACAGGCCCGGCTCATTATTACCTGGAACGCAAAGCCATACCGGAAAAAGAACGCATCTCTTTCGCCTCCCTTACTGCTACCCGTAAAAACCTGCATGTTGTATTAAATCCTTTTGATATTCAAGGAACGCTTGCTCTTATGAAAGAAATGCTTCCGCAGATGAATAAATTGGTGTTTGTGGCGGATGCCCGTTATATAAGTGCCCAAAACCAAGAGGATATACAGGAAATAGTGAAAAAGAACTACCCGGAATGGGAGATGGAAACGCTGTTGCCGGATAATCTGACGACCGACGCCTTGATCCGTAAATTCCGCCAAGCCCACCCTAAGGATGGTTTTCTCTATTTTACCTGGTTCAATAATGATTTAACAGGAGACAAAGATCTTTACCTGCAAACCAATGCGTACCGTATATTCAGTTTGTATGTGAATTCTCCCATCTTTACGATAAATGATGTCGGCCTGAAAGAGAGTGGTATGCTGGGAGGCAGTTATACACGTGCGGAACAGGTGATGGAGACCACTTTGCAGGCCATGGAAAAGATTATTAACGGGGAACAAACCCCTGGGATCATTCATACCCCCGAACCGATTCCGACCTTCAACTACCTGGCGATGTTAAACCATCATATTCCCTTGGCTGTCATCCCTTCGAATACCTATCTGTACAACCGTCCCCTGAGTTTTCTGGAAAGAAATAAGAAGCTTATCCTGGGCTTGGCTATCATCCTGTTCCTGAGCATTCTTTTTACTCGCCTTATTTTGCTTTTTAAAACGCGTAAGATGCAGGACAAAGAACTTAAATTATTGGAGAAATATGGTGATTTGTTTAACAATATGCCCATTGGTTACCAACAAGAACAATTAGTATTCGATGAAGCAGGGGAGCCTGTCGATTACATCGTTACTGATATTAATCCCAGCTTTGAAGAACAATGGGTGCCTCGCGAACAAATCGTGGGCAAAAGAGGCAGCGAGACCTATCCGGAGATACTTCCCGATCTGGTGGAGATTTATAAAACCTTATTGAAAGATAAGAATGAAAAGGGTAACTTCTCTTATTATAATAAAGATTCGGACCGCTATTTCAGTGTGATTATTTCCGCCTCCAGCACCCCCGGTTGCATGGATGTCTTTTTCGCTGATACGACGGAATTATATAAAACGCAACGTCTTCTGCAAACGGTAAACAATAAACTCTCCATGTCTCTGGATATTGCCAATATCACTCCCTGGAAATGGGATCTGCAGACGCAAATGATTTTGTGTGATGTGAATGACCGTCTTCAAGCGATCGCTGGAGAAATAAAAGAAGAAAAACACATACTGATGCCGCAGGAAGACTACCTGTCTCGCATTCATGAAGAGGATAAAAAGCTTGTGGCAGAACGATACAAAGACCTGATAACCGGTAAGGTCGATGTCGTGAAGAATGAATATAGGATTGCTACTGTGAGCGAGGGGCAGCCGACGTGGGACTGGGTAGAGGTGCATGCCACGGTGGAGAAAAAAGATGAAAAAGGCCGTCCGCTTTCCCTGGTCGGTTCTTCACTCAATATTACCGACAGGAAAAATATCGAACAGGAACTGCGCGATGCCAAACACAAAGCCGAAGAATCAAACCGACTGAAATCGGCTTTCCTGGCCAATATGAGTCATGAGATCCGTACCCCGTTGAATGCCATTGTTGGCTTCTCCAATATCCTGATTTCGACAGAGGACGAGAATGAAAAACAGGAGTATATCCGTATCATAGAGAAGAATAACACCCTTTTGTTGCAATTGGTCAGTGACATTTTAGACCTTTCCAAGATGGAAGCCGGCACGATGGAATATCAGTATACGGATGTGGATATAAATGCGTTGTTGAATGAACAGTTGGAGGCGATCCGCGACAGGGCGGCTTCCGGCGTGAAGGTGGTGTTCGACAACTGGCTTCCGGACTGTTCTATACATACGGAGAAGACCCGCTTGAATCAGGTGTTTTCCAATCTTTTATCCAATGCGGTTAAGTTTACCTCGCAAGGAAGCATTCGTTTCGGTTATAAACAGGAAAAGGAAGGCGAGTTGTATTTTTATGTCTCTGATACGGGCAGTGGTATCTCGCCGGAGCAATTGGAAAAAGTCTTTGGCCGTTTTGTGCAACTGAATCCTTTCTCTCAAGGAACAGGATTGGGCTTATCGCTTTGCAAAGTCATTGTGCAGCAATTGGGAGGCGAGATCGGTGCCGAATCGAAAGAAGGCGAAGGAACCACCTTCTGGTTCACCCTGCCTTGTCAAACTTGTATATAATACTTCTTTTTTTACGGATAATTCCCTTGTTTCACGGGGATAAATAAAATTGCCGACGTATGTCAGCACAATTGCCGATATATATCGGCACAAGTGTCGACAATTATCAGCACAAGTGTCGACGACTATCGACACTTTTATTTCTCCGCATCTTGAGATACACCAAACACTGTTTTTCCTTCCACTTACAGAGATATTCTGTAGGGTTTGTCTGTTTGTGTTTTTTTACCGGGCGGTGATATGGAAACAACCTTGTTTGCGTTCGTGTTTGATATAACACCGGTCAGCCTTGCGTAGGTCGCGCAATACCATGGCTAGTACCATTTTAAGTTGGTCTTCTTGGATATGCAAGGTGTCTTTTTCGTCTATCTTGGTGTAACGAACCCAGGAAATATCGAAGGTCGTACCATAGAGATGTGCCGAATGGGTGGTAGAGTTGACATTCCGTTTCTTCAGATTGTGGATGTCGTCTGCCGTACGGGTGACGCTTGTTACTTTTATTTTATAGAGGGAGGCATTGTGGTTGTAGAGTGAATCCTGGAAGTTTTTGCCAATATCCTCTAAGAGGGTTGCAGCCTGTGGCACGAGGAAAGGGATGGAATGTTTTAATTCTTCTACTTCGTACAAGTCATTGGTTTTTATCTCCACCATCTTTTGAGAGGCTCGTTTGGCCTCTTCGCGGGAGGAGACCGGCCGGATTCCGATTGTTGTGGCAGCGCCTATATGCAGGTCGTTCAGGTCATTGAAATCCCGGTTGTAACTGCCCGTATACCAGATCCGTTTGAGTTCGCCTCGCTTTTCTTTGCATGAGGCAAAAGAAATCATAACCACTAATACGATACATATAACTTTGTTTGTGTGCGCTCTTCCCATCTCTTTTTTTCTATTCCGGTGACAAAAGTAAGAATTTAAATAAATGCTTCAAACAGCACGGCGTTCCTTGGTAGAATAATATTACTTTTGTAGGAACGAATAAACATGTATCCTTTGGGAATACCCGGGGAGGTCGCTTTAATCTTTCAATGTATGATATTAATTGCAGATAGTGGTTCTACGAAAACCCATTGGTGTCTGGCAGAACAAGGAGTTGGGATTCGACAGATAGTCACCGCCGGAGCCAATCCTTATTTCCAGACAATAGAAGAAATAATAGAAGAGTTGAGTGTTTCTCTTTTTCCTCAGATAAAAGAAGAACGGTTGGATGCGGTATACTTTTATGGAGCGGGATGTGCATTTCCGGAGAAGAATCAGATCCTTTCTCAGTTTCTTTCAGAGGCATTACATGCTCCGGTAGAGGTATATAGCGATTTGATGGGAGCAGCCCGGGCATTGTGTGGCAAGTATCCCGGTATTGCTTGTATCTTAGGGACAGGCTCGAACTCTTGTTTGTATGACGGTGTTGAGATCGTTGAACATACCCCTGCTTTGGGATTTATCCTGGGTGATGAAGGCAGTGGGGCTGTTTTGGGCAAACAGTTGGTCAGTGATTGTCTGAAAAAACAATTGCCGGAACATATCATTGAGAAGTTTATGGAGCAATATGGATTGACTACCGAAACGATCTTGGAGCGGGTATACCGTCAGCCTTTCCCGAATCGTTTCCTGGCGGTGCTTTCCGGCTTTTTGTTGGAGAATATAACCGAGCCCTCTTTGCATGCCCTTGTCTACAATGGCTTTAAGGCTTTTTTGCAGCGGAATGTAAAACCATACAAAGGATCCGATAAATACCCTATTCATTTCATCGGTTCTATTGCTCATTTTTACCAGGCTGTATTGCGGGAGGCCATTCTTTCGGAAGACATGCTTCCCGGTATCATCGTGCAATCTCCCATAGAGGGGCTGATCAATTATCATGTATAATCACGGAGGATGGAATATCAGAAAATAACAGAAAGTGCCTCTTTGTACGATAGACTGGAGGAGATGTCGGTGCAAGAACTTTTGCAGAATATCAACCGGGAGGATCAGAAAGTAGCCTTCGCCGTACAAAAAGAAATCCCCCAAATCGAACGTTTGGTAAAAGGCATTGTCGAACGCATGAAACAGGGCGGGCGGCTGTTTTATGTAGGGGCGGGGACAAGCGGTCGCTTGGGTGTTTTGGATGCCTCGGAAATACCTCCTACCTTCGGCGTTGCCAATACCTTTGTCATCGGATGTATTGCCGGTGGGGACAAAGCCTTGCGTAACCCGGTCGAATCCGCAGAAGACGATATGGAAAAGGCCTGGCAAGAACTTGAATCTTACCATATTAGTCCGAAGGACGTTGTGGTGGGTATTGCCGCTTCGGGTACGACCCCGTATGTGATAGGAGTGCTTCGGACAGCGCGCAAACAAGGCATCCTGACAGCATCTATTGCTTGCAATCCTTCTTCACCGATGGCCCGGGAAGCCGATATAGCGATTGAACCGGTCGTGGGACCGGAGTTTGTCACCGGGAGCACACGGATGAAAAGCGGCACCGCACAAAAGATGGTCTTAAATATGATCTCTACTGCAACGATGATACAATTGGGACGTGTCAAAGGAAACCGGATGGTGAATATGCAACTCACCAATCAGAAATTGATCGACCGGGGAGCCCGTATGTTGATGGAGGAGCTGCAGCTCGACTATGAGCAGGCCAGGCAGCTCTTATTGTTGCATGGATCGGTACAGGAAGCGATCGACTCTTTCCCGCGTCAATGGCGATTAAATCAGTAAACCCTATCCGAGAGCAATTAAGTTTTATTATCTTTGTCTCCCTGAAATCATAATAAAACAAAGAAAGATGAATCTATTTTCCAAATTATTCGGAAAAAAGGAGAGGGAGGAATCAATAGGTGCCGACCAACGATCCGTGGAAGAGTTTGTGTCGTTGATACGCGTGTATTATCAAGCTGTTATGGCTGTCAACCTGGGTATAACCAACCTGAATATGTTGCCTGACCTGGGTCTTTTCAAACGCATGTTGAAAATCCCGACCCAAAACAATAAACCCGGACTGGCGGAGAAGTCGCGGGTACGTAAAGTATTGATGCAGGATTATGGCTTGTCTGAAACATTCTTCAAAGAGATCGATGCTTCGATAAAGAAAAACTGTAAATCACAGCAACAGGTACAATCTTATTTCTTTCAATTCCAGGGCTTCTGTAGCAGTTTGTTCTCACTGTTGGAAAATCTGATGAAATGGAAGTTCCGTTTTTCTATGTTGGTGAAGAAGTTGTTGTATAGCCAAACAGAAAAAACGATTCATGAGATCATGAGTAAATCGGAATGGAAAGAAGTCAGCGATCAAAAGGCCGCCTGGAGCATCCGTAAATATGCAGAGACCTTAGGTTATTCTGAACAATGGATCATCGACTTTGTATACAACGTGGTCTTATTGGCCAAAGAAGATGCCAAACGAGACCGAAAAGCGGATAAATGAGTGAGTCGATAGAAAAACATCCGTTGGGTTTCTTTTTGCCCCCTTGCACAAAACTATTGATGTTGGGTAGTTTTCCTCCGCCCCGGCAGCGCTGGTCGATGGATTTTTATTATCCGAATATCATCAATGATATGTGGAAGATATTCGGTTTACTTTTTTATATGGATAAAGATTATTTCCTGCAGTCGCCCAAAGCCTATAGTAAAGAGAAGGCAGTCGCTTTTTGTATGGAAAAAGGAATCGGACTGGGAGATACTGCCGTGGAGGTTATCCGTCAGAAAGCGAATGCCTCCGACAAATTCCTGGAGGTGGTAACCCCTTTCGATCCCTTGGCCGTTTTACAGCAAATTCCTGTTTGTGAGGCTATCGTTGTGACCGGGCAGAAGGCCATGGATACCCTTTTGTCGGTCGTACCCCAGGCAGAAGAGCCAGTGATCGGTTCTTTCACCGAATGTATATTGGCCGGTCGTACGATTAAACTTTTCAGGATGCCTTCTTCTTCCCGCGCTTATCCTTTGGCATTGGATAAAAAGGCGTCTGTCTACCGTACGATGTTTGAGACATTGAAGATGATATAAGCCTCTTGGCGTAAAGAGTGAAGAAGAAGGGCTGTTCCTGTAGGAGTTATTTTTTCTCTAATAAGGATTTGAGGAGTGCGGGATTGTCGGTAGTGATAAAATCGACTCCTTCGTTAATGAAGAAAGACATCATCTCTTCCGTGTTTACAGTCCATACGTTTGTTGTCAACCCCAATTCTTTGGCCTCTTTTATCCATCCGGGGTTCTTCTGGAGTACGTTGAACCGGTAATCCAATCCGCTGAAGCCGGCCTCTTTTAATTCTTGAGGACTAAGGTCTCCGTTCAGATAAACGACAGTCGCCTGCGGACAGAGATGTTTCAATTCTTTGCATACGTTCATGCTGAATGCGATATAATCGACCCGCTCTTCGAGGTCGAACAATTTTACCATGTCGACCACTTTGCGTACCAGGCGGTCTTCGTCGAAAAGGCGTCGGTGGCTTTTGATCTCCAGGACTAATTGCGTCTGAGGTAGCTTTTTCCCTAATTTCAGGTATTCTTCCAGTGTTGGTATCTTCTCCCCATTGGCAAGTGTTACGGTGCGCAGTTGTGCCAGGGTCGATTTTTGTACATTGAAACCCGGTATCGAATCGTCGTGGTTCACGACAGGTACTCCGTCGGCAGTCAGCCAGACATCAAATTCGGAACCATATATTCCTATCTCATGGGCTTTTTGTAAAGCCGCCAAGGTGTTTTGGGCAGAGCCTTCGGTTTTCCAGAATCCCCGGTGAGCAATGGCTTGGGTTTGTGCTTTTCCGTGACTGAGATAAATGCTAAAAAGGAGGAGTAAAAGAATTGTCTTTTTCATATGTGTACGTGTTTATGTGATAAAGCGATAAATATAGGGAAGAATTACCTGAATTCTAAAAGAAGTAAGGAGTTTTTGCTCCTTACTTCTTTGGGTTTAGATCTATTCTCTGTTTACATTTCCCAACCCGGGTTTTGTGCCAGGTCCGGATTCATGATGACTTCGGTGATAGGTATAGGGAATAAATAATCTCTGTTCTCATTCCACTTTTTCTTGATATTCGGATTGATCACGATATTTCCATAATTTCCCTTTTCGAGAATGATGTTGGTGCCGATCTCTAATACTTGGGATGCTCCCTGTAAGTCGGATGGTTTCTTCCCTTTTTCATGTATGCAGAGGTCGTTTTTACCGTCTCCATCCATATCATAGAATCCGGGGCCGGGGATATAGATACCCTTAAACTGACGTTCGAATTGTTTGCCGGCTTTCCAACGCATCATATCGTAATAACGGAGATTTTCCATTACCAGTTCGACTCGGCGTTCCCGTCTGATCTCCAGGATGACCCCTTTGTTGGCTCCCGAAACAAGCGGATATTGTGCTTCCATAAAAGGATCGGGTTTGGCATTGGCCTCTGCCATATTCAGGTTGGGCATACCTACGCGGTCGCGCAAGAGTTTGATCGTAATGTCAATGTCACCTTGTGTCAGTGTTCCTTTTTCAGCTTTGGCCTCGGCCAGGTTTAATAATACTTCTGCATACCGATAAATGATAAGGTCGTTTTCGTTCTTGTTATACATATCGTATTCTTTGGCACATACATATTTAATCGGTTGGTAGCCCGTTACGGTATATCCGAATTGAGGCACTTCGGGAGTGGTGCTGTTTACGCGTGTATAACCCGGTCCGCGTACTGTTTGGTACAAGCGGGGATCTCTGTTCTTCATTTCGTCGGCATAGAACATCTTATCATAATCTTTGATGTCTGTAAAACGACTGCCGTCGGCCATCAGATAGGATTCGATTAATTGTTTCTCCAGTCCGGGTTGTCCGTAAGAAGAGGTAAGTGTATAATAATTGCAGTTATGGAAAATCTGTAATTCGGCACTGTACCCACGGGCGGTAATGACTTCCTGCGCATTGGCGTTGATGCTTGCAAACAAATCCCGGTAAGCCACCTCTTTTCCACCTGTTGTATAGATGGAATAGGCTTTCCCTGCAACGAGAGCTTCACTGGCGGAGATCGATTCGTCTATGAATTTTTCCCATCCGGAGATGCCATGATACTTGCGATAAGTGCCTTCAAACAGGCAGAAGCGGCTTTTCAATGCTAATGCGGTCCATTTGGTTACTTCGTTTAACTTTTTGGTTGTTCCCAGATTTGCGATTGCATAGTTTATATCCACCAACATGGAATCCATCACCAGGATACGAGAGTCCCGTTTTTTATAAAGTTGTTCCTGGTCTGTTTCTCCAAAAACGTGTGAATACCAAGGCACATCGCCGAAGCGTTTCACCATATCGAAATAGAAATAAGCACGGAAGAAACGAGCAATACCGTCGTATTTCGCACGCACTTTGGCATCCGGACATTTATAAGAATTGTCCAGAAAGAAGTTTACCTTGCGCAGGTTGGTCCATGTCCATCCGGATCCGGTTGAGGCATCCCGTATTCCGGCAATTTCGTCTTCTAATCCTTGTTTGACAATGTTGTCGGCTCCTTCTGTATATAGGCTGGTTGCCGGAAAGAGGAACAACAAGGAATTGGTATATAACTTCAGTTCATTCTCGGTAGAGAAGAAAGTCTCCGGTGAAACTTTGTCTTTCGGATATTGATCCAACATATCGTCACAAGACTGGAAAGAGAAGGACGTTATGAGTAACGATATTAAAAATATATATTTTTTCATCTTATTCTAATTTTTATATAAATCATGTTGTATAAAATAGCTCCTGTTTAAAGCGTGATGTTAAGACCGAAAGAGATCGTTTTAGACAGCGGATATATACGTCCGTTGTCATTGGCATGAGCTTGTTCCGGATCTATATATTTGCCTCTGAAAGGGGTCCAATAGAGTAAGTTCTCACCACTGGCATATATACGCACCCTCTCGATCTTGATCTTGTTTGTGATATTGGATGGTATGGTGTAGCCAATAACCAGGTTCTTTAAACGTAAATACCCCAGGTCTTGCAGGTAACGGTCGTTCTTAACCGATAGCTGGCAGTTGCCGTCTAATGCGACATAGGCTCTGGGTTGTGGGAAATAAGCGTTTTTATTGTCTTCCGACCATACGTCTTTGTCGAAATCTTTAGGTATGAAGCTGTAATAAGGACGAGAATAGGGTCCCCAGAAACGGTCCATATTGGTTCCCGGATACATATCCCGGTGCATTACACCCTGGAAAAATATCGAGAAGTCGATCCCGTGCCAGCTGGCGTTTGCATTGAATCCGTAATTGTAGCGCGGAGTCGTATTACCAATGATTTCCAAGTCTCCATGATCTTCCAATGTGCTGGCTCCCGGATGTATTTTACCGTTACCATCTAAATCCCGGAACTTCACATCCCCACCTCTGGGTTTGCCCCATTCGCCCGGAGCTTTGTAGATACGGTTATTCACATAACGTTGGTTGACAACTTTATTCCACTCTGTTGCCTCTTCGTCAGACTGGAATAAACCATCTGTTCTGTATCCCCATATTTCCCCCATCTTTTTACCTTTGTAGTGATTGGAGATTAATCCTTTTTCGTTCGCATCGTATTGGGTGATTTCTGTTGTTGCGTCTCCGATAGAGAAAGACACTCCGTAATCAAGGGGTTTGCCACCTAGATTGACCTGGTCATTCCAGTTTAAGGTGATTTCGAATCCTTTGGTGCGTTGATCGCCTGCATTTTGTTGAGGAGAGCTGGCGCCAAATACATTGGGAACAGACAGACCGTTCACTAACATTCCTGTCGTATTACGTACATAATAATCTCCGGTGAAGCTCAGGCGGTTATTTAATACGGTGAAATCCAAACCGACATTCGTCGTGGTAGCCTTTTCCCATGTCAGGTTGTCTGAGATAGGAGCGGGGATCCCTACGTTATATGATTTTTGTCCATCGATTAACCAATCAGAAAGCGTGGCAGACATGGAGGAGATGTATGGGTAATAGTTGCTTTTGGTAACCTGATTCCCCAAGCTACCATAAGAAGCGCGTACTTTTAGGTTGTCAATAATTTTTTTAGCCGGAGCAAACCAGGCTTCTTCACTCATTCTCCATCCTGCGGAAACAGAAGGGAAGAAACCATATCGTTTGCCTGATTTGAATCGGGAAGTACCATCGTAGCGTCCGTTCACTTCTAAGAGATAGCGACTCTTATAGTCGTAGTTTAAACGGAAGAAAGCACCGAAGAGTTCATACTCATACTGATCGCCTGTGGCCAAGGCATCCCCTGTTCCCAGGTTCAGGTCGTTTAGCGTTGTAGAGATGAGATCGTATTTCTGTCCCATCAGGCGGTGGTGTTTTTTGTCTTCATAGTTGATACCGGCAGTAGCTCCGAAAGAATGATCTTTTATTATTTTGTTGTAGGTCAAATAGGCATTGGCAACATGCATTGGGTCATACCAAACTGTTTTTTTGTAATAGTCCGTATTGAAGTTCGGTATCTCTTGCATAACACCCGGTTTCACAGAATAATATTCTTTTCCCCGGCGATACCAGTCGTCTGCCATGTAGAATTGGAAAGAATAGTCTGCCTTGAATATAAGGTCTTTTGTGATGGTTGCCTCTAAAGCGATCATCTCTTTCAATTCATGTTGTCCTTTTTTCCCTTTAGAGACATCACTCAACAGGTTGGCAGCCCGGCCGTCAGCAATAGAATAGCTGTTTTTCATTGTGTTGTATGAGAATGTCCCGTCCGGGTTGACTGGTGCGTAACAAGGTAGAGCGTGTACGTTGGTGTTTTGCCAGTTTTCATTTGTCTCTCCTTCCATACCGGGGTAGGTGAACTTTCTATCATAGTATTGCACACTGTTTGTGATTTTCAACCAGGATGTAAGTTGTGCGCTTACTTTGGTAGAGATTGTGAATACTTCATTCTTTTCTGTATTCTTTCTTAGGAAACCCTCTTTTTGACTGTAACTAGCGGAGATCATATAGTTTACTTTGTCATTTCCTCCGGACAGGTTGATGCTGTGTGATTGTTGCGGAGCCCAGTCTTTGTACAGGTAATCCCACCAATCGTAGTTTCCATAATAATTATAGATATCCGTACCTTTATAAGGAGCCACGACTACCCAGGGGCGGTCTGGGTGTTCTGTTTTGTCATACCGGCGAGCTAATAGTTCGGCCATGTCTTGTTCCGTATAACCGGTATAGGTTCTTCCTGTGGCATTGCTAAAGGCTGCATCGTTTAATACTACGTAGTCATAACCGGTGGTCATGAAATCGGTAGAGACGGTAGGTTGGGAGTAGGCGGCATATCCGTCATAGGATATTTTCATTTTCCCACTTCTGGCTTGTTTGGTGGTGACAAGAATCACCCCGAAAGCACCTCGCGCTCCATAAATGGCGGAAGAGGCAGCGTCTTTTAATACGGATATCGATTCTACGTCTGCGGGGTTTAGGCGGTTTAGGCTACCGGGTACTCCGTCTACCAATACAAGCGGGTCACCTCCGTTGAGGGAACCTTCCCCGCGGATTTTCACACTTCCTCCCTGTCCCGGAGCTCCGGAAGAAGTGGTGATCTGCACATTAGGCATTACCCCTTGTAACATTTGTGTGACGGTGGTTACCGGGCGGTTTTCCAAATCTTTGGATGTAACCTGGCTTACTGCTCCGGTCAGGTTGACTTTCTTTTGGGTACCGTAACCAACGACCACCAGTTCTTCTAACATAAAAGAATCTTCTTTTAATTCGATATGTAGGGTAGAAGCATTTCCTACTTTGATCTCCTGGGCAGCATATCCAATGTATGTTACCTGAAGTATGGACGTGGCATTGACATTGATAGAAAAGGCTCCGTTGATATCGGTGATAGCTCCGTTGGTGGTTCCTTTTTCCATCACGTTCGCTCCAATGACAGGCTCTCCGTTTACATCGACTACTACGCCGGTTATTTTTTTGTTGTTTTGTTGACTGATTTCAGTCACAGGGCCGATGCGGTTGTTCTTGTTGTTGTCAACCGCCGATGCATACGATTGTAAGCCGAACAAACTGCTAAATGCTAAACAGACAGATGTGTAGGCAAAACGTGTAAATACATACCTTGGGATGAAGGTCTGTGTGTAAAGTTTTTTTACCATGATTAGATTAAATTAAATTTAAAAAATTAAATATCACTCGATTAATAAAGCTGGAAACGAAATGAGGGATCTGTTAAAATAGTTTTTGTTATAATTCTTTTTTATGTTTTCATTCCTGCTTTTTTTACGCTGCGAATGTAGGCAGGTGAAATTACAGAGGACAGACGATGTTGTTACGTTTCCGTTAAAGGCTCGAACAGGCATATCGTCTGTTGTGTGGCTGAATAGGACATGTGGTTTTCATAGAATCACTTTACAGAGAATCCCTTCCCTGTAAAGCGACGTATTGATTTTATTGGATGCCGATATACAGCCAAGCCGCCAATAAAGCTCCACAGACAGGGGCTATTACCGGGATCCAGGCATACGCCCAGTTGCTGTCTCTCTTCCCCTTGATGGGTAAGAGGGCATGTGCAATCCGGGGTCCCAGGTCACGGGCCGGGTTAATGGCATAACCTGTCGTTCCTCCCAATGACATGCCGATGGCTACAATGAGAATACCGACAGGCAGGGGACCGGCTATTTCGGCTCCCGAAACCATCAGAATACCAAAGACCAAGACGAAGGTTCCGATAACCTCGCTGATGAAGTTAGAGAAAAAGGCCTGAATAGCCGGACCGGTACAGAAGACACCCAGTTTGGCATCCGGATTTTCTTCCTTGTCGAAATGCGGTTTGTACATTGCGAAAACCAGGCAGGCTCCTGTTATCGCTCCTAAAAGCTGCGCGATAATATAACCCGCTATGTTTCCTTTGAACACCCCGGTCGCTGCCAAACCGATTGTGACGGCCGGATTCAGGTGGGCACCCGAATAGGGGGCGGAAATAAAAGCGGCAACAAATACAGCAAATCCCCAACCGAAAGAGATGACCCCCCAGCCTGCATTCTGGCCTAATGTTTTTGCCAACGACACATTGGCGCATACCCCGCTGCCTAAAAGGATGAGGATCGCTGTGCCGATAAATTCAAATAAAAGATCTTGCATCATAAGTTTAATAGTATTAGGAATGATAAGAGTTTGTTCAAGTATTTCAGATATAAGATGGGTTTTATTCTATTTAATCCATGCTTGTGACCGGTGTACGGCCTCCGACCATTTTTTCTTTTCCAAATGTGTGTCGAAGGAGGTGTCGGGATCGAACCGTGCTTCTACATACCATTGATCCTGCAGGTCTGCCATATTCCAGAATCCGACAGCCAGTCCCGCCAGATAAGCCGCACCCAACGCAGTCGTTTCTGTTATTTGAGGACGGATAACCGATTCTCCCAGGATGTTGCTCTGGAACTGCATCAACAGATTGTTTTGAGCTGCTCCTCCGTCTACCCGTAGTTCTTTCAAGCCGACGCCGGCATCCAATATCATGGCATGAACGACGTCCATCGTTTGATAAGCTATGCCTTCCAATGCGGCACGAGCTATATGTGCAGCCGTCGTACCGCGGGAAAGACCCACGATGGTTCCTCTGGCATATTGATCCCAGTAAGGAGCGCCTAAGCCGGTTAAGGCGGGTACAAAATAAACACCTCCGTTATCCTCTACTTCCAAGGCTAGTTTTTCTATCTCCGAAGAAGAATGTATAATTTTGAGTCCGTCTCTCAGCCATTGCACGATGGCTCCGGCAACGAATATGCTTCCTTCGAGGGCGTACGTGGTTTGACCGTTTATCTGCCAGGCCACTGTGCTTACCAGGTTGTTTTTCGACGACACCGGTTTGTTGCCTGTGTTCATCAGGATAAAACAGCCGGTCCCATAGGTGTTTTTGACCATGCCTTCTTCTACGCACATTTGTCCGAAGAGTGCAGCCTGTTGGTCTCCTACCAGGCTGGCGATAGGTACCTTGGTGGCAAAAAGAGTACTTTGGGTATGGCCGTATACTTCACTGGATTGGCGTACTTCCGGCAGTATGGCTTGGGGGATATCGAATAGTTCCAGTAACTCTTTGTCCCATTCCAAGGTGTGGATGTTGAACAACAAGGTACGTGAGGCGTTGGATACATCTGTTACATGTATTTCTCCTTTTGTCAACTGCCAGCTTAACCAGGTGTCAACTGTGCCGAAGGCAAGTTCTCCTTTTTCAGCCTTCTCCCGGGCACCTTTGACATTGTCCAGTATCCATTTTATTTTTGTTGCGCTGAAATACGCATCAATAATCAAACCTGTTTTCTCTTTTATATAAGGGAGGAGGCCTTTGTTTTTTAGTGAATCGCAATAATCGGAAGTTCTTCTGTCCTGCCACACGATCGCATTGTATACCGGTTCACCTGTTTTTCGATCCCAAATGATCGTCGTTTCCCGTTGATTGGTAATGCCTATCGCAGCAATATTGCTTCCGTTAATACCGATTTTGGTAATAGCTTCGGCAGCTACTGCGGCTTGTGAAGACCAGATCTCATGGGGATCATGTTCTACCCATCCCTCCTTGGGAAAGTATTGGGTGAACTCTTTTTGGGCGACTGATCGGATGATTCCGTGGCAATCAAATAGAATTGCCCGGGAGCTTGTCGTGCCGGCATCGAAAGATAAAATGTATTTTTTCATGATAACAGAGTTAATGAGATAAGAGTCAACTATTCATTCGTTTGTTTATAAGGTACTAATAAATAATTCTGTGCTAAAAGAGTGAATTCTTTTATTTGATTTTCTTCCCAAGAAGCGTCTTTGTCCATCTCGGTTGCCATTAAGGAAGCCACCTTTGGGGCGATGTCTATGGCGGCACGTGTGTCCAAGAAGAGTAGGCGCAGCCTCCGTGCCAGGACATCTTCTATGGTCATGGCCATCTCTTCGCGTACGGCCCAGATCACTTCTGCAGCGATATATTCGTATTCCGGGTGAAGAGGCTGACTCCATGTCTGGTCTTCATGCAACAGATCTAGTATTTTGTCAAAATCTGTGCCATAGACATATTGAAACTGCTTGCGGTCTACCTCTTTTTTGTATCCATGGACAGGTAGATCCCGGGTGATACATTTTCTGTATGTCAAGTTGCTGATAGAGATCGCTTTGTCAATGACTTCTTCGGCCATCTCCCGGTAGGTGGTCCATTTCCCTCCCGTGATTGTTATCAAGCCACTTGCAGAGGTTATTATTTTGTGTGATCTTGAAATTTCTTTAGTCTTCTTTTTGTCGCTGTCCTTTTTAGGTGCCGCCAAGGGTCTGAGTCCGGCAAAAACAGAAAGCACATCTTCTCTTTGCGGTTTCTTCTTCAGGTAATTGCCTGCTGTCTGAAGGATAAAGTCTATTTCCTCTTCCAATGCTTTGGGTTCCAGAGTGGACGCATTCAGGGGGGTGTCGGTGGTTCCCAATACGACTTTGTTATGCCAGGGCACGGCGAACATGACGCGCCCATCGTTTGTTTTAGGGATCATTAATGCCGTATCACCTCCTAAGAAGGAGTTGTCGACGACTAAATGTACCCCTTGGCTGGGGCGTACAATATCGCTTTTTCCGGGAGAGTCCAGGCGCATTATCTCATCCACAAAGACACCGGTTGCATTTATGATCGATTTCCCATAAAGAGTGAATGTCTGGCCGTTTAATTCGTCGCGCAGTTTTACTCCCGTTATTTTATGCGATTCATTTTTGATCAAGTCGATGACTTTGACGTAGTTGACTACGGTAGCCCCGTGTTCTGTGGCTGTTTGTAATAAGTTGATAGCCAGTCGGGAATCGTCGAATTGTCCGTCGTGATATACGACCCCGCCTTTTAATTCCTTCTCGCGGATCTGGGGGATATCCTGGATCACTTTTTGTTTGCGCAAAGGAAAAGAACGACCCAGCCCCCGTTTGCCGGCAAGCATATCGTACATTATCAGTCCGATCGTGTAAAAAGGTTTTTCCCACCATTTGTAATTGCCAATGATAAAACGTTGGTCTTTTACCAGGTGAGGAGCGTTTTTCCGCATGAAGCCTCGTTCACGCAAAGCGTCTGTTACCAGTCCGATATCTCCTTGGGCTAAATAGCGAACGCCACCGTGCACCAGTTTGGTACTTTTGCTGGAGGTCGACTTGGTGAAGTCTGCTTGTTCCAATAAGACTGTTTTGTATCCCCGGGATGCAGCGTCTACTGCGCAGCCTATGCCCGTGGCGCCACCGCCGATAATAATCGTGTCCCACGAGAGACTGTGGTCTGTGAGTGTTTGTATGTTTTGCTCCCGTTTCATTAGAAAGAATGGATAGATGGATTAAGTTAGTTTTGGACAAAAATAGAGATATAAATCATAAAACCAAAATATATCGAAACATTTTTTTTATTTAAAATGTAATTATTCGAAAGGTATCGAAGCTGTTTTCTTGTGTTTAAGCGGGATAAACCACCTATTTGTATGGTTTTTTTCCTTTTTTTCTTTTGTTTTCTTAAATAAATGGTTCTGTTTCATTATCTTTGTAAATAAATTAAGGTTATGGGTAGTATAGCAGAAAGACATAATTATATACTTGAACAGCTGAAACAAAAAGGCTATGTCAAAGTGCAGGAGTTAAGTAAAGAGCTCCAGGTTTCGGAAGTTACGATTCGAAAGGATTTGAAATATTTGGAAACGAAAAAGGTACTTGAGCGAAATCATGGAAGTGCGAGCAACCTGAAATCTCTCATTATCGATAAGCATATTGATGTCAAGGAAAAGTTACAGATGGAAGAGAAAAGCCGTATTGCTCAGGCAGCGAACGGTTTTATTGAACCCAATGATAAGATCATCATAGCATCCGGTACTACTTTATTAGCCTTTGCCAACGCCATCCATATAACCGATAATATAACCGTTATCACTTCTTCGGTCCGGGTTTCTTTGTCGTTATGTTACAATCCTTTCATTGAAATTGTTCAACTGGGGGGTATTATCCGGAAAAACTCAGTATCGGTAATCGGGCATTATGCAGAAAATACATTGAACAACCTGACCTGTAATAAACTGTTTATAGGAGTAGACGGGATTGATCTGGAATATGGGTTGACCACCAGTGATATGAATGAAGCAATCATCAACCAAAAGATGATCGATGTTTCGCAAAAGGTGATTGTGTTGACCGACTCTTCTAAATTTGGAAGAAGAGGATTCTGTAAGATCTGTGACCTGCATAAGGTACACCATATAATCACGGATACGAACGTCTCTGCCCATACGGTTGAAATGATCCGCGACAGGGGCATAGAGGTTACGCTGGTATAAAAGACCTGACAAAACAGAAAAACCGGTAGCCGTTCGCCTTGGGGCCAACGGCTACCGGTTTTTTCTGTTTCCATTTCTTACCTGTTTCGGTTTTTTTTAGGAGGGAGTATTTCCTTTTATTGTCACAACAACATATTCAGACCGGGTTCCGATCCGGAATTTCCCGCCCCAGATGCCTAAGCCGGAGCTTATGTAGAAATGGCTGTCTCCTTTTCAGGTATCCATGCGCTTTCTCAAATAAAGCCTGGGTGACCCAATTGATTGGCCATACTTGCCCGTTATGGGTATGGCCGGAGAATTGAAAATCTATTTTATATTTCTCCGCCTCTTCCAGGTGATAGGGTTGATGATCGAGTAATAATATCGGTAGGGAAGGATCCAGGGAGGCGGTCAGGGCCTCCATTGTTTTCCGTTGCGAATTGCTGCGGTCGTCTCTTCCGATGATATAAAAACGATGATCCACGCAAGCCACAGAGTCTCTTAATAAGGTCACGCCGGCGCTTTCTAAAAAGGCGCTGGCATTGACAGGATCTGCAATATATTCATGATTTCCCAATATGGCATATGTTCCGTATTTGCTTTTGATCTCTTTAAACACAGCTGCCATATCCTGTTCGTACAAGGGTTTGATGTTGTTGTCGGTAATATCCCCGGCAATAAGAACAAGGTCCGGGTTTTCCTGGTTTATAAGATCTACCCATCCTTTGAATTCCTCTTTGCCGATACTATAGCCCAGGTGGAGGTCGCTGATAGCTACGATCTTTAGTTCTCCTTGGGTGGTCATCGTTTTATTCAGGGGAAGTGTCAGTTCCACCCTGTCTTTGTGTAAGTACCGGTAATAGCCGCTGCCCAGAAGCAGGCAAGCGCAGATGAGTATAACACCCAATCCGCTCCCGTTGGCATACATGAATTTCTCAATCGGAAATAAGTGAGTCACCCGGATCAGATCACAAAATAGGAAAAAGAGTAAAAGATACATGAAAAGAATCAGCCAGGAAGTTCCTATTTTATAAAGGAAGGAAGTGATACCTGTAGGCAGATGTCCCCCCAGCCCCATACTTATAAAAGGAGAACTTATCAGAATGCATGCGATTACGATAAAAAGAAAACGTCCTATCAGGGAGTAAGGCATGAGGTGCCATAAGCGATAAAACACATACAAATTACCCCCGAATATTCCGGCGAGTATCAACATTATTGGAATGAATCTCATTAGGTGCGAATTAAATGTTAAAATTATAGAATAAGAGGCTCTGTTCTTTATATATCATCCTCTTCCTTTTTTCTGTAAGAAGGCCTTCTTCTCTTGACCAATTCGTCCCGGATGCGTTTCAACGCTTGTTGGGTCATGCCCATATAGGCTGCAATATCTTTTAAAGGTACATATTGCAGGATCTCAGGCGCTTTTCGGAGTAACACCTTATAGCGTTCGATACTGGATGGATGGGAGAAATAAGCCAGGTCCTGATAGGTGGTGAATGAAAGATTCTCAAATAACTTCCGTCCCCACACCGAAAGAGAAGCACTCGATAAGAATAGAAGTTCCAGTCTCTCTTTGGAAAAACGCAGGAGGCTTACCGGGCTGGAAGCACTTATCGATATCAAAGAAGGGCTTTCCTGGTGGTATCCCCAAGGCGAATAAAATGCCTCTCCTGCCGTAGCAAAACCAATGGTCGTTTCTTTATTGTCGTTTATCCCCCAATAAGTACGTACGACTCCTTTTTTGATTAAATAGAGCGAAGGATCTATCTCCCCTTCGGCAAGAATAACGGTGCGTTGATCGATTTCCATTTCTTGAGCGAACGCAAGGAGCCGGGCCAGGTCTTCCTCCGGAAGCGGATGGATATGATGTATCAATTGACTAAAATCTTCCATATGTTTTACCTTCTTTGCAAATAGACTGATTCCGATTTAAAGGAGGGATTGGTTCGTATATATTTTCAAGACAAGTACCCGAAATCCCTCCCGGCAAAGATAGGATAAAAAAACAATTAACGACACCCTTTTCTATTGCCGATGGGCTTCGACAGTATTGCCGATGCTGTTCAGCAATATTGCCGATGCGCATCAACAATATTGCCGATGTGCATCGGCAACAGAATACTCCCTCGTGAACCGCATTGGGTAGTACGTATAATGGGTTGAAATAAAGTGAAATAAGTTATATAGAGAATGCCAGAAGGGGAGAAGCCTTGCGGATGATCGAAGGTTTTGTGGGCTTGTTCTTTGTTGTTATTGCTTTTAATAATGAAAAAACGCGTTGTTGATAATGATTATTCGCGTTTTGAAATTCAAATGGTTATACGCTGTTTTATATTTTTTAATAAAAAATTCTCGGTGTTTTTGTGGTTTTTTTGATGATTAATTCTTTATCTTTGCGTGATGTTTCTTAATTTGACGCCAAACGAAAGAAGGGATATACTCTGAGAGAATGTGCTTTTGCAATCTCTAAGAGGATGGCTTTGTTAACGAATAGAAAGAAGTTGTGTTTTGAATGGCATATTTTATGAATGAATAAAGTATGTAGATATAATTGTGACGGTATTGTTAAGAATGATTTTTGCGTAACTGTTTTTAATTCTGTTTTCTCGTCTTTGTTCTGTCTTCAGAAACGATACGACATATTTAAACGGATTCATGCATTGATATGTTTTGTGAAAACAGAACATCAATAAATGAAAATGGAGAACAAACAGGCTATTTTCATGAATTACGAATGCTGTATTATGAATATGTTTGCAGTCCTTTGTTCCTTATTCTATTTTGCAATGATACTATGATAGAATTTAGATGAACTCTACTTATGTAATTCTTATATGTATACACTTAAACGTAGGTTTGATTTATGTTGAATTGTTGTTGTTTTTATTATTAATTTTTTTGCAGTAAAAATTATGAATATAACTGAGCATGTCGTATGTGGTAATTATGAAAAAGGGAATAGCCCTTTGATTGAAACTATAACATTTAAAAAAGGAGAAACGCTAAAACGAAATATTGTTGAATCAGAAATGCTTTTTGTTCGAAACGGAAGTTTCCATATATCTTATCAAAAAGTAAGTAGGCAGTTTGTTTATAAAGGACAAATCATGTTGCTCCCGCCTGCCTGTCATTTCTACATAGAGGTGGAAGAAGATGCATCTATTATGGTTTTTAGGATAAACTCTTCTATACAGTTGTGCAATTCTTTTGCCATTGAGAATTTATTTAAGCAAGGGGAGGAAACAAAGGATGAGATAAGCCTTTTGGAGGTAAATGAACGGTTGGATTATTTCCTGAATTTATTGTCTCATTGCATAAAAGACGGGCTTAAGTGTACGTACTATTATAAGTTAAAAATACAGGAATTGATGTATTATCTGCGTGTCTATTACTCGAAAGAAGAACTCAAAGGATTCTTCTCTTCGGTCTTGACCAAAGATTCTGTTTTTGCCAACTTCGTTTATAAGAATTATGCGAAGGTAAAGACGGTGCAACAGTTTTCGGACTTATATGGATATAGTCAGTCGAGCTTTGATAAACAATTCAAGAAGGTTTTTGGAATCTCTGCTTATCAATGGATGATTGATCAAAAGTCGAAGCAGATCTATCATAAATTGATATGCTCAGACAATAGCCTGGCAGAGATTGCATTCGAATATGACTTCTCTTCTCTTTCTCAGTTTAGCGATTTTTGTAAGCATTATCTGGGGGATCCTCCGGGCAGAATAAGAAGGCGAAAAGGTCGTTAATGCTAAAAAATACGGCAATATTGTGAAATCCCGAAAAGATAGGATGAAATCCGGAATAATGTTCTATTTGCATTGTCTAATTTTGCCTCGTTATTTATTCTGGATGAGTGAACTTTGTGTTCAATTATTGAATAGGATGATTTTGTATGAGAGTGAATAAGTCAATGATAAACGAATGTGCCGTTGAACGAAAAGAATATAAATTCAGCCGGTTTGCTAAAAGAAAGTGTAAATATAGTTCCTGTATTATTCAATGTGTGAAGGGACAAATACTATAAAGTGAATGAAAAAAATGCTACTTTTATGTATCGTATTAATAAGTACGATATCTCTATCAGCGCAACGTATAGCCGTAAAAAATAATATCCTATACGATCTTACTTTGACTCCCAATTTAGGCTTTGAATTCGGGATCGGGAAAAAGAGTACATTGGATATGTCGGTAGGATATAATCCTTTTAATCTTACCGATTATAAACGGTTTAAACATTGGCTTGTACAACCGGAATACCGCTACTGGTTTTGTGAAAAATTCAATGGTACATTTGTGGGTGCACATTTACATGGTGGTGAATTCAGTGTTGCTGACTTGAAATTGCCTTTTGGTTTTATGTCCCAACTGGATGACCATCGCTATGAAGGTTTGTTTTATGGAGGGGGAGTGAGTGTCGGTCACCAATGGATCATGCATCCGCGTTGGAGCTTTGAAGCTGTTTTGGGCATCGGTTATGCGCGTATAACCTATGATAAGTATCCTTGTGTGGAATGTGGTGACAAACTGAAATCTAAAACGTACAACTACTTTGGCCCCACAAAGGCAGCCCTTTCAATTATTTATTTCTTTCGATAAAGAATTTTGCATACTACCGTTATGAAGAAGAAAAATATATATATACTATGCGCCCTCTTTTATTTCTTAATCCCTGTCAGCGGATGGGCACAAAAGACTTACTCCGGCACATTCGGGTTTACTGACCTGCAAATAGACAAACAGGGGGAGAAGTTAGTACTTCAACTAAACCTGGATATGAGTTCGGTTTATTTACCCAGTCAGACAATGGTGGAACTAACCCCTGTATTGCGCTTGGAAGATGAGACGAAAAGCCATTATTTCCCTTCTGTATTTGTGGCGGGCAAAACACGTAACAAGGTGTTGCAACGTGCGGTTGCTCTTCATTCTTTTACGGATGAAAAAGAGGAACAACCGTTTTTGCGCCGATTAAATAAGACGAAACAATCTCTGCCTCTCTCTTTCAGCCTTCCTTTTGAAGAATGGATGCGGGATGCCGAATGGGTTTTACTTGAAGAGGTGAGCGGATGTGCCAACTGTGCCTTGGCAGGAAAAGAATATGTATTGGTCGATCGCCTTCTTCCTTCTTCTTTTGAGCCCTCCTATGCGTTGCAATATGTAATGCCGGCAGCCGAACCTCTTAAACAACGCAGTGAAACCTATGATGCGCGTTTGAATTATAAAGTGGGTAAATACGATTTGCTTCGTGATTTCGGAAGGAATGAACAGGTTTTGAGGGAGGTCGACCAGATTGTCGGTGAGATTAGAAAAGATGACAACCTGACTATCCAGACTTTGGCTATAACAGGGTATGCTTCTCCGGAAGGAAATTATACCAGCAATATGGAGTTGTCGAAAAACCGTGCTTACTCCTTTGTCAATTATCTGGTGCGAAACCACAACCTGAGAGAGTCGATGATGAAGACCGACTGGCGGGGGGAAGACTGGGAAGGCCTGCGAAAAAATGTACTTTCGTCTTCTTTGACAGATCGGCATGCGGTTGTTCGCATAATAGATGAAAATGACGATATCGCTCAGAGAAAGCAACGTCTTCAGAGTTTGAACGGAGGAGCTACTTACCGTCTTTTATTAAATGAATTTTATCCTATTCTTCGACGCAATGAATATACCATTACCTATGTGGCGCGTTCATTTAGTATAGAAGAAGCCAAGAAGATCATGAAGACAAAACCTCAACATTTGAGCCTGAACGAAATGTTTCTGGTGGCTAACACCTATCCCGAGGGAAGCCCGGAGTTCAAGGAGGTTTTTGAAATCGCTGTATACTTATATCCCGAAGACAACGTGGCTAAACTGAATGCCGCAGCCCAGGATATTGAAGCTGGGAATTATGACCGGGCGGTAGAGCGCCTGAAAGGGATTGATCTTGTTGAAGCTTTGAATAATATGGGGGTAGCCTATGCTAAAATGGGAGATAATGAATCAGCCATCTCTCTTTTCAAGCAAGCGGCTGATAGAGGAAATACCGTGGCCCGCACAAACGCCGAACAGTTGGAAAAAGCCCGTATAAACAAATAGAAGAGGGCGGGATGCGCGTATCTAAAACAAGAGTGTGACTAACTAGATTTTAAAAAAAATGAGGGTGAAACTAATTCATGTACTCTGTACATTAGCCATAGGTATGTCCTTTTTTTCGTGCGAGAGTGACCTGTTAAGGGAAAAGCAACAGCCGGAGGAATCGTCTGATGCAGAGCGAAATGCCTATATCTCGTTTGACCTAGCTGTAGGAGCGGATCGGATTACCCGTGCAGAAACAGAAGAAGGCCTTGTGAAAGAACAAAAGGTCAGTTCCGTTTATCTCTTATTGTTTGGCGGAGCGGGGCCGGAAGCGCCTCTTCACTACTGTTTTAAATTGAAGGCTTCAACAGATGGTTCGACGGATTTTGCGGGAGAAGATGTCTTGGTGGCGGAAACAACCTATACCGGACCCGGAAAGGGCAGTTTCCGATCGAAAGCCAAGCCGATCCGAAAGGCGGATTACCAGTTGGTTGTTCTCGCCAATTTGCAACCGGGCAAAATAAAGCCGGTATTACCCGGGGCGGGAGTCGATTTGAAAACACTTTTGGATGATATTGCTTCTGCCAATGAAGGCGAAGTGGGCGAAAGTATTTTGTCGGATAATGCACTTGTCGAAAGATATAAAATCAGTAATCTGATAACAAATGCCGTTTCCGGGAATACCCCTTCGGACTTTTTCAACGCTTCTTCGGAGAGTGAGTTTATGATGACCAATGCCAATGGCATTCTTTTTATTGAGGGAGAGCAGTTGCAAACATCTTCCGTACATGCAGAGGCAGCTCCCTTTTATATCCATCTCGACCGGGTGGTTGCCAAAGTATTGGTGCGTAGGGGGGGGAACTATCAGACGAAGAAAGGAACCTTGGATGAGATCCATGGGCTTACCTGGGGGGTGGTGAGAACGAACCGTTTGACTTATTTAGTACGAAACCTGAATTACCTTTCCGATCCATTCGGTGCAGCTAATAACTATCAGAGTATAGACAAAGAGACAATCTCCTCCGGTTTGAATCCTGCCTTATCGGGTAATGCGTTGCCAGCCAGGAAGTACACCTATGCGATAGATCCCAATTATGATGCAGAGGTGTCGGGAGCATCCGATTATGACTCTTATCCGGCAACTATGTATTCGTGGAACTTAAGCCCTACCTGTATCGGACAGAATGCAGGAGATACCTACCAGTATATCTTCGAAAATACAATCTCTTTACATCGTCAATCGGCGGATAACTGGAGGGATTATGTGACACAAATAGAGGTAAATGCCTTTATAACCCATCCGGGAGGGCTGACTGCAACAGATTATTATTCCTTTAAAACACCAGGGGGAGAAGCGCGGGTATTTACGCATACTCAGGCAAATATGTGGTGGATATATGATATGTTTCCTGCGGAAATGGACGGTTTGTCAATCGCTATCGCTAAAGACGAGGCACTCCCTGTAGGAGAACGTCAGTTTGATTTCTATGCTTCCCAACCATCCGGCGCTTTTCGTAATTCCTTTGGCATCACCTATCATCCCGGAGGATTGAATAAGTACAGGATCCCGATTAAACATTTTTATGTGCCGGATATAACGGATGCGGAGACAGCACGTAAAACGGTCTATGGCCATTACGGGGTGGTGCGTAATAATGTATATGCCATAACAATCCATAGTATCACAGGACCCGGAGATGGACTGACGGATCAGTATATATCTGCGGATGTAACAGTGAATCCATGGTGGGTACGTACCTGGGATGAAGAGGTGAAATACGAATGATATTTAGTATGAACTATCTATAAATTATAAACTTAAGTATTTTAAAATGAACATTATGAAAAAGAAGTGGAAAAGTTTATCACTTGCGTTTATTATAGGCGCAGGTTTGACTATGGCATCCTGTAGTGATGACATAAAAAAGGGACCGGAAGTTGTTGACGAACCGGATGGAAATCTGACCTACGGTTTTCTTTCGACTCAGTTGGGAGCGGAAGCAGGTATTGGAACGAAGGCCTATGGTGATGAAGATAAAGGGCTTCCTCAGGAGCAATACGTAAAGAAAATTCGTTTGGTGTATTATGATGCCAAGACAAAGATCGCAGAATATGCTTTTACGTATGATGTGGCCGGAATCCATTCCGGTGCAGGGCAGGATTTTACAGGACCCAGTATGTTGGATCCCAATGATTATCCGACAGACCCACTGGGATATGTTCCCGGATTTAATCCGGTAACCAATAGTACTGTATTTGTGCCGAAAGCGGAAAAAGTACAGGTGAAAGATTATAAACTATTGGTATTGATCAATCCGAGTGCAGATGTGATCACACGCACAAAGGCTATATGGGAAAAAGACGGTCTCAGAGACGCCGACGGTAACCGACCGGCAGGTAATGAGGTGAAAAATGAATACGCAACCAACCTGGATAATTTCTACAATTACAAGGCGCAGATTTCAGCAAACAATCTGACAAACTTCATTGGAACAGCGAACTTCAAAGATGCACCGGAAGACTTCTTTATGTCGAATGCAAAAGGGATCGTTGATGTACCTGTTGCCAATATTTTCCATACAGAACTGGAAGCCTATCAGGGACGTGTGAAAGTGGCAGTAGACCGTGCGGTGGCCAAAGTAAGTATGAAAGCAGACCTTAAGCCTTCAACGATAAACGCAGCTTGGACTGATACGGATAATGCCGTCTGGAAACTGGATGTAACGAATCTCTCAACCTACTATCTCAGACACCCGGCGAAAACTTCATTCGGAACGATGGAAGCTTTAGCTACTCCGAGAAAGAATCTGTATGCAGAAGATACCAATGGGGATAAATACAGTTGGGAAAGATATCTATTCATGGGCTTACCTACTCCTTCAGATCTGGTAACTACATCCAAAGCGAATATTCAAACTTATTTTAATTATATCGATGCCAGCCTTTTTGATAATTCGGCCAACACCTATAAAGTAGGCAAATTGACACAAGACTGGTTGGACGAATGTGATTCGGAATATGCTCTTGAAAATACGATGGAAGCAGATGAGCAATATGAAGATGTCACAACAGCGGTTATCCTGAAAACAAAATATGTTCCGAGAAAAAGTGCGGTTGGTACTGCCATGACAGAGACTACCCCTTATTATGTGTGGAATGGAAAAGTATTTACAGCCGACGATTTGAATGATGTTAAAAGCTTTGATGCGTCTACTGCTACGGATGCTGAGAAAGAAAAAATGGAGATGTTTTTCACCTTGCAGAAATATCTTATTGACAATGCAACAGCAGGAGACGAACTGGAAGTGAGTGGAAACTTTGGTACTGATTACAGTTACTCCGGGGATTCGAAGAAAGTGGGTGCTTTAACCTTCAATAAAGACGGTATGAACTACTACCGTATCCTGATACGTCACTTTAATGATGATCTGCAACCGGAAACGATGGCCTATGGTCGTTATGGTATCGTTCGTAACAACTGGTATCGATTGACATTGAGAGAACTTCTCGGTCCCGGTGATATCGCTGTTCCCGAACCTAAAGGTCCGGATGACAAAGAGAATTGGTGGACAGCCGTTGATATTGAAGTATTACCTTGGGTACTGCGTGATCAAGACGTTATTGGTGGCGGTTATTATTAATGATTTATTACTGGAAAGTGATGGCTTACATCACTTTCCGGATTTAATTTAAACAAAGAATAAGGTATGAGAAATTTCAAAAAAATACGCCTGTTTGCATCTCTCTTATGTGTAGGTCTGTCTTTTACAGGATGTAGTGATAATAATGAAAGTGGACACACGCAGTTGACAGATGAGGAAGGTATGTTGGGGATGGGCTATTATGCTCCCAGCTTGCAAACGCCTTTTGATATTCACTCCCGGGCACCGGGGGATTTGACTGACAAAGAAAAATCAGAAAATGGTACGCCCAATGAAGATAAAGTAAATACAATCCGTTTGGTGTATTACAATGTGGAGACCGGAATTGCAGAGTATGCCTTTGATTACGAGTATATTCATACGGCAGGCACAAATGATTTTGCCGGTTCGTCCATGCGTCCGACAGGGGATTACGATCCTGTAGGTAGTGGTTATTTTACTCCGTTAGCGGAAAAAGTAGCCATAAGAGATTATGAGTTATTGGTTCTTATCAATCCTTGCCAGGAAATCAAAGATATAACCAAAGGAAGAAGAGATTATTATGGTGCTCTTCCTATTATAGGAAATCATAAAAACTCGTTTTATGATGCGATCAAAAAGATTAACAACAATGATCTTACGGATTTGATAGGGGCACCTAATTCCGCCTCTGTGGATCCCAACAATAAACCGGAGAATTTCTTGATGACCAATTATCAGGAGTTGGTATACATACCTGCGGCTCAAATCAAACCGACGGAGGAGGAAGCCTATGCCGCTTCGGAAAAGAAGGCGAATAGAGTGTTTGTCGACCGTGCTGTCGCAAAAGTGACTGTCGTTCCGGTAGCCGCAGAGGTTCCTGCGATCAAAGCCAAAGTATCGAATCTTTTCTGGCGATTGGATGTGACCAATAAAAGTACATTCTGGACGCGACATATGGATAAGATGAAAAGTGGAGTTTTCCCCGAAGAAGATGTGGTGCCTGAAAAACCTCTAAATGTCAATTACAGACATTATCTGTATGCGAAAGACCCGAACTTTGATGGAGTCAGTCAGGAAAGAACGCCTGTCGGAAGTGTCAGCCATCCGAATACGGAATTCCGTAGACTGAGTGCTTTGAGTGATGTTTCGATTCCGGTGGGTGATACACATTTTGAATATGCGCCTGAGAATACGATGGAGGCTGATGAACAACAGGAAGACGTGACTACGGCAGTGATCCTGAAGTTGGATTATCGTCCTACTCACAGTGCCTTAGGTACCGAAGTGAAAACGACGGATCGTTACTTTGTCTGGGCGGGTTATGTACTTACTGCTGAAGACCTGGTGAAGATCAGAGACTATGATTCGGATCCGCAGAATGTCACCTGGTATGATACGTTTTATACCTTACAAGAACATCTGAAAGCCAAGGCGGGTATATTAGAAAATACAATAATCGGATTTGGTACGGATTATAAAACGCCACAGAATGCATCGTACCAGGTAGAAGGTATTTCTTATTACTATACAGATACGAACTACTATCGTATAATGATTCGTCATTATAGTGATCTGTTGGAAAGCCGGGCGATGAGATACGGACGTTTCGGGTTGGTGCGTAACAATGTATACAAATTGACTATCCGAACGGTGAATGCTCCGGGAACTATCGATATACCGGAACCTCAAGGACCGGATGATAAATTGCAAAGATTGGCCGTTGAAATCGAGGTATTGCCATGGGTGGTACGTGAACAAGCGGTTGATGTAGGGAATCCTTATTGATAGATTGTCTTTATTGAAGAGCTGAGAGTTTCAGCTCTTCAATAAACCTTATTACAGAAAACAAAAAAGGGATGCCCCTTTGGTAGAAAAATATACGTATATGAATCTTTGGATTAAAACAATAATGTTCGGTTGGATATGCTGCTTGGGGATTGTCTTTTCTTCTTGTAGTGATACCTTTTCAACAGATGATGAAGAAAAGCCGGAGGAATCTGCCAAGGAAGGTATGGCTTATTTTTCTTTTAGCCTTACAACGGATTGGGATTTTCTATCGACAAAAGCCTATGCAGAAGAGGGCTTTGGGTTTGAACGCAGAGTCAATAAGATCTATTTATGCTTCTACGAAGCGGGAGTGCCGGATCATATGGCCCAATTGATTTTCCGTGTAGAACTGAATGCTTCAACAGATGGCAGTAGCGCCTTTGCCGGATCGGATGTATTGACAAACATTGCCGGAGAATCATATATACCCTCTACAAATAATTTCATAAGCAAACCGATGATTATAGCCCGGCAAGAGTACCAATTGGTCGTCCTGGCCAATCCGACTGCGGCTATATTAAATAGAGCCAAACCTCAATATACTGTTACGGATACAGAAGGGAAGAAACCGGCTCCGAATCCTTCGGTATTGAAAGACTTATTGGATGAGGTAACCCATACCACGGCTGCCCATTATATGGATAATATTGTCGGCTTCTTTATGAGTAATGCCAATGGAGTAAGACCGGTGAGGCTTTCTCATTTAAGATCGAATCCGGAAGAAGCGGCTAAGTTCCCGATTGCGGTAAACCTGGATCGTATCGTGGCTAAAGTACGGGTCAATGAAAAAATAACAGGAGCCTCTCAACCGCAAGGATATACAGTAACCAAGGTGGCCTGGACCCTGGAGGCGACCAATAAAAAGACCTATTTATTACGTAATTTCGGGCTGTTAGCACCTGCATTCAATGTGATGGAGACTGTTGCCAATAGCCCTTATCAAAACAGACTGAATCAGTATGCGGTCGATCCGAACTTTGAAGGACATACTGTCGATGGATACGACTGGGACTCCAATTATCTGATTCTGAATACCGGTCCTGCCGGAGGATATCATTCCGCCCCTTTCATGGAATGGAATGATAAAACAAATACAAGAAAAACAAATGCTATTTATGCACTTGAAAATACAACTGAACTAACAGAGATGACTACCCCTGCAGAAATGCGAAAGTATGTGACGGGCGTAGTTGTGAAAGCAAATATACAGATAGCTACTCCTCCGATAAATGGAGGGAACTATTATTCCTGTGTATTGGATAATACTGTCAAGGTTTTTACCCATATGCAGGCTAAAAAATGGAAGACAAATCCTGCGACTATACCTGCTGAGATGGAGGGGATTGCGGCCGTATTTGCGGCAGCAGAGGCGGCACCGGGAAGCCCGTTTGATTTCAGTTCGGATACGGAGCCGATTTCGTTTGTTTATTCGACAGTCACTGAGGCAAAGAATTTAACCTTTCATTATAAAGGCTTGAATATATATCCGCCCATTTATATAAAACATTTTGGATATTCTTCGGGTACCAATCCATTGTATGGATATTACGGGCTTGTTCGTAACAATATATATGATATAACAGTCAATTCTTTTTTGGGGCCTGCTTCGCCGGTTTCCGATCAACATTTATTATCCGTAGATATAAAGATTAATCCTTGGTACATACGGGAAGGACAAGGAGAGGATTTGATGTAAGCCTGTAATCGAATGGAATGATTGAACTTGGATTTGAAATGATCTAAAGACTATATAAAGCAATATGAAACGAGTCATTCAAACTGTTTCGCCTAAGGCGATGACATTCGTGTGAGTTCCATACGAGCGAAATATAAAAAATAAATAATGACGTATGAAAAAGAAAAAAATAACATATCTCATGACATGGCTATTCCTTATAGGAATGTCTCTTTTTTCTTGTACGCAAGAGCATCCGGTAATCCCAGGAGATGAACCGGATCCGAACACAGATCCGACTTGGAAAGATACAGGGTATATCTCTTTGAGTGTAGGTCTGGAAGGTGTCATCGCAACCAAGGCTGTCGGAGAAAGCGAAGGAATTCCTGTAGAGGCTTATTTTGATGGATTACAAATTATTGTATATGACATGGCTCATACAGCTGTGCAGACTTATTATTATGATATTGCTTATAAGGGTGTTTTTAATAATAATACCCCGGGCGTGACTTTCGACGAGAGTAATAAAACAATCTTTCTTCCTCCTATTCCGCTTCAGAAAATGGCCTATAAGATCATAGCCGTATTGAATCCGGGCAATCTACGCAAAGAGAGCCAGGAAGTTCCCGGGATGCAGAGATATGGATATACCGGCCGTGATTATTTGACTTTGATTCAAACACCCAAACACAAATACAATGACCTGACGGAAGCGGTAAACTTTAAAACGGCTTTCAGCGGAAGTTCGATAATCCCCAATAGCCCGGCAGATAGGTATGCGGTTGAAATGGGAGTGAATCTTTTTATGATTAACTTCTGGCAGGCTGTGGGTGCAGGTCTTTATCCGGGACTTTATACAGGCTGGTTAGAGGATTCGAGGCGTACGGTAAACTTCTTGATGACTAACGCGGATGGCCCTCTTTTGATTGAAGAAGCCGATATCCAATCCACCCAAGAAGATGCTGCGAAGCCGGCTAACCGTAAAAATATACCTGTAGAACGGGGAGTGGCCAAGGTGGGATTGTTTAAAGCCAATCATATAACCCTGCAAGGAAGTACGGGAGCCAATGAAAAAGTATATGCAGGTTTGTCTAAAGGAGCTAAAATGACAGAACCTGTATGGGGTACGGATATTATTAATATGCGTTCTTTCCTGATCCGACAGACGGCACCAACGGCACCTTCGGCCGGGGGGAATATGGAAACACCGTCAACTGCAAGGGATTTTCGATATGCCGTTGATCCCAATTTTGAGCAGATTAGTTTAGAAAGACCGGGAGCTTCCGGTGCCGATAAACGCAAAGAGCATTTTTTCTATATCCCGGACGATACTTATTTAATCAGAGAATGGATCACAGATTCCCCGAGTGGGAATAACCTACTACTGGATGCCAGTAATAGATACAAATACGAATATGTTACCGAAAACACCATGGCTGCCGATGAGCAATATGAAGATGTGACGACGCGTATCGTGCTCAAATGCAAATATGCCCCGGCTTCTATAAACATAGGAGATAGCTATTATTATTACCGGGGACATGCCTTCACACATGCACAGATCTTACACTTCCTGACTGATCCCTCCCTGATTCCGGTTCATCAATATCCTGAATTAGAAGGCTTGGTACAGGTGCTAATAGATATGGAAACAAGAGAAGTCTTTTGGCCTGAAGAGGGTACTATCACTTGGCCTCTGCGCAGTGTCGATCCGAATAATCCACCCCAGGAACCCAATGAGTCGAAAACGTATCGGGAATTAACCTATTACAAAGACGGCGTAAGCTATTATACTATTTTGATTCGTCATTTCAATGAAATAGAAAGTGGAGCATTGATGGGGTATGGACGTTATGGAGTCGTGCGAAATAATGTTTACAGAATATGTATTGAAGACGTGCGCGGACCCGGACATATCACCCTTCCTGCTCCGAAAGGGCCGGACGATAAAGGGGGGCTTATAGATGCTGATGTCAGAGTTGCACCCTGGCGTGTGACAAGTTTGCATTTTGATTTATAAAGAAATAATTGAATAGAAATATAAAGAATAAAGAGGATGAACGAATGGAGTAAATACATACGATACGCTTGTTATGGACTCGTGTTATTATTAACATCTTGTATCCGGGATGGATTGGAGGAGTGTCCGCCGGAAGAATCCGGCAAACGGATACGATTTGTATATGATTATAATATGTCTTATGAAGATTTGTTTCATCGACAGGTAGCCAGAGTGGATCTTTATTTATTTGATGAAAACGGGGTTTATTTATCAAAGATAGTCGATGAAGTTTCCGGGGAAAAGACCTTTCCTAAAGGATATACAATGGCATTGCCTGAATCATACAACGAGGTTGCTCAATTGGTAGCTTTTCCTGTCGGCCTATACAATGGACAAATGGAAGAGTTGAATACGACTGCGTTGGTTGAAGGGAAATCCCGGTTGAAAGATTTATATGTGAGATTAAAAGCGCATGCGGACAATCGGTTGGATAAGGCCATTCGTCCTCTCTGGCATGGACGGGCAAGAATGACAGATATGTTGAATGATACCCTTACGGTTCCTTTATTGAAAAATACGAATCGTTTCCGGATTGTTCTTCAATCCTTACAGTCTGAATCTGAGATAGATGTGAATGAATTTGCGTTTCATTTAGAAACGGCCAATGCCGCCTATGATGCTTATAATACACCGGTAGACAACTCGGTTTGGTGTTATCAACCTTTCTTTCAGGAAAATGACTGGGGCGGTGCAGGAGGAGTTGCTGAAATTCACACCTTGCGTCTCATGGCTGACCGGGATAATATGTTAACCATTAAACATCTCAAAACAGGAACGACAACGCTGAAAATCAACCTGAACAAATATATAAATGCATTGAAATTACAAGAATACAACTATATGTCTTTGCAAGAATATATGGACCGGGAAGATGAATATAAGTTGCTTATTTTTCTTACTCAAAAACCTGCAGTAGATCCAACAGATCCCAACCCGGATAGAGTATGGGTGGCTGCGGAGGTCGTGATGCAACCCTGGATAGACCGGGATCATGAAGTCGGTGGCGGTCTCTGAAGGATGCCTCCCGGAGGTAGAAAACGAATAAGTGATGAATGATAGAAAACAATAGGATATGAAGTATAGATGGAACAAAATAAGATGGAGTGTTCTTTGTGCTGCCCTTTTTCTTCTCTTGCCATCCTGCGAGATAGAAGAACCGGTGCCGACTCCCGACAAAGTGGATCCTCAAGAAGGAAAGAGACTTTCTATTGCCATAAATCTCGCTTCGGAAGAGGAGGAACTCTCCACCCGAACGGTCGAATCTTACTCGGAGGAATGGGGTACCAATCAGGAGAATGAAGTAAACCGCGTGCGGTTGGTACTCTATGATGGTAGCGTAGGGCTTTCAGACAGTCAGCGGAAAGTGAAATATGCATTTGACTTTCGGATACGCTCTGCCAAGTCCGGCTCTGCGGATTGGAATACGTTTGAGCAATACGATGTGACCCATAAAGAGAAAGATCATCTCTATAAACAAGGAGGAGCCAATTCCAGTCCGACGCAAACCCATTTCATCACTTTTGCCAGGGCGGTAAAGGAAGCACCTTATAAATTACTGGTACTTATTAATCCAACGGAGAAAGGAGTTACATCAGTCGTATCCCACACCCTCGATCTTTACCAGGCAACGATGCCTGAAGTTTCGACTTTAGCCGATTTCCAAATGGCTGTTTCTATGGATCCTGCCCTTTTAGGTAATAAATCGGATTGTGGTCCGGCTGCTTTGTATACAGTAGATACAGAGGAGCATGGTTACTTTCTGATGACCAATCACCAGGGATTAATCGATATACCGGTAAGTCGGCTGAGAGATACAGAACAAGCCGCGCATGAAGACCCTGTTCCTGTCTATGTCAGCCGTGTTGTCGCCAAAGCCTCGGTACGGAAAGCCGCATATTTACCGGTTGAACCTGCCGGTGCAAGTGTCAGTGCACTTCGATGGGAGTTAGATGTTGTGAATAAAAAGACCTACTGGATGCGTCACATGACCTGGCTGATCGGTTCAGGAGGGGGTAAAAGTGGAACAATGGAAATACAAGGGCATGGAGGAGCCAACAGAAAATATCAATATGCGGAAGATCCTAATTTCTCCGGTTGGTATGCCGGTAAGTCACAGGACGTATTGAATGAGCATTTTTTCTACCTCCGGAAGGAGAGTGTAACGCCTGTATTAACCCAAAACGTAGGGGAACCGGCACCGGCTGTGGCAGATGCTGCTTATTGTTTGGAGAACACCTTGGATGAAAATCAGAAATACCCTGATGTGATTACACGTATATTGGTTCGGTGCATATATACTCCGCCGGGATTTACTGTCGGATCCAGCTATTTTACATACAATAATATGATTATACAGCGGGCCGATATGCTGAATTATGCCAATGGATCCAAAACGATACCTATTATTTATGGTAATCTGGCGGAAGCGATTGCAGCGGCAAAATCAATACATATGGATTTTACCAATCCGACAGCCTCTTATCAATCCAATGGCATCTCTTATTATCAGGGAGGGGTTAATTATTACAGTATTCCCATACAACACTCCGGATTACAGGCTGCCGGCTATGGAGAGGCTACCTATGGGTATTACGGCATGGTGCGCAATACCCATTATAAAGTGTTGATAGAAAAGATAAAAGGACTGGGTTCACCAACGATTGAGGAGGTAGGAAGTGGTTGTATCGCAACGAGTATTCAGATAAACAAATGGAAAAACCGGGATCAATCGGAAGTGATAGGCCGGAAGTAATAGCTTTAAAAAGAAAAGAAAATGAAATACAGACATCTATTTTACCTATTCGTAATCCTTATCCAGGGGAGTCTCTTCTGGGCGGGATGTACATATGAGGATATACCCGGCAAGGAGGAGGATAAGAAGAAACCGGATCTGAAAGAAGAAGCTTTCTTCTCTGTCCTGACGGATATGGATGAAAGCTTACATACAAAAGCCGGGTCCGATGACCTGGGCTTGCCGGAAGAAAGAAAAGTGAACAGTGTGCGGCTTGTGCTCTATGATGGCGAAATCCCCCTGAGTGCCGACCCGGAGGTGAAATATGTGTTCGACCTCGATATAAGGACGAATAGTGGAGCTACCGGTTATGAAGCAGGAACACCCGGTGACTTGTTCCTGAGCGTGAATAATCAGGAGTTTATTACGTTTGCCCGGAGAGTTGTCAAACAAAAATACCGGATGTTGGTGATCCTGAACCCGGTATCTGCTGTCAAAGCGATCACCCGTGAAAGCGATCACCTGTCTACTTTTCTGCAGGAAGTAAATATGGATAAAAATACGCTGACGGCAACCGGTGGCGTGGCTCAAAAGAATGCGTTTATGATGACCAATCACCAGGGATTGATCGATATCTCTCTTGCCGATCTGAAAGAAACGGCAGACCAGGCACATATGGCTCCTGTTGCGGTGAAAGTCGATCGCCTGGTGGCTAAAGTAATCGTGGATAAGAAGGCGGATACGGACTTCTCCGTTCTTCCGGAAGGAGCCAGGGTACGTGATTTCTCCTGGGAGCTGGATGTGACCAACAAAAAGACCTATTGGATGAGGGTCATGGCTCCCATGATGAATGGAAGTATGGAAGTAATAGGGGCTAACAGGGATTGGATTTATGCAGAAGATCCCAACTTTCAGGGACTTAATACCGGAGTAGCCGCCACGGATGAACTAAACAGGGAAGCGAATTTCAATTATATAGCCAAGGCCACTCTTTATCCGGTTTTGTCGAATAAGTTTGACAGCGACGCTACGGCGACAGCGGCAGAGAAGTATCAATATGCTTTGGAAAATACAATGGCTGCCGATGAGCAGGTCAATGATGTGATGACCCGTGTGGTTATCCGTTGCCAGTATGCACCTCCCGGATTTGCTTTTGGAGAGAGTTATTACCTGTATAAAGGGGTGGTCATAAACCAGACCCATATGTCCTTCTACCGCACAGCCGATATCGGTCAGATACCGGATGCCTTATCCGATATAAAAGAAGCCATATGGAATGTGGAAGAGCATAGTGGTTTTTCTATTCTTTCGCCTCCGGCTTCCTCTTATGATATGTATGGAATCAAATATTTCTATCAGGGCTATTGTTATTACAGAGTCCCTATCCGCCATTTTGCCTGTGTAAAGACCGATCCTTTGCCTTATGGCTATTATGGTATGGTACGAAATAATACGTATAAAATATCTATCTCCAGTATCGACGGTCCGGGAGGTATTCATGTGGGAGAACCGGGACCCTTTATCTCTGCCGGTGTGCATGTCGTACCCTGGGGAGTTGTGGAGGAGAAAGAAGAAATTGGTAACCCGGTAGTCTCTGTTATTACATATAACTATTATTACCAGAATGCCGATCTGATGAGCTTTGTCTATCTGGGTACGAAATATGTGACAGACGTACCTGTTGGTTCGGCATTTCCAACCTTGTCAACCTCTATACTGAATGCCTGGTATACATTGATCCCGGAAACTGTAGGAGGAAGTGCTGCTTTTGTGACTCCCGGATGGGGGATAGAACCCTCCCTGCCGACTGTCTCTATGGATTACACAAAAAATGTATATCATATTTTTTATAACCGGCAAAAGAAGCAGGCTTCTCTTGATGTACGCTCTATTATTGAAATCGTTTAAGTTACTCTCCTATGAAAGAATTATATACTAAATATTCGCAGGTATCCATGAAAAATAGAAATGAGAAGAGAAAAAGTGTCTCTTTGTTTGTGTCAGTTCTACTGTTTTTATTCACCCATATAGGCCTTTCGGCGCAGGAACATACCACGTTAGGAACCGATTTCTGGGTGTCTTTCGGAAGGATCGCTGATTTTGGATTCGACGAAAGGGATTATCCCATGAGTAATTATGTACCCCAAATACGCGTGGCAGCGACCCGGGCGACCACTGTTACAATCACATTTACGGAAACGGGCGTATCCGAGCAAGTGATCCTTTCTGCGGGTGAATCATTTACCCGCAGCCTGGATGCAGAAAAAGAACAGGTGTATTCCAAAAAAACGGGTACCTCTTCCAAATCCGTACATATAGAGTCTCCATATCCTATATCCGTGTATGCCTTAAACCAGGCGGATGCCACGACGGATGCCTCGAATATACTTCCTGTAGTGAGCTTGGGTGTGAATTATTATCAGATGTCGTATACTTCTTATAGCTATCCGGAAGGAGGGGTGAATTATGTCGATGGCTATACCATTGTAGCGACAGAAAACGGTACCCAGGTTAAAGACGTGACAAGAAATGTAGTCGTTTCGTTGAATAAAGGACAGGTTTACTCTTTTTATTCGGCTGCGGGAGTCGACTTAACCGGACAACATATTGTGGCGACTAAACCTATTGCTTATTTTGTGACCAATGCAGGAACCATGGTGCCGAAAGAAACGCATGCAGCAGATTGTTTGTACCAACAAATGATGCCCGTAAATGCTTGGGGGACATCCTTTTTAATACCTACCTCTGTGCGCGGGAAAGAACGTATACGGGTTTTAGCCTCCCTGCCTAATACACGGATAAATGTGCAAGGGACTTATCAGGTGATAACCGGAAACCTTTCGGCTCGATTGGGAGAAGGACAGTTTGTTGAATTAGAGATAACCGATGGTTGTTATCTTACTGCCGATAAAGCGGTAGCGGTAACTTCTTATTTTATAGGAGGTAGTGCGAACCCCAACCCTACGCATCCTTCGAATAATGGGGATCCTTCTGCTACCTGGATTCCTCCGTTGGAACAAACAGTAAATGAAATATCGATTAGCTCTTTTGTGCCGAAAGCAGCTTCGCGTTTAAAAGATCATTATGCCTTGGTAGTAACCGCTACGGCCAATAAAAAGGATACCCAAATAGCTGTAGGAAACGGAGCGTTTACAGCTTTGCCTTCGCATGTCACCTGGACCGATAATACCGCCTCCGGCTTTTCGTATTGCAATCTGTTTTTGCATACCACGAGAAACGATAGTGGGATAGGGGGAGAGAGTGAAACCTATCATTTTTCGAATCCCAATGGGGTTATCATTTACGGATATGGATTGGGGGATCCCGGTGAAGCTTATTTCTATTTAGCCGGAGCTGCAACACGCAGTATCAATCCTTCTTTTTATGTGAATGGTATTCATCACGATGATGTACGGGGGGCTGTTTTTTGCGATCCGAGAATACATGTGAAAGCGGCTATCTACTCCAAGTCGGCAACAGACTTCGCCGTGAATTGGTGGATCGATGGTAATTATGCCCTGGATTTAGGAACAACCACCGAGGAGTGGACTCGAACACTTACACCCGGTAAACATACGATCCGAATGGAGGTGAAGAATTATCAGGAAGAAATAGATGTTCGCGAGACGGAGTTCGTCATAAATAGCGTATCCATAAGCAATCCGGGAAGTAACGACCTGGCTGTCGGGCAGACCCGGCAACTGACAGGGACGGGATATCCCGCACTATTAACCGGCACATGGGAGAGCAGCAGCCCATTGAAAGTTTCTGTCGATCCGAATGGGTTGGTGACGGCTTTAGACGTTACCACGGAACCGGTATATATCACATATACCCATAATGGCTGTTCTAAATCGATAGCCTTGACGGTAGGTATGGGGCAATGTCCGTTTTTTACCCGTACCTATGTCAAAGACTATACAAAAGCAACACCTCCTGCCGATGGTGTAAAAGATGGCAGTAGCTGGGAACATGCGTATGACGGCCTTCACGATGTCTTAAAAGCGGCAGCGGATTACCCCGGGTGTATCGAAGAGATATGGGTGGCTGCAGGTACCTATTATCCGTATCCGACAGGACAGTCTTCTGCCGGTAGAAATGATGCCTTTGTCCTGGTGCCCGGAGTGAAGATATACGGTGGTTTCCCAACGAACGCAAAGGATGATAAGGATGCAGTCGATTTGACCGGATCTGTCCGCATCGATACCCGCCTTCCTTTTGAAGCCAGTACGGATCGTTCGGTGCTTAGCGGTGATTTGAATAAAAACGGAAACTGGGACAATGCGGATGCTTACCATGTCGTGATAGCGGCTGACAATATCCCGTATTATGCAACCGAAACAGCCCAGAACAGAAATACGGTGTTGGATGGATTTGTTGTCCGCGGGGGAGTGGCGAATGCTGCCACTTCTTCCGTGGTGAATGGTGTCCTTCTTTGGCATAATGTAGGAGGAGGTATGTTGATTCATGCCGCTTCTCCGCTGTTGAACCGCATTCTTTTTGAACAGAATTATGCATTGAATGACGGAGGTGCTATGGCTGTGGAGCAGGTTTGTACTCCTTATATTGCGAACTCCATATTCCGTAACAATCAGGCGCTGGTGAATGGAGGAGGGCTTTCTCTTGCAACCGGTGCGGAAGTGTCTTTATTAAACGTGCTTATGTATGCAAACCAGGCATTACGCGGAGGAGGTATCTATGCGAAGGAGTATACCACCGTGCATCTGATGAATGCAACCCTATCGGGAAATACCGGAACGCTTTCGGGGGCGGGAGTTGAAGTGAGTACTGCCTATATCTATAATAGTATTATCTGGGGGAATAATGGGACAGATGCAACCGGTGTGCTTCCTTTTCGTTTGTTTAGCTTAATCGCCGGCTATCCGGCGGATGATTCGGCAGGCAATATCGAAGGTTCTACCGATCCCTTATTTGTGAACGCGGCAGCAGGTAATTATCGCCTGAGCCCGCTGAGCCCGGTTATCGATAAAGGACATGTAGCCTTGTTCAACAACCTGGATCGTGTATTCGGCTCGGAAGGACGCGACCTGGCTTCTGCCAACCGGGTACAGGATGCCAGTATCGACCTGGGACCTTATGAGTGCCACAAAACGGTGAATATGTGGATCGGAGCAGGCGGCACGGGATCGAAGAATATATCTCCGGATCCGGTACGGAAAAACTGGTGGAGTGTGGCGGAAAACTGGACCGCCCAAATCATTCCGGGAGAAGAGGAGGTGGTTCTTTACCATGAAGACGCCATCGATCTGTGGGTGAATGAAGATTATAAGGTGAAAGGAGTGGACAACAGAGGTACGGGTAAAAACCTCGTAGTGTTGAAAAATAAAAAACTTGAAATCACTTCATCAACCGATTATTCAATGACTGCCGGAGGTAAGCTCATTGTTAAATCCGGAGCTCCCGACGATTACGACCCCACTGTGGGAAAGAACGCTGCATTTATCTCTCCCGCAGGTATGTCGATACCGGCCGATGTGGAATTTTACAGCAAAGCTCAATCTCCAGCCGGAGAAATGAATCCGGACAAGATGAACTGGCAATATTTCGGAGTGCCTGTTTTATCAACGAATTCGCCCACTTATATTTATGCCCATACTTTCTTATCCGGTACGGCTGTCAGAAAGTATGTGGAAGGAACGAATGCCTATTGGCAGTTGGTACAACCGAACACCCTGATGGAACCTTACAAAGGATATGAGATATCCTGGTGGAACGGTGATGGACGAAAAGGTGTCTTTACTTATCAGGGCTATCTGTTGAATACAGATAAAACCTTTACATTGGATAAAGGCGTTTCGTCTTCTTTGTTGTTCCCCGGCCAACATGTGATGAGCAATCCTTATACCGCCGGACTGAAGATAGACGGTGGATTGGTATTTGGATCCGGTATGGATAAAACGGTCTACTTGTTCCATACCGGATCATCACTCCAATGGGATAATTGGGTGAGTGGACTGACCGGCGACGGAGCGGGTGCGGGACAATATATTGCCGTACCACAAATGCAGGCCGGGGCAGGTCTTTATCTGCCGGAGACTATCTCTTCCATGCAAGGCTTTGTTGTCAAAGTATTGGAGACCTCGGATAATACCCTGAGATTCCGTTACGATGGAGGAGTGAAAGAGAATACCGCCCTTTTACGCTCTGCCTCGGCAGAAAAAGAAGAAAAGGTCTTCTCCGTAATCAGCCTTTCCCATGCAGAGGTGTTGAAAGATCGGATGTGGATATTTGCGGATCCTCGTTCTACCCGTACTTTTGACAATGGCTATGATGGGAAAAAGATCCTGGCTTCCCATGCCCTGGCACAATTGTATGCGGTCGAAGAAGATGGGAACTACCAGGTGAATACGGTGCCGGATATCCATAATACCTATCTGGCTTTCAAAGCGGAAGAAGGAACGAAGGAATATACATTGACCTTTAATCACAAAGGTATGGAGAATAGCTATGGGAACCTTTATCTGATCGACCTGATAGCGGATAAGAACAAAAAGGTGGATATCACAGCGGAAGGGGCGACGTACTCTTTTACTGCGGAATATACAGCCGCAGCCGTTAAACGCTTCCGCCTTGTGACCGAGGCAAATACAACGACAGATATAGAAGATATAAATGTATGTACGTTTGATATTCATCAGGTAGAGAATGACATTTATCTTTCTAACGGTGATCAGAAAGCGACTGTCTCCCTCTATAATCTGACGGGAGTCAAACTCTATCAAACGAATCTGCAACCCCATCAGAGCAGCCGTGTTCTTAAGTCTTTTTTGCCCGGTGTGTATATTGTATATGTACAGTTGCCTGATACTATACTCACTAAAAAAATAATCGTTCGATAAATAGGGCAGTAATGCAATAACATTTAGAATTATGAGGATTAAATATAGAAATAACCGCTTTGTGTGTTCTTTGGGATTAATGATTAGCGTTCTCTTTTTCTCTTGTTCCACAGAGGACCTGATGGATCAGAAAGAGAGGGAAAACGAAACCGTGGAAGTGGAGTTTCGCTTAGGAGTGGAAGAAAACAACCAGGTCATAGGACGTTCCATGAATCAAACGGAAACGAAAAACGACCTGCAACTCCGCTTTTCTACCGGCAATCCGGTTGATACCCGCGCTGCCGACAGGGAAGATCATATAGAGAATGTCTGGATCCTGCAGTTTGAAAATACGGAAAACCCTACGGACAAACTGCTTGCTAAAGTGTATGTGGAGAACCTGACGCAGACAACAATAAACGGAAAAACGATTTATCAGCTGAAAGCAAACCTTGAAAAGAAGGAGAATTGCCGGCTTTTCTTTATCGCCAATGAGAGTGCCGCAGCATTCTCTTCCCTGACGGTCGGGAGTTCCACCTTTTCTGCCTTTCAAACGCTGACCCGCGTCTTTTCGACGAATCCGGTCATAGGGCCTGCAACGGAAACATTCCCTATGACAGCCTATTATAAAGGAGCGATTCCGATCTTGGATCCGAATGTAACCCTTTGGATGTATCGTGTGGCAGCTAAATTGTCTCTGACCGTACTCTTTGATGAACTGCAAGAGTCTTCCTCTTTGTTTTTAAATTTCGCTCAGTTGCAGAGCGTGCCTCAAACCGTTCAATATTATGATGAAGGACGTTATACGGATGAACCCTGGATCTTTCCGATTGTGACTTCCTCTTTTGTGAACTATCCGGCACAAGAATTCAATATCGTATCCGGTACCGTATTGACCTGGTATATGCCGGAAAATCGGCGGGGTATCAATCCTCTTATTACCAATCAGAAGGATAAATATGATGAGACCGACCCGAGTGGACCCGGATCGACATCTTATGCTACCCGCATTGTATTGAAAGGCATATATATATTGTCCGGCAAGGTGCATGATATAACGATAACCCTTTATCCGGGAGAAAATATTACATCAGACTTTAATATCATCCGCCATACACATTATATCATGACGGCTGATATCCGTACTATATCCGATGAGGATAACCGTATCGTATATAAGAGGGTTAATCAATAAATTCAGTGAAACCGTTTTAATTAGAATACACACACGTTAGCCAAGACCTTACAGAAGCCTCCACTTTCTCTCTTTTATAAAGAGAAGTGGAGGTGTTTTTTTATAGCTTTTACCCGCCATTATGGTATCCACTTTGGGAATAAATAGTGACAAAAAGTAACCTGCTCCTCATTTCAGAATAAATCCTTTTCTGCCCCCCAATAAAAATGCCGATAGCTGTCGACACAATTGCCGATATATATCGGCAAAATTGCTGACAATCGTCGGCAATTTTGCCGACGATTGTCAGCAATTCTATTCTCTCCCCGAAGTGACTTATCCTGAAGTTGGTTGTCACTTTTTGTCAGATAGTACCTTGATGTATTGTGACCGTGGGATTGCATCCCACGGTTATTCACAGGAAACCCCTTCGGGGTAATCCCTACTATCTCTTTACCTGTATATATAAGTCACCTGTATATACAAGCTACCTGTATATACATCGTTATCTTATTGAAAATAGCCCAAATACCAACTGTGTTGACTAACACTATCTCGGCTCCTCTTCTTGGATAAGAAGAGGGGGACCGCCGGCGTAGCCGGGGGGGGAGCAGTTTGATGTATTACTGTGTTGAATATTAAATATATAAACCCATATGAAGTGGCAAAAAACAGGAGTGAAAAGTTATTACAAAATAAGTATATGCATTTATAAAGAATTCAAACTGCTCCACCACTGCAAACAGTGGTCCCCCTCTTCTTATCCAAGAAGAGG
>NZ_QVMG01000011.1:0-127324 GCF_010500925.1 Parabacteroides sp. 52
TTATCCAAGAAGAGGAGCCAGGATAGTGCTGGTTGGTGTAAGGGGATGTATTGCGGCCGTGGGATTGCATCCCACGGTTATTCATATAAAACCCTTTTAGGGTTTCCGTGATCTGTTTATAACTATACCAACTGGATTTTCAGCTTGACCCTTTATAACTATACCAAGCCGATTTAGTGAGGAGTGGTTAGTGATTAATGATAAGTGATTTGAAGAGCGTGAAGAGGAGCGTGAAATATTTTCAATTTTGCTTTACGCTTCGCTAAGCGATCTGCGATTCAATTCTCCATTTTTCAATTAAAAAAAGCTATCCCTTTAGGAGATAGCTTTTTGCTCTTCCTCTTGGACTTGAACCAAGGACCCTCTGATTAACAGTCAGATGCTCTAACCAACTGAGCTAAGGAAGAATTTGCTTTCCTGGTATTTCTCAATGCCTTTTGTGGAAAGCGTTGCAAAGGTAAATCTTATTTTTTATTCTGCAAATTTTTAGAGAAAAAAGTTACCTTCTTTTGATATAGGTTTTCAAGACGACTCTCTTACTTATAAAACAAGAGGTATGCCTCGGTAGAAATCCAATATCTTCGCCCGGAATATATAATTATATTTGGACTGGGTTTGTTCTGCCAGGCTTTGTGCGTATTTTGTTTTCGCCTCGCTGTATTCGAAGACGGTGCTTTTGCCTGCATTGTAACGTTCTTCGGCATAGGAGAAGGCTTCTTTACTGGCTATAACCGATTTGTCGGAAGAGCGGTATTTCTCCTGGGCAGCGGTGGCATTGTAATAAGCTTGTTGTATCTCTTTGTACAAAACCTTTTTGGCATTTTCCAACAATAGTTCGCGGTTCTTTATATTGATACGGGCAGAGCGTACACTGTTGCGCACCTGGAAACGATTGAAGATCGGTATACTCAGGCTGAGTCCAACAGTCTTTCTTTCGTTCTGTGTAAGCTGATCGCTGAAAGCGACATTGGATTCATTCATATTGTAATAATGATAGTATCCGTTGCTATAGCTGGCATTGAGATTTAACTTGGGGAAATAACCGGCCTGTGCTACTTTAAGCATTTTCTTCTGACTTTCCAATAGGTATTCCTGCTCTTTGACCTGCGGTTTGTAGGTGACAGCCTGTTCGTATATATTATCGGGCGGTATGATGCTTCCCATATACTGTGTAATGGCATTGTCGACCACTGGGGCTATCACATCAAAATCTTCTTTCTTTCGTTCGATCTCCAGGCTTTGTGCCAGGTCTAAAAGGGAGAGCTGTACATTATTTGTAGCCTCGGTCAATGAGACCTCGTCGCGGGCAAGCTGGGCTTTCATGTCGTAGAGTTGAGACAAGGGTACTTTGCCGGCTTGCACGAGTGCTTCGGTGCGTTCTATTTGCTCGCGGCTTTGGGAAACCTGCAACTGGGCAATGGCAAGGACCTCTTTGTTGTAGAGGACCTGCAGGAAGAAAGAAGCCACGTTGACGGCCAGATCCTCTTTGGCTTTGTTGAGATTTTCGGTGGCAGCAAGCAGATCGAGTTTGCGCGCAGCGATATCATTGGGTATCTTCAGACCATCAAAAACAGGCATACTCAGGTAAAGTCCGAAAGAGGTGTTGGCCGAGTTTCTGTCAACGATCATTCCGTCTTTGCTGGGTGAGCGTCCGAAGTCGAAGTTCTGTCCCAGGTTGGCATTGAGGTCGGGCAACCAGCTGTGTTTGCTGGTATGCAAGTCTATCTCTTTTCCTTCTTCGGCCTGTTGTCTTTGTTTGAGGTCAATGTTATTCTCCAATGCATATTGAATACATTCCTCGAGCGTCCATTTCTTTGAAGAGGTTTGTGCCTGCAGGCTCCAAGAAAAGAGCAGAAACAGGGAGATATATACGATTTGTTTCATGTTGATTCCTCCGTTTTTATTTTTTCTTCGGGTCGATTACGGCTCCACGCACTTTGTCGTTGACCGTTAAGCCTTCTTTGACTTCTATCTTGATACCATCAGAGAGTCCCACCTGTATGTTATGCCGTTCGAAAATCTGTTCCGGCTTTTCTTCTTTTACGAGTTGCACGAAGGCGGAGTCTCCGCTGAATTCCACTGTGCTTTCCGGAATGGTTAACACATTGTTGGCCTGTTTCAATACGATCTCCGCATTGGCGCTATAACCGGCACGGATGAAAGCGTCATCGGGTATTTGGATTGCCGCCTTTATCTCAAACATAACGGCTCCGTTTTCTTCTACACCTTTCGGAGATACATATTCCAATATAGCATCGAATGTGCGGCTTTCCATGGCACCGACAGTCAGTTTGATCGTCATCCCTTCATGGATACGTCCCACTTCTGTTTCATCGACCTTGCCACGGAAGATCATATTACCCATATCGGCCACAGAAGCAATGGTCGTCCCGTCGTTGAATGTATTGGACTGGATCACGGAGTTTCCGACTTTGATAGGCACATCAAGGATCATACCGGTGATGGTTGAGCGTACCTGTGTGGTACTGGCGGTTGTCGACCTGCGTGAGATACCTTCACGTATGATTTCCAATGCGTCTTCGGCATTCTCTACTTCTTCTTTGGCTTTTTTGAAGTTGGAAGAAGAAAGTTCATAATCCTCCTTGGCTACGACCCCTTGTTTGTATAGATCTTCGTCGCGTTTGAAAGAGGCTGTAATCTGTTCCAGGTTGATTTGGGCAACCCGCACACGTGATTCGGCACTGTTCAGCTGTACCATTTCGGGGATTACTTTGATCTTGGCAATGATTTCGCCTTCTTTGACCATCTGGCCGGCTTCTTTGAGTAATTCGGATATAATGCCGGACATTTGTGGCTTGATAAGCACTTCGTCGCGGGGTTCCACCTTTCCTGTGGCTACTGTTTTTGTTTGTACGGTATCTTCTTTCGGAGATACGAATTCGTACGTTGTAATGACAGGGCGTGATTTCTGCCATAAGAAATAGAATGTACCTATAACGGCCAATCCAACGAATGCAAGCAGTATAATTCTACCAATCTTTTTCATGTGATTCTGTATTGTATTTGTTATTATTATTCTTCACGTATCGCGTCTATTGCCTTGATTTGCATAGCTCGCCAAGCAGGTATCAGGCCAGCGAAAAGGCCGCTGAAAAGCAAGACTGTAGTAGCTATGACGGCTGTACCTATGTCTATCTGGGGAGCATCAAAGAATGTGCCGTCTGCCCCGGCGGCATTGTTCAACATAAGCCGGCTTACCATATCCAAGAGGAAAACCCCCAGGGTCAATCCCAGAAGCCCGGCCATGGTGGTCAACAGCAGACTTTCGCTCATCACCTGGGAGATGATATTGAACGGTTTGGCTCCCAGAGCACGGCGGACACCAATTTCATTCGTACGTTCCTTGACGGTCACCATCATGATATTACTCACCCCGATCACTCCGGCCAGTAAGGTGCCCATGCCGACAAGCCATACCAGGATATTTATTCCCAGGAAAAGCATATTGAATGTTTCGAATTGCTTGGCAATGGTAAAGCTGGCGACGGCCTGTTCGTCGTTGGGTGCAATCTCGTTTTGCGAACGCAGGACTTCTTTGATATCGTCTACCATTACATCACATACATGTCCGTCTTCGGCTGTTGCACAAAGGAACCAGAATTTATCACCCATATTGGCTGTCTGTTGCAGGGTCGTGAAAGGCACCATGATACTTTCTGAGGTACGCCCGCCAATCTGTACCCGCGCCTTGGGTTTGATCACCCCTACCACCTGATAGTAAATGCCGTTGGCACGAATGTATTGGCCGATGGGATCTTCGTTTTTGTCGAAGAGTACATCCCGGACAATGTCTCCGATGATACATACTTTCCGTGTTTCGTGTACATCTATTTCATTCAGAAGACGGCCCTCCAGTATATGCTGGGTTTCTATGTGGAAGTATTCGGAATACACCCCTCGTACGTTATAAGTGCCGGCTTTTTGTCCTTTCACTACATTGTTCGTTCCTCCCCACTGCATAACCATGGGAGAAATATATTTAACGCCTTTCACACGGGCGCGTATCGTTTCCAGGTCGCGGTTGCGCATTTGCCAATAACGTCCCTTTTTATATCCTTTGTAAGGTTCACCGGTACGTTCGGAAAAGAAGAAAGCCGAATTGGTAGAGAACCCCTCTACATTCTTCATGATGCCATTCTTGAAACCATTGCCGGATCCCAACAGGACAACCAGCATGAGGATGCCCCAGAATACCCCAAAGCAGGTCAGCATACTTCGCGTCTTGTTACGGGTTATCGTCACCCATATCTCTTGCCACCGATCTAAATCAAACATGCTTATCTCTTTTATTATTTTTTATTCGTGTCTCATGGCCTCAATAGCCGTTATCTTTACTGCTTTACGGGCTGGGAAATATCCGGCAAGTACGCCTGCTATCATTAATAATAGGGTCGAAGAAAGGGCTATACTCATGTTGACGGTCGGATTGCGGAAGATAGTCATATCGTCGCGCGAAACCGTTTGCCCGGCATTCATATTCTCCATCACTGCGTTGATGATTTCTGTGATGCCAATGCCGCACACCATGCCGATATACCCAAAGACAGCCGTTATGATAATAGACTCAACAATGATGAGTTTCAAAATGGAGAAAGGGGTCGCTCCGATTGCTTTACGTATACCGAATTCTTTGGTACGCTCCCGCACGGTGATCAACATGATATTGCTTACGCCCACCACCCCGGCAGTGAGGGTTCCTATACCGATGATCCAGATAAAAAGGGTGATGCCGTTCAGCATACCGTTTAACATCTGAAACTCTTCGATGGCACTCCACATACCAATGGCCCGGGTATCTTCCGGATCAAAGCGGTGGCGCTGGGCGAATTGTGCGCGTATACGTTTTTCAAAGGCTTCGCTTTCTTCTTTTGTATAGATGCCGTTGACTGTAAAATTTATCTCGTCCAAGCCATACCCTCGTTTATACAAGAGTTGTGCCGTACTGAAAGGTACGTAGGCAGGGGCGTCGTTGTTGTTATCCTCCGCTTTGTAAATGCCAATGACCTGGTAGGCCATTTGTCCGACTTTCAAGTGTTTACCCAGTGGATCTTCTCCTTTGAAAAGCACTTGCTTCATGCGGGGGCTGATAACGATAACCTTGCGTTTCTCCAAGATGTCTATATCATTGATAAAGCGTCCGTTGCCTACAGGCATTTCTATCTTATTGATATATTGCATATCGGGATGTATGCCCCGCAGGGAGTATACGTTGTATTCTTCGCCATAGGTGAGGGTGTCGCTTCGGTAGATGATGCCTGTTTTCAAATCGATCTCCGGATTTAAGCGGGCTAACTCTTCGAAGTCCTCCGATTTAAACCGGACACGGCGGTTGGTTTGCATGCCTTTATATGGCTTGGTAGCCGTACGTGGCCAGATAGCTACCTGGTTGGTAGCCATATTGTCGAAGTTGTAAATGATACCGTTTCGCATCCCGTTTCCTGCTCCCAACAGAACGATAAGCATAAATATACCCCATGCCACCGAGAAGCCTGTCAGGAAGGTGCGCAGTTTGTTCTTCTTGACCGTGCTCCATATCTCGCGGAAATTATCAAAATCGAACATGGCCGGCTCCTTTATCTATGGATTCAATTACTCCGTCTTTCAAGCGTATGATTTTGTCGGTCACATCTGCCACCGATTGTTCATGGGTAACAATGATCATGGTCATCCCTTCTTGGTTTACCTTTTTCAGCAATTCCATCACCTCTACCGTGGTCACACTGTCCAATGCACCGGTAGGCTCATCGGCCAGGATCATCTGTGGCTTGGCAATCAGGGCGCGGGCGATAGCGACCCGTTGTTTTTGTCCTCCCGACATTTCGTTCGGCATATGCTCCGCCCAGTCTTTCAACCCGACCATGTCGAGGTATTCCAAGGCTATCTGGTTGCGCTTTCTCCGGTTCATCCCCTGATAGTAGAGGGGAAGGGCCACGTTTTCCATGGCATTCTTGAAAGAGATGAGATTAAATGATTGGAAGATAAATCCGATCATTTGGTTGCGAAGTTCTGCTGCCCGGGTCTCACGCAGGTCTTTGATCAGATGCCCGTTTAAGGTGTACGAACCGGTATCGTACGTATCCAATATGCCCAGGATATTTAATAAGGTTGATTTGCCGGATCCGGAAGCCCCCATGATGGAAACCATTTCTCCTTTTTCTATATCCAGATTAATCCCTTTCAACACATGCAATGGCGCACCATTATAATATGTTTTATTGATATCTTTCAGTTGAATGATCATATAATTGTCGTTTGTTTCTTATTTTTTCGGAACAGGTGTCTTTTTGTAAAAGACGTTATACTTGTATACTTGTTACAAATGGTTTACTCTTTTTTGTTTGGCAAATGTATGTTATTGGAAGATACCTTGTATCGCAAGGTACTGAAAATTACAAAATATTAACAATCTATCTTTCCTTCGATGATTTTTTCGGGGGAATATTCTGTTGCCGATGGGCTTCGTCGATATTGCCGAAGCGCATCGACAATATTGCTGAAGCGCATCGTCAATATTGCTGATGGGCATCGGCAACAGAATATCCGCCCGAATTGCAAATAGAAATGAATGATTTCAGGCGGGTAGGGTAACTAATTGTATACTTTTAACAAATAAATCTCTCCGTTTATTTGCATATAAGTAACTATATGTATACCTTTATGTAGTCGAACTAAAACCAGTAATGAAGTATACAGAGTTTCACCGGAAGATTAAAAAAAATGGATGGTCATACCTCTATGCCGAGGGAAGTCATTACTTCTATGAAAAAGACGGGGTAAAGTCTCCCCCTGTTCCGTTTCACGGATCGAAAGAGATGTACGAACCATTACGTAGATCAATCGAAAGGCAGATGGGGCTTAAATAATCTCGCTTTTCCATTAAATAAATAGAAGACATGAGAAAGATTATTATTTCAATAGGGGCAAGCATGGACCATTTTGGAGCGTATGCCGAGAATTGTGAGGGTGTATATGGTGCTGGCAATACTGCTAAAGAAGCGGTTGATAACGCTAAAGAAGGGTTGCGGTTGTTGAAGGAGTCGCGCCCGGAAGATCAATGGCCGGATATATTAAAGGGTGAATATGAATTTGTGTACAGATACGATATACAGAGTATATTGAATTACTATCTCGGTATATTAAAAGCCCCGGCACTGGAACGACTGACGGGTGTAAACCAAAAACAACTGCATCATTATGCAAGCGGGCTAAAGATGCCTCGTGAGCAGCAAAAACAAAAAATCATCAAGGGTCTTCATGCGTTAGGCAGAGAATTGATGGCCGCGGAACTCTGATGTTTTTTGACGCTAAAATGTTTTGCGTTGTGTGGGCTGTCTGTTTAGGCAACCCTTTTTTTGTTGTATTTGCATAAACAAAAAAAGACCAATCTGGTAAGATTGATCTTCTTATGTACCCCCGAGCAGAATCGAACTGCTATCTAAAATTTAGGAAATTCTTGTTCTATCCGTTGAACTACAGGGGCATATTGGGTTTGATTCCTTGAAAAAACAGAAAGATCGCTATCTCCCTAAGGCCGTTTGGGGAAGGTGCGACAAAAGTATAATCTTTTCCGCAATTGCACAAATGATGAACGGGCAAACTAATCAAAGAGAGATTGCAGGACAGCGACGGAGCGTATCTCCGGGAATTCGGGCAAATGAAGGCGGTAATACTCCAGGATGCGGTGGATAATCCCCACCCGGTCCTGTCGGGAAAAAGAATAGAGAGACATATTTTCGTAACTGATACGGAATAGGCGGGCAAACACGAGGCTTTCGCCTTTTCCTAGATAATGTCCACCCAGCGGTTGTTTTTCTGTGAAGATACCGTTTTGCATGTCGAAGTAATACCCCTCCCGGTATGTTTCCGTATGTGGAAAGATCCCCAGGTAATGCAAGAGTCCCAATAGAAAAACAAGATGAAAGTTGGCAATGCCCTCTTCTGTATTTTCCAATAAATGAATCGATTTGTATAGATAATCAAACAGGCGAGGGTCTGATTCTGTTTCTTTGACGACCCGGTAAAGCACTTCGGATAAAAATAAAGCCAATACGTTTTTTACCGGATTGCAAAAAAGGTGGGTAAGCGGAAAGCAGTTTTTTGTCTCTTTGATCCGGTGCAGGTCGCGCTTGGTTTGGTGGTCTACCTCCATCTCCAAAACAGAAAGTGGCATAAACAAAGCCTTGGATACCGTACTCTTTCTTCCCCTGTTACGGGAGACCAGGTAAGAGACGCGTCCGAAAGCCTCCGTATACATATATATAATGGTGTATTTATCATTATAAGGAATGGTATGTAATACGATTCCCCGTGTTTTACTCAGCATTCTGTCTTTGTTTATGAAATACAAAGGTAGTGAAAGGTGAGCGTAATCCGAAAAGGAAAAAATATTTTCCATCGAGGATTGCCGGGTATTCTCTTATTTTGCGTTAAAGAAGCTCCCAGGAAATGTATGTATGTCGCTGAAAAATAAATAATTCGGGAAGTATTTCTGGGAGTTGTGTAAGGTGTATTGGTTCTAAAGAGAAGTTAAAACGATAACTTTTATTCAATTTTCTTAGGAAATCCTTTGGTAGTTTGCCGGGATGATCTATCTTTGCAGTCGCAATTCGGGAGAGGAAACTCTTTAGAGTGCTAAAAGTGAGAACTTTGACAGTTTGGCCCATTCGTCTATCGGTTAGGACGCAAGATTTTCATTCTTGAAAGAGGGGTTCGATTCCCCTATGGGCTACAAATTAAAAGAAAATAATAAGATATAAAAGAAAATGGCAAATCACAAGTCATCACTGAAAAGAATCAGACAGACAAACGCAAGACGTTTGCATAACAGATATTATGCAAAAACAGCTCGTAATGCTATGCGTGTTTTGCGTGCGACTGAAGATCAGAACGAAGCTCAGGCTTTATACCCAAAAGTTTGCTCTATGCTGGATAAACTTGCCAAAAAGAACATTATCCACAAGAACAAAGCTGGTAACTTAAAGTCTAAGTTGGCTAAGCATATCAATAAATTAGCTAAGTAAGAGGTAAATTACTTCCATAAGTATATAGCCGGACTGATAAGCCCGGCTTTTTTACCACACGATGGCCCATTCGTCTATCGGTTAGGACGCAAGATTTTCATTCTTGAAAGAGGGGTTCGATTCCCCTATGGGCTACCGAAAGAGAGATAAAACAGGTTTTTATCTCTCTTTTTTGCGTACTTCTGTTTTATACTATTTTCCCTATTCTTCCCTGTTCATGTCAATTATTTTCGTTATATTTGCAGGATGTAGGATGCGCCTTGGTATAGCTCAAATAAGTTTGGCTCTGCACTCGGTTTTTCCTATCTTTGAAGATTTTTGAAGAACAGCTAATTAATTGATTAAAACAAGGATAAACACATGAGTGAAGAAATGAAGAATACATCCAATAATGGTTATTCAGCGGATAGTATTCAAGTACTTGAAGGGTTAGAGGCAGTACGTAAAAGACCCGCCATGTATATTGGCGACATCAGTGAAAAAGGTCTCCACCACTTAGTGTACGAAGTTGTTGACAACTCTATTGACGAGGCATTGGCTGGTTATTGTACCCGTGTCGATGTCTTCATTAATGAAGACAACTCCATTACCGTCGTTGATGATGGTCGTGGTATTCCGGTTGATTATCACGAAAAAGAAAAAAAATCTGCATTGGAAGTGGTACTGACCGTACTGCATGCAGGGGGTAAATTCGATAAAGACTCTTACAAAGTTTCCGGAGGTTTACACGGGGTAGGTGTATCTTGTGTGAATGCATTATCTACTTACCTGAAAGCCGAAGTGCGCAGAGACGGTAAGATACATATGCAGGAGTTCTCTTGTGGAAAGCCCCTGGGAGATATAAAAGTAATAGGCGATACCGATACGACCGGTACGACCATCTCTTTCAAACCGGACGGGTCTATATTTACCGTATTGGAATACAAATGGGATATATTGGCCAACCGTCTGCGTGAATTAGCATTCCTGAATGCCGGTGTGACACTTCGTCTGACCGATATGCGGGTGAAAGACGAAAAAGGCGAAGCCAAAGTGGAAGTTTTTCATTCGGAAGAAGGATTGAAAGAATTTGTTGAATATGTAGACCGTCACAAAGAGAAACTAATCCAGGATGTCATTCATATCACAACGGAAAAACAGGGCATTCCTGTTGAAGTGGCGATGACATACAATACGTCATATAACGAAAGCATTTATTCCTATGTAAATGATATCAATACCATCGAAGGAGGTACGCACTTGGCCGGTTTCCGTCGTGGTTTGACCCGTACGTTGAAGAAATATGCGGAAGACTCCAAATTGCTTGAAAAAGCGAAAGTCGAAATACAAGGAGATGACTTCCGGGAAGGATTGACAGCCGTGATCTCTATCAAGGTGCAAGAACCGCAGTTTGAAGGACAGACAAAAACCAAACTGGGTAACAGTGAGGTTACCGGAGCAGTCGATCAGGCGATAGGTGAAGCTTTAGGTTATTACCTGGAGGAACATCCGAAAGAGGCAAAGATCATTGTCGATAAAGTGATCCTGGCAGCCCAGGCACGTCATGCGGCACGTAAAGCCCGTGAGTTGGTACAACGCAAATCCCCCCTAACCGGTGGAGGCCTGCCGGGCAAATTGGCCGACTGCTCTTCCAAAGATGCGGCAGAATGCGAACTCTTCCTGGTCGAAGGGGACTCAGCAGGGGGTACGGCCAAACAAGGACGTGACCGTATGTTCCAGGCTATCCTTCCGCTCCGTGGTAAGATTCTGAACGTAGAAAAGGCCATGGATCATAAGATATTCGAAAGCGAAGAAATACAAAATATTTACCGTGCCATGGGAGTAACCATTGGTACCGAAGAAGATCCCAAGGCATTAAACCTGAGTAAACTTCGTTATCATAAGGTGATTATCATGACCGATGCCGACGTGGACGGAAGCCACATCGCCACCCTTATTCTTACATTCTTCTTCCGCCGGATGCGTTCACTGATCGATAACGGATATGTGTACTTGGCTACTCCGCCTCTTTACCTGTGTAAGAAAGGCAAAGCGGAAGAATACTGCTGGACAGAGCAACAACGTCAGGCATTTATCGACCGGTATGCCGGAGGAAATGAGAACCAGGTGCATACACAACGATACAAAGGTTTGGGAGAAATGAACGACCATCAGTTATGGGATACGACCATGAACCCAGAAAACCGTACATTGAAGCAAATCACGGTTGAGAATGCAATCGATGCGGATAGTATCTTCTCTATGTTAATGGGAGAAGAAGTTGCTCCGCGCCGTGAGTTTATCGAAGTGAATGCCACTTATGCCAATATTGACGCATAAATAGTTCAATCCAAAATGAACACCCAAGTCCGTCGTCCGCATATAGAGGACCTGTTCAGGGAAGTTGATCATTATATACCGGCCCGCGAGGGCCATCAGCCTCCCCGCATAGGAATATCCGCTAACCGGAAAGACGGACTTTCTTGTATTGCGGAAACCTATGTGCAGGCTGTCTTGCAAGCAGGAGGGGCACCGGTTGTTATTCCGGTACTAACAGATATCAAAACATTGACAGCTCTTGTGTCCGACCTGGACGGGCTGGTGATGAGTGGAGGAGGGGATATCAATCCGCTCTATCTGTCTGAAGAACCTATTCCTCAGTTACAAGACGTAGACACCTACCGGGATGAGTATGACCTGATCCTGCTTCGTTTGGCTGCCAACCGGCAGATACCGGTGATGGGCATTTGCCGGGGACATCAGATGCTGAATGTCGCTTGGGGGGGCAGTGTGTATCAAGACATCTATTCACAAACCAATCACCCGCTTCTGAAACACAGTCAGACCCTGGCGCGGGAACTTCCTTCCCATACTGTCCGGTTGGAGAAGATAGAATCTAAATTGTATGCTTTGTTGCAGAAAGAGGAGATACTGGTAAACTCTTTTCATCATCAGGCGATCAAAGAGACGGCTCCCGGTTTTATCGCTACGGCAAGTGCGCCGGATGGTATCAATGAAGCTATGGAGCATCCGGAGAAAAATATCTTCAGCGTGCAATGGCACCCGGAGGCAATGGCATCCCATGGAGACGAGGTCATGAAACTTCTTTTTCAATACCATATACAGGCTGCTTCTTTGTTTGGGAAAGCGAAAAGAATGCACCGGGATATGTTGACCATCGACTCGCATACCGATACGCCGATGATCTTTCCCGGCTCTTTTCATATAGGAGAAAAAGAAGGGGGAAAGGTAAACCTCCCTTTTATGGAAGAAGGAAGGATAGACGCTGCCTTTATGGTGGCTTATATCCCCCAGGGAGAACGGGATGAGTGTTCACTTAAACAAGCTACAGCCTATGCCACAGAGCGGCTCGAAAAGATCCTTTTGCAGGAGACCCTCTATCCGGAACGGATGGGGATTGCCACTTCTTCCAACGATCTGATCCGTCTCAAACAAGCCCGGAAAAAGGCAATCTTTATGGGGATTGAGAATGGTTATGCGATAGGGAAAGACTTGGAGAACCTGCGTCGCTTTAAAGAAATGGGCGTCTCGTATATTACCCTTTGCCATAATGGTGACAATGATATATGTGATTCTGCCAAAGGGAACCAGGAATGGAACGGACTCAGTCCCTTTGGGGAAGAGGTCGTTCGGGAGATGAACCGTCTGGGATTGATCGTGGATGTCTCGCATGCTGCGGAAAGCACTTTCTACGATGTGTTGAAAATTAGTAAATCACCTGTTATAGCTTCGCACTCCTCTGTTCGGGCGCTTTGTGACCATGCCCGTAACCTTACCGACGAACAGATCAAAGCCCTGGCGGCACATCAAGGGGTTATACAGATATGCCTTTATAAAGGATTCATTAACAAAGAAGAAGAGAAAGCCTCTTTGACAGATGTTATCCGGCATATCAATCATGTAGTCGACCTGGTAGGGGTGGATTATGTCGGTATCGGATCCGATTTCGACGGAGACGGAGAGGTGATCGGCTGCCAGGCAACCAACGAACTGATAAACATCACTGTTCGTTTACTTGAAGAAGGTTATAATGAAAACGATATTGCCAAAATATGGGGAGGAAATCTCCTGCGTGTACTTAACGAAGTGCAGGCGGTTCCCCGTTAATTGATAAAACAATGGATATGATTAAAACAATTCTCATTATATTGAGTGTCTCCTTTTTTTCTTCCTGCGGACAGAAGAGTGCAGGGAAATCCGTGTCAAACGAAGTGGAAGTGAAACAATCCGTTACATCCACCCCCGCATTTGATGCAGACAGTGCATATACCTATATTGCCGAACAAGTTGCTTTTGGCCCGCGTGTGCCGAATACGCAAGCGCATAAAAACTGTGGAGATTATCTTCTCTCGGAGTTGAAACGCCATGGAGCCGAACTATTCGTTCAGGATATTCTTCTTACAGCTTATGATAATACGCAATTAGAAGCGCGGAATATCATTGGGGTTTTTAATCCGGAGAGTAAAAAACGTATCCTCTTGTTTGCGCATTGGGATACACGCCCTTATGCCGATGAAGATCCGGATCCGGCCAACCATCATACCCCTATCGATGGGGCAGACGATGGAGCCAGTGGGGTAGGTGTTCTCCTGGAGATAGCCCGTCAGCTGGGAATGAATAAACCGGAGATAGGAGTGGATATTATCTTTTTTGATGCGGAAGACTATGGGGAACCGGCATTTGCAAAAACAAATAAAATGCATACCTGGTGCCTGGGTTCTCAATTCTGGGCAAAGAATCCGCATGTGAAAAATTACCGGGCGGATTTTGGTATTCTTCTGGATATGGTTGGATCCAAAGATGCCGCCTTCTTCAAAGAAGGGCAATCGGTTTATCATGCCGCTCCTCTTGTGGAAAAGATATGGGGCACAGCCCGGGATCTTGGCTATGGCAAATACTTCCTGAATGCCAATGGAGGTTCGATCACTGACGATCATATCTATGTTATCAACGGACGGAAGATCCCTTGCGTAGATATTATCAACCTGGAACCGGAGGGTGACACAGGCTTTGGGGCTTACTGGCATACTCTGAATGATACGATGGATAACATAGACCGGGAAACACTGCATGCTGTGGGACATACGGTTTTAGAAGTTATATACAAAAAATAAAGTCTGACACGATGACAATAAACGAAATACAAGATCAGATCATCGATGAATTTGCTGTTTTCGATGACTGGATGGATAAATATGCCTTATTGATTGATCTGGGAAATACCCTGTCTCCTTTGGCTGATACATATAAAACAGATAGTAACCTGATAGAAGGCTGCCAGAGCCGTGTCTGGTTGCAGGCCGATCACGTAGACGGGAAGATTGTTTTCCAGGGAGAAAGTGATGCGGTTATTGTAAAAGGAATCGTGTCTTTGCTTATTCAGGTATTATCGGGGCATAGCCCACAGGAGATACTGGATGCCGATCTTTATTTTATAGACAAGATCGGATTGAAGGAACATCTTTCTCCCACGCGCTCCAACGGGCTGGTGTCGATGGTCAAACAGATGCGTATGTACGCTCTGGCTTTCAAAGCGAAGGAGCAATAATCAGAAGTCTAAGGTCAATTGCTCGGGTAAGAGAGTGAATGTTTTCCGGTGATAAGGCGTGATGCCGAGTTGACGGATGGCTTCACGGTGGGCTTTTGTCGGATACCCTTTGTTCTCTTTCCAGTGATATCCGGGGTAGAGTCGATCCAACTCTTCCATATAATCATCCCTATATGTTTTAGCCAGGATAGAAGCTGCGGCGATATTCAGATATTTACTGTCTCCTTTAACGACAGGGGTATATGCGATTCCCGGATAAGGGGTAAAACGATTGCCGTCGATCAACAGATGTTCCGGTTTCACCTTTAACTGATCAATTGCACGGTGCATGGCCAGGAACGAGGCTTTCAGTATATTGATCTTGTCGATTTCTTCCGGGCTAACCACTCCGATGGCCCAGGCTAAAGCCTTTTCTTCGATCTCAGGACGCAGGGCATACCTTTTCTTTTCACTTAACTGTTTGCTGTCATTCAATACTTCGTGAGAGAAATCGGGCGGAAGAATCACTGCGGCAGCAAAGACAGCCCCGGCCAAGCAACCCCGTCCGGCTTCATCGCAACCGGCTTCAAGGCGTAAAGGATCTATACAAGGTAATAACATATTTTTTAATTTTATTCGGAGGAAGAGAAGCGTTTCCCTATCCAGGGGCGTATCAGGTACCAGGCGATACAGGTGGCGAAGCAGACGCCGGCAGTGTTTGCCCCCAGATCCAGCCATTCTCCTCCCCGGTAATCGGTCAGATACTCCTGAAAGAGTTCGATGCATCCGCTAAAAAGAATAGGACAGATCGCCGCACCCACCAATCCTCTTTGGAACCGGATCCCTTCTTTCCGGTGATTCCATAAAAACTCGATCCATAAAACCCCCGACAATCCCCCATACATACAAAAGTGTGCCAGTTTATCCAATGACGGAAAACGGGGTACATCCAGAGAAGGCGGTTTGAAAAAAGACAAATAGATTACTGCAAGCAGGATCAACAGGGAAAAAGGATATTTTTTTATATAATAGAATACCATCTACAGCGATTTAGAACATTTTACGTACGCGCTCTATACCTTCTATAAACGTGTCAATTTCTTTTTTCGTATTATAAAATGAAAAAGAAGCCCGCACAGTGCCTTCAATGCCCAAGCGTTGCATCAACGGCTGCGCACAATGGTGTCCGGTCCGGACAGCTATGCCTAAGCGATCCAGTAACATACCCATATCGTAAGGATGAATGGAGCCAACCAGGAACGAGATCACACCGCTTTTATGTATAGCCTGTCCGAATATCCGCATGCCTTCAATGGATTGCATTTTGTCGGTGGCATATTGCAAGAGCTCATTCTCATATGCGGCAATCTCGGTTATCCCCAATCGGGAGACATAATCCAATGCTTCGGCCAATGCCGTACTGCCGATATAATCCGGTGTCCCTGCCTCAAACTTATAGGGGAGTTCATTGAAAACGGTTTTGTCAAAAGTGACGGTGGCAATCATTTCCCCTCCTCCCTGATAGGGGGGGAGCTTGTCCAGCCATTCCTCCTTCCCATACAATACGCCTATTCCGGTTGGACCATATATCTTATGAGCAGAAAAAGTGTAAAAGTCGGCATCCAAAGCCTGTACATCGACCTGGATATGCGGCACAGACTGCGCCCCGTCAATCAATACAGGAACTCCTTGGCTATGAGCAATATCGATCATCTCCCGTACCGGGTTGACTGTTCCCAATACATTCGATACATGGGCAACCGAGACCAGCCGGGTCTTTTCGGAAAACAACGTTTGGTAAGCGATTATATCCAGTTCTCCCTTTTCGTTCATGGGGATTACTTTGAGGGCGATGCCTTTTCTGGCTGCCTGCAATTGCCAGGGTACAATATTCGAATGATGCTCCATCGTAGAGATAATCACCTCATCTCCCGGCTGCATAAAGCCTTCGGTAAAGCTGGAGGCGATCAGGTTTATGGATTCAGTCGTTCCCCGCGTAAAGATAATCTCATTGGACGAACGCGCATGCAGGAAATATTGCACCGTCTTGCGGGCATTTTCATGTGCTTCGGTAGCCGCCTGGCTCAAGAAATGAACGCCCCGGTGCACGTTGGCATTCACATTGTAATAACCGTTTTCAATTTTTTCCACCACCTGGCGTGGTTTCTGCGTGGTAGCGGCATTGTCGAAATAGATAAGCGGTTTATCGTGAACCGTATGACTCAACAGGGGGAAATCTTCCCGTATGGCTTGTATGTCTAACATCTGCTTTCTTTTTATCTAACTAACAGATGACAAAGATACGATGTTTATTCACGCATTCAAATCGTTATTTACCATTCGTGTTTTTTCTTAAAAGAAGGTCGTATGATATAATTTAAAAGAGTTATATTTGTTCGGTCTATTTATAATGCTTATGAAAAACATCCATCATGGCTTGATTGCAATACTGGTTTGCTTATTTACAAACTCATTATATGCGCAAGAGAGTTCGATATTTGAAAAACTTATTCGCCAATATCAACAACAAGTAGGGGAGCATGCACTTCCTTTTAACGGGAAAGAGCAGAGTAGTTATAATCTTTACCTGACCAACGATCCCTATTGGTGTACAAAACAATTTGAATCCGGTGATTTATGGTATAATAACACCTTGTATAAAGGTATACCCATGCGATTGGATCTCTATCGGGATGAGCTCATTGTGAGAATACCTGATAAGCCTTTTTCTATTGTTTTAGAGAGTGAAAAATGTGGAGGGGCATTTCTGCATGGTTATTTTATCCTCCCCTCATTGTCGGGCACCTTAAAGCAGGCACCGGCGGGGAATTACCATATATTGTTGCATGAAGGGGATTTGCCAATCATTAAAAGTTACAACACAGTCTTAGGGGAAAAGATCGCAGACCAAAGGGTGGAATACACATTCCGTTTTTCGGAAAAAATATATGTAAACAAAGACAATGTATGTTATCAGATTACCAATAAAAGCTCCTTATTAAGGTTGTTTGCAGATAAAAAGAAGGAATTGGAAGCATACATCAAGCAAAACAAACTGAAATTTAATAAGAGCCAAAGAGAGAAGACGATAGTGATGGTTGTTGAATATTATGAAACACTAATGAAATGAAAAGATCACGTTGTATTATATTCTTATTTTTTTCCGCCTTCTTTGTCTGCGGATATGCACAACAGAAGGTCACCGTTAAAGAAGCGAACATTAAACCGGAGAAATTATTTGAAACCATAGAGCGTCAGAGTGAGTATAGAGTGTATTGTAACCCGGCAGAGATGGATTCTCTGGTCTTGTCGGTAGACTGTACGGATCTTTTGCCGGTTGATATACTCAAGAAGGCTTTTGAAAACACAGACTTTAAAGTATCCTCTTACGGTGATAGATACCTGTTTGTTTTAAAAGGCAGGGAGCTGATGACAGCATTGTCGGACGATTATTTCGAAAAAAGAGTTGTCAGAACTACCCCATCGGACAATTATATCTTAAGCCCCCTGGAACAAAAAGCTACCTCTGAAAACAAACTTTATACAATTGGTGATGAGCGGAAGGACCATATGCCTGATAAGATACAATTAACCGGCGTCATGACCGACTTCCGAACAGGTGAGCCGGTTATCGGGGCAGTTATTTATACCGAAAAGACAATGGTTGCTGCCACAACGGATGCCTTTGGTTTTTATTCGTTGCAAATACCTCCCGGGCGTCACCGGTTAATGATCCGGGGAGTGGGATTAAAAGATACGCAGCGGCAGCTAGCGATTTATGATAATGGGAAACTGGATATTGAACTGGAAGAAGAGGTCTATTCTTTGAAAGAGGTGGTGATTACCTCTGAGCGTCTGGCGCGTGTGCAAAGCACGAAGCTGGGGGTGGAAAGAATGCAGATAAAAGATATAAAAAATATTCCTACGGCGTTTGGCGAGGTGGATGTAATCAAGGTCGTGATGATGCTTCCCGGCGTAAAGGCGGTGGGAGAGGCCTCCAGCGGCTTTAATGTGCGTGGGGGATCTACGGATCAGAATCTTATCCTGTTCAATGATGGGACAATCTATAACCCGACACATCTTTTTGGCTTTTTCTCAGCGTTTAACCCGGACCTGGTAAAAGAAATCGAATTATATAAAAGTTCTATTCCTGCAAAGTACGGAGGGCGTATCTCTTCGGTGCTTGAGATAAACGGCCGGGAAGGCAACAAAAAGGAACTGACAGGGCAGGTGAGTCTTGGTTTGCTTACAAGCCGTGCGACCTTTGAAGGCCCTATCGGTAAGAAAACCTCTTTTATACTGGGAGGTAGAACGACCTATTCGGATTGGATTCTGAAGAAACTTCCCGAAAAGAGCGGGTATAATAACGGGCGTGCCGGTTTTTATGACCTGAATGCTATTGTGGATCATAAATTCTCGGAAAGAGATAATCTCTATCTGAGTGGGTATTATAGTCATGACCGTTTTAATTTCAATGAAGATGAACGCTATGGGTATTCCAATATGAATGCATCGGCAAAATGGCGTCATATCTATAATGACCGGCTGACAAGCACTGTTACCGGAGGTTACGATCATTATAGTTATAAAACAGAGACGGATGAAGACCCGATAGCTGCTTATCGGTTAAACTTTGGCATCAACCAGGGATTCCTGAAACTCGACTTTACTTCCTACCTGACCGATAAACATACCCTGGATTACGGGATGAATGGTATTCTTTACATACTTAACCCGGGAGAGTATGCACCAAACGCTGACGAGTCGTTGGTCATAGAGGATAAGATGCAGGAGGAGCGTGCGTTGGAGACTGCTTTGTATGTGGCCGACCGCTGGAACCTGACATCGAAGCTCTCCCTTGACCTGGGAATACGCTATTCGATGTTTCAAGCGATGGGACCGCGTACATATAATGTATATGACTCCCATGCCTTGCCGAGCCTTACGAATGTGATCGACACAAAGAATGTAAAGGATTGGAAAGCCTTTAAAACCTATCATGCTCCGGAGTTTCGTTTGTCGGCCCGTTATGCATTCCGCAATGACTTCTCTGTCAAAGTCGGGGCGAATACATTGCAGCAATATATCCATAAACTATCGAACTCGACCATTATGTCACCTACCGACACCTGGAAGTTGAGTGATGCGAATGTCCGCCCGCAAAAAGGATTGCAGCTAGCCGCCGGTGTTTATAAAAACTTCCTGGATAATACGATTGAGACATCCATCGAAGGATATTATAAGACAATGAAAGACTACCTGGATTACCGCAGTGGTGCCCAATTGATAATGAACCATCATATAGAAACCGATGTGATGAATACGCAAGGCAGGGCATACGGCGTGGAGCTGATGGTAAAGAAGACCCAAGGGAAACTCAATGGATGGATTAGTTATGCTTATTCCCGTACACAGTTAAGACAGAATGATTCGAAGGTGGAGAAGCCGATAAATAATGGCAATTGGTATGCGGCAGACTATGATAAACCGCATGAGTTTAAGTTTGCCGGGAATTATAAGTTTACGCAACGGTACAGCATCTCTCTGAACTGTGATTATAGTACCGGGAGACCTATCACCTTGCCCACATCTAAATACCAATATACGGGCGGTGAATATGTCTTTTATTCGGAAAGAAATCAATACCGTATCCCGGACTTTTTCCGTATGGACTTTGCTATCAATATAGAACCCAGCCATCACCTGACGCTGCTGACACATAGCACGATCTCTTTGGGTGTATATAATCTGACGGGAAGAAACAATGCTTACTCGGTCTATTATGTTTCGGAAAACGGAAGGTTGGAAGGAAGGATGATGTCTATATTCGGATCGCCGATACCTTATGTTTCTTATAATATAAAGTTCTAAAAAGAGATTGTCTATGAAAACATTAAAATATAGTATTGTTGTTTTTCTTTTACTTACCTTGTTGAAAGGCTGTATAGAACCTTATGAACCAAAGAATGTCCAATCGACAGCCGGTGTGCTTGTCGTAGAAGGAATGTTATTGGAGGATGCTCCGACGGTGATAAAATTGAGCCGTACTATTTCATTGGATCAGTCCAAATACCTACCGGTTGTTGCGGATGTCTCTGTCTTGAATACTCAAGGCGATCGTTTGCCGATACCTTCTTCGGATGTGGAGGGAACTTATATATTGGATGCCTTTACTTTTGAACCGGAAGAGAAATACGCCTTGGATATCCGGATTGGCTCGGAACATTATCAATCAAGCTTTGAAGCACCTATTTATACGCCGCAGATCGATAGCGTTGGTTTTATCTACAAGAAGGAGGATTTGGAGGTAGATATATATGTGAGTACACACGATGCGGAAAACAAACTGCATTATTACCGGTGGCTATTCGAAGAGGACTGGGAAGTGAAAACCTCCTTCTTTGCAGAAGTAAGATGGGATCCGGAAAAGAGAGATACTATTGCCGGTTTGACATTTTCCGACCCCCGAAATCGTTTTTTCTGCTGGGCAAACGGCCGGTCCAATGCTTTTTTACTGGGTAACTCTGAACGTTTGTCTCAAGCCGTTATCAAAGATAAAGTATTGCATACCATCAAATACGGAGACTATCATCTAAGTAGTTTGTATTCTATTCTGGTCAAACAGTACGCTCTCTCGGATGAAGCGTATAACTATTTCCGTAACCTGCAGAAGAACATCGATGAAGCAGGTAGTATATTTGCTCCTCAGCCAACAGAAATGGAAGGTAATATCCGCAATCTGTCTAACTCCTCAGAACCCGTTATTGGTTATTTCTCTGTCGTAAGGGAAACGCGCAAACGGTTGTATATCAGTGCGACAGATGCTTATGGTATGATTCCTCATGAGAATTGTGATATACCTGCAGATGAAAAATTAACCTCTATGGCTGATGCTTATTATAAAGGGTATGGTATCAAGGAGGTAGAACCGAGGGGACGTATTACATATGCTCCCTTTCGCTGTGTGGATTGTACAACTATAGGGGGAGCTTCTAAAAAACGTCCCGCCTTTTGGCCGAATGATCATTATTAAAAAAGTAATAGGATGAGAAAATATAGTATCCTTTTCGTATTTGTGTTATCTATTGTCTCTTTACAAGCGGAATTGCGTGAACGTATTTACCTGCAGACAGACAAACAATTATATATGGCCGGCGAACTGTTGTGGATGAAGATGTTTACGACAGATACAGAAGGTCGGTTGCAGGATTTCAGTAAAATCGGATATGTGGAACTGATCGCTGACTCATTGGCCGAGAACCAGGTGAAACTCGATATCCGGAAGGGAGTCGCCGCCGGATGGATGGAACTTTCTCCTATGTTGCCTACCGGTTATTACAGGTTGGTCGCCTATACCCGGCATATGCAAAACGAAGGGGAAGAGGTTTTCTTTGAGAAAGAAATAGGCATTATCAACCCCTACCTCAAGGATGAAGATACAATAGCAGAGACAGAGAAGGAAGATATGGAGAGAAAAGACAATCGAATTATCTCCAGCGAGTTCTTGTCGACCAACCGCTCATCGTATGGGAAACGCGAAAGGGGTGAACTGAAGATCACCGGATTGCCCATAGATGATTTGTCTATGGTCGTCTCGATAGCCGGTTTGGATCCTTTGTTTAAATCATCGGCTACCCTGACAAACTGGAAAGCTTCTCTTTCTGATATCCCTCAGAAGATGTTGAGAGATGACTTCCTGCCGGAATATGAAGGGGCGGTGATTGAAGGGCGTTTGATAGGTGTGGAAACAGGAGAACAAGTGAAGGATGTTACAGTACCAACATTGCTCTCTTTTCCCGGTAAAGACATTCAGGTGTATGGCGGACAAATCAATAAGGAAGGTAAAATATCTTTTTATACCCATCAGATAGCTGGAAAGAAAGAGGCTGTAGCCGTAGTTCCTCCCTCTTCGGAAGGAAATTATCAGATTGATCTATTTTCCCCTTTTGCCATTCACACGAAAAAAGAGCAGTCCCCATTGAAGATAAGTAGTCATTGGCATGATTATCTGGAAGAGAGAGCACTTGGTGTACAAATCACAGAAGCTTATACTGCCGACTCGTTGAGCAAAGTGAAAACACTGCCTCCTTATTTCAATTATAAACCTTACAGGGAATATCTGCTCGATGAGTATACCCGTTTCCATTATATGGAAGAAATATTTATAGAATATATCCTGGCTGCACGCATACGCAAAACGGGAGACAAGAAGAGGTTCTCACTCCTCACGGAAAAGATGGATGGCTATGCGACCGGGCAGCCATTGGTTTTGTTTGATAATATACCGGTGATGAACCATCAGTTAATGATAGACTATAATCCTTTGCTTGTGCGTAAGATTGATTTGTATCTGGGACGTTATTTCTTTGGCGGACAGATCTATGACGGGATAATTTCTTTTTGGTCTTACAACAATAATTATCCGAATATAACCTTTGATTCTTCTACTCAGATATTCGATTACGATGGCACCCAGGCCTATCGTTATTTCTATGCGCCTGCATACGATCAACAGGAGATATCCGATCGTATGCCGGACTTCCGCCATACCCTGCTTTGGGAACCTTCCCTGCAAAGCGAAGGAAAGAAAGAACTGACATTGCCTTTTTATACCTCTGATGTTTCGGGCACATTCCTTATTACAGTGGAAGGATTGGGCAAAAATGGAACTGTGTACACAGCTACGCATACAATTGAGGTCGAATAAAAAAGAAGTTTCATCTTTCCGAAGCCCGTCGCAAGAATCCGGGAGTTAATAGCTTATAGGAGCTGTAATCAATTCCGGCAGGTTAAATGTCTTTGTGAAAACCATATAAAAAGAAGGATCTTTCTGTGGCACTAAAAAAGGTTTGCTTGCCACTCCGGTAGAGGTATCAAAAAAGGAGATGTACGGATGGGCCCACAAACCGTCGTAGCGTTTGCTGCTAAAGACAAACCAATCGCCTGTTGATGACCAGGAGTGATAACTGTCCACATCTTCACTATTGACCTCGTCCAATTCCCGTATATCCCCTTTGTCCAAATCAAGGAGGCAAAGTTGGCTTTCCGGGTGCCAGATAGAGAAGGTCCCGTAATTGAAACGACAGAACATAAGGTATCTACCGTTCGGAGATATACGCGGATGCGAAATGCTTTTTCCCTCTAGGGAGGCAGTATACACAGATTCCGGCATACCGAAGCTTCTGTTCTCCGCCTGAAAGGATATACGGTATAAGTCATAATGAATAGAATCCATTGCAGTTGTATGCTCTATCGCATTTGCCCGACAGTAATAAAGCGTTTTTCCATCCGGACTCCAGGTAGGGAAAGTCTCCATCCCTTGCGGCCCATAAAAGGCAGAATCGGTAAAGACCTCATTTGTTTGGGTATCAAAGAATATCAGATCGGAGTCAGCGTCTGATACTTCGATCGCTTTCGGACCGGTGGAATGAAAATATTGGTTGACATTATTGGAAGAAAGGGTTATATATCGACCTCCCGGATGCCAGGAGGAGTAGGTGCCGGTATTTACTCCGTTCAGGTCTTTGATCTCTACCTTACGCGTATTTCCTTCTTGATGAATCAGGGTGCCTCCCATTTTTCCCCGGATATGAAACATCATGGTAGAGGGAGAGTTGGCGGCAAATGTATGACAATTCACACAACCTTTTGCGACCGATTTGTTTTCTATCACCGCTTTCGTTTGATACGAAGTCAGGTCGCGCTGATAGATACCCATCTGATTCCATAACTCATACCCTGGATACAATAGGCGATATACCAGGTAAGGGTCTATGGGGATATTCGATACCTCATTGCGGATATCTTTATACCGTATCCATTCTCCTTTTTTTTGTCCGTAGATCCGAATGAAAAAATCTTTGCCGACTCTTTCGTTTATTAACTTTTTCCAGGAAGATAGGGGAATGACAATGGACGGTCGACTGGTTTTCTTCTGGAAGAAGACAGTCTCTTCAGCTCCTATTTCTACATAATATTGATCTGCTTTCTCTTGTATATGAAAGTTCGGAGCAGCGATGTTGGATGGAAAGATAACATCGGAATAATCCGGAAAGATAAGAGGGGCAAGATCGACCTTCCTACTTCTTTCTATACCGGAAGGTGAACAGCTACTCACTATGCAGAGAATGCATAATATGCATCCGTAAAAGGGACTATATATCCTGTTTTTCATCGTGTTAATTCGTGCTGATTTTATTTCCGTAAGGACTTATAAAATGCAAATAATACCAATAGGTATTTGCAAATTGTCTTTTCAATTCTTCCTGTTGCCCCTTTTGATACAACGAATGATACTGTTGAAAACGTCGTTCCGTCTCTTGGCTGATGGAAAAAGGTAACTGATTGCATATTTCTTCTCCTACCTCCAGTCTGTATGTCAATAAGGCTTCTTCGTATATAGGCGGAAACGGGGTGTATGAAAAGGCCTGTATCCGGTTTAGATTTTCAACAAAACGCGGGATCTTATTGCTGAGCAGTAGGTGACTCATCAAATATTCAAAAGCCATTTGATTGGAAGAGTCCCGGTCGCATATATAGGTTAACTCCGGTCCTATATTCAATACATTGGCAAAACGGATTTTTTCTTTTTCATCATGCGGTAAGGCTTTCAGTTCAATCGAACCTTTCTCCTGTATGATCTTTTCGTATTCCTGCGCCTTTTTCCGGTAAAAGAGAGATTGTTCCAATACCCGGACAAAACGCATGGCAACGGCTGGTCGTCCATTCGCGATATTGTAACGGATCAGATTATCCAGGATCGGAGCCGTTTCTCCGGTCACTACCAGGGCTTCAAACGCCCAACGATGTGCTTCATTGAGATAGCCCAGTTGTTCGTAGATATAATGCCCGTATTCACTTTGGCGGCTGTCGCTTTTCCAGGGCAAATAAAGACCTTGCACGCCCATGCGTTGCGGCGTAAGGAACAGATCGTAGGCCATTCTGCCACTATGTTGAAGCGCCATATTATAGAAATAGGAGACTAATTGATTTTCGCCTCTGTATCTTTTGCAATAGGCCATCACCTTTTCCCAGTGTTGGTTTTTGACCTCTTTATCTGCCTGCAGAAGAAGATGTTCGCGCATATTATAGGTGTGTACGAAAAAATAAAAAGTCCCTGTCAGGTAAACAGTCCCCATGAGAAGAGTACCGATAAACAGGTATTTCTTCCTCTGAATTTCAGGAAAGAGAAAGGCGGATAAAGAAGGTACCAATACCCCTAGAAAAGAAAGGAGTGGATATGTCCAGCCCAGCCCGTATCCAAGTAGTAAAAAGGCCGGGAGGAAGACAATGTATTTTTGTTTGCCCTTCAGGAAAGAGAGGAAGAAATAGATCCAAAGACAAAAGAGCAGTCCGACCACATGGCGGACAGGATAATCAATTGATTCATATTGTATGAGTAAGTAAAGGGATGGTAAAAGGCTTAGTTGTAAATAATCTGTGCGTTTGGTTATGTGGCGACAAATAAAGACATTTAATAGATAAGGCAGGGATAACAAGAGAGCAAAGAAAATACTGCCTGCATAGGGGATATAGAAAAACTGGATACAGAAATTAGTCAGATAAGTTAATAGATCCCCTGTGTCGAGATACTTTGCCAGATACTCTTTACTGAAAAGAAATAAATGGTGTTGCTCGTGGTACAGGGGGATATGGGATAAAACATCCATAAACAGACCTGCAAATATACTGGTCATCAGTATAAAGAATATCCAATGTATATATTTCATCGTCTCCGTATAAACATATCTAAAATGAGGTGGCTTTTCGTTGCATATTTATAAATAGAGTGAAGACTAAATGATAGTCTTCACTCTAACTTGAGTTCTACGTATTTAAGATCTATATTAACCTCCGGTTAATAGCCCGGATTCTGTGTTAACTTAGGATTCAAGTCTCTTTCTGTCTGTGGAATCGGATAGAGATAATTATGTTCTGCGTATCGACTTCCGGCCAATTTGATATTCTCTCCTTCATACAAGATGCATATTTTACCTCCATCTTGCGGTAGGGCGTCCAGTGAGTCAACTAATTTATATTTTAATCCAAGGAAAGGAGCATTCAAGACTTCATTAGCAATACCCCAACGACGAATATCCCATTGACGCATACTGCCTTCCAGGGCAAATTCCACACGCCATTCGTTTCTGATACGTTGACGCAAAGCATCCTGCGTACCACAATAGGTCGGTAAAGAGGCGTTGGTCTTTTGTAACTCAGGCATACTTACTCTTCTACGTACCCGGTTTACCGCTTCCAAAGCAGAATCGTCTAACGGATTAAGCTCATTCTGTGCTTCGGCATAAGTCAATAATACTTCAGCAAAACGAATCACATGCCAGTCTTTACCCATATCCCAACCATCCGATTGAGGATCGATACTCGGATCCAACCATTTTTGTTGGTAATATCCCGTAGCAGTCGCATCACCATGTTGAGCAATACCTGTGGTACCACTGGATTTCAAAGGAGCTACTTTGATTGTTACTCCATACATCTCTTCTCCATCATGCAATACGTTCACTTCCAGACGAGGGTCGCGGTTGGCAAACGGATTGTTTTCTTTATATAAAGGAGAACTATTAATAGGCGCTCCATCCGTACATTCAAAAGCATCCACCAGACTCTGCGTCGGGTTGATTCCTCCCCATCCTTTTGTGGGGAAACATTCCCATCCAATGATGTAATGCGTATGATCCGGTGCTTTGAACTGACGCACAAGGATAGCTTCGCTGCAAGCCTCTTGTACTTCCCAGAACAATTCTTCATAACGTCCGGTACCTTCTGCGTCAAAGAGTTCGTATTTGCCGCCATCAATGACTGCTTTAGAAGCCTGAGCGGCTGCTTGCCAGTCTGAGAAATAAAGTGCTGCTCTTGCTTTCATCGCCTGTGCAGCCCCTTTGGTGATACGACCGTATTTAGCAGAAGGCCATTGTTCCGGCAACTTACTGATTGCATAATCGAAATCCTCCATTACCTTTCCATAAATCACATCTTTGGATGTACGGGTTATATCATCCATCTCACTCAAAGAGAGACTTCCGTCGATATAAGGCACATCGCCGAACTTACGGATCAGCGTGAAATAAATATACGCTCTGAAAAAGCGAGCTTCACCTATTGTCGCTTCTTTGTCTGCCTGCGCATAATTTTCTATCATATCGATCTTTTCCAACAGGATATTACAGGCGCGGATCTTTTTGTACTCATCACTCCAACCCATATCGGCTGCGTCGTAAATACCTTTCGATACATTCCCCGCAGCCCATTTAATACCATGTACTGCATTGTCCGAATTGATATCGCCATCGATATCACCATTCCATCTGCCCGGTAAGACATTATATATGTCGGCGACAAACATTTCGGCATCCGTCGGTGTTTTCCAGAAACTACCATCCGACAATTCCGTCTGCGGATAACGATCCAGGAAATCGCTACATGAGCTGAATCCAAGTAACGCTGTAAGAATAATTGTATATATACTAATCTTTTTCATTTTCTTTCCTCCCAATTTAGAATGTTACTTTTAATCCCAATGATATTTTTTTCAAGTTTCCATAATAGGCACCTCTGTTTGAAGCAGGAGCTTCCGGATCAATACCATCCAGGTCGGTGATCGTAATCAGGTTTTCACCGGCAACATATACTTTCACCTTTTCAATTCCTACATTACTTAATATAGATCGAGGGATATTATATCCTATCGAAATATTTTTCAAACGCAGATACGAAGCATCCTGTAACCAGAAAGAGTTCGTTACATAATTGGTCTGCGAATCTTTGGTTATACGTGGATACGAAGCATTATGATTGGTGGGTGTCCAACGATCCAAGTGGCGTTTCAGGACTTTACCGCTATTGAAGAAGGCATAAGCCGACTCACCTGTATAATAACCATCTACATCAAATGCACCTTGCCAGAACATGGAGAAGTCGAAATCTTTATAGAAGGCAGAAATATTCAAACCGGTAGTCCAGGAAGGGAAGTTCTGTCCGATCACTTTACGATCACTACCGTTGATTTTTCCATTTCCATCCAAGTCGCGGAACTTAAGATCACCCAACTTCTCTGTGCCGGTACGTTTAGCTTCTGAAGCCAGTTCTTCTTCCGTATTGAAATAACCAATGGCTTCATATCCATAGAATGAACCGATCGGATATCCTTCCAGGTACCAATAAATATCATTGTCCGGATTAGGACCGTCTGTTCCTTTCATATCTGTAATCCGGTTCTTCACATAAGCGATATTCAGATTGACAGCATAGCTAAAGTCTTTATTGATAGTGTTGTTATGGAATAAGTTCAAGTCGAAACCTGTATTTTCCACACTCCCTGCATTCTGAGCCGGAGCACTCATCCCTAATACACCTTGTACCGGCAGATACAAAAGCATATCATTCGTTTTCTTTTTATAAACAGATAATTCAAATCCCAGTTTATTATTCAAGAAACCAGCCTCTAATGCAGCTTCGTAATTCGTTACGGTAGCCCATTGCAGTTGGTTATTCACATAACGGGATTCATAGGCTGTAGAATACAGCGAATTGCCCAACATATAACTTCCATAAGCATACGTAGGTATAGCCGGATAGATGTCCGAAGACTTTAACTCCTCATTCCCGGTACGTCCCCAACCCAAACGTAATTTCAGGTTGCTTAACCAGCTCATATCAGACTCTTTGACAAAACTTTCTTCCGTAATACGCCAACCGGCAGAGAAGGCAGGGAATACACCCCAGCGATTGTCTTTCGGGAAACGAGAAGATGCATCCGTACGTAAATTGGCTTCGAATAAATACTTATTGTCAAAAGCATATTGGAATCGTCCGAAATAAGAACGACGACCGATTTCATAACCTCCGTCATTATTGGTCTGGGATGATTTATCCAATGTGTTGAGAGACTCGGTTAATTCATTGTTACCGCCTCCTTTTCGTGTGGCTTCCGTATATTTATAGATATATTCCTGTTGCTCGAAACCAGCCATAAGACCGATGTCATGTTTTTGGAAAGTCTTATTGTAATTAGCTAATACCTGTGTGGTATACCAGTTCCAGTTGTAGTATTTGTCATAACCTTCTCTTAAGCCGGAAGTATAACTATTCTTTCCATTTCCATATTCCAACAACTTTTTGAAACCATCATTGTTTCGTGTGTCGTTACGAACAGAGAAAAGTCCTTTTACACTCAACTCAGGCAATATATGAACGGTAGCATGTACTGTTGCATTTATTTGTTGATCCACCTGACGTTGGAAACCTGTGTTCTCTGTATGTGCCACCGGATTGGCCAAACCATTGTAGTGGAAACTGCCATCTTCGTTATATACTGGACTGGTAGGGCTTATTCTATTTACATATTGACGCAGAGAAGCATAACTATCCCATCCGTCATTTTTCGTTCCTCTGTAACCGGAGAAATTGACTCCGGCAGAAAGCCATTTGTTTATTTCACTTTCTACATTGGCACGTCCGTTGAAACGTTCATAATTGTTTGTGTCGATGAAACCATTCTGACGCGTATAACCGATAGAAGCGTTGTAGTTGGTCTTCTCCGTTCCTCCGTTAATGGATAGGTTATGATAGGTTTCAATCGCAGTCGATTGGAATGTCTCTTTGTACCAATCGGTATCGGGCAGTGTGCCGTTTCTGTATTTCTCGATGTCTTCCGGTGAATAAGGTAAAATCGCATTCGGATTTTCATTCTGTACCGCTTCGTTATATAACATCGCATAGTCGGCAGCTCCTAAGAAGTCCAACAGCGTGGTAGGTTTGGCAAAAGCCACGGATCCGGAATAATTGATACGTGCTCTTTCTCCTTTTTTCCCTTTCTTGGTTGTAATAAGGATAACCCCATTGGCAGCCTGTACCCCATAGATAGCAGAAGACGCAGCATCTTTCAATACGGTTAAGGTCTCAATATCCTGCGGGTCTATCGTATTCATGCTACCCGGTACTCCATCTACGATAATCAACGGACTGGCTGCATTGATAGAGTTCTTACCACGGATCGTAATATCAGCCGACTGACTACCCGGTGCACCGGATGACTGGATTGCTGTTACCCCCGGTATTTGACCGGCCAACGCAGCAGAAATACTTGAAACCGAGCGTGATTCAATCGCTTCCGCTTTCAGGGTAGCTACCGAACCGGTGACATTGGCTTTTTTCTGCACACCGTATCCTACGACTACGACTTCATCCAAAACCGAAGAGTCTTCGACCAGGGTGATATGAAACGTATTTTGGTTTGCGGTATTTATTTCCTGTGTTTGCATACCGATGTAAGAAACTACGAGAATAGCCTTTTCCGGAATATTACTCAGGACAAAGTTGCCATCAATATCTGTAATTGCACCCAAGGTGGTTCCTTTGACAGCGATATTGGCACCGACAACAGGTCCGTAAGCGTCTTTCACAGTACCGGTAATATTTTTTGTCTGTTGCTGAGGAGCAGCGGACTGAGAAGATTTCTCCTTAGAGATAATAATTTGCCGGTCTGAAATATAGTACTGGTTTGAAGTGCCTTCAAACAGTTGGTCTAATATCACATTTACCTGTTCATTCTCTGCTTTCACGGATACTTTCCGATTCAGGTCGAGGGAGTTGTCCAGATAAAAGAAAATGTATTCACTGGCTTCTTCTATCTGACTAATTACATCTTTTACTGTTGCATCTGTTGACTTTACAGTGAAAAAGGTTTCTTGCGAATATGTCTTGGCGGAGAAAGCGACTCCGATACTCAAGAACATACATAGAAAGGTAGCTTTCATGATACGTAATAATCTCATTTGTTTAGTTTTTTTGTGACTAAACATTGTGTTATTTTTCATATGTTTGTAAATGTATTTAAGTTAGTAATGCGATTTATACTAATTTGATTCTGAGGGTTCGGGTAATATGGGTAGTATTATCCGACCCTTTCTTTACTAAGGATCCATATGTGTCTTGTTTTTTAGAGTTTAACTTTTATCTGAATAATCTCATTCTCTGTATTGATTTCTATGGGCGCTGCTTTGGATAAAGCATTTAATACATCTATCGGATTCTCTTTCAAATCCAGTTTTCCGCTACATCTTAACTTACCTACTTCTTCGTTCCAGTCCAATTTCAAACCGTAATACCGGGAAATCCTTTTGAGTACAATATCGATGGTTTGACTGCGAAACTGATAATATCCATCTTTCCAGGCTACATAATCTGCAACATTCACCTCGTCGATCCGGCTCTTTTGTGCACTCTTGTCATAACTGAAAAGTTGATTGGGAGACAAAAGACTCTTTTCGTCCATCTGTGTTTTCACGGCCACTTCACCATGCACCAAGACCACGTCGACGGATGGATCATCCGCGCAGGCGGAGATATTAAACTCTGTGCCTAACACTGTGACATCCAATTGACTTGTTTTTACAATAAAAGGTGTCTCGTTATGTGTTACATCCAGAAAGACTTCCCCTTCTACAAATATCTCGCGTTTGTTCTCTTTAAAGTGAGTCGGATAAATCACCCGGGAACCGGAATTTACCCATATCTTTGTTCCATCGGTTAAGGTCAGAAAAGAACGTTTGCCTATAGGCACAATCAATTGGTTAAAGGTTTGTTCTTTGACCTCTTCCTGTTGTTTGTCGGGCTGTTCCTCTTTTTTTACCGAGAGAATCTCTTCATTTACCTGTATTTCGCCATCCGGCTGATAGTTAATTGTGCTTTCTTTTCCCTGAATGGCTAACTTTTGATTGTCCGAAAGTACCAGTTGAATCTGATCAGAGTCGAGGTGTTCTTGTTCGGTCGATTGGAGGATAGACAAATAATCCACAGCCGGTTCTTCCGGTTGCATCTTATCCCATCCGATTAGCCATAATAAAACGAGACAGGCCGCTACACTTATGCTCAGCGAAAAGAGGTAAAGTTTTCTTTTTTTGTCATACTTCCTGTTTTCCCTTTGTATATGATCCCAAAGAATCCTTTCTTCCGTTGAGGAGAGCCTTTCCTTCGCCTGCCCTTCTTTGATATAAGTGAGAAGAGCGTTTTGTTTTTTATCTAATTCTTTTTTATCCATTTATCCCTGTTTGATTATAAGGAGACATAAATTTTTATTTTATACTCAGTTTTATACATTATTTTATAAAACAGGAAACGATCCGGAAAGTTGTAGAAATTTTCGCCTACTTTTTCATTCCCCTTAAGGCTGTTTGCGCTCCTTTTTGTTGCTTTTGGAGAGGGGATATTCTATTGCCGATGGGCATCGGCAATATTGTTGAACATGTTCGTTAATATTGCTGATGCCCATCGTCAATATTGACGAAGCCCATCGGCAATAGAATTTTCCTGTAAAAATGGAATGCCCGTGCATACAAAATCAGAGCGTATTACAGGAAAAGCCGGAGAATATTATTTAAATAGACTTTATATTTCCTCCCAGAAGAGAGAGTAAAAAGAAGAAGCTGTATGGAATCGTACCATACGCGTCCCGTAACTTTTTCAAGGAACGTTGGATCAGGTTTTGGGCAGATTGATAGTTCAGGTTCATCAGGAGACAAATCTCATCGAAACTCATTTCCTGGATATAGCGGTAATAAATGATTTCCTGTTGACGGGAAGAGAGCAGGGATAACATCTCTTTTACATATTCTTGTCGCAGATTATATTCTTCATATGCGATAAACTGATCTTCTACGGTCGGTTCCAGGGAAAAAGAAACAATATCGGATTCCAATTGATTATACGATATTTCTTTTTGAAGTAGGCGAAGTATACTGTTTTTCATAGAAACAAAGAGATATACTTTCACATTTTCGGGAGTAGAAAGACGCTGCCGGTTTTTGTAGATAGAAGTAAAAACTTCCTGTATACAGTCTTTGACAAGCTCTGTATCCACGGTGAATCGCAAGCCATAACGATAGAGGTCCTGGATAAATGTTTTATATATCCAGGTATAAGCCTTCTCATCCCCGGATAAGAATTTACACCATTGTTTTTTGCTCTCTTGTTTTAGCATTCTCTCTCTCTTATGTATACAAATATAAGATTTCCTCTTTTCCATACAATAGAATGCTGTTCTGAATTTGATTAAAATCAATTTTCTTACTTCCCCGGACTTCTTTTATCGCCATCTCTGACAAGTACTCAAAAAAGAGGTTGTCCCGTATTCGATTTTTCTTTGGGGACAACCTCTTTTATTCTTTCAGCATACTATCTTTTTAATTGTTTTCGGGGCGTAGTTTGCGAACAACAGCTCCGGTACGCCACATTTCGCTTTCGCGCAGGGCTTTCAGTTCTTCTTCCAATCCTTCCCGGTAGTTGGGCTTGCTGTTGGTATCGATAGAACGTTGGGCTTCGTTGCCGTTTGCCACTTCACTATACAATTTTTGGAATACCGGTTTCGTGGCATCATGGAAGGGACCCATCCAGTCCAATGCACCGCGCTGGGCTGTTGTTGAACAGTTGGCATACATCCAGTCCATACCATTTTCTGCGAATAGTGGCATCAATGATTGCGTCAATTCTTCCACTGTCTCGTTGAAGGCTTCAGAAGGTTCGTGTCCATTTTCGCGCAATACCTCGTATTGGGCCAATAACAGTCCCTGAATAGCTCCCATAAGTGTGCCACGTTCTCCTGTTAAGTCGGAGTATACCTCTTTCTTGAATGTCGTTTCAAACAAATAACCGGAGCCAACGCCTATGCCTAATGCGACTACCCGTTCGAAGGCTCTTCCGGTAGCGTCCTGGAAGATGGCATAGCTGGAGTTCAATCCTCTTCCTTCCAGGAACATACGACGTAAGCTGGTGCCCGAACCTTTAGGCGCTACCAGGATCACATCCACATCCGCCGGAGGAATGATATTTGTTCTTTCTTTATACGTGATGCCGAATCCATGAGAGAAATACAACGCTTTACCTGGTGTCAGGTATGCTTTGATACGTGGCCAAACTTCGATCTGAGCCGCATCGGAAAGAAGATACTGAATGATTGTTCCCCGTTGGCAGGCTTCTTCTATCTCGAAGAGTGTCTCACCGGGTACCCAGCCGTCTGCGATGGCTTTTTCCCATGTTTTGCCCCCTTTGCGTTGGCCTACTATCACATTGAAACCATTATCACGCAAGTTAAGGCTTTGTCCGGGACCTTGTACACCGTAACCGATGATTGCGATCACTTCGTTTTTCAATACTTCTCTTGCCTTTTCCAATGGAAATTCATCGCGGGTAACTACATTTTCTTCTACCCCGCCAAAATTCATTACTGCCATTTTCTTTTCTATCTTTTAAATGAATAAAACTAATTCTTATTTATCTCCAGGTTGCTGCCGCGCGGCAAATTGCTTTGCCTTCATGGCAGATCGCCAGATTGTATGTGTTATCTATCGCTTCTCCTTTATGTAAAGTCAATGGCATACCGTATCTGCCTTCTGCCTGGTAGGCTATTTCAAAACGACTGATTTCTTTTTCTTTGAAAAGTGTCAGATCGAACAAATCCAGGAGGTGTTCCATGTATTTGATGCTGTTGAAATGTCCGTTTACATCCAGGTCACTGTATTTTACCTGATAAGCTACCCCTTCGCCCTGGTCTTCCACCGGTGGAATTTTACCCGGTCGTTCGATGGGGCAGGGGCGATCGGTTACATATATATTCAGTCTTTCCGCATCCAAGGGTGTCGGACGTCGTGTCTCCATATCAATGGCAGCCCAGATGGAGCGAGCGAAGCCTACGCTTTTCCCTTCTCCGTTTACTAACTCAAAGCAACGGCTGGTAAACAGGCGGCCTACTTCATCGATCCAGGTATACAAGGTAATGGGTTCCGACATGCTGGGGTATGCATACATCTCAATGGCCAGACGGGAAAGTACCCAGGCCGTATGCTTTTGATTCATATCATTGAATCCGAAACCACGTATGGATGCGTGATTGGATGCTGCGTGCAATAGGTAGTTGCCTATCATAGGAATGGTCACCCGTCCGCGGAAGTCCAATAGATATTCTTCTGTTGTAAAATGAAATTCTCCGATCTTATCGCGCATGATAACTTCTTGTTAATTGTTTTCCATTAATTTCTTTTCCATGGTAGAAAGCATGTCGCTTAAACGTTCCACCTTACTTTTGGTGATAGCGATACGTCCGGAGCGGATAAACTGCAAGACCCCGATTGTCTCACTCAACTCTTTGAAGAGTGCCTGGGTTTCTGCATAATGCCCGCTTTTCTCCAGAACGACGATGTCTTCGTTTATGTCCAGTACACGTACATTGTATTTACGGATCAGGTCTTCCACGCCTTTCATCTTCAGAAACAGATCCGTACTCAGTTTATAAAGAGCAATCTCCTGATGTATCAGATCTTCGTCCGTATTGTAATAGGCTTTGAGAATATCCACCCGTTTGTCAATTTGCTTGACCACCTTATCCATCATATCTTCATCGGCAAAGGTCGTAATGGTAAACTTATGAACCCCTTTTATCGCGGAGGGAGAAACAGATAGTGTCTCAATATTCAACTGCCTGCGCGTAAAAATAATGGTGATTTGATTCAACAAACCCACCGTATTCTCTGAAAAGATAATAACTGTATATAATTTCTTATCCATAATTCCTTGCTTTTGCATGCTTAAGCCTTCTCCGATTTAATTCCTCCTTTGTGCCTCATTCTCCCATAATAATGTGCGTGATGCATGCCCCGGCAGGTATCATCGGATATACCATTCCGTGAGACTCGACATTGGCTACCAAAAGATAGGTTCCGTCATATTCCAGCATCTCTTTGATAGCATCGCCCAACTCTTCCCTTTTTTCTACCGTACGACTGCCCATACCATAGGCTTTGGCTAGGGTGCCGAAATCGGGATTCATCAGGATGGTGCCCGAGTAACGTTCTTTGAAAAAGAGCTCCTGCCATTGGCGTACCATACCCAGGAAGTTGTTATTCAGTACAATCATTTTGATAGGCAGCTTTTCCTGCATGATCGTACCGAACTCCTGCAAGGTCATCTGTAAACCTCCGTCCCCCATAAACAGGCAGACCGTTCGCTCCGGTGCGCCCAGTTGAGCACCTATGGCTGCCGGTATACCAAATCCCATGGTGCCCAGTCCACCGGAGGTCACCACACTGCGCGTACGTTTGTATTTGAAATAACGGATTCCCATCATTTGATTCTGTCCCACATCGGTGACCAGTACGGCATCGTTTTGAGTGGCTTCGGATACTTTACGAACCACTTCACCCATTTTCAAAGGACCGCTCAGGGGGGTAAGTTCCTTTTGAATGACTTTCGTGTATTCCTCTTGCTCATCTGTTTCAAACGATGCGATCCATTGCTTATGTTTGGCAGGCTGGATGTATGCAGTGACAGCCGCTAAGGTCTCTTTGGCATCTCCCCAGACGGGAACGGCTACTTTTACGTTTTTGCCGATTTCGCTATTGTCAATGTCGAAATGTATGATTTGCGCTTGTTTGGCATAGGTGTCCAGATTACCGGTCACGCGATCATCAAAACGCATGCCGATAGCGATCAATACATCACATTCATTGGTTTTCCGGTTGGGTCCCACATTGCCATGCATACCCAACATGCCTTTGTTCAGCGGATAATCACTGGGCAGGGCGGATAACCCTAAGGCGGTCATGCCGGCAGGTATATCTGCTTTCTCAAGGAATATTTTCAATTCTTCCTCGGCATGGCTTAAGATAACTCCCTGGCCGATGAGTGCCAAAGGTTTTTTCGCTTTATTGATTAACTCAGCGGCTATGCGTATCTGTTCCTTGTCGATGTCGGGAACCGGCTGGTAGCTGCGGATATAATCCACTTTTTCGTATATGTAGTCTACCAACCCCACCTGTGCATCTTTGGCCAGGTCGATCACCACCGGTCCCGGTCGCCCGGTCGATGCGATATAAAAGGCACGGGATATGGCCCAGGCTATCTCTTCCGGTTTGCGGACCTGATAAGCCCATTTGGTGATAGGCTGGGTGATGCCGATGACATCTATCTCCTGGAATGCATCTGTCCCCAACAGAGAAGAAGGAACTTGTCCGGTGATTATCACCACAGGCGTACTGTCCATCATCGCATCGGCAATGCCGGTGATCGTATTGGTGGCACCCGGACCCGAAGTCACAATATTGACCCCTACCTTGCCCGACACACGGGCATAACCTTGTGCCGCATGGGTAGCCCCCTGTTCGTGGCGAACCAGTACGAGCTTTAGTTGATCGCGATAGTCATACAAACTGTCAAAGATAGGTATGGCCTGTCCGCCCGGATACCCAAAGATGGTATCTACCCCTTCTGCTATCAATGCTTTCAGTAAAGCCTCCGACCCGGAAATACGCGTATTTCCGGGAATTGACAATTGACAATTGACAATTGACAATTCTTCGTTATTCTCTTTGTCTGTTTTATTTTTTTGCATGTGATAATTCCTTTTTTAATAGTCTGATACATTTAATTGTCAATTGTCAACTGTCAATTGTCAATTATCCTCACCGCCCCCTTATCAGCCGACGCGACCATCTGTGCGTAAGCCTTTAAGGCCTTCGACACCATGCGTTGCCGCACAGGAGGGGTAAAGGCATTTATGCCGCGAGCCAACTCTGCTTTTCTGCGTTCCGCCAAGACGGCATCGCTGACTTTCACCTGTATACTACGTTCGGGTATGTTGATTTCTATTATATCCCCTTCCTTGACTAAACCGATAGCTCCTCCGGCGGCGGCTTCGGGAGAGATGTGGCCGATAGACAGGCCGGATGTGCCTCCGCTAAAACGTCCGTCGGTGATGAGGGCGCATTCTTTTCCCAGATGTTTACTCTTGATATACGAAGTGGGGTATAACATCTCTTGCATACCCGGCCCTCCTTTCGGCCCTTCGTAGGTGATGACCACCACGTCGCCGGAAACGACTTTGCCACCGAGGATGCCTTCGCAGGCAGCGTCTTGGGAGTCAAACACTTTGGCGGGACCGGAGAAACGGAAGATCGCTTCGTCCACCCCGGCCGTTTTGACTACACATCCTGCTTCGGCAATGTTTCCATAGAGCACGGCCAGTCCTCCGTCTTTTACATAAGCATGTTTTATGTCCCGGATACAACCGTTTGTACGGTCGGTATCCAATTCTTTATAATATGTCTCCTGCGATCCGAGCACGAGGTTGAAACGATGTGCCGGTGCACTTTTATATAAATCAATAGCCTCTTGACTCACCTGAACAGAGGTGATGCCATAGGAGTTGACAGCTTCGGCTAATGTCTTTCCATCTATCCGATGTACGCTTCCGTCAACTAATCCCTCTTTCAATAATTCATGCATAATGCCCAGGATACCTCCGGCACGGTTCACGTCCTGCACATGGTAGGTCCCGTTGGGAGCTACTTTGCATAATACCGGGGTTTGGCGGGAGAGCTTGTCGATGTCATGCATGGAAAAGTCAACTTCCGCCTCGTGGGCGATGGCTAACAAGTGAAGCACGGTATTGGTCGATCCTCCCATGGCAATGTCCAATGTCATGGCATTCAGGAAAGCCTGACGCGTGGCTATACAACGCGGTAAGACAGATTCGTCTCCATCCCGGTAGTATTTATATGCGTTTTCCACCAGAAGGCGGGCGGCTTGTTCGAATAAACGCGTACGGTTGGCATGTGTCGCTACCACAGTGCCGTTGCCCGGAAGAGCCAGGCCGATCGCTTCGTTCAGGCAGTTCATAGAGTTGGCTGTAAACATGCCGGAGCAACAGCCACAGGTGGGGCAGGCGGCCCGTTCGAGCTTGGCAATCCGATCGTCATGGATACTGTCGTCGGCAGCCTCTACCATTACATGTATAAGATCCAGGTGACGGTCGTCCAGTTCGCCCGCTTCCATCGGTCCCCCCGATACAAAAACGGTGGGTATATTTAAACGCATGGCTGCCATCAACATGCCCGGCGTGATCTTGTCGCAGTTGCTGATGCATATCATGGCATCCGCCTTGTGGGCATTGACCATATACTCTACGCTGTCGGCAATAATATCGCGCGAAGGGAGGGAATAAAGCATGCCGTCGTGTCCCATCGCAATCCCATCGTCAATGGCAATCGTATTGAATTCGGCGGCAAAGCAACCGAGCTTTTCAATCTCCGCTTTTACCTGTTGGCCGATCTCATGCAGATGCACATGACCCGGAACAAACTGGGTAAAGGAATTGACAATGGCGATAACGGGTTTTCCAAACTGCTCCTCTTTCATGCCGTTGGCACGCCAGAGGGAACGGGCTCCGGCCATACGCCGGCCGTTGGTATTACAGGAACTTCTTAACTGATTCTTCATGCTCTTTCTAAATAAAAAAGCCTTTCTCTGTGGAGAAAGGCCTTAAGAATATCTTTATGGATACTATCACATCTTACACACCTTTCTCTTTACCTGCTAATGACTAGAAGGACGACCACAAGGATAATATGTAATATGTTATTTATCATTTTTCTTGTCTTTGTATCTATTATACGGTGCAAATGTAGGACAATAATTGAAATAAGCAAAGAAACTATAAGATTTTTATCGTTTTTTCTGTCAAATATCAAGCAAAGAGTAAATATAGCTTGCACTTTTGCATAGAAACTAAATAAGCCGGGCTTTCATCCGGCATATAGATAAAAGTCTCTATATTTACCCTGCGAACAGAACACTATCATGGAGAACATCTATACATACTTTAAGCGGGACATTAGTTGGCTTTCTTTCAACTATCGTGTGTTATTGGAGGCGGAAGACGATACACTCCCTATTTATGAACGTATTCGTTTCTTGTCTATCTATTCTTCTAACCTGGAGGAGTTTTATGAGATCCGGGTGGCCGAACATCGCGGGGTAATCATGCAAATGAATTATGCGGAAGAAAGTATTGTAGAAGCCGAAGAAACGTTGATGGCCATTACGCGGGAGGTAAACCGCCAGCAACGGGAGTACTACCGCATCTTTTCTGAAAAGATATTGCCCGAATTGAACCGCCAGCATATTTGTTTGTATCAGGACAGTGAACCACACCCTTTTCATAAAGAGTTTGTACAGAATTATTTTCACGAAGAGGTTTTCCCTTTCCTTTCTCCGGTGATGATACAAGCGGGAGATATCCGCACCTTTATCCGTGACCGTCGCCTCTATCTGGTGGTGCGGATGATTAAAAAGAAAAAGAAACAAAGCGAACCGGCATCTGCACCTGAGTATCATTATGCCCTGATGAAGATCCCGCATGAGAAGGTGCCCCGTTTCATTGAGTTGCCTGTATATGAAGGAATGTTCTATATCATGTTTAGTGATGATATGATCCGTGCCAACCTGTCCACCGTCTTTCCCGGTTATGAGATAGAGAGTTGTTACAGCATAAAGATATCCCGTGATGCGGATATCTATCTGGAAGATGTGCAAGGCAAGAATATCGTAGAAGATATACGCAAGAAAGTGAAGAAACGCAAGGTCGGCGCTTTGAGCCGGTTCATGTACGACCAGGCTATGCCGGACGACTTCCTCTCTTTCATATGTGATGCCTTTGCCATTCATGCAGACGACCTGGTCGTCGGGGGGAGGTACCTGAATTTGCAGGATTTGGCCAAGCTGCCTAACCCGCGTGGGAAAGAATTGGAACAACAGGTGCCACCTCCTATGCGTCTGCCTTATCTGGATGAGGCAGGGTCGGTCTTTAAGGTCGTCAAGAAGCGGGATGTCTTGTTGCATTTTCCCTATCAGTCTTTTGATTATCTCATTCGTTTCTTGATGGAAGCGGCTTTCGATCCCAAGGTGGAGGCGATAAAGATAACGCAATACCGGGTGGCGGAAAACTCGGCCGTGATCAATACCCTGATCAGTGCGGCGCAAAATGGAAAGAAAGTGACGGTCTTTGTCGAACTAAAAGCCCGCTTTGATGAAGAACATAACCTGGTGACGGCAGAGCGTATGACGCAGGCAGGTATCAAAATCATCTATAGTATTCCCGGATTGAAGGTGCATGCCAAGGTGGCAGTGATTCATCGCAAACCTACCGGTGCGGGAAACAAACGACGTGACTTTGCCTATTTAAGCACCGGCAATTTCAATGAGAAAACAGCGAAGGTCTATTCGGACATGGCTTTGTTGACCACCCATAAAGATATTATAGAGGATATAAACCAAGTCTTTGCCGTCTTGGAAGGGGAGTTGCAGAGCCCCCGGTTTCGTTATCTATTAGTGGCACGTTTCAATATGGTCCCGGAACTGGAACGAATGATTCAGCAGGAGATCGACCATGTAAAACAAGGACGAAGAGGGCGAATCGTCTTAAAGATGAATGGCTTGCACGATCAACATATGATCCAAGCACTCTATCGTGCCAGTGAAAATGGGGTAGAGATCGATCTGATCGTCAGAGGCATCTGCTGCCTGGTGCCGAACCAACCGTATAGCCGCAATATCCGCATCACACGTATCGTGGATGTCTTTTTGGAACATGCACGTATCTGGTACTTTTATAACGATGGAAAGGAAAACCTATACCTTACCTCTGCCGATTGGATGCGGCGAAACTTGAACCGCCGGATCGAAACCGCCTTCCCTATACTGGATCCGCATCTCAAAGAAGAAATTATCAATGTCCTGGAAATCCAATTGAAAGACAATGTAAAAGCTTGTTTCATCGATGAAAACTTACAAAACAACTTCAAACAGGATAATCACCCGGTAAAAATACGGGCACAACGCCATATATACGATTACCTGAAAGAAAAGAACAATTGATTCAATCTTTTTTCCACGCCCCCGCTTTTCAGCCTGCTCTCCAATCAGTGCCTGTTCCCCCTTGGGGGCTACCTAAATAAATTGCCGATATATGTCAGCACAAGTGCCGACATATATCAGCACAAGTGCCGACATATATCAGCACAAGTGCCGACAATTGTCAGCAATTTTATTCCACCACGTGAATGACTTATGACTTATCCTGAAATGAGTTGTCATTTTTTGTCAGAAACCCTGAAAAGGTAATCCCTATTACCTCTATCTGTATATGCAAGTTACCTGTATATACATAATCACCTGTATACACATAGTTATTGAGAATAATCTAAATACCGACTGTATCAACCGGCACTAATAATTAATTGTTAATTATAAATTGTAAATTATAATCTTTCACGCCTCCCTCACTATCAGCCCTGAAAGGGGTGAACTTATTGACCCCTTTCAGGGCTCACGGTATCTATCGACTGTATACCACGGGTTTGACAACCCGCGGTTATTCACATGTAACCCCTCCGGGGTAATCCCTACTACCTCTTTCCCTGTAAGTGTATAGTTATCTGTAAGTGCATAGTTTCCTGTAAGTGTATAGTTTTCTGTATATGTATAGCTATCTAACTGAAAACAAGCTAAATACCAACTGTGCCAACCGGCACTATCTTGGCTCCTCTTCTTGGCGAAGAAGAGGGGGACCGCTGCTTGCAGTGGTGGAGCAGTTTGATGTATTACCATATTGTATATCAAATATATATGCAATAAAAAAGTAAATTCCCCTCCCTTCCTTCTTCTCCAAAAAATGGGAACCAAAATAGTGCTGTTTGATCTATTAAAAAATCATATCTTTGTGAGACATCAACAAAACCAAACTATGAAAGAGGAAAACAATAAGTTAATGAATCGCAAAGAGCAAAAAGGGAATCGTCGCTATTTGCGTCATCATGCCACACCTGCAGAGAAAGGATTGTGGAAGATATTAAAAGAACTGAGAAAGGAGGGTTTGATCTTTCACCGGCAACAGAGTATTGGTAAATACATCGTAGATTTTTATTGCCCGCAAATTAAGTTAGTGATAGAACTTGACGGCCAAGTACACGTAGGTAATGAAGCGTATGACGAACAACGGGAAGAGTTTATTAAAACCTCTACCGGACTGATCGTTTTACGTTATGAAAATCGGTTTGTATTCGAGCATCCGCAGTGTATATTAGAAGATGTGAAAGAGATCCGAAACAAGCAATCGCCTATAAAATAAGTATATACATTTATAAAGAAATCAAACTGCTCCACCCCCGGCTACGCCGGCGGTCCCCCTCTTCTTATCCAAGAAGAGGAGCCAAGATAGTGCCGGTCATTAATCACTTATCACTAATCACTAAACACTAACCATTCATCACTAAATGCTCCTCGTTTCAACAAACGAAAATCGTTAAAAAACCTATTCAAATTAAGAAATTCAAGAGATGTATTAGGAAATCCTTACAAAATTAGTACTTTTGTGTGCAACCGCTTGGGGAAGAATGCCGATTCTGTCACTTACCAAGAGACGGAACGAATGCTTTGAGCATCATTATGATGTCGCAAATATAGACGTTTATCTACCCTGTCCGGGTTCTGCATTTCCTTTTTTTTATTCATATCTCCGTCCTTGTTTTATAAGCTTCCCACTGCAAAGTGATGGGCTTTTTTATTGAATATTATTTTCAACACGGAGGACACGGGGACACGGAGTGTAGAGCACACAGAGTAAAGAATGTACAATAAGATAGAATACAGTGAGACAGAATACTGCGAGATAGAAAGAAACCCTGAAAGGGTTTTATGTGAATAACCGTGGGATGCAATCCCACGGTCGCACGCCTCCCTCACTATCAGCCCTGAAAGGGGTGAACCTATTGACCCCTTTCAGGGCTCACGGTATCTATCGACCGTACACCACGGGTTTGACAACCCGCGGTTATTCACATGTAACCCCTTCGGGGTAATCCCTACTACCTCTTTACCTGTATATGCAGGCGACCTGTATATACATAGTTATCTTATTGAGAATAATCCAAATAGCAACTGTCTCAACCGCTACTATCTCTGCTCCTCTTCTTGGATAAGAAGAGGGGGACCGCTGCTTGCAGTGGTGGAGCAGTTTGATTTCTTTATAAATGTATATACTTATTTTGTAATAATTTTTACTCTTTTTTACTTTATCTGGATGTATATATTTAATATTCAATACAGTAATACATCAAACTGCTCCACCCCCGGCAAGCCGGCGGTCCCCCTCTTCTTATCCAAGAAGAGGAGCCAAGATAGTGCTAATCACTAATTGTTAATTATAAATTGTAAATTATAATCTTTCACTCACCACTAATAATTAATCGTTAATCACTAACCGTTAATCATTAACCGTTCTCCCTCCCTCTTGTACTACTCTGTTTCGTATCTTGCTCGGAGCGGCTCCCAGATGCTTTTTGCAGTAGTCTGTAAACTGGGGTAGGGATTGAAAGCCACGCTCTTCTGCAATCTGCCGGCAGGTTTTGTTGGTTGTCCGTATATCATGAGAGATAAGTTCTACCTTCTTTTTGGTCATCCATTGGTAGGCAGAAACACCAAATGACTTCTTGAACTTTTTGTCGAAATTCGACAAGCTGCAGGTGTAGAGTGTTGCAAATTCATTGACTGTCTTTACCCGGGAATAATTTTTTAGTACAAAATCGGCAAACTCTCCACCTATACCTATTACCGGATAAAACAAATGTGCCAATTCCTTCTTTAGATAATACGCCCGAAACAAGAAAAAGATTTCTTTTATTTTTAGCTCCATATATTGCTGACAATGAATACCATCTTCCATATGAAGGATCAATCCGGAAAGAAACTTTTGCACGACAGGACGCATCGGTATCGATGGTAATTTATCCGTTTTTACCTCCTCTTTGAGTAGATTCTCAATCGAAAAGGTATCACAAAAACGAATGCTCTCCTGAAGGCGCATCACCAAAAAAGAAACTCCTTCTTTTGTTTTGGCCTGGAAGTGGCAACCGGAGGGCAATAACACTATCTTTCCATTACCAACTTTCTCATTCTTGTGGAAATCGAAGGATACATAAAGGCTTCCTTCAAATACAAAAATCAATTCCGTATGAGAAATAACCTCTTCCCAACAATCGTTTATTTTATGATTTACAACCTCTATCAAAGGCCGTTCTTCCGATTCATTCATATGACAGCCTATATGCTGCCCGCTGCAAAGCTCATTTTTCATAACACGCACTTATTTAGTTGTTTACATTTTGTTTACACACAGACCTTTTTTTGTGTAGAAACACACACTTTTATATCTATCTCTGAATGAATTCTTTCTGTCTTCATTTTTAACAAAAAGACATTCTTCTTTTTCAAACACTGTTTTCGAATTATTTGCAAAGTCTTAAAAAACGGAAAAAGCAAACATCTAAACATTTGAAAATAAAAGCATTCGATCACGGAATGAGCCGTTCCGTCTCTTGGTAAGTGACAGAACGGATCGTTTGTGTATAAATAATTGAATAAGAAATAGATAACCGTTTATTAATTAAAAAAGAGAAAAAAATGAAGGAAAAACGAAAACAAATGAAAAAGACCGAAAATCGAAAAAACAGATAGAATCGAAGAAAACTTTTTTCAATAAAAATATCAAACAGTACTAAATTTTATTAACTAATTTTTTAAAAACATGAGAAAAAGAATTTTTACAGTGATGGCTGCATTATGTGGCCTGGTTGCAGTAAATGCGGCAGACGTGAATGTGTTAGCCGGTGAAAATCTGGCAACAAAGATTAGTGATGCTGCAGGAAGTGGTATCGTACGTGTTCAGGTGGGTACTTATGTGTTACCTGCTGAACTAATTATTCCTACGGGTGTAACGGTTAAAGGTGGTTATGACGTTACTTTTGATGAAAAGACACGCGTCTATCCGGGAGCAGCTTCTTCGGCAGCCGAGATGACTATATTGGATGGTGACGCGGCACATCGTGTAGCTTCTGTTGCCGGTACGTTGGAAGGTGTTGTGGTTCGTAACGGCCATGTGCGCACTGGAAACGGTGGTGGTGTATCTGTTACCGGTACGGTACAGAACTGTATTATCAAAGGAAACGTAGCGATGACCGTAGGAACCGGAGCAGAGTCTTTGGGTGGCGGTGTGTACTTGGACGGTGCGGATGCGAAACTGATCAACTCGGTGGTTGCCTTTAATATGGCGAACAATGGTTACGGTGTTGCCGGTGAAGGTCAGGTGATCAATAATACGATTACGGCCAATACGTATGCGCCGGTGGCTGTCGCTATTGCCGGCAATGTGGGTGGTAGCCCTTTTACACATTATAAACATTGGGTTGACGCGAATAATGCCTGGTCTACGGCTAATGGTTTCGACGCTCAGGAGCTTTATTTTGACGGCTTTTCTATAGCCCAGACCCAGACTACGACTTCTCAATATGCTGTGTTTGCTGCCGCAATGGATCTGAAGGTGGATGGTACAGGCGTTCTTTTCGTGGATGCAGCTAAAGGCACGGATAAATTGTTCCAGGTGGATGGTACGTATGGTTTACATCTTTCAGGCATGGATTATATCTATAAGGTAGGCAATGCGAACTGGCCGATGTCTTATGTCAGTTGGTATGGTGCCAAGGCTTATTGTGAGTGGATCGGTGGCGCTTTGCCTACGGAAGGCCAGTGGGAGTATGCGGCACGTATGAATGAAGATAAAACGATCAACACGATGGTTTATGCCGGTAGTGAAGATGCGAAAGAGGTTGCTTGTTATGCAGGTTATCCCGGTGGAATGCAGGAGGTAGCAACCAAGATGAATAATGGCATTGGTTTGTATGATATGAGTGGGAATGTATGGGAATGGTGTTTTGATTTATATGATGCTACGGGTGGAAATTATCCGGATTATACGCTTGCTGCGGTTTCTGACAGTCAGTCATTAACCAACCCAGTCAATGATAAGAAAGGCTCTCACCGGGTGTCTCGGGGTGGTAGTTATTCCATTGCTGGGGGCGGCTTGTCACTGGCGTGTCGCAACTACAACGCGCCGACGAGCGTGGGCAGCTACATAGGGTTCCGTCCGGTCCTTATTCCCTAAGTTCAATTGGCATTTTGTTTTGAGCTAAAAAAAAGAGGATGAGCCGAGGGACGAGGCTCTGACGATAATACAACTATCGCGAAGCGATCGAAATTTTTTTTCAAATGCAAATAAAATTGTTTAATATCCCTGTTTCAGACACGGGTGTGTTAATGGATGAGATGAATACCTTTTTACGTGGTCATAAAGTATTGGATATGGAACAAAAACTCATTCAATCGGATCATGGCGGAAGCTGGTGTTTTTGTATCCGTTATATCGAAGGACCTCACCCGAGCCCTGTTCCGCCGCATGGTGTCCATAAAAAAGTGGATTACAAAGAGGTGTTGTCGGCAGAGATATTTGCGATTTTCAGTCATCTTCGCGAATGTCGGAAGCAATTATCCAAAGAACATGGGGTGGCTGCCTATATTATTTTTACGGATGAAGAACTGGCCGGTATAGCCGGGTTGGAAGAGTTGAACGAAGAATCACTCGAAACGGTCAAAGGCATCAGTACGAAGAAGGTAGAGAAATATGGGAAGGCCTTATTGGAGTTGTATCATCTCCCGGAGATTGTGGCACCTGAACTATTTAACGCAAGCAAATGAAACGCAAAGGATCGTTAATGGAATCCATTGCTGATATGGATAACCTGCGGCTGGCTTTCTGGAAGTCGGCACGGGGGCGCCATGGAAAGCGGGAGGTGATCCGTTACCGGGCTCATCTGGATTCTTGTTTGCTGGACTTGCGATGGGCATTTTTATCGGGCACTTACCAATTGGGTAATTATAATTACTTTACGGTATACGAACCGAAAGAGCGTATCATCTGTGCTTCGATTTTTCCGGAGCGGGTGCTTCAGCATGCGGTGATGAACCAGTGTGGTCGTTGGTTAGACAACTACCAAATAGCCGACAGTTATGCTTGTCGCAAAGGCAAGGGGCAATATGCCGCCCTGACTAAGGCACAACAGAATCATCGGCATAATGCCTATTATCTGAAATTAGACGTGCGTAAATACTTTGACAATATAGATCACGCGGTGATGATGCGTTTGTTGGAGAGGCGGTTTAAAGATCGCCGTCTACTGCATTTATTTCGTCAAATCATTGCTTCGTATGAAGTACGTCCGGGTAAAGGTATTCCGATCGGCAACCTGACCAGTCAGTATTTTGCCAATCATTACCTGGCCTGTTCCGATCATTACGTGAAGGAAGAGTTAGGGGTAAAGGATTATGTGCGTTATATGGATGATATGGTGTTGTGGGGAGATAACCGGCCGGCACTATTGCGGTGTGGTCAGTCTCTTCGGGAATTTCTTGCCGATAAGTTATTGTTGGAATTGAAGCCGGATTGTTTGAACACAACGGCTACCGGTTTGCCTTTTCTGGGCTACCGGGTGTACAGGAATACTATGCGGTTGACAGCTCAAAGCAAAAAACGATATATAAAGAAATCGAAAATTTATTATGGCCTGCTGCGTGCCGGACTATGGACGGAAGCGGACTATAAAACACATGTCTTACCCTTGAATGCGTTTGTGGATAAGGCAAAGACACTGGGATTGAAACAACATGTAATGAAAAGGGTACAGGTCATCGGGCTCTAACCGGGTGAATCGGGGTGGTAGTTATAACAATGCTGGGGGCAACTTGTCACTGGCGTATCGCAACAACAACACGCCGACGAACGTGAACAACAACATAGGGTTCCGTCCGGTCCTTATTCCATAGCTCAATATACAAAGGGAGAATGGAGTTTCTCCGTCGCCATTGAACCGACCGTATCCTGTCCGTATAAACGGCAAAAAGTAGGTTGTGAGATTCCTCCGTCAGGTTAGTAATGACAGGAGTTATGAACGTCTTGCGGGAAAAGTGTCTTCCTAAGAGATAAAAAGAAATACAAATAAAAAAATGAATAGAAATTCATGAAACAAAAAAAACTACCAAGCTGTCTTATATACTGCTTGTTGTTGGTCAGCGCGTGGCTACTGCCCTCGATGGCTTCTGCCCAGAGTGGTACGACCCAGGTCGACCGGGGCGATGCCGTTACGGCGGGGCTGACGGTTGTCAACAGCATCGTATGGGACAATGTGTTCGAGAACGAGGAACTGTTCGCGAACAATTATAATTTAGTAAATGAAGATCCATTCTTTGTTTCGGAGACCAACTATTTCCCCGGCGCGGGTTCGCCTGCCCAAGGAAAGGGAAACCGCACAAAGAATACCTTGGAATATGACATTGCCGGTCTTAATTACGCGGCGATGGCAAAGATCAATATCGGTGCTTACCAAAGTGGGGCGTCTTATACGATCACTATCGTGACGCCCGCGGAAGGCGGCACGCTTACGGTCTATAACGGAGCGGAAGCGTTGATCAGCCCGACCGACCTGCCTGCCGGTACGGAACTGAAAGTAGTCGCTCTTATTGAGAGCGGTTATCGCCTGAAAACGCTTACGGCTAACGGTGTAGCGATTACTAACGGAGCTACTTTCTTTCTGACGGCAAATACTACTTTTGAAGCAGAGATTGAAAAAGGAAGTATCCGGGGAGAGAGGTACGCGACTTACGCGACCGGTTCGTTGCAATCGTTTAATAATATTATCTATGATAATCTCGATGAGTACGGAAACTATGCATTGAATAAAACCCTGGTTGTTAGTAAGCCTTTATTCAACGCGGATGCCGACTTTAAGTTGCAGACTACATCCCCTGCCTTAGATAAGGGTGATGTTCAGAAATTGATTGCTGCCGGGCTTACCGCTCCTATTCAGGATGTGGCAGGTGTAGAGATTGCCGCCAGTGGTGTGATTGCTTCCGGTGCCTATCAGCAACTAAATTATACGCTTACCTGGAACAGTCCGGCAGGCGGAACGCTTAAGGTGTATTACCTGGTTAAGAACGAAGCCGGCCAGATGGTGAAGACACCGGCTGAAAGCGGCAATTCTTATGCAGGTGGTGAGATACACTTTGAAGTAACGCCCGACGCGGGATATGTTTTGGATAAAGTATTGGTGGGTGAAACAGTTGCGACGATAGACGCGGAAGGTAAAGGCAAATTTACCCTGACAGGTAATACCGAAGTGACCGCCAGCTTCCGTTCTGTGACCGACGCCGGTGTGAAAGCCGCTGTATTGCAGACCGGAGAACTTAGTCTGTTAAATAATATCGTGTATCGCAACGCGGCGGATATAACAAAGAGTCAGCTCTTTGGTACGAACCTGCCGGTAGCGATAAATCAAGCCGATGCAGCGGAAAAGAACCTGGTGGATACGGATCCGAAGTTTATCACGGAAACTTATTTCGCATTAGCAAATAACTCTCCGGCAGTCAATGTGGGAGCAGAATATGCAGGGTTCGACACGGAGTCGAAAGACGTTGCCGGTGAGGCTCGCCTGACAGGTATTGTGGATATGGGTGCTTATGAAACTACGTCTACTACTGTGGGTTCGGCTGTTACCTTTAACTGGACTACGTTTAAAGACGCGAAAGGTAAAGAATATGCACGGGTGGTGGTTATGGCCAAAGTAGGTGATGCTGATCCTGTAGAAGTGGCTTCGGGGGATATTCTTCCGCTCGGAACGGTGATTACGATTACTCCCGAAGTGTTCGACACCCATACCGACCAATATATCAGCCTGGGTCAGATCAAGGTGAACGACGATTACCTGGCCGAAGGTGAGATGAGTTTTGTGCTTGCCAAAGACAGTAAGATCTCCCATAATATCCAGAAACGCAAATATGCGGTGCATTACAGTGCAACAGGAGGAACTGTTCGTTTGTATAACGGAAGTATCTTGGTAGCCGATGGTGAAGAGGTGACTTACGATACTCGCCTGTCGGTTCAGTTTGTGGCGGATGAAAATTATACCTTACGTTTTGTATCCGTAGACGGAACACAGATCCAAGGAGCTGAAGTAGCCGGTGGATATATGGTGACCGTGAAAGGGGAAACAACGATTGTGGCTTCGGGTATGGAGCAGGCAGCAGTTGTTACCCATGGCTTGATTGTATGGGATGATATCGTGAACGCTACGGTAACGGCTGTAACGGAAGCAGGTGATCCGGTCAATACCGGGGATGCCTTATTACCGGAAACAAAGGTGCATGTGACCATCACTCCGACCGATGCGGCTTACGGATATCTGTTCTTCCAGGTCAATGGCGTGGATCAGGATATTAATAAAACAAGCTTTACAGTAACGATTCCGCAGGTGGAAGGCGGCAAGGTAGCGACTACCTTTATCGCTGTACGTTGTGGTGCAGACGGTGAAATGCCGGATGAACCGAAAGATACGGAAACGAATCCGGACGATGTGGTATTTCCTGGCGATGTGGTGTTCCCGAACGATGAAGTGTTCGATGGAAATGCGGAATTCGGTGGTGATGCTACGTTTGAAGGCGATGCAGAATTCAATAAAGATGCAGACTTCACCAATCCGGATAGCGAGGTGAAATTTGAAGAAGACGCTACGTTCAACGGGGAAGATAATCACTTTGCCGGTGATACGGAATTTGATGGCGAAGCGAACTTTACGAACCCTGATGGCAAAACGGTCTTCGAAGAGGATGTGATTTTCCACGACGAAGTGACTTTCGAGGGGGATGTAACCTTCGAGGGGGATGTAACGTTCGAAGAGGGTGCTAACTTTGCAAAAGATCCGGAGTTTAACGGAGATGTAACCATTAACGGTGAAATCAACCTGCCCTCGCCGGATGGCCAATTGACGATCGGTGACGACCAGACGCTGACCGTAGGTGAAGGCGGTAGCCAGGTGAATGGCGATATCAGTATCAACGGCGGTATCCTTGAATTGGGTGAGCTTGTGGTAGATGGTACGCTGACATTGAACGATGCTACGATCAAGGCTTCGGAAGGTGCTTCATTGAAAGCCGACGCCATTGTCAAAGACGGTGAGAAGAGTACGATCGATATCGTTCAATCGTTGCAACAAGGATCAAACGCACCTGTCATTATGATTGAGTTCCCTGCGGGCGAAGCACCGTCGGAAGCTGAGATGAATGATCTGTTTGATATTACCGTGGCCGGTAGCGACAGAAGCGATGTGACATACGACTGGAATCAATATGGCGATACCTGGGTGTTGGAAGCAACAGCGACTGAACCTATCGAGATCATTAATGGGGATCCGGTGTACAACGAAGATGTCACGTTCGATGACGAAGTTATCTTTACAGGTAACCCGACATTCAACGAAGATGCAACGTTTAACGACGAAGTGGAAATCCAGGGGGATGTGATCTTTGGAGGTGATGAAACGACTTTTGCGGAAGATCCTAAGTTGGGTGGCGACGTAACGATCGGTGGTGAAATCAATCTGCCCTCGCCGGATGGTCAATTGACGATCGGTGACGACCAGACGTTGACTGTCGATGGCGATGCTACGCTGAATGGTGATCTGATAATCGACGGAGGTGTCCTTGAATTGGGCGAACTGACGGTGGATGGCGACCTGACATTGAACGATGCCACGATCAAAACTTCGGAAGATGCATCTTTAACAGTCGATCAAATTATCAATGGCGGTGAAAAGAGTACGGTCGATGTCAACAGCTCGTTGGATAAGGGGGAAAACTTCCCTGTCTTTACGATTGATTTTGGTCCGGGTAATGCCCCTGCAACAGCGGAAGATATGAATAATTTATTCGATCTTACCGTAGCCGGCAAACCCGCCGAAGAGAGAGGTACTGAACTGGAATGGGTGAAAGACGGAGACAGTTGGTCGTTGAAAGCCAAGAGCGAAAACGGTTTGTTGATTATCGATGGCAATCCGGTTTATGATGAAGATAAAGAATTCGACGAAGAGGTGATCTTTACAGGTGACCCGACATTCAACGGAGATGCCACATTCAACGAAGATGCTGAGTTCCGCGGTGATTCCGAATTCAATAAAGATACCGAATTTAATGGCGAAGCTAATTTCACGGATCCGGATGGAGAAACAGTCTTTAACGATGATGTGATCTTCCACGACGAAGTGACCTTCGAAGGTGATTCGGAATTCAACGGGGATGCTACCTTCGAAGAGGGTGCAAACTTCGGGAAAGATCCGGAATTCAACGGAGATGTGACTATCAATGGAGAGATCAATCTGCCCTCGCCGGATGGTCAATTGACGATCGGTGACGACCAGACACTGACCGTAGGTGAGAAAGGCAGCACGGTGATCGGTGATGTGATCATCGACGGTGGCAGACTGGTATTGGGTGACCTGAAAGTAGACGGTGACTTGACATTGAACGATGCTACAGTAGTGGTAAGTCCGGGTGCAACAATCGATGCGGACAATATTACCGGATCACCGAAGAGCGTAATCGACCTGAGTGAAATGCCGGTGGGGGATAATGATGGCCTGACGGTTGGTAAATTCCCGAACGGTAAGACTCCAGACGATGTCTTTACGGTATCTACCGGTGGTTCATCGTATATCGATTATGAATGGACGGATAATGGAGATGGTAGTTATACATTGACCGTAAGCCGTAAGGATGTGGAATATGTGACTTTGACGATCGTTAACAGCCTGCCGAAAGGCATCACGATCACTCCGGGAGTGGGCGACCACCAGGTTGAACTGGGCAAATCACAAGTATTGACCCTGTCGGTTGATAAGATGTATGACGAAGCTTATGTCTTCCTAAAAATCGATGAAAGCTATGTGATGGTAAAAGAGCCGGGTGACAACCTGAACTTCTCGTATCTGTTAGTGAATATGCGTGAGGATGTGACGCTCGAAGTCATTGTAAGCGAAGAGGCTAATCCGAATCCTGTACTTTGCCAGATCACGTATGCCGCCAGCGCGGAAGGTGAATTGGTACTTACAGACGCAGATGGCAAGGTGATTCCTTCCGGTACCTATGTTGTTTTAGGCACGAAAGTAACAGCTATGGCTACCACCCGCACGGCCGGTTATGACCTGTGGAAACTGACTGCCAACGGCACAACAATCGCGAACAACGGTGCAATCAGAATCGAAGGCCATACACACTTCTTCGCTCACTTCACCGAAGGTGGCAAGAACCCGAACCCAGGCGTAGGCAACGTTGAAGTAACCGACGGTTCACAGATCTGGACGAACAAAGGTTATGTACATATCCTGACCGAAAAACCATGTAAAGCCCGCATCATCACCTTCACCGGCCGTGTCCTTATCGACCGNTATGTTGTACCGGGTACGAAAGTAAAAGCAATGGCTACCGCCCGTACCGCCGGTTATGACCTTTGGCAGTTAGTTGCCAACGGCACCGTAATCGACAACAACAGCATGATCGAGATCGCCGGTCATACACACTTCTTCGCCCACTTCACTGAAGGAGGTAAGAATCCGAACCCGGATAAACCAGGCGTAGGCAACGTTGAAGTAACCGACGGTTCACAGATCTGGACGAACAAAGGGTATGTACATATCCTGACCGAAAAACCATGTAAAGCCCGCATCATCACCTTCACCGGCCGTGTCCTTATCGACCGTGCCATCCCGGAAGGCGAAACGCAGATTTACATGCCGGAAGGACTGTATATCGTGACACTGAGCGATGGAACGAGAGAGAAAGTTTCAGTAAAATACTGAAACTAACGATTAGTGATTAACGATTAACGATTAATGGTAGTGATTAGTGGTTAGTGGTTAGTGATGAGTGATGAGTGAAAGATTATAATTAACAATTTATAATTTACAATTAAAAATAGGTGTTGCCGTATGGGCAACACCTATTTTTTTTAGTGTTGATAGCTATCGTCAGTACTGTCCATAGCTATCAACAGTACTGTCGNCGGCAACACCTCTTTTTTTTAGTGTTGATAGCTATCGTTACTACTGACGATAGCTATCATCAGTAGTGACGATAGTTGTCGTCAGTAGTAACGATAGCTATCAACAGTAGAATTGTCCTGCATTTTAGTGTACATAGAACTGCGTTTTTTTCTTCCAATTGCTTGAGAATGGATTGGTGATAGGAAGGTGTTTGGGGTAACAGGAAGGTATCTCGGCTGGTGCTGACTCCAAAGTAATTCAATACGCAGATGAAAAAAAGAGGTGTCACGGACCCCGAATACGGAGTGGATAGGTAAGTGTCTTAAATAACAAAAGGGGAACCGACATCACGTCGCCACCCCTCCCTTAACTTAAACGCCAAAACTAAATCTAAACAAAAAACACAAATAATGATAATATCTTATTTTTTATTTTTTTCTTCTTTCTTGTTGTTAAGATCTTTTCTGCTTCCCGGATGATCTTTCATAAATTGGTGGATGAATTTAAATTCAGCTTCTCTGTATTTATATAACTTCTCGGGCGAAAGTATCTTTTTAAATTGTTCGTAATACTCTTTTTCCAACTGGGCTTCTTTGATACCTGCTTGTAAGCATTCATCGATTGCTTGTTGGTATTCTTCCTTCGTTGGCTCTTTTTGTTTTTGTATTTCTCTGGATAGTTTCCGGCAAACATGTCCTATTTCAAACTTCTTTCGCCGTAATTCGTCACACAGAGGAATAAATAGAGAGGCTTCTTCAGGTGTTAGTCCTACTTCTGCTGTAATAAAAGCATTTCTTTTTGCTTCGAAAGCTTCTCTGTCAAATTGCCTATTCTTTCTATTCTCCTGTTGACCTTGTTGTGCACTTGCTCCAGTGGAGAATAGTAATGAAATCGTCGCAAATGTAATAAAAAATATTTTATTCATATACTTATATTTACAAAAATATCTAAAATCAGTCAATTTGTTTTCATTTTATTCAGAAAAAGCCATTTCTTCTGCTAAAAGATAGTTAGCGTATTGGTTCTCGATATATTCGAGATACTCATCGTCTTCATAATACTCCTCCTCTGCATAGATGGCGTTTTTCGTCTCGGAAGGGATTTGTGTATGAACAAGCAGTGCCTCTTTTTTTCCTTCTTCCTCTCCGGGTATACCGATAAGGGTTTTGAAGAAAAATAAAAGACCAATAAATGCCGCAGCCATATATAACCACGGGCGTACTTTGTCCATCATAGTAACAGTTCTTTCTCTCTGATGGGGCTTTTCGGGAAGCTGACTCATTATTTGTGATGTGAGTTCTTCCAGATAGCCTTCAGGCACAGTGAAAGGGTTTTTTCCTTTCAATTGCTCCAGGTTATTTTCTTTCTTTTTCATATTGATACTCACTTTTGTGATGTTTTGACTACTGGCTTATGAAAAGGTTTAAATATCTTTTGTTAAAAATTCTTCGACTTTTTTAACAGCATGATGATAGGAAGCCTTTAAAGCTCCCACGGAAGTTCCCAGGATTTCTGACATATCATCGTATTTCATTTCTTCAAAGTATTTCATATTGAATACGATTCTTTGTTTTTCTGGCAATAGAAGAATTGCTTCTTGCAATTTGGTCTGTGCCAGATCTCCATCGAAATAGTCATCGCCTTTTAATTTTTCCAAAAGGTAAACGTCCGTATCATCAATAGAAATATTGTTTACGGTACGTTGCCGATTCAGAAAAGTGATACATTCATTGATAGCTATCCGGTATAACCAGGTTGATAATTTGGCTTCCCCGCGGAAATAATCAATGTTTGTCCAGGCTTTTATGAATGTGTTTTGAAGCAAGTCATTCGCATCTTCGTGGTTTAACACCATCTTCCGAATTTGCCAATATAACTTTTCCCCATACGCACCTACGATTTTGGCAAAGGCATTCCTTTGTTGATCGGGGTCACGCAATTGTATCACAATGTCATCCTCTGTATATGGCTGCATCTTCTCTAATTTGCTGTAAATATAAGAAAACTATTTGATTAGACTTTTATCGGTCTGATAGGTTTAATTATATAGGAAAAAGTGTGTCAGCCTTCCTGTCTTTTGGCTTCGTTCCAGATACGATCCATTTCTTCCAGGGGCATCTCCTTGAGGGAGAGTCCCGCCTGTGTAACATAAGCCTCCAGATAGTTAAAACGACGGATGAATTTTTGATTGGTACGTTCCAGGGCGTTGTCCGGATTGATTTTGTATAAACGGGCGGCATTGATGAGACTAAAGAAGAGATCCCCGAATTCATTTTCCATCTGGTTGGCATCCATCGCCTGGATTTCGGTTTTCAGTTCGTTAAACTCTTCCTCTACTTTATCCCATACCTGGTCACGTTCTTCCCAGTCGAAGCCGACATTACGTGCTTTGTCTTGGATACGGTGTGCTTTTACGATGGAAGGCAAGGAGGCCGGTACACCTTCTAAAACGGTTTTATTCCCCCCTTTTTCTTTCAACTTCAACTGCTCCCAACTTTGTTCTACTTTCTGAGCTGTATCGGCATTTTCTGTTCCAAAAACATGCGGATGGCGGTAGATTAGTTTCTGACATAAGGTGTCGCATACATCTTTTATATCGAAAGCCTCTTTCTCTTCTCCTATTTTTGCATAGAAGACTATGTGCAGTAGTAAATCTCCCAGTTCTTTTTTTATATTTTCATTATTCTTACGTATCAAGGCATCGCACAATTCGTATGTTTCTTCTATTGTGTTTGAGCGCAGGCTTTCGTTGGTTTGTTTCTTATCCCACGGGCATTTTTCCCGTAATTCATCCAGGATATCCAAGAGTTGGCCAAAGGCCTTCATTTTCTCTTCTTTATTACTACTCATCTTTGTTTTTATATTGTTGCAATCCTCCTTGCAGGAATTTGACATATTGGGAAACATCTTCATCGTAAGCATAGGAAGGAGCAAGCGGTTTGCCTTCGTTGTCCAGGAGGACATAGAAAGGTTGAGCGTTCGCGCCAAACTTACTGCGTTGCAGGTAACTCCATTTGTCTCCGATTGTTTTTAGTTTTCGTGTTTTCCCGTATTCCTCTATTTCGATTGTTTCCGGTAGTTTTGTCTTGTCGTCAACAAAAAGAGTGATTAAGACATAGTCGTTCTCTAAGAGTTGTTTTACTTTCGTATCTGTCCATACGGAGGTCTCCATCTTCCGGCAATTGACACATCCGTGACCGGAAAAGTCAATAATCACCGGTTTGTTCATCCGTTTGGCATAAGCCATACCCGATTCGTAATCGTCAAAAGGAGCATGTACTTCGTCATTGTACAGGTTGAAATCCTGCGTATTAAGTGGCGGTGCAAAGGCACTGATGGCTTTCAGGGGAGCTCCCCATAATCCGGGTATCATATAGATGGCAAAAGCAAAAGAGAGAATGGCCATAAAAAGACGGGATACAGAGACGTGTTTGAGGTCGCTGTCATGACTGAACTTTATTTTTCCCAACAGATAGAAACCCAATAGGGCGAAAATGACGATCCACAAAACGAGAAATACCTCCCGGTCAAGAATGCGCCAGCCATAAGCCAGATCTGCGACGGAAAGGAATTTCAGTGCTAATGCCAGTTCGAGGAATCCCAATACTACTTTTACAGCGTTTAACCAGCCGCCGGATTTAGGCATATTCTGTAGCATATTCGGGAAGATAGCAAAGACGCTGAAAGGAATGGCCAAAGCGAAGGCAAAACCAAACATACCAATAGCCGGTCCAAACAAAGAACCCATAGATGCGGCCTGTACCAATAAGGTACCGATGATAGGCCCTGTACAGGAGAAGGATACGAGCACCAGGGTAAAAGCCATAAAGAAAATACTGATTATACCACTTGTCGAATCCGCTTTATTGTCTAACTTATTCGTCCAGGACGCTGGCAGTACAATTTCGAATGCGCCAAAGAAGGAAATGGCAAAGACAACGAGCAATAGAAAGAAGATGATATTAAAGAGGGCATTTGTAGACAAATTATTTAAAGCACTGGCACCGAAAATGCCGGTAATCAACAAACCCATAATCAAGTAGATCCCGATGATGGAGAATCCATAGATTATAGCATCTTTTATCGCTTTCTTCCTTTCTTTCGTACGTTTTAAGAAAAAGCTGACCGTCATGGGGATCATAGGCCAGACACAAGGAGTTAACAGGGCAATAAATCCTCCTAGAAAACCGGAGAGGAAGATAATGATCCAGGAAGTGTCGGTTGAAGACACTACAGGATCACCGTATGTCTTTAATTCTTCAATGACCGGCGCCCATAAAGTTTGTTCGGATGCCCATTCCTCCGTTGCTACGTTTTTTACAGGAGTCGGCTGGATGGGGGCTGCTATAGGCGGGGTATTTGTCTCAGCTGTATCTTCCGACGTTATGATATCCGGCTCTTCAGTAACGGTAGTATCCGTATTTTCGGCAATCGCATCCATCCGTATATCTTTTTTATCAAAAGCAAATTCAATACGCTCAGGAGGTAAACATGTTTCGTCATTACATGCCATAAACTCTACCTCACCAGTAAGTTTGAATTTCTTTGGATCCGTTACTTTAAACTTTTGTTTGAAAGAGACATTGCCACCATACCAGCGTAGCTCCATGGCGAATAAGTCATCATAAACAGTCGTAGGTTGGGTGGATGAAACAGGTGTGCCAATAAGTTCTACCCCCTCTTTTCCTTCAAAGGTAAACGAAGTAGATACCGGTCCTCCCTCCGGCAGGTTCATATCATACAAATGCCATCCCTTTTCACAGACAGCTGTAAATGTAATTTCTTTTTCAGGACTGCCCGTATCATCCAGGTTTATTTGCCATTTGACGGGTGTTAGTATTTGTGCCTGTACAAAGAGGGTGATACATGCGAATAAAAACGTATGGAAAAACTTTTTCATCGACGAGAAATTTATTTAGTTAATGACGTAAAAGCGGCTGGTATTTGTGTGTCGAAGCACATTTCTACTTTTGTTTCCGGGTGAATGAAAGAAAACTTCTGAGCATGTAACATCAGTCGTCCGGCAGGATTGGATTCCGCTCCGTTTTTGCGGTCTCCGGCAACAGGGTGACCGATTCTTCCCAATTGCATACGTATATGATTCCTGCGTCCGCTTTCCAGGTGTACCTCCAATAAGGAATACTCTCCGTTGCTTCTTTTGAGTTTGTAGCGGGCGATAGCTTCGGCACCATCTCCTTCTGCGGCAATGATCACCCGGGTATCGGTTTCATTCGTCAGGGTACTTGTCAACAGATCGGTTTCTCTTTCCGGTCTGCCTTCGACTACGGTTATGTAACTTTGTTCGGTAACCAACCGGCCCCAGTCAGCTTGTAAGGTCTCTTGTATTCCCCTGTTTTTAGCGAACAACATCAAGCCGGATGTTTCTTTATCCAGTCTGTGAAGAATGAAGATTTTATTTCGGGGATCTGTTTTCTTTACATAGTTGATGAGCAGGTTATAGGCTGTCCGTTCTTTTTCTTTTTCGGTCCCAACAGAAAGCAATCCTTCTTTTTTATTTACCAGAACAAGGTAGTTATCTTCCCATACGATTTTCAGTAAAGGATGGTTAAAAGCCACTTTCCCTCGTTCATAACTGATACCGACAACATCGTTGGGTGTTAATGGGGTGTCGAACTGGGTGGTTACTTTTCCGTTGACCGATATTTGCCCGTGAGCCAATATGGCCTTTACCGAGCTTTTGCTTTGGTCATTAAGTGTCTGGAAAAGAAAAGGTAATAGGGTGTTACTCTCTTTTACGGTTACCTTACGTCCGCGCTGTGCGCGTTGCGGGTTGTATCTTCTTTTTGTGTTGTTTCTTTTCATATATTTCAAATAGAATACAAAGATACAGGCAATTAGCTAAACCCACAAATAGTCTATGTTATAATTGGTATTGAAGATAAAAGAAGAGGGTTTATATCCTACAGAATATAAACCCTCTTTATTTCAAATTCTATCTAATACGGTTTCTATTAACCCGGTTAGACTTCCTTTGTATTCGGTGTTCATGTTTTTATCCACGCGCCCGGCGATGATGCAGCAGACTGTCAGTGCCCGGTGTCCCATAAGGGCTGCTAAACCGGCAAGAGCGGAACTCTCCATTTCGAAGTTCGTTATTTTATGCCCTTCAAAGTCGAAAGCCTCAATTTTCCGGTTGAGATCCGGATCGTGTAGAGGCAAGCGTAACTCCCGTCCCTGTGCTCCGTAAAAACCATTCGTTGCGATTGTTATGCCACGGATAATATCCTTTTGGGTGATTTGCTCCACCAAAGAGGAAGGGGCGGAAACGACATAAGGAGATAGGCCTGTTACCTTCCATTTCAGTTGTTTAGCCAATTCCGATTCAAAATCAAGGTCGCGTACCTTATCATTCTGCGCATAGAAAAAGAGTACCCCGTCAAAGCCTATAGACTTTTCTGCTGCCACATAGGTACCGATAGGAACGAAGGGTTGTAATCCTCCGGATGTTCCGATCCGCACAAGGGTCAGTTGTTTAAATTCCGGCTTAACTGTGCGTGTCTTAAAATCTATATTTGCTAGGGCATCTAATTCATTTAATACGATGTCGATATTATCTCCTCCGATACCATGCGAGATCACCGTGAGCCTTTTCCCTTTATAACTTCCTGTGATGGAATGAAACTCCCGGCTGGATACTTCACACTCTTGGGTGTCGAAATAGTCTGCAACCGTATTTACCCGGGCCGGATCTCCTACAAGGATTATCCGGTCCGAAAGTTGCTCCGGTTTCAGATGCAGATGAAAAGCACTTCCATCTGCATGGATAGGCATCTCTGAAGCAGGAATAATACGCATCTATTTAGTCTTTTATCGGTTTAGAGCCTCCTCCTGTCGGTTTGGCAATTGCTTCCCGCATACCGGTATCGGCTTCGATATTTTTCATTTTATAATAGTCCATGATACCCAGATTGCCGGAACGGAAGGCTTCTGCCATGGCTTTGGGCACTTCGGCTTCGGCTTCAATTACCTTGGCGCGGGCTTCCTGCGCTTTAGCTATCATTTCCTGTTCCAAAGCAACCGCCATCGCGCGACGTTCTTCCGCCTTGGCTTGTGCAATGTTTTTATCGGCTTGCGCCTGATCCATCTGTAATACGGCTCCAATATTCTTACCTATATCGATATCAGCAATGTCGATGGAAAGAATTTCAAAAGCTGTTCCTGCATCCAATCCTTTTCTCAATACCAATTTGGATATAGAATCCGGATTTTCCAATACAGACTCATGATTCTCTGCAGAACCGATAGAAGATACAATACCTTCTCCTACACGTGCCAAAATCGTTTCTTCACCGGCACCTCCTACTAACTGACGGATATTGGCCCGTACGGTTACACGTGCTTTGGCTATTAACTGGATACCGTTTTTAGACACGGCAGTAACCGGTGGTGTATCGATAACCTTGGGGTTAACAGACATTTGTACCGCTTCAAACACATCACGGCCAGCCAGGTCTATTGCGGTAGCCATCTGAAACGTAAGATCGATATTGGCTTTAGAGGCAGATACCAATGCATGAACAACCCGTTCTACATGTCCTCCTGCCAGGTAATGCGCTTCCAATTCATCCCGGGTGAGAGTTTTTAATCCGGCTTTATGGGCTTCGATCATCGCTCTAGCGATAACACCCGGAGGTACATTTCGTATGCGCATCAGAAATAACTGAAGCAAGGATATGTTTACGCCTGAAACTTTCGCTGATATCCACAGCAGAAAAGGCACATAATAGAAAAACAGAATGAGCAGAAAGACTGCTGCTGCAAGTAAAACCAATGGCATGAAACTCATTTCCATAATGTGTTGATTTATTAATTGATATTAGTTGTTTTTTCTTCTTTAGGTAGAACGATGACATTGTAACCCTCTACACGAACGACTGTAACAGGTGTTTGTTCATCGATAAATTCTTCTCTGGATTTTGCTTCTACCGTAATTCCTTTGATAGACGCTTTGCCAATAGGAACCAGACGAGAAAGGGTGATACCCTCGTCTCCAGGTTCAATGCCCAGATCCCGGCTGGAAGTCAACGTGGAATCGACATTGGCATGGAGGGCTATTTTTCGGAACGAATTGGAACGTAATAACCAAAGAAAGGCTCCACCGAAGAGTATAACCGAAGAGATCAGGGTGATATGCCCTACCCAAGCCCCCTGGGCATAGGCATAAATAATTCCTCCGGTAGCAAAAAGGAAGCCTCCGACTCCGGCCAGTGTAATCCCAGGTAAAAGAAATATCTCAATCAGGATTAACGCTATGGATAATCCCATCAAGAAAAGAATGATAGCAACATCTAACCACATAGGCTTCTATCTTTTATTGTAGTTTCTTAAGTAAGTAATTTCTGCATTCCGTGCTTTTTTCTCCCATTCAATGGGTTGAGGAAGTAACTCTTCCAGTTTTTCTTCTGTTTGCAGAATCGTTGGGCGTAATTGATCACGTTGAGAACTACTTCCCTTTGTATAGTTGGCACGCATATTTTTAAGTTTGTCTTTTAACTCTTGAATTTGGTTATTTAATGAGATCACTTTCTCATAATAACTTTTAGCATCCGGACTGTTTATCTCTTCCAATACATAATAAACAATTGTGTTGTTAATGACAAACTCAAAGTCTTTTTTTATTTCAACTTCCCCGAAAGGTATTTCTTTATGTGCCAAGGCTATTAGTTCGGGATAATCGGTGTTTTCCTTCCAGGTAGCTTCGATTGAAAATAAGGAGGCCCTCATTCGTTTTATTTCAATATCTTCATCCTCCAAGCGGGTACGGTTCTCATTCGGTATAAAAAGATAAACGCAAACCTTGTCTTCCGGTTGATAGCGGTCGGAGACAAACCAACCCAGTTTTTTAGTTTCATCAAAAACAATCATATAATCGTTATAAGGTGAATTGTAGGGCATTCCCAGTTGTTCGGGAGTTAAGTAGGTGTCTGAGTTCGTATTATACCGGGTCACAAACAGATCATATCCTCCCAAGGTGCCATTTCCTTTAGACGCATAATAGAGGGTTACCCCGTCAGAAAGGACAAAAGGATAATTATCGTTTTCGGAACTGTTGATATTCATTGGTAATTGTTTCTCATCTCCCCAATGATCCATCAACCGGGATTGGGTAAACAAGCAAAGCTGGTTCTCCGCAGTCTCCTGCGCATAATAAATCTTGTCCCCTTTCTGATTCATATAAACAGTTGATTCAAAAGGCAGTGAGCTTTGAAAGAATTCTTTGTATGTAGTCAATGTTCCACTTTCTTCACTTAATGTATAAGCCGATAAGAACTGATCTTTGGCAATGACCACGCTGTCGATTACTTGTACGTCTTCTACTTTTTCCAGCATACGTTGTGCTGTCGTAGCGATATCCATTTGTTTTTGCCAATGTTCGGTGTCTTGTTTCTTTTTGGTCAGAAGGGTGATGTATTCTTCATACATCTCTGCCGCTTCTTCAAATTTGTAGCGGGCGAAATACACTTCGGCAAGATATTTGTACGAATCCTGCACTTTTCGGTTAATCCCGATCGTTAGATGTTTTTCCGCCCCATCCAAGTCTCCTGTTTCAAAACAACAGACACCATACCAATGGTTGTAGGAACCATTGTTGGGGGCTTGTTTTACTAATCGTTCGAAAGCGGGTTTGGCTTCGGCATATTGCCCGTCATTGTATAATTTTTTCGCCTGATCGAGACTTTGTGCCTGTAACCCGAAACTAAGAAATGTAATTCCGATTAAACAAAGTATTTTATGTGTGAAGCGTTTCATCGCAACTCTTTTGTTTTTCAATTTATAAAATCAAAGATAAGAATATTTTAGTACCCTATACATAATTCGCGACATAAATGTATAATTTTGCAGTCAATTAAATATTGACGATGGCGAAAGAAACAGAAGACGAACGTCTGTACCGGAAGGTAGAGGAGAAACTTATAAAAGCGATTCGTTCGTATGAGTTGATAACCGATGGCGACCGGATATTGGTAGGACTTTCTGGAGGGAAAGACTCCCTGGCATTAGTCGAATTATTGGGGCGGCGGATGAAGATTTACCGGCCGAAGTTCGAAGTGGTCGTTGCTCATATTGTAATGACTAATATTCCCTATCAGTCCGACAGGGAATATCTTCAGCAATGTGCCGAAGCCTACGGCTTGCCTTTTATTGTTTACGAAACACAGTTTGATGCCTCAACCGATCGCCGCAAATCCCCCTGTTTCCTTTGTTCCTGGACGCGCAGAAAAGCTCTGTTTGATATTGCCAAAAGAGAAAATTGCAATAAGATAGCCTTGGGACACCACCAGGATGATATACTGGAAACCTTGTTGATGAACATGACACATCAGGGAGCTTTCGGCACGATGCCTCCTCGTTTAAAGATGGATAAGTTCGCCATGGAGATTATTCGTCCGCTTTGTTTGATCTCAGAAAAAGAACTGAATCGGATAGCCATTTGGCGCGGATATCAAAAACAAGTAAAAAACTGTCCCTATGAACGCGACTCCAGCCGTTCGGATATGAAAGATATTTTAAATCGTCTAGAGGCCATTAACCCCGAAGCCCGATACAGTCTTTGGGCAAGTATGACTCATATACAGGAAGATTATTTACCCCCTAAAATCGGTTGAATACAATAAAAAGAGGGACATAGGCTATAAAACCTATGTCCCTCTTTTTATAGAGTATCCTATCTTATAATTCGTCCAGCGATCCTCTGACAATACCTCGTTCGGAACTTTTGATAAAGTTCAGAATCAAATCCCGTTCAGCACTGGGTTCATATTCTGTTTCGATTGCCTTGATAGCCTGTGTGTTATTTAACCCACGGGTGTATAATGTACGATAGATATCCTGAATCAAAAAGACCTGCTCATTGGTAAATCCCCGGCGACGGAGTCCCACGATATTAATACCGCAATAAACGATCGGTTCGCGTCCGATCAATGTGTAGGGAGGAATATCTTTACCTACCCGTGAACCTCCTTGTATCATGACATGTTGAGATATGCGAACAAACTGGTGAACCAGGCTGCCTCCACTGACGATGGCATAATCCTCCACTTCTACTTCACCGGCAAGCTGTGTAGAGTTGCCAATGATAATATAGTTATTGAGTAAACAGTCATGGGCAATATGCGAATAGGCCATGATAAGACAATGACTGCCTATAACCGTTTTCCCTTTGGCTGCTGTCCCGCGATTCACGGTTACACATTCACGGATGGTGGTATAATCCCCTATCTCAGCAGTTGTGTTTTCTCCGGCGAACTTAAGGTCTTGCGGGACACCAGCAATAACAGCACCAGGGAAAATGGAGCAGTGTTTTCCTATGCGGGCACCATTCAATATGGTGGCATGTGGGTAAATACGACAGCCGTCACCTATAACGACATCTTTCTCAACAACAACAAATGGATCAATGGTTACGTCCTGGCCGATTTGGGCATCAGGGTGAACAACTGCTAATGGAGAAATATTCATTTTACTTCTTATTTATTTTTTATTATTTGAGCCATAAATTCGGCTTCACTAACGAGCTTCTCGCCCACAAATACATATCCTTTCATTGTAGATATACCCCGGCGAATGGGGGCTACCATTTCCAAACGGAGAATGAGTGTATCTCCTGGAACTACTTTCTGACGGAATTTCACTCCATCTATCTTCATGAAATAGGTGGAGTAACGCTCCGGTTCATCGACAGAACTAAGCACGAGTAGTCCTCCTGTCTGCGCCATCGCTTCCACCTGTAATACACCCGGCATCACAGGCTCTTGCGGGAAATGCCCGACAAAGAATGGTTCGTTTGTCGTTATATTCTTAACACCTACGATATGGTTGCTGCCAATCTCAATGATTTTATCCACCAACAAGAAGGGGTAGCGGTGCGGTAATAATTCCCGGATACGGTTAATATCCATTACCGGTTCCTGGTTAGGATCATAGACCGGAGCTTGTATATCATTTAGTTTGATATCCTTCCGGATTGTACGGGCCAACTGGTTGTTGATTTTATGTCCGGGGCGTGTGGCAATAATCCGTCCACGTATAGGCTTTCCTATCAAAGCGATATCACCAATAACGTCAATCAATTTATGCCGCGCCGGCTCGTTATCGAATACTAACGGTTTGTTATTTACATAACCCAGATCCTGTACGTCCTTATGAGGGATACCGATCATATCAGCTAATTTGTCCAACGATTCCTGCGGGATCTTTTTGTCATAAATGACAATCGCATTGTCGAGGTCTCCTCCTTTGATCAGGTTGTTTTGTAATAAGGTTTCCACTTCACGGACAAAAACAAATGTGCGTGAGGCGGCTATTTCTTTGGGGAACTCAGCCAGATCGCTGAGCGTAGCAAACTGATTAGGCAAGACAGGAGAGTCAAAAGAGATCAACACATTGAGACTGAATTTATCGTCCGGCAAAATGATAAGAGAAGAGCCGGTCTTTTCGTCGACAACTTCAATTTTTTGTTTTACGATATAATAATCTTTCGGTGCGTTTTGCTCCTGGATGCCTACTGCTTGTATAGCCTCGGTGAAAAAGATGGAACTCCCGTCAAGGATTGGAAATTCCGGTGCATTCACTTCTATCAGGCAGTTGTCTATCTCGAAAGCATACAAGGCAGCCATTGCATGTTCAATGGTGCTGACGTATACGTCGTTTTTTCCGACAACAGTACCACGTTGCGTATTTATCACATTCTCCGCTAAAGCATCAATAACCGGTTCTCCTTCCAGATCGACCCGTTTGATTTTGTATCCATGATTTTCAGGTGCGGGGTTGAATGTGATCTGAATATCCAGTCCGGAATGCAAACCTTTGCCATTCAGGGTGAAGCTCTTCGCAAGCGTCTTTTGTTTTTGCATACTTATTTGCTATTTATTTCTTTCTTTAATTCTTCTATCTCACGCTGCAACTGTCCCAGGGTGCGGTACATATCCGGCAACCGGTTAAAGACTGCGCTGGAGCGCATGAAATTTTTTGCATCAATGGCTGGAGCACCTAATAGAGTGACCGGTTCTTTCACATTGCTGATAACGCCGGCCTGTGCACCGAATGTCACATTGTCGGCTACTGTTATATGACCTGCTAGGCCTGCCTGTCCGCCAAACATACAATGACGCCCTACTTTCACTGAGCCGGCTATACCAACCTGGGCAGCCATGACTGTATTTTCTCCAATCTCCACATTGTGCGCTATCTGGACCAGGTTGTCCAATTTGACACCTTGCCGGATAAGGGTAGAACCCATCACGGCCCGGTCGATGGTGGTATTAGCCCCCACTTCCACATTGTCTTCCAGAACGACATTTCCCATTTGAGGTATCTTATTGTAACTCTCTCCTTCGGGGGCAAATCCAAAACCATCCGATCCGATGACGCTACCGGCATGTAAGATACACTTATTTCCAATGACGCATCCTTCGTATATTGTTGCATGAGGGTATAAAATCGTATGGTCTGCAATCTTCACATGGTCACCTACATAGGCGTAAGGATATATTTTACAATTGGCACCTATCGTTGCATTTTCTCCTATATAAGCCATGTGGCCGATATAGCAATCGGCTCCGATCGTTGCTGTGGAGTCTATAAATGCAGTAGGGGAAACACCTGTTTTTTTAGGCTTCATCTGCTCAATCATATTCAGCAGCATGGCCAATCCGGCATACGCGTTGGCTACTTTTACCAAGGTGGCCTGTATCGGTTTGGAAGGAGTATAATCTGTATTTACCAATACAATACTCGCTTGTGTCTCGTATATATGATGTTCGTATTTAGGGTTTGCAAGAAAGGTGAGTGAACCGGCTTGTCCTTCTTCAATCTTTGAAAAAGTATGTACTTTCACTTCCGGATTCCCGTCGACTGTTCCTTTCAAAAAGTCCGCAATTTGTTGGGCTGAAAACTCCATTGTCAAGTTAAATTATAGCATGTCTATCAATGACGGCTCTGTTATGTGGTTATATACCAGTTTGCAAAAATGGTGAAAATTCTTTGTATAGCCTATGATTTATGTAGAATAATTCCTTTATCCAATAGATAAACGGCCATTTCCTGTTGCACTTCCCGGGCTGCTTCCCGGGCTGCATCAGCAAAGTTGCGGGTGTTGTCGGCGTAAATAATCGCACGGGAAGAATTAACCAACAAGCCACATTCTTCGTTCATGCCATAGCGTGCCACCTCTTCCAGGCTTCCTCCCTGGGCGCCTACTCCGGGTACTAAAAGGAAATGATGCGGGGCGTGTTTGCGTATGTCCTGGAACATTTTTCCTTGTGTTGCTCCGACAACGAACATCAACTGCTCATCGGTTGCCCACTCCTGGGATTTCTTTAATACTTTTTCAAAAAGACGTTCTCCGTTACTGTCTTCAGTCATTTGAAAATCCTGTGAGCCTTTGTTAGACGTCAAGGCCAAAAGGATTACCCAGCTTTCCGGATAGATAAGGAAGGGTTTGACACTGTCTTCTCCCATATAAGGGGCAACGGTGACTGCATCCACTTTGATATGATCGAAAAATGAACGGGCATACATTTCGGATGTATTCCCTATATCTCCTCGTTTGGCATCGGCTATAATGAATTGATCCGGATAGTTCTCACGTATATAGGTTACTGTCTTTTCAAAAGCGAGCATGCCTTTGACCCCCAAGCTCTCATAAAAAGCTAAATTGGGTTTGTAAGCCACGCAAAAAGGTGCCGTAGCATCAATGATTGCCTTATTGAATGCAAAGAGAGGATCCTCTTCTGTTAACAGATGTTCCGGTATCTTTTTTATATCAGTATCCAATCCAACGCAAAGGAAAGATTGTTTCTTTTGTATGTTTTCGAATAATTCTTGTTTGTTCATAATGGTAGAACGTTGATTTATTAAAATAGATAACTACATAGGGCTAAAACTCGGACTCTTTCATGCGTTCCGTGTTCTCTGCCACAATTAAATGATCGATACAATCCTGAATGTCTCCGTTCATAAAGGCCGGAAGATTGTATATCGTATAATTGATACGATGATCCGTGATACGTCCCTGAGGGTAATTATACGTACGGATCTTCGCTGAACGATCACCCGAAGAAACCATGGTTTTTCGTTTGGAGGCAATCTCATCGATATATTTCTGATATTCCATATTGTAAATCCGCGAGCGGAGTTCAATCATGGCTTTTGCTTTGTTTTTCAACTGCGACTTCTCGTCCTGGCATTGCACAGTAATACCTGTAGGGATATGCACCAGGCGAATGGCTGAATAGGTGGTATTTACCGATTGACCACCATGTCCGGATGCACAAAAAATATCCGTACGGATATCTGATTCTTTTATCTCTACATCGAACTCGTCGGCTTCCGGAAGAACGGCTACGGTAGCAGCAGAGGTATGTACTCGTCCTTGTGTTTCCGTTTGTGGTACGCGCTGTACCCGGTGTACACCGGATTCATACTTCAGGATTCCGTATACTCCCTCCCCGTTAACGGTAAAGATTACCTCTTTGTATCCTCCGGAGGTGCCTTCGGTAAAACTTGTCAGCTCGATCTTCCAACCTTTACTCTCACAGTATCTTGTGTACATACGATAAAGGTCTCCGGCAAAAATAGACGCTTCGTCTCCTCCGGTACCTCCCCGTATCTCCACGATAGCATTTTTGCCGTCTTGCGGATCGGCAGGGATAAGAAGCAACTTGATCTCTTCCTCTAATTCGGGGATACGATTGGCGTTGGCTTCCTGTTCCTCTTTAGCCATCTCCCGGAGCTCAGGGTCTTGTTCTGTCTCCAGTATATGTTTCGCTTCTTCAACGTTTTGAAGAGTCTGTATGTATTTTTTACGCGCTGAAAGGATGAGTTCCAGATCGTGGTATTCTTTGTTGAGCTTGATGAATCGTTTTTGATCAGCGATCACTTCCGGGTCGGTGATTAATGTTTCCACCTCCTCGAAACGACTTACTAATCCGTCTAATCTACCAAGTAAACTATTGTCAGCCATTAATTTGAATAAACAAAGCGCCCTTGTTCGCTTTCAATGATAAGTTCATTGGCCGGAGCATCTTCTACATAACCGACCACCTGTGCTTGAATATCAAACTGTTGTGCTATTTTTATCACCTCTTCGGCATGTTCCGGGGCGATGTATATTTCCATCCGGTGTCCCATATTGAACACTTTGTACATTTCTTTCCAGTCTGTACCGCTTTGTTCCTGAATGATGCGGAACAAGGGAGGAATGGGGAACAAATGGTTTTTGACCACCCGTTTGTTTTGTACGAAATGCATCACCTTGGTTTGTGCCCCTCCGGAACAGTGAACCATGCCATGTACCTGTGGGCGTAATTTATCAAGAACCTGTTTGATGACAGGAGCATAAGTACGAGTAGGAGAAAGAACCATCTTACCGGCTGTCATGCCGATCTCATCCACCCGATCCGTTAGCTTCAATCCTCCGGAATAAAGCAGATCTTCCGGTATCGCGGCATCATAACTCTCCGGATACGTCGCTACCAGGTATTTGGCAAATACATCATGACGGGCAGAGGTTAGTCCGTTACTTCCCATACCACTGTTGTATTCTTTTTCATAAGTAGCCTGACCATAAGATGCCATGCCGACGATCACGTCACCGGCTTGTATATTTTGGTTGTCGATCACCTCGCTTCGTTTCATCCGGCAGGTAACCGTACTATCGACAATGATCGTGCGTACCAGGTCGCCGACATCAGCCGTCTCTCCTCCGGTAGCGTAACAGCCAACACCCATTTCACGGAGCTCGGCAAGTAATTCATCGGTTCCATTGATAATGGTCGAAATCACATCGCCACTGACAAGGTGTTTGTTGCGTCCGATTGTCGAAGATACCAATATGTTATCGGTAGCCCCTACGCAAAGCAGGTCGTCGATATTCATAATCAGTGCATCTTGTGCAATCCCTTTCCAAACGGAGAGGTCACCGGTTTCTTTCCAGTACAGATAAGCCAATGCCGATTTGGTACCGGCTCCGTCGGCATGCATGATATTGCAATAAGCCGGGTCGCCTCCCAATATGTCCGGAATGATTTTACAAAAGGCATACGGGAAAATGCCTTTGTCAATATTCTTTATCGCATTGTGTACATCCTCTTTTGAGGCGGATACTCCTCGTTGATTATAACGCTGGTCACTCATTATACAAATATTTTGGAGGACAAAGGTAATATTTTTTGTTTTACTTATCTAAGTTTTAGAACATCTCCTTCTTCCGGAATATAATCCGGGTCCTTTTTATTCATTTTATACAAGCTCTTAATCTGTATGCCATATAGCTGAGAGATGCTGTGCATGGACTCTCCGATTTGTACGACATGGTCATAATAGGGTTTGTCTGCTTTTTTCTTTTTCTTTTGCAGATAAACGATATCGCCCCGTTGCAAAGGGAAGTCTTCGGGCACTTCGTTGTACTTTTTCAGCTTTTTCACTTTGAAGTCGAGATCCTGTGCAATCCGATCGAAGCTGTCGTTGGTGGTGGCATATACATAAATGAGACCATGGGTTTTATAAACGATCCGTTTCGTGGTCGGCCCTGTCTCTTTGTTTTTGCCTTTTGCAGCTGTTTTTATTCCTTTATCCTTGTCATAGCGGTACAGCTCGTAATCTTCAATGATCTTTATCAATTTGTTAGCATAGGCCCGGTCGGTGGCATAACCGCATTTCTGCAATCCCCGTGCCCAACTTTTATAATCGGTGATCTGAAGCTTGAAGAGAGAGGCGTAGCGGGAACGTTCGGCCAAGAAACGGGAGTGGTCCTCATAAGATTCTTCTACCCGTTTGTATTTGCGGAAGCATTCACCTTTCAGGTCATCATCGTGATAGACCCTTCCTCCCCGCCAATCGGAATGACATTTGATGCCGAAATGGTTATTCGATTCCCGGGCTAATTTGCTCATGCCGGCTCCGGATTCAAGGATGCCTTGTGCCAGCGTGATACTGGCGGGAATACGGTATTTCTTCTGGTGTTGTACCGCCAGGTTACTGTATGTATCGCTGTATTTCTGGTAAGAAGCATTTTTGCGTTGGGCTTGGGTGGTTCCCATACCGCCCCCGATCAAAAATAGGATGAACAATAAAATACGCAGGTGTGATCTCATGATGGGATTTGTTTTCTTTTCGCAAAGATATAATTATATGAAAAGATTCATATATTTGTTTCTCTTAATAATCCTTATAACATGAAAGAGGTAAAAATTGAAATAAGTGTATCGGTGCGTATTGTAGAGGAGTTGACTACAGCGGAAAAGGCCTTGATGGATAAAGCGATAGAAGTGGCAAGAAATGCTTATGCTCCTTATTCCCGGTTTCATGTAGGAGCCGCTCTTCGTTTGGCGAATGGACAGATAATAACAGGAAGTAATCAGGAAAATGCGGCCTCTCCCTCTGGCTTATGTGCCGAAAGGGTAGCTTTGTTTTATGCGGGTGCTCAGTATCCGGATGTGCCTGTTTGCGAGATCGCTATTGTGGCCCTGGTGAATGGAGTGTTGCAAGATCATATTTCACCCTGTGGCGGTTGCCGGCAGGTACTCCTGGAGACAGAGGAACGCGGGAAATCCCCTCTGCGTATACTCTTGTGTGGAAAAGATAAGGTACAGACCCTCTCTTCGGCCAACGATCTATTGCCTCTTTCATTCGGACAAAACGATCTGAAGTAAACTCCTAACAAACAAGAAATAAAAAGGGCTGTCCATTTCATATCGGACAGCCCCTTTTTTATTTAAATACCTAACGATTGTTTGATCTGTTCGATCTTTTCGTTTGCCGCCTGTTCAGCTTCTGGTATATCTTCCAATCCTTTTATTTTAGCATGTACTTCGCAATAGAATTTAATCTTCGGTTCTGTACCTGAGGGACGGATGGACACTTTGGTGTTGTCTTCCGTGAAATATTGTAAGACATTCGAAGTGGTCGGCATATCCAGGGTAAGGGTTTCTTTATCCGGGTAGCTGTATCCTTTGAGGGTGCCAAAGTCATTGAAAAGGCTTACTTTCGAACCGGCTATTTCAGTGAGCGGGTTTTCACGGAAACGTTTCATCATGGCTTCAATCTCTTCGGCTCCGCTTTTGCCTTTCTTTACAACAGATATACCCAACTCCTTGGAGAAACCATATTCTACATAGATCTTCTGAAGCAACTGGAACAAAGAGAGACCCTGGTCTTTCGCCCAAGCCGTGATTTCGGCAAGGATGGCACAGGCGGATACGGCATCTTTGTCGCGCACAAAGTCTTCGCAAAGGAAACCGTAACTTTCTTCTCCACCACCGATATAACTTTTCTTCCCTTCGTTCTTACGCATGACATCCGCAATCCATTTGAATCCGGTATAAACGTCATACATTTCCACTCCGTTCTTTTCGGCTATCGTGCGAATGGTCTCTGTGGTCACAATCGTTTTTACGATATACTCTTTGCCTTCCACTTTTCCCAATTCTTTCCAGCGGGTGATCAGGTAATAAACAAAAAGCAAAGCTGTCTGGTTCCCATTTAACAACACCCACTCGCCTTCATTGTTCTTGACGGCTGCGCCTACACGGTCTCCATCCGGGTCAGTTGCCAGTACCAATTCGGCATCTGTCATTTTCGCCTTTTCGACAGCCATAGACAGGGCGGCCGGCTCTTCCGGATTGGGAGAGATCACGGTTGGAAAATCACCGCTTACCACATCTTGTTCCGGTACGTGGATGATGTTTGTGAAACCAAAGGCTTTCAATGTGTCCGGTACAATATTTACCCCCGTTCCATGAATAGGAGTGTACACGATCTTCATGTCGTTGTGACGGGCGATAGCTTCCGGAGAAAGCGAGATCGTCGTCAGTGCCTTTATATATTCTTCATCGACCTCTTTGCCGATGATCTGTATCAATTCTTTTTTTCCTTCGAATTGGATATCTGCGGCATTACGTATTTTGTTCACCTCCGCGATGGTGTTGCGGTCATGCGGTGCAATCATCTGTGCCCCGTCATCCCAATAGGCTTTGTAACCATTGTATTCTTTCGGGTTGTGAGATGCTGTCAGGATAATACCGCTTTGACATCCCATTTGACGGATGGCAAAAGACATTTCCGGGGTAGGACGTAAATCTTCAAAAAGGTATACCTTTATGTTGTTCGCCGAGAAGATATCTGCCGATATTTCCGCAAATTTCCGGCTGTTGTTCCGGCAATCGTGACCGATCACGACCTTGATCTCTTCCCGATCAGCAAATTCTTTTTTCAGATAATTGGATAAGCCCTGTGTGGCAGCGCCTACTGTATAAATATTCATGCGGTTTGAACCGACTCCCATGATGCCGCGCAATCCGCCTGTTCCAAATTCGAGGTCTTTGTAAAAACTTTCAATTAATTCCGTAGGGTCTTCGTTATCGAGCAGTGCTTGCACCTGTGTGCGTGTATCTTTGTCATAACTCTCTGTAAGCCATCCTTGTGCCTTACTTCTTACCATTTCGAGTAAATCATTATTTTCCATCTCTTCAATATGTTGCATTTATAGCTAAGAATTCTAATCCTATTAAATGAGCAAGCAAACATACATAAAATTATTGAATTTTAGGTGTTTTTGGGGGAAATATCGGAATAGAAACAGGCAATCGTTAGCCGTTGTTTCACCAGGTAAACGTGTGATTATAAACGGTTTCATTACCGCAGCCGTCTGTTGCTGTCAAGGTCAGTATATGGGTGCCCCGTTCGATCCGTTCCTTGTCCAAACGATACCTGATGACAGAGCGGCTGTTCATTTCGAAGAGAATGTATTGTCCGTCGATTTCTCCCCGGTATGTTTTTATGCCGCTTAGGTTATCCGATAGGCGAAAGATGAATTCTTGTTTCTTTTTCCAGCTTTCCGGCTGTATAGGGGTTAGGGTCGGAGGCAGGGTGTCGGCCGCCAAGGTATAGGCCCCCAGCTCACGGATGGTGGCATCGATCCACCCCTTCCGGTAGGTGCCGCCTATCCAGGTGCGTTTTCCGTTATGAATACGCACAATGCCGTATATTTGTTTGTTCTCCAATGTATCTTGCCTGAGTCGCAAAGACAAAGAGGCTTTTTGGTGTAAAGCCAGCGGACTGTCATGTAAGATGTGGACAGGAGCCAGCCCATTCTCTTCTTCTTTGACTTTATACCGGAAATAAAGGTCGGTATACAGGTTGCCGCGCGGGATGGTCAGCCGGATACCCTTGGCGCCAAAGCGATTCTCTCCTGCCCGGTAGAAACATTCAGTGTCCGGATCCGGCGGGGGTATTATTTGTTTTTTTCCTTTGATTTCGACAGCAAGTTCTGTGGTATTACCAAAAATATCGGCCAATTGATAAAGAAGGTGATAGGTGCGTTCCTGGTCAATCACCAGATAGCCCCGGTTGAGGGCTTTGAGGAAGGGGAGGCGGTTGCCGGGTTCGATGAAGCTTTTCATGTAGAAAGAGCGGTTGTTTACCCACTCGGCATAGTCAGTGAAGCTGTTTAAATACCGGGTATCATCTAATGCGAACCCTTCGATGTCGCTTTGGAAAACGACCAGGCTGTCCATCAGCAAACGGATACTTTTTACTCCGTATATATTATGGTTATTGTCCATATAATCATACGCTTTGACAGCCAACCCTATTTTCCCCCAGGCCTCTATATGAGCAGACAGTACCGGTCGCCCGTTTTTTTTGTTTATGAGCTTAAATTCTTGTTTTTTATTGCTGCCGTTCACGACTCCTTCTCCTGTCTGGGCATAAACCATTATGCCGTGTATGCGGGGAGGGGTGGTGTCTTTGATTTGTTTTTTATAAAAAAGAAGGGGATCCATGAGCTCCTCCGTTTGCGTGTCCCGTACTTCGAAATGCAGATGAGGTCCTCCGGAACTTCCCGTATTGCCACTTAAAGCGATGACCTCTCCCTGTTGAACGGGGAATTGCTCCGGGTCGAGGAGGAGATTGACAGGGAAACTCTCCTGTTCGTATTGCTGCTCCTTGACATATTGCATTATATGTTTGGCAAACCGCAACAGGTGAGCATACACTGTGGTGGTGCCGTCCGGATGAGTCAGGTAAAGCGCGTTCCCATACCCCCAGGGGCTGACCGATATGCGGGATACATACCCTTCCTGTACGGCATGAACCGGCTTGCCTTCCACCTGTTGTGTTTTGAAGTCAATACCCGAATGAAAATGATTACTCCTGAGTTCCCCAAAATTGCCACTGAGTTGAATCGGAAATTCCAACGGATTGGGAAGTTCCTGTCCCCATAGGCCACAAGGACTGATTACACCAAAGAAGAAAAGAAGCAAGAGGGTGGCAAAGTGAAAATATTTCATGGGATTTTATTTGTACCCACAAAGGTAAGAAATTATTTATGTCTTTCCCCTTTTTCCTGCCCTCCCGCCATTTCAACGGAGAACTTAACCGCAGGGAAATAGAATTGCTGACAATTGTCGGCAATTGTGTCGATATATATCGGCAATTGTGTCGACAATTATCAGCACAAGTGCCGACAGCTATCGACACTTTTATTTAGCAGCGTGACATACTTTGAGGTTTGTATAATGGGTAAGGTGAGTGTTGTCGGTTGGCTATTTTGGGGGACAAAAAAAGGCTGTTTGAAAAAATCAAACAGCCTTTTGACGTTATTTATTTATTGAATCAGCACTGGATCCAGCGTACGTAAGCAAAGTCCATCCGATGAGGGAGATCTTTGTTTTCCGGATAGACGCGGAAGCCTAATTTCAGGTTGCCAGACTGGTCTGGTGTGGCAATCTTTTCAAAATACAGTTTGGAGCCTTCTTCTTTTTTCAGATCAAATTTATGAACCTGTACCAACTCCATTGTGTGGGTTTCCGGATTTTCCTGGGTTACTACCAGGTCAACACCTAACATGCCTTTCAACTCCTTACGGTCGATTACCAATTGGAGCTGATGTTTTTCTCCGACAATCGGTCCGTTGCTGGAGAAGATATCCGGATTGCTTGAGAATGATTCTATTTCGAAAGAGTCCCAATGGGCGGCAACTTCTTCTTTCCAGGCAGCTATTTCTTTGGCTTTGGCGAAATTATTCTCTTTCAATACAACCGAACGGGTTGCCAGTTTATTGTAAAAACGAGAGATATAATCATCCAACATACGTTTCATTGTATAGTCCGGAGCGATTTGGGCAATAGAATTTTTGATGTATTTTGCCCAGGCAGTGGAAAATCCCTGTTCGTTGCGATCAAAGAAGGTCGGAATAATCTCTCTCTCTAATGTATTATAGATTGTGGCCGCATCCAATTGATCCTGGTATTGTTGGTTTTCATAGGTGCGTTTGTCGGTTAAAGCCCAACCGGCTCCTTCTTTATAACCTTCGTACCACCAGCCATCCAGTACGGAGAAGTTTAATACGCCGTTCATTTCGGCTTTTTCTCCGGATGTACCGGAAGCCTCCAATGGGCGTGTTGGGGTATTTAACCAAACGTCTACTCCGGAAATCAAGCGGCGTGCCAGGCGCATGTCGTAGTTTTCAAGGAAAATAATCTTTCCCAGGAATTCCGGGCGACGGGATATTTCTACAATATGTTTGATAAGCCCTTGTCCACCTCCGTCGGCAGGGTGGGCTTTCCCTGTAAATATAAACTGAACCGGATACTTCTCGTTATTGACAATTTTAGCCAATCTGTCCAGGTCGGTAAACAACAGATGTGCCCGTTTGTAAGTTGCAAAGCGGCGGCCGAAACCGATCAACAGCGCATTCGTATTGAACTTTTCCAGGATAGACAAAACCTTAGAAGGATCGCCCTGGCTCTTCAACCAGTTTCCTCTGTATTGTTCCTTGATATATTCGATTAGTTTCTTTTTAAGTGCTTGACGCAGATTGTAAATCTCTACATCCGGCACATTGTGTATCTCTTCCCAATATTTCTTATTGGACTGGTCGTAAAGGTATTCTTTGTCGAATTTCTCTGCGTAGAATTTCTTTACCTCTGTAGCCGCCCAGGTGGGCATATGTACTCCATTAGTTACCCAGCTTACATGAAGTTCATCGGGGAAATAGCCTTTCCAAACGGGGGCAAACATTTTCTGAGATACTTTTCCGTGCAACCAGCTAACGCCATTGGCTTCCTGGCAGGTATGCAAGGCAAAGACGCTCATGGAGAACTTTTCGTTGCTTCCCGGGTTTTCGCGGCCCATATCAATAAAGTCCTGCCAGCTTATACCCAGTTTCTCGGGGAATTCTCCCATATAGCGGCCGAACAAACCTTCTTCGAAATAATCGTGTCCGGCTGGTACCGGGGTATGTACGGTATATAAGGCGGAGGCACGTACGACTTCCAATGCCTGGTTAAAGGTCAAACCTTCTTTCTGAATATAATTTACCAGACGTTGTGCGTTGATAAGTGCGGCATGTCCTTCGTTGCAATGATAGATTTGTTTTTTGATACCTAATTTATCAAGCATCATGATACCACCGATACCCAATAGGTATTCCTGTTTCATGCGGTTTTCCCAATCGCCTCCGTAGAGTTGGTGTGTGATGGAACGATCCCATTCGCTATTTTCAGGCAGGTCTGTATCCATCAGATACAAAGGAATACGTCCAACGCTTACTTTCCATACGTGTGCATATACAATTCTACCGGGATAAGGAACCTCCAACACCATAGGCTCTCCATTGGAAGTGGTTACCTGTGTCAATGGCAAGGCGTTGAAGTTTTGCGCTTCATAGTTGGCAATTTGTTGGCCATCCATGGCTAGTGACTGTGTGAAGTAGCCATAGCGATAGAGGAATCCAACGGCACATAGGTCGATATTGCTGTCGCTGGCTTCTTTCAGGTAGTCGCCTGCCAATACACCTAAACCTCCGGAATAGATCTTTAATATATTTGTCAATCCGTATTCCATGCTGAAATAAGCAACAGACGGTTTGCTTGTATCCGGCTTTTTATTTACATAAGCTTTAAAATCGGCATACACTTTTTCCATGTCTGCCATGAATGATTTATCCGCTATTATTTCCTCGATACGTTTATAAGTCAGGCTTTGCAGCAAAAGAACCGGATTTCCTTCTGTTTTTTTCCACAGTTCGTTATCTACCCGGCCAAAAAGTTTTGCTCCTTCATGATTCCACACCCACCACAGGTTGTTGGCCATTTCAAGTAAGGGCTCTAACTCCTTGGGTATATTTGAATGTGAATACACTTCTTTCCAAATAGGTTCATTTGCATTGTTTGCCTTAATCTTCATTATAGTGAATTTTAAAAATGTTTCTACTTTTTACAGACGGTATTGCTTCTCTTCGGAGAAAAAATAACCGGGGCAAAGGTAATATTATATTACCAATTCCCCCTTGATGTTCAGCAATTTCTTTCGTCTTTACGCACTAACGCCAGTTGAAAAGCGGCCTGATAATGGGTGATAAATCGACTCCATTCCGCTTTTTCTGCCAGGCTTAGACAGTTGCTTTTGATTCCTGCACGTTCTTTTTCTCCTTTTTGTGTTAAAGAAAGGATATGGTTTGCTATGGCGTCGGCGACATCGAAATAGTTGAAGTCCGTTCGTTCAATTACAGCTACTCCTTCTTGTATATCATTGCCCGATACGTTTTTCATTGCCCACATGCCAAAACCGGCCAGGTTGGTCGTTATGGTAGGGATGCCAAAAGCAATACTTTCCAAAGGGGTATATCCCCAGGGTTCATAGTAGGAGGGGAACACGGTAGCATCCATGCCGATCAATAGATCGTAGTAATATTGATTGAAGATACCATCTTGTTCGTCCAGGTAACAGGGGACGAATACAATTTTTAATTTATCGGAGGAGGTATTTGTAAAGCCTATATGCATGAGATGATTCAATACCTTATCATTCTCCATTTCGTTCAGCCAATGTGTGACGAAAGGAGCCTGCATGGGGGTGGTGATGGGCAGGTCCTTGTCGAGAGCCTCTTTCAGGTCGGCTCGGGCAGCCCGTACCCAGGCGGGAACCATTACGAAGGCGATGACCTCCTGTTGAAGGCGTCCGGATGTCTTTACCCGGTTCATCGCTTCGATAAAGACGTCGATGCCTTTGTTTCTGTATTCATAACGCCCGCTGGTAGCAACCAACAGGGCGTCGGGGGCTATAGTTGTACCAGTCAATTTTTCTGCTACCTTTACTAAGAGAGTACGGGCTTCTTTTCGTTTGTTGGTATATGTTTTCCCTGTCGGAACAAAGTTACGCTCAAAGCCGTTCGGGGTTACGATGTCCGGCTCTTTGTCTAATAACTGTCGACATTCAATGGCCGTGATATCACTTACAGTAGTAAAACAATCGACCTGGTGAGCCACTTGTTTTTCCAATGAATGTTTGGCTTCCATATTCAATTCGTGCGCCATTTGGTCACCGTTGTATCCATCCATGTAAGCATATAACGCTTTGTTGTTTCCAGCGATCGACCGACCGATAGAGGTGGCATGTGTTGTGAAAAGTGTGGCGATAGCCGGTACTTGTTTTTTTACATACAAGGCACCCATGCCCAACATCCATTCGTTGAAAAGAGCTGTGACGGCTTTGTTTTCCAGTTGATAATAATGATAGAAACTCTCTATCACTTTTCCTACGGCGTAAGCGAAAATACAAGATTCGTCGTAATCTCCATACGCATGCATGGAATCCACCTGGAAATCATTCCACATGGCATAAAATAAAGAATCTCTGTCAGCAAAGAAAGGTTTGAAGTCGACCAAAATAACCGGGGGAGTTCCTGGTACTTTCCAGCGACCTATCTTCAGTTTGAGATTATCCGTCGTAGCGGCGTGGTTTTTCCAGTCGGCAAAGAGGGTCTCTTCTTCTGAAAAGTCTGCGATTTCTTTATCTGCCCATACATCCGGTCCGATAAAGATGACCTTGTCATGGAATATTTCCTGTAAAGTGTGTGCTTTTGTTGACAGGACAGTATAAATGCCTCCTACCTTATTACAGACCTCCCAGCTTGCCTCGAACAGGTAGTCGGGGGTTCTTGTTTTATCATTCATATATATAAAAATTGTTTTACCAAATGGCTGTGAGCCCGCAAAGATACTATTTTATGTTTTTTTTGCAGTAAACAATTGTATTAATAACAATGTTTTTAACTTTGTAATGAATTAAAGTAAAACATTATGGCTAAAAGAAAAACGTTAAAAAGAGATATTGGCTATGCAGCCGGTGAATTATTCACAGAAGTATTGGTGACCAAGATGCTTATACCGGGTGTGAACCAGGAGAAAGCAGATGCTCTGATGACTCAGATACTGGACATGCAGGATACATTTATCCGTCGTGCGGGCAAACCGGATGCCAAAGAGAACAAAAAACTGATAAAAGAGTATTATAAAAAACTATTTGCCGATCTGCAAAAGGATATCGATTTGATAGTCAAAGGTGTAGAAGAGTTGGGCAAAGAAAGTAACGCATGAAGAAATCATTGAGTAAGGCGATCCTCCGGATGGCCGGATGGAGAATAGGCTCAGTCGAAGGAGTCGAATTACCCAAATGTGTTATATGTGTAGCGCCTCACACGAGTAACTGGGATTTCCTTGTTGGTAAACTCACTTATACGGCTCTTGGATGTACGGCCAGTTTTCTGATCAAAAAGGAATGGTTCTTTTTCCCCTTGAATTTTTTATTTAAAAGTATGGGGGGGGTGCCGGTAGACCGGCGTAAACATACATCCGTAACGGAGCAAATGGCAGAGGAGTTTGCCAAACGAAGTGTTTTCCAGTTGGCCATTACACCGGAGGCTACGCGCAAGCCTGTAGAGGAATGGAAAAAAGGATTTTATTACATTGCATTAACCGCCCAAGTGCCTATATTGATGGCTTATTTTGATTATTCCCAAAAGGTAGTAGGTATATTGGGTGTGTTTTATCCGACTGGCGATGTAGACAAAGACATTCATACGATCCGTTCTCGTTACAAAGGAATAAAAGGACGTAATCCAGCATATTTCATAGACATCTAAACACAAACTATTATGGCCGACAACTTACGTATCAGTATGATACAATCCCATATTATATGGGAAGACAGAGATGAGAACCTGGGGTACTACGGTGAATTGCTTCGCCGGGTAAGTGGTAAAACCGATCTGGCAATACTGCCGGAGGCCTTTTCTACCGGTTTCTCCATGCATGTGGAAAAAGTGGCAGATACAATGGATGGAATAACGATTCCAACCATCAAAGGCTGGACTCAAAAATACAACCTGGCTGTTGCCGGCAGTTTTATAGTAAAAGAAAATAATGCATACTACAACCGGGCTTTCCTGATCACTCCAGAAGGAGATGCCTATTATTATGATAAGCGTCATTTGTTCCGTATGGCAGAAGAAGATCGTTACTTCTCTGCCGGAGATAAACAGGTGATCGCGATTTATAAGGGTTGGAAGATTGCTCTGCAGGTATGTTATGACCTGCGTTTCCCGGTGTGGAGCCGGAATGTGGATAATGCGTATGATCTGTTGATTTATGTGGCCAACTGGCCGGAAGCCCGCAAGCGTGTGTGGAAAACCTTGTTGCAGGCGCGTGCTATGGAGAATATGGCTTTTGTCTGTGGCGTCAACCGTGTGGGTGTAGACGGTAAAGGTTTTGTTTATCGAGGTGATTCTTTGGTGTTTACTCCCAAAGGAAAGAAACTGGCAGATGCGGGCAAGCGGGAAGAAATCACCCGAACCTGTACGCTGGAGAAAGCCGAACTGGAGAAGATACGCACTCAATTTCCTGCCTGGAAAGATGCTGATCACTTTACCCTGAATCCATGAAAAGCCGGAGTCCATGGACTTGGATTCCCTCCCTCTATTTCGCAGAAGGACTTCCGTATGTCGTTGTAATGACAGTCTCTGTTATCCTGTACAAGAGGATGGGTATATCCAATACGGATATAGCATTGTATACCAGTTGGCTTTACCTGCCCTGGGTGATCAAACCATTGTGGAGCCCTTTTGTCGACCTGGTGAAAACCAAACGCTGGTGGATATATACCATGCAATTGTTGATAGGAGGAGGGATGGCCGGTGTGGCCTTTACGATTTCGGGTGATTTCTTTTTTCAGGCGACCCTGGCCTTTTTTTGGTTATTGGCTTTTAGCTCTGCGACGCATGATATTGCAGCGGATGGATTTTATATGCTTGGTCAGACGGAAGAGCAACAAGCCTTTTTTATCGGTATCCGGAATATCTTTTACCGGGTTGCTATGCTCACCGGGCAGGGGGTATTGATCTTTTTAGCCGGTAAATTGGAGGCTTCCACCGGGCAAATACCTTTTGCCTGGACGCTCATATTCTTTGTTTTGTGCGGATCTTTTATTGGGTTGGCAGCCTGGCATAGGTTCGTTTTGCCTTTCCCAGAGAGGGATAAACAACGGGAGCGGGTGACATTCAGTACAATAATGACTGCCTTCGGCAGGACCTTTTTGGTTTTTTTTCAAAAAAAAGGAATTATCCCTGCTTTGTTATTTATGCTTACGTATCGTTTAGGGGAGTCTCAGTTGGTAAAATTGGCTTCTCCTTTTCTACTTGACAGTAATGAAGCCGGAGGTTTGGGGCTGTCGACATCCGAAGTGGGGGTGACCTATGGGGGTGTAGGCGTGATCTCTCTATTAACAGGCGGTATTTTAGGTGGTTTTTTTATTTCCCGTTATGGTTTGAAGAGGTGTCTATGGCCTATGGCTTTTGCTATATCCTTGCCCAACCTGGTTTATCTTTATATGGCTTATGCCCTACCGGAGAGTAGGGTGATTATCAGCGGTTGTGTTGGTGTCGAGCAATTCGGTTATGGTTTCGGTTTTACTGCTTACACCATGTTTCTGATGCTCTTTGCTGAAGGGGAATATAAGACGTCTCATTATGCTATCAGTACGGGATTTATGGCGTTGGGGATGATGCTTCCCGGGATGCTATCCGGATGGATACAGGAGCAGATAGGTTATCCCTATTTCTTTGTATGGGTGATGGCTTGTTGTATTCCGGCTTTTCTGGTTATTCCTTTTTTGCGATTTAAAGAAAAGGAGGGAGATGAAAATGAAGAATGAGGAATGAAAATAAATAACCCCGGTGGAGAGTCCCCGGGGTTATTTATTTGTATGATGCCCATGGATTCTGTAATGAACCCATGGGTTTTGTGTTAAATAGAAGAAATGCGCAGGGTATTCAGTAAATCCCGGTTGATGGGTTTTACATTTTTGATCGCCTTAGAGAAAGGTACATAGACAATATTGTCGTTTTGAATACCTATCATCACATTTCGCTGATCTTCCAGGATAGCGTCGATGGCAGCAACTCCCATGCGTGTTGCCAATACACGGTCCTGAGCCGTAGGGGAACCTCCGCGTTGTAAATGTCCTAATATAGAAACGCGGACATCGAATTGTGGATATTCATTTTTAACCCTTTCGGCTACGCCCATAGCACCTCCGGTTATTTCACTTTCTGCCACAAGCACGATACTGCTGTTTTTGGATTTGCGGAAGCCGGTTTCGATCATCTCAGCCAACTGGTCCTTCTCCATGGATATCTCTGGGATAATGGCGGCTTCAGCTCCGGAAGCGATGGCGCCGTTCAATGCCAGGAAGCCAGCTTCCCGTCCCATTACCTCAATGAAAAACAAGCGGTCGTGCGAGGTTGCCGTATCACGGATTTTATCCACGCACTCCATGATTGTATTCAAGGCGGTGTCAAAGCCAATCGTTACATCGGTTCCAAAAAGGTCGTTGTCTATCGTGCCGGGCAAGCCGATGATGGGGAAGTTGAACTCTTGGGCAAACACGCGGGCTCCCGTTAATGTGCCGTCACCTCCTATGGCAACCAGGGCTTCAATCCCATGCTCCTGTAGACGTTCATAAGCCTGTTTTCTGCCTTCCGGCGTTAAGAACTCCATACAACGGGCTGTTTTTAAAAGAGTACCTCCTCGCTGTATGATGTTGCTGACATTCTGGGTTTTAAAATCTTCGATCTCATTCGTGATCAAACCCTTGTATCCGCGATAAATTGCTTTAACAGTCATTCCGTTATAAATAGCGGAACGAGTCACTGCCCGAATGGCAGCGTTCATGCCGGGTGCATCACCTCCGGAGGTTAAAATGCCAATACACTTCACTGTTGACATAGCGTATTACGTTTTTAAATTCGTGGACAAAAATACAAAATATTTAGACAATCGCTTTCTTTTTGTTCTTTTTTCATTCGAATTCACTAATTATGCTGTCATTTTGTATTAAGTTTCTTAATGTGAGCTGCCACTTTTTCCATCAGCCACTTAGGGGTGGAGGTTGCCCCGCAGACCCCCACTTGTTTTACATCCGCCGGCAAGGGACTGGTTATTTCGTCAACTGCTGAGATAAATACCGATTGAGGATTGGCGTGCAGGCATTCCTCAAAGAGCACTCTTCCGTTGGAACTCTTTTCATCTGCTACAAAATAGACCCAGTCTTTTCGGGAAGCGAATTTTTTAATATTTATTAATCGATTAGCCACCTGTCTGCAGATGGTATCATGCCATTCGAAGCGTACCTCGGTTGTGATCCGACTTTGTATCTCATGGACAATCTCGCGGAAGCCATCCAACGATTTTGTTGTTTGGGAAAAGAGTACGATATTCCGGTTAAAATCCAATATAGACAGATCTGTTTTGTTTTCTATCACAATGGCGGTGCCTTCTGTTTGTCCTACCAGTCCGTTCACTTCGGCATGGCCTTTTTTGCCATAAATAACCAGTTGGGTGTTGTTGTTGCAAGTTTCTTTGAAATAGGTGTGTATCTTACGCTGTAAGCGAAGTACGACGGGGCAGGTGGCGTCGATAATGGTGATGTTGTTTTGCCGGGCGATAGTGTAGGTAGAAGGCGGTTCGCCGTGGGCACGCAAAAGTACTTTCTCCCCATATAAGATTGCATATTCTGTATGGTCGATGGTGCGCAATCCCAGGGACTGCAAGCGTTCTACTTCCAGGTTGTTATGGACAATGTCTCCCAGACAATATAACAAATCAGCCTGTTTAAGTTCTTTTTCGGCACTCTCTATGGCTGTAACTACTCCGAAGCAGAAACCGGAATCTTTATCTATTTCTACGTCGATCATTGCTGGCCTGTAACCTTTTTAAACGCGGTGAGTAGCCATTCTTTCTGTTCGGCAGGGGTCATTTGGGAGTTGTCCAAAAGCAAGGCGTCTATTGCTTGTCGCAAGGGACTTTCTGTGCGGGTAGAATCAATATGATCCCGTTTGCGTACATTCTCCAAGACTTCTTCGTAAGAGACGTTTTGTCCTTTTCTTTTTAACTCATCCATGCGGCGTTGCGCCCGTACTTCGGGGGATGCGGTGAGGAAAATCTTCAATTCTGCATCCGGAAAAACAACTGTTCCTATATCACGTCCGTCCATGACGACTCCTTTGTCTTTTCCCATAAGCTGTTGTTGGGCTACGAGGGCCTGGCGGACAAAACCTACAGCGGCAATGGTGCTTACCTGATTGGCAACGGCCATGTCGCGGATCTCTTTTTCTACATTTTTTCCATTCAGATAAGTGTCGGGTTGTCCGTTTTCCGGATTAAGCTTGAAACTTATATATATATTGTGTAGTTCTTTTTGCAAACGATCTTCATCGAGGTGACCTGCGTCAAACATCCCGTGTTGCAAAGCATAGAGAGTCACAGCCCGGTACATGGCACCGGTATCAATATAGATGTATCCTATTTCGCGGGCCAGTTCTCTGGCCATTGTGCTTTTGCCGCTGGAAGAATGTCCGTCGATGGCTATTGTTATTTTTCTCATACTTAAATTTTACGTCTTTGGGGTATAATTCCTGTTACGCCCTATGAGTGTTTTATTTATTCATTTATCTGCAAACTTAGGAAAAATCACTTATACGTGAGGTGTTTGGATAGGAAGAAATGGATGAAAGCTTATTCAAGGCCTGAAATCCGCCAGGGTGGTGGAGATGCTGACCATGGTAGAAAGTGCGGAGGGATGATATTTAGCTACGGATACACCGACGTCAAACATTTTGATTTTAACGCCTCCTCCGATAGAGAATCCTCCCAAGGTATTCCCGTTTTGTAGTTTCATGTCCATGTTTCTCTTGGGGTTAAATCCCAATCCTATCCAAAAATTCTCGGAAGGAACAAAATCGATACCCAAAACGAGGTGTTTGGCGAATGTCTGGAAGAATTTATCTTCTTTATCCTCTTGGGTATCATCAATGGAATCAAATTTCCATCGGTTCAGGTACATGGCTGTCAGTGAGAAACGGATCGGGGCATGATTCATCTTTTTCGTGATACCCATCTGGATGTCCCAGGGGAGTTTTTGTCGTTCGTCCTCGTAGGCTTTTAACTGGGCTCCTATGTTTTTTAAGGCAAAGCCAAAAGAGAAAGCCTTTTCCCTGTCGTAATAAGTGGCTCCGGCATCTACTGCCAGTCCCATGGAGGAGTAGTCGGCGTAACTGGAATAGAGAAACTTCAACGAAAGACCTCCCCGCCACTTCTCGGATAAGTCGTAGGCATAAAAGGCTTGTACATTAATATCTTTTGCAGAGGTATTTCCTAAGTGAATATTCTCGGGAGAGAATTCTCGGATATCTCCATAGTTGATGAACGTTGCTCCGATGGCCCATGCGGCCCGTTCTTTGACTGCCTTGGTGTAGAGAGCACTGCCAACGTTGATGTCCGATATATAATTCATATAGTTGAGGTTCACCATACCATCCATTTCTCCTCCCAGAAGTCCAGGGTTGTGAAATATCAATGAGGGGTCGCGTTCGATTAAAGCTACCGTATGTCCTCCTACGGCATTGGCACGGGTAGATGAGGGATAGTGTAGGAAGGTGAATACTTCATCCCCGCTCTGAGCAAACATCTGTACGGACAGAAAAGAAAGAATCAATATATATAGTTTGTTTCTCATATTTTCAACAAAATATCGTGCAAAGATACATTATTTCAGAAAAATGTTTTTACTTTACGGCCGCAAAAACGGAGTAAGACAAATACACATTATCTGAAACGGGAAAATCTTCAAAAAGGTATATGTGTACCTTATATTTTTCTGTTTGCATTAAAAAAAACGAAAAAGAAAGCGGATTTTTTGCTTCCGGTAGGCGGAGTTGAAAATAATTCTTATTTTTGCATAGTTGGAAAACACATTACTAAATAATTTAAAGTATGGAAATTAAAAAATCACCGAAAGCGGATTTGGAAGGTGGAAAGACCTTAAGCGTTCTGATGGGCTTGGTAATAGCTTTGGCTGTTCTGTTCGTCGGATTCGAATGGGGTACTTTTGACATTCAAGTTGTAACCGCAAGCGAGGGTGTTGCTGACATCATCGCAGAAGAAGAAATTGAGATAACAAGGCCTGAGGATACTCCTCCACCGCCCCCTCCACCACCGGCTCCTGTCGTGGCAGAAGTGTTGACCGTCGTTGACGATGACGTAGAGTTGGAGCAACAAGATATCTTGACAACAGAAGATAGCCAACAAGATGCTCAGCTTCAGACGTATGTGGCTCCGGCTGTGGTGGAAGAAGAAGAAGAGTCCGAGAATCATATCTTTACTGTGGTAGAGACGATGCCGTCTTTCCCAGGAGGAGATCCTGCTCTGTTGTTGTTTATCAAAAATTCAGTTCGGTATCCTGTGATCGCACAAGAAAACGGTATTCAGGGACGTGTGACGGTTTCGTTTACTGTTAACCGTGACGGTTCTGTAGTGGATGCAGAAGTTCTTCGCGGGGTAGACCCTTCTTTGGATAAAGAAGCTCTTCGTGTGGTAGGTACCATGCCTAAATGGTCTCCCGGACTGCAAAGAGGTAAACCGGTACGTGTGAAATACAATGTACCTATTAACTTCCGGTTGCAATAGGATATAAAAAAGATAATAGGAAAAGGCTGCGGTAAATTGCAGCCTTTTTCGTTTCATTAAAAACTTCAATATATGCTTTCTTTTGAACAAATCCTGGAACGGATTGAAAAGGAGATCCATTGTTTAGATCTCAATTATCCTCCCCAAAGTTTATACGATCCGATAGAATATATCCTCTCGTTGGGTGGAAAAAGGATACGTCCGGCATTGGCGTTGATGGCGTGCAATATATACAGCGATGATATAGAAAAAGCCATAGCTCCCGCCTTAGGCATGGAAGTGTTCCATAACTTCACCTTGCTGCATGATGATTTAATGGATAAGGCGGATGTGCGTAGAGGGAAATCTACGGTTCATAAAGTATGGAATGATAACGCCGCTATTCTATCGGGGGACGCAATGCTCATTGTGGCGTATAAGTTAATCGGGGATTCAACGCCCGGTCAATTGAAAGAAATCCTGGACCTGTTCACGCAGACAGCCTTGGAGATCTGTGGCGGGCAGCAGTATGATATGGAATTCGAATCCCGGATGGATGTAACGGAAGAGGAGTATATAGAGATGATTCGTCTTAAAACAGCCGTGTTGTTGGCCTGCTGCCTGAAAGCAGGAGCAATCACTGGAGGAGCCTCTCCCGAAGATGCAGATCATTTATACCATTTTGGTATCAATATTGGGTTAGCCTTTCAATTGCAAGACGACCTGTTAGATGTATACGGGGATAGCGCAACCTTTGGGAAAAAGATAGGTGGGGATATTTTATGCAATAAAAAGACATTCCTGTTGATTCATGCATTGAAGAAAGCTTCGGATAATCAGTTGTTAGAATTGAACGAATGGATGAATAAAGAAACGTTTGATCCGGCAGAGAAGATCGCAAGGTTTACGCATATATATAATGAATTGCATCTGAAAGCTATGACGGAAGCGAAGATGCAGGCGTACTTCGAGGTGGCAGTGAAACATCTGGATGCCTTGCAGGTGCCGGCTGTCCAATTGGATGTTCTGAAAACAGTTACCCATCAGCTTATGTATCGGAATTCATAACGATGGAACTTATTGATACTCATTCTCATCTTTATCTGGAAGAATTTGATTCGGACCGGGATTTGTTGGTGCAACAGGCAATGGATTCCCGTATCGGCCGGTTGTTGTTGCCCAATGTGGACCGGGAAACAGTCGATCGGATGTTTGCTTTTTGCGACCGTTATCCAATCTTTGCCTATCCGATGATGGGTTTGCATCCGACAAGTGTCGGTGCGGATTACGCTTCCCAGCTGCGGTATATAGAATCTTTTCTGCCCCGTAGGTCGTATTGTGCGATTGGGGAAATAGGTATAGATCTTTATTGGGATAAAACGTATTTGAAGGAACAGAAGATTGTATTCGAAGAGCAACTGCATTGGAGTCTATCGATGGATCTGCCGGTTGCGATTCATACCCGGGAAGCCTTCCCTGAAGTCTTGGATAGTATACACAAGATAGGAGCCGACAAACTAACGGGTGTCTTTCATAGTTTCAGCGGAACGGTAGAAGAATTGCAGGAAGTCAAGAAGCTGCCCGGTTTCAAAATCGGCATCAATGGGGTCGTGACTTTTAAGAATGCTAAACTGGCCGAAGTCATTGCTCATACGGATATTCATCACATCTTGTTAGAGACGGATGCACCTTATCTGGCACCTGTTCCTTATAGGGGGAAGAGAAACGAGCCAACATATATTTGGAAAACGGCCGAAAAGGTGGCTGAGGTGTATCATTTATCCTTGGAAAAGACGGTAGAAATGACCTCTTCCAATGCATTAAAACTCTTTAAAAGCCTTTATATGCCTATATAGTTGTATTTTTTGCAAGGGTTGCTCATTTTATTCGATGGATATTACGATTATGTCGTGCAAAAACTTTAGATTTGTGCGCTGAAACGTTTGGAAATACAATTTTTTTCGTAATTTGCGCTCGTTTTAAGGAAAAAAACCTCATTGGAGAGATGCTCGAGTGGTTGAAGAGGCACGCCTGGAAAGCGTGTATACGCCTAAAGTGTATCGCGGGTTCGAATCCCGCTCTCTCCGCAAATAAATTTGCATTAGTAACAAATTAATAAAATAAAAAAAGAGAATTATTAATCTTAAAAATTGAACACACAATGAAAAAGTTATTTGCAAAAGCATTCTTGGGATTATGTGCCCTTGGAACCTCTACAGTTGCATTCGCACAGGAAGCTGCCGTTGAAACGGGTATGCATCAAGCTTTAAAAATCAAGTTTATTGAAGGTAGTGCAGACTTTATGAGTTTGGTTGCTGTTACTTTGGTGCTTGGTTTGGCTTTCTGTTTGGAAAGAATCATTTATCTGAACTTGGCTGATGTTAATGCAGACAAATTGTTGCAAGGTATTGATGAAGCACTGGAAAAAGGTGACGTAGAAGGAGCTAAATCTATTGCTCGTGACACTAGAGGTCCTATTGCTTCTATTGCATATCAAGGTTTAATGAGAATTGATCAAGGCGTTGATATCGTTGAGAAATCTATTGTTTCTTATGGTGGTGTACAAAGTGGTTTGTTGGAAAAGAACCTTTCTTGGGTTACTTTGTTTATCGCAATGGCTCCTTCTTTGGGATTCTTGGGAACAGTAGTAGGGATGGTAATGGCGTTCGACAAAATCGAACAAGTAGGTGATATCAGCCCGACGGTTGTTGCCGGTGGTATGAAAGTGGCTTTGATCACAACTATTTTTGGTCTTATCGTAGCGTTGATTCTTCAAGTATTCTACAATTATTTGTTGAGCAAATTGGAATCTATCTTGAATCAAATGGAAGATGCTTCTATCACTTTGGTAGACACAATCCTTAAATACTACGTAAAATTTAAAAAATAATACAGATCATGGCTGTTACTAAAATAAGAAAAATATCAAGTTGGACCCTGATCGCTTGTACTGTTATCACATTAGTGGTACTGGGATTGTTCTTCTTGGGAGGAGACGATGAACCCTACAAGGGAGAAATGTGGAATCCAATCTATACAGGGTTATTGCTTAACTGGATGTATGTGTTGATGGGAGTTACTGCTGCTGCAACCGTTTTATTTGGTCTTTGGCAGTTTATAACTAATTTCAGACAGAATCCGAAAGGTGGTTTGATGGGACTTGTTGTTCTTGTATTGTTTTTCGGTATGTTGTTTATTTCCTATACTATGGGTAATGGAACACCAATCCCCGGATTGAATGCAGATATCCAAGAATATAATACTCCTATGTGGTTGAAAATGACTGATATGTGGTTGTATTCTACCTATATTTTGACCGGATTGGTTGTTTTGGCTATTCTGGCAGGAAGTGTGAAGAGAATTATTAATAAATAATTTAAAAAAACAAAAAAGCTATATGGCAAGAAAAAAAAGAAAAGCACCATCGATTAATGCTACTTCTTCAGCCGATATCGCTTTCATGTTGCTTCTATTCTTCCTATTAACCTCATCGATGGATACAGACCGTGGTTTACCTAGACGTTTGCCACAACCCGTGCCCAAAGATCAGAAAAAAGAAGATGTTGATATTAAAAAGAGAAACCTGCTGGTGGTATTGATTAGTAGTTCTAATCAGATACTTTGTGGAGGTGAATATGTCGATATCAAGCAACTGAAGGACAGAGTGAAGGAATTCGTTGAAAATCCTTACAACGATGAACATAAGCCAGAGAAGATAGATGTAGACGTTCCTCTTTTTGGGAATATGATGGTAACAAAAAATCACGTTATCTCATTACAGAATGACCGGGGAACATCTTATCAGGCATATATTGATGTACAAAATGAGTTGGCAGCAGCTTATACAGAGTTGAGAAATGATGTTTCCCAAAAGAAATTTGGAAAGATCTTTGCCGAATTAGATGAGGAGCAACAAAAAGCGGTTCAGACTATTTATCCACAAAAGATATCTGAAGCTGAGCCTAAAAATTATGGAGGAGGAAAGTAATGGGAAAATTTAATAAAGCCGGTGGCCGCGAAATGCCCGAATTAAATACTTCATCCTTACCTGACTTGGTGTTTGCTTTCTTATTCTTCATTATGATGGTTACATCTATGCGTGAAGTATCATTGAAAGTAGTGTTCCGCTCTCCACAAGCAACTGAGCTTCAAAAACTGGAAAAGAAATCATTGGTGACATTCATTTACGTGGGAGAACCTATGCAAGAGTTCCGTGCGCAAATGGGTACAGCTACCCGTGTACAGCTAAATGATAATTTTGCTGAGATTTCGGAAATTGAATCTTATATTGCTCAGGAAAAAGGTAGTATGAAAGAAGAAGATGCTCCTTTCATGACCGTCTCAATCAAAGCAGATAAGGAAACACAGATGGGGATCATAACGGATATCAAACAAGCGCTTCGTGAAGCGTATGCTTTGAAGATCAGTTATTCTGCATCACCTCGCGTGAATCCTCTTTAATGAAAGAGAATATACTTTAATATAGAAAGGCAGAGTTTTTTACTCTGCCTTTTTTATTGCCTTAAACTTGTCTTTTCATTCTCATCTCATCTCATCCTTCTTCTTTCACCTGGTAAACATATGTATAAAGGCAATCTCGCACCGATTCAAAGGCCGTTTCCAAGTTCATATTCCCGTAGGACATAAGAAGCATGTCGAACCAAGATTCTCCTGGTCGGTAGGGTGGTTGCTGGTAGGGATGGTTGTTCAGTACAAACCCCAATCGTTCGTAGAATCCGATTCTTCTCTGGCTCATCTCATCGGAGGGCATTTCCACTTCGAGTACTATCGGTTTTGGGCATGTAAGAAAGAATGCATGCATGGCTTCTGTGCCCATCCCGTTATTCCGGGCGACACTGTCGATGGCAAAATGCTCGATATAATTAAAGCTACCAAAATCCCAGGCTGTAATAAAACCGGCATACGTATCTTCCCCCGCATTGATCTCTTCTTTATTTAATGCATAAACAGTAAATATGGGCTCCTCTTTTATCAGGTCCCGTACGTATTTGAATGCCCTGCGTTCTACTTCCGGAAAGGATTCGGTATATGTTTTTTCTATACGATCCAGTAAAGGATCTGTTGCGGAAGTAATAGGGATGCATTTTATTCTCTTCATTCTTCTTCTCGTATGTATGATTTGACATGCTTCTGCCTCTGAAGTCTCTCTATTTTTCTTTGCGACAAATGTATCGAATCCGAATAAATAACGCCTGTATTATAGGCTATTTGTCAAAGATTCTCTATTTTTGTATGAAAATGAAAGTAGAGTGACTTTCGATAATACAGGTATAGAGGGAAGCCTAACGTGTTCAAGTTTATTTGAAATAGGCGTGACCTTCCTCTATGCTACAAATATAACAAATATATGGCACAGCATCAATTGGATGAGTTGGATGAAAGAATCCTCAAATTAATCATAGGCAACGCACGTATGCCTTTCCTGGAAGTGGCAAGAGAATGTAATGTCTCTGGTGCTGCCATCCATCAACGTATTCAGAAACTGACAACGATGGGTGTTATCAAAGGATCGGAATTTATTGTGGACAATACCAAGGTGGGGTATGAAACCTGTGCCTATATGGGCCTTTACCTGCAATCTCCCGGTCAATTTCCGGCTGTTACTGAAGCCCTGAAAGAAATACCCGAAGTAGTGGAGTGTCATTATACAACAGGGCAATACGATCTTTTTATCAAGATCTATGCAAAAAACAATCAGCACCTCTTGCATATTATCCATAAGAAATTGCAACCCCTGGGGCTGGCGCGTACCGAATCACTTATCTCTTTCAAAGAGGCATTTAAGCGGCAGATACCCATTAATTTGAATGAAGAATAAAGAATACATAAAAAAAGAGGCGAAAACCATTTGGTTTTCGCCTCTTTTTTTATTCTCTTTCTTTTTAGAAATCCGCATTTTTGGGTGTACGTGGGAAAGGAATCACATCCCGGATATTAGCCATTCCTGTCACAAAGAGCAATAAGCGTTCAAAACCTAATCCGAAACCGGCATGCGGAGCTGTTCCAAAGCGACGGGTATCCATATACCACCAGATGTCTTTTTCAGGCACTCCCATTTCTTCCGCTCTTGTACGCAGTTTTTCGTAATCCTCTTCCCGTTGAGATCCTCCGATAATTTCTCCGATCTTGGGGAAGAGCACGTCCATGGCCCGCACCGTTTTGCCGTCTTCATTCTGTTTCATGTAGAATGATTTGATTTCTTTCGGGTAATCCGTCAGTATAACCGGGCGTTTGAAGTGCACCTCTACCAAGTAGCGTTCGTGTTCGGAAGCCAAATCGGCTCCCCAGAATACGGGGAATTCAAATTTATGTCCTTTGGCAACGGCCTCTTCCAATATCTGCACCCCTTCCGTATAGGTCAGGCGTACAAAGGTATCTTTCAATACGCCCTGTAAGCGTTCAATCAGGCCCTTGTCGACCATGTCGTTGAGGAACTGGATATCTTCCATGCAATTGTCCAGTGCCCACTGTATACAATACTTAATAAAGTCTTCCGCCAATTGCATATTCTCGGCAATCTCATAGAAAGCCACTTCGGGTTCTATCATCCAGAACTCGGCCAAGTGGCGGGGTGTATTGGAGTTTTCCGCACGGAAGGTAGGACCGAAAGTATAAATAGATCCCAATGCCATGGCAGCCAATTCTCCTTCCAATTGTCCGGAAACGGTCAAGCTTGCCTGTTTACCAAAGAAGTCGTTATCGTAACAGATCTGTCCTTCTTCGTCTTTTTCCAGATTGTACAGGTTCATGGTAGTCACCTGGAACATCTGTCCGGCACCTTCGCAATCGGATGCTGTAATGATTGGCGTATGAAAATAGAAAAAGCCTCTCTCATGGAAAAACTTATGAATCGCTATGGCCATATGGTGGCGAAGGCGGAATACAGCACCGAACGTATTGGTTCGCGGACGTAGATGTGCAATTTCCCGAAGGAATTCCATCGAATGCCCTTTCTTCTGCAAGGGATAAGTAGCCGGGTCGGCAGTTCCGTAAATTTGGATTTCCGTTGCCTGCACTTCAGCTTTTTGTCCCTGTCCTTGTGATTCAACAAGGAGTCCATTTACACTTATACAAGCTCCTGTTGTTATCGGTTTCAGGTATTCTTCACCAAATGTATCTACATCTACAACAATCTGAACATTATTTATCGTAGAGCCGTCATTTAAGGCGATGAAATTAACTTGTTTACTTCCTCTGCGGGTACGTACCCATCCTTTCACATTAACGGTGGTGCCGAATGCATCGCTTTTCAGCACATCTACAATCTTTGTTCTACTAATTGTTTCCATATTTTTATTATTAAAAGCCCCTCCAACCTCCCCCAAGGGGAGGCTAAAAGAGGCTAAACTAAGCTGTTTTTTATTCAAATCCTCCCTTTGGGGGAGGTTAGTGGGGCTGTTGTTTATTCAAAAGCACCCATGCGAAGCGCGTTGACTTCTCTTTCGTTCAGATAGCGCCATTTGCCACGTCCGAGATTCTTTTTGGTTAATCCGGCGAAATAAACCCGGTCCAGGCGAACCACGTGGTATCCCAATGATTCAAAGATGCGACGTACAATACGGTTGCGTCCCGAGTGGATCTCGATGCCTACCTGGCTCTTGTCCATTTCGCTGGCATAGCTGATTGCATCGGCGTGAATCTCACCGTCTTCCAATTCCAGGCCGTTGGCTATCTTCTCCATATCTTCGATGGCTACATTTTTATCCAACCATACATGGTAGATCTTTTTCTTCTTGAAAGAAGGGTGGGTCAATTTAGATGCCAGGTCACCGTCGTTGGTGAGCAGCAATACCCCGGTCGTGTTCCGGTCTAAACGTCCTACCGGATAAATACGTTCGGTACAAGCTGTTTTTACCAGATCCATTACGGTCAAACGTTCTTGCGGATCATCGGATGTTGTCACGCAATTTTTGGGTTTGTTCAACACGATATACACCTTGCTTTCGATCTGTACCGGTTGGTCATGGAACATCACTTTGTCCTGACGCGTAATCTTTGTTCCCAATTCAGTCACTACCTGGTCGTTTACCTTTACAGCTCCTGACTGGATAAATTCATCGGCTTCACGACGTGAGCACACGCCGGCGTTGGAGAGGAATTTATTCAAACGGATCGGTTCGTTCGGGTCTGCCAATACTTCTTTGTACTTCAATTGTTTTTGTACGCTGTATTTGGCGTTGGGGTTGTAATCATTCGTCCGGTAATTGTTGTTGGGACGGCGATTGTATCCTCCCTGATTGTACCCCCCTTGGTTGTATCCCCCTTGGTTGTATCCTCCCTGGCGATTGTTTCCATAAGAAGGACGTCCGCCTCCCCGGTTGTCATACGCATTGGGACGGGGGTCTCCCACGCGTGGTCTTCTTTTCTTCAGTCCATCCTGTCCTCCTTCTTCCGGAGTGGCCGAATAGACTCTTCCGCCACCGTGATCGTCGTAATTGCGGGTGGGTCTGTTGTATCCTCCCTGGTTACCATAGCCATCCGAGTGGTTATATCCTCCTTGGCGATTGTTCCCGTAGGAAGGGCGGTTATTGTATCCTCCTCCCCGGTTATTGCCGTAGGAAGGGCGATTGTAGTTTCCTCCTTCCCGGTTGTCGTAGCCACGCACTTGTCTCGGGCGGTCTCCGTAAGAAGATTGGCGTTCACCATACGAAGAACGGTTGTCTCCGTAAGGTCTGTTATAACCTCCCCGGTCGTTGGATGGGTTATAGGGTCTCCGTTCATAGTTGTTTCCTTCGGGTCTGTTGTAGCCTTGATTGTAAGGTCTTCTTTCCCCTTCCTGATCTGTGTTCTCTCTGCGGATACTGGGTATCACTTTTCTTGGACGCGGTTGAGATTCATCTCTTTCTTCTGTACTCATTTTCGTAAATCAATTAATTAATTACTTTTTGGCAACCTCACGGTGCACTCATTCATTAACACTTAAACAATATATTATATACCTGTATAATTATATGGCGTTATAGCCTTTAATTCTGCTTTTACTTTATCATCTATATTTAATGTCTCAATAAACTGCTTGATAGACTGTTCGGTTATACCTTCGTTTGTTCTCGTCAATGCTTTCAATGCTTCATAAGGTTTCGGATAACCTTCCCGTCTTAAAATGGTTTGAATGCCTTCCGCCACGACTGCCCAACAAAGCTCCAGGTCTTCGTGTAAGGCCTTCTCATTTAATAACAATTTACTCAAGCCTTTTGTTAAACTTTTGAATGCAATTTCGATATGCGCCATAGGCACTCCTATGTTTCGCAAGACGGTAGAGTCGGTCAGGTCTCGTTGCAAACGGGATATCGGTAATTTGCCCGCCAGGTGTTCCAGGATAGCCGTGGCCATACCCAGGTTTCCTTCGGCATTTTCAAAATCGATCGGATTCACTTTGTGCGGCATCGCTGAAGAGCCTACTTCACCGGCTTTGATCTTTTGTTTGAAATACTCCATAGAGATGTATTGCCAAAAGTCACGGTTCAGGTCGATCAGGATCGTGTTTATTCGTTTCAATGCATCGAAAACAGCCGCCAGGTTGTCGTAGTTTGAGATTTGGGTAGTCCATTCTTCCCGTTTCAATCCCAATACATCATTGACAAAATGATTACCGAATGTTCTCCAGTCGTATGCCGGATAAGCCACGTGATGGGCGTTGAAATTACCTGTGGCACCACCGAATTTCGCAGATAACGGTATGGTTTTCATTTGTTCCATCTGTTGTTCCAAGCGATAGACAAAGACCCTTATTTCTTTACCCAGGCGGGTAGGAGAGGCCGGTTGTCCATGTGTTTTAGCCAACATAGGAATGTCTTTCCATTCTTCCGCTTTTGTTTTCAATAAATCGATTACTTCCTGCAATCCCGGATAATACACTTCCGTCAAGGCATCTTTGAAAGAAAGAGGCACGGATGTATTGTTGATATCCTGTGAAGTCAGTCCGAAATGAATAAATTCATGGTATTGTTCAGACAACAAGGTGTTAGTCTTTTCTTTGATGAAATATTCAACCGCTTTGACGTCATGGTTGGTTACCCCTTCGATCTCTTTGACACGCAGCGCATCCTGTTCGGTAAATTCTGTATAAAGTTTCCGCAGTTCGTTTTTTATCTCTGCGTTATTTAACGCACTCAGCTGGGGTAAATATTCGGAAAGCGTAATAAGGTATTCCACCTCTATACGTACACGGTATTTGATAAGGGCATATTCTGAGAAGTATGCAGCCAGATTTTCGGCTTTGTTCCGGTAACGCCCATCTACAGGCGATATCGCTGTCAACGTTGATAGTATCATTTTTGTTCAGTCATATAAAGTTGCAAAGTTAATACTTTCTCCGGAATAATATGTGTTTTAATAGTTTTTCACTTCCCGTGAACGGGTTCATAGGGCTTCTGTTTCCGGACTTATAAAATTGCTGACAATTGTCGGCAAAATTGCCGATAGCCGTCGGCACAATTGCCGACATATGTCAGCACAATTGCCGACATACGTCAGCAATTTTATACCCCTGCCTCTGCCCGGTAGTAAAATTATAGCAGGCGGCTATTAAGATTGCCTTTTATTCCGTACTTTTGCCCCAAATTTGTGTGATTATGTCAGAAAGCAACAACGAAAATCTGTTGAAAAAGATTGACTACCCAAATGATCTCAGGCAATTGGCTCCGGGCCAACTTCCACAGGTGTGTGACGAATTGCGTCAATATATTATTGATGTATTGTCTGAGCACCCCGGGCATCTGGGAGCCAGTCTGGGCACAGTTGAATTGACCGTAGCGCTTCATTATGTCTTCCAAACCCCTGACGATCGCATCGTGTGGGATGTGGGGCATCAGGCGTATGGGCATAAGATACTGACCGGCAGACGGGACGCTTTTCAAACATTGCGTACATTCAAAGGCATCAGCGGTTTTCCCAATCCGGAAGAAAGTGAATACGATGCTTTTATTGCCGGACATGCTTCCAACTCTATCTCTGCAGCCTTGGGCATGTCGGTGGCTTCCAATTTGCAGGAAGAAGACCGGAAAGTCATTGCTGTCATAGGAGATGGAGCCATGACAGGCGGTTTGGCTTTCGAAGGACTCAATAATGCTTCGGCCAACCCGAACAATTTATTGATTATCCTGAACGATAACGATATGGCCATTGATCAAAGTGTCGGTGGTATGAGTCAATACCTGGTGGATATTACTACCAGCCAGACCTATAACAAAATGCGGTATGACCTGTATCGGGGGTTGAAAAAGATGAAACTCATCAATGACGATCGCCGGGGCAACATCCTGCGTTTTAACAACAGTCTGAAAGCCTTGCTTACCCAACAACACAACCTGTTTGAAGGATTCAGTATCCGTTATTTTGGACCGGTAAACGGCCATGATGTGAATTACCTGGTCAAAGTGTTGAATGATATAAAAGGATTGCAGGGACCTACCCTGTTGCATATTAAAACAAAAAAAGGAAAAGGTTTCAAGCCGGCCGAAGAATCTGCCACCGAATGGCATGCTCCGGGCAGATTCAATAAAGAAACCGGACAGCGTATCCTGCCCAAAAAGCTGGATGAACCCCAACTCTATCAGGATGTATTCGGACATACCCTGGTGGAACTGGCTGAACAGGACGAGCGGATCGTGGGAATAACACCTGCTATGCCGTCTGGCAGCTCTATGTGTTTTATGATGAAAGCGTTTCCGAAACGCTCATTCGATGTCGGCATAGCCGAAGGGCATGCAGTTACATTCTCTGCCGGCCTGGCCAAAGAAGGCATGATTCCTTTTTGTAATGTGTACTCCTCCTTTATGCAACGGGCCTATGATATGGTGATTCATGACGTGGCTTTGCAAAAACTGCATGTCGTGATCTGTCTGGATCGTGCCGGATTGGTCGGTGAAGACGGGGTGACCCATCACGGAGTATTCGACCTGGCTTACCTGCGTCCCATTCCGCATCTGATCATTTCTTCTCCTTTGAATGAAATCGACCTGCGCAACCTGATGTATACGGCGTATATTGCCGCTGATGGTCCTTTCGTGATCCGTTATCCCCGTGGTAAAGGCGAAAAGAAAGACTGGCGGAACAAAATGCAGGTTTTACCTGTTGGAAAAGGGAAGAAGTTGCATGAAGGAAAAGATATAGCCATCCTTTCTATCGGGCCGATAGGCAATGAGGTGATAAAAGCGATTGAGGAGGTGGAAAAAGAAGGTTTGTCGGTGGCTCATTATGATATGATCTACCTCAAGCCCATCGATGAGGAACTCTTGCATGAAGTAGGCAAGCGTTTCCAAAAGATTATCACCGTAGAAAACGGAGTCAAACAAGGCGGATTGGGAACGGTCGTTATCGAATTTATGTCTGAAAACGGATACACCCCTCATCTGCAGCGTATTGGAGTGGGTGATCACTTTGTGGAACACGGCTCCATTGCGGAATTATACAAACTATGTGGCATGGATGCCGGCAGCATAGCCGAACAAATAAAAAGAACGATTAACGATGCGCAATAAACGATTGACAGAAAAGGGGTATACCTTTTCTTCGTTGACGGCTGAACGTTAGTCCTAATAATAAATCGCTAATCGTTAGAGAATATGAAAATTATCATTGCCGGTGCAGGCGAAGTGGGAACCCATCTGGCAAAGATGTTGTCTCAGGAAAAGCTGGATATCGTATTGATGGATCCGGATGAGGAACGCCTTGTTTTTCCGAATTCGAATATGGACATATTGTCCATGATCGGCAATCCAACCTCTCTGAAAAACCTGGAAGAAGCAGGTATTAAAAATACGGACCTGTTTGTCAGTGTCACCCCCGAAGAAACAACCAACGTCATGGCTTGTATGTTGGCACATAACCTGGGTGCGCGCAGGACCTTGGCCCGTATCAATAACTATGAATACCTATTGCCTAAAAACAAAGATTTTTTCGAGAATCTGGGCATCAATGCCATGATCTATCCGGAGATGTTGGCCGCCAAAGAGATTGTCTCCGACATACGCCGTCCCTGGACCCGGCAGTATTGGGAACTGTTCGGAGGTGCCATCATTCTGATCGGGGTGAAGATACGGGAAAACTCATTGTTGGTAGATAAACAAATCATGGAGCTGCCCAGTGAGGATAAGTTATATCATATTGTCGCTATCAAACGACAGAACGAAACGATTATACCCCGGGGAAATGATTATATAAAAGCGGGCGACCTGCTTTTCTTTACCACCACCAAGGCGCATGTGGAAGAGGTGCGTAAGCAGGCAGGCAAAGAGGATCCGGAGGTGAAGAAGATATTTATCATGGGAGGCAGCCGTATTGCTATTCGTGCCTGTCAGTACCTGCCCAATAATATCCGGATCAAACTCATCGAAATAGATAAAGAGAAAAGTCACCGTATCGCAGAAGTCGTGCCGAGCAATGTCTTGGTAATCAATGGTGACGGACGCGATATGGAATTATTGAAACAGGAGGGCATAAAAGACTCCCAGGCTTTCGTGGCATTAACGGAAAATGCAAGTACCAACATACTGGCTTGCCTGGCTGCTAAACGCTATGGTGTTTTTAAAACGATCGCCAAGATCGAGAATTTGGACTATATCTCCTTGGCCGAGAGCATGGATATTGGTGCCGTTATCAACAAAAAGTTGATCGCAGCCAGTTATATCTATCAGTTTTTGCTCGATGCGGATGTATCCAATGTCAAATGCTTGACCTTTGCCAATGCGGATGTGGCCGAATTGATCGCCCGCCCGAAGGCCAAGATTACCCGCAAGCCGGTCAAAGACCTGCGTCTTCCCCACGACATGACCCTGGGAGGAATCATCCGGGATGGGGAACCGATGCTGGTGAACGGGAGTACACAAATCCAGGCGTATGACCATGTGGTCGTGTTCTGCCTGGACTCGGCCATGCGTAAATTGGAAGATTATTTTAATTGAGAACAGACAAAAAGAGAAGGTAAGCGAATATGGTTAATTTCCGGTTTATAATCAAGATGCTGGGGCATATGTTCTTTCTAGAGACATTTTTTATGCTGTTGGCAACATGGGTCGCCTTTGTCTACAAAGGCGGTGACTTTATGGCCTTTCTTATCTCAAGTGGGGTATTGTTGGGTGTCGGCTTTCTTTTTCATCTGATTGGCTCCAAAGGCAATGAGCTGAATGTCGGCCGCAGGGAAGGCATGTTGACGGTAGCCTTGACCTGGATTCTTTTCTCCTTATTCGGTATGTTGCCCTTTTACCTGGGAGGGTATATCGACAATATAACAGATGCTTATTTTGAGACTATGTCCGGATTCACGACAACCGGTTCGTCTATTATGACGGATATCGAATCGTATCCGAGGGGCATCTTGTTCTGGCGCAGCCTGACCCAGTGGCAGGGCGGGATCGGCATGATCGTCTTTACGGTGGCCTTACTGCCTATCATCGGCGGGGGAGCGGCTCAGATGTTCGATGCGGAAACGCCCGGTATTACGCACGAGCGTTTTCGTCCGCGTGTGACGCAGGTGGCCAAACGGCTTTCGGGTGTTTATATTTTTCTTACCATCTTACTGATCGGACTCTTATGGGCTGGTCCTATGGATTTTTATGATGCTCTGAATCATGGGTTGACCACTATTTCTACCGGTGGTTATTCTACCAAGAATGCCAGTATAGCCTATTGGAATTCGTCTTATGTGGATTATATCGTGATGTTGTTTATGTTTATTGGGGCGACCAATATTACATTGATCTATTTTTGTTTCAACCGGCAGCCCCGGAAATTATTCAAAGACGAAGAGTTTCGTTGGTTCTTTTTCTTTGTTATAACGGCTGTTGGTATCACTGTTGTATGGTTGTTGTACAATGGCTTTGCTACCGGACTGCCTGCCGCTTTCCGGCAATCGGCCTTCCAGGTGATAAGCTTGATCACGACCTGTGGCTTTGCTACGACGGATTATCTGGAATGGGGGGGCTTCTTTTGGTTGATCGCCCTGGTGTTGATGATTATCTGCGGATGTGCCGGATCTACCAGTGGCGGGTTGAAGATGGGACGCTTTGTTATCCTGACCAAAAACCTGTCCAACGAATTTAAGAAACAGACCCACCCGCATGCGGTTATTCCGGTACGGATGAACGGGCATGTCGTGTCCGGCGAAATCGTACACCGGGTATTGGCTTTTATTTTTGCTTACATCGTTTTGATTATACTAAGTTGTATGGTTTTAGCTTTGGATGGTATGCCTTTTGAAGAGTCTGTCGGTGCGGCGGTTTCTGCCATTAGTAATATAGGACCGGGCTTAGGTGCGATCGGTCCTGTCGGTAATTATGCAGATGTGCCGGTGGTCTCCAAATGGTTCCTTTCTTTTCTGATGCTTACGGGGCGTCTGGAGATATTTACCATACTGACCATACTGGTCCCGGGATTCTGGAAGCAATAACCGGAAAATGAAAGGATGTCTGTTGGGGAAAGAAGGATAAAATGTCTTTTTTTTCTTCCCTTTTCATATACGCTTTTAGTTAATTTTGCGTTATAGTAGGTACGAATCACAAAGAGGAGAGATAAATGATAGAATATATAAAGGGTGAAATTGTCGAATTAACCCCTGCTCATATGATTATGGAATGCGCCGGAATAGGCTATGCGTTGCATATTTCACTGAATACGTATAGTGCATACAACGGACAATCTACCGGGAAAATTTATGTCTATGAAGTGATCCGGGAAGATGCCCATCTCTTATTCGGCTTTTCCGATAAATTGGAACGTGAATTGTTTTTGCAGCTCACCTCCGTCTCCGGTGTAGGACCCAATACGGCACGTATGATTCTCTCTTCCCTGCCGCCGGAAGAACTGATTCAGGTCATTACTTCCAAAAATGAAGCGGCCTTGACAGGTGTCAAAGGTATTGGCTTGAAAACGGCTCAACGTATTTTAGTGGATCTGAAAAACAAGGTGAAACCGGTGGATGGAATGAGCGATAAGGTCATTTCCGCTGCAGGTGATGCTGCTGTTACGGAAGAGGCCGTTGCCGCCTTGGTGATGTTGGGTTTTCAAAAAGCGGCTTCGCAAAAAGCGGTATTATCCATTTTGAAAAATTCTCCCTTACTGTCTGTGGAGCAAGTGATTAAAACTGCCTTGAGGATGTTATAATAGATGAGACAACGATTGCTGAAATATATACTGTGGTCTTTCCTCTTTCTGTTTGGAGTGGGTTTGTATGCGATGAATGCCAATCTCTCTTCGGCTATTTATGCCTTCCAGCCCGAAGTGCCGGAAGCCCCGCAGGATACGTTGCGCTTTCCGGTATCGCGAACTGCTCCGCTGGAATATGAAGACATTGTCAAACAATCCCCGGCAGACCTGCGGGATCCGGAAAACGTAAAGACATCCATCGAATATGATATACGGACAGGCAGCTATGTGGTCCGTACAAAGATAGGGGATATGGAGATCAATACGCCGTTGACCCTTACCCCGGAGGAATACCAGAACTATAGTATACAGCAATCTTTGCGTTCCTATTTCCGTCAAAAGAATGTGGATGAATTTGAGAAAGAAGCGAATGGCGAATTCAATCTGTTGGATATGCAATTCGGCTTGGGAGCCGGTGAGCGGCTTTTCGGTCCGGGAGGGGTGCGGGTACGTACCCAGGGATCGGCGGATATAACGATGGGGTTAAAGAATAATACCACCAAAGATCCTTCTCTGCCGGAACGTGCCCGTAGCCGTACTTTCTTTAATTTCGATGAAAACATACAACTCAATGTGCAGGCGTCGGTAGGATCGAAAGTGAATTTCGATATGAACTATAATACCCAGACGTCTTTTGACTTCGACTCCAAGAAGTTGAATTTAGCTTATCAGGGAGAAGAAGACGAGATCATCAAAAATATTGAAGCCGGGAATGTCAGCATGACCACCAACAACTCTCTGATTCGGGGAGGTGCCGCTCTTTTTGGTATAAAAGCGGATCTGCAATTCGGGAAATTACGGGTGAATACCCTGCTTGCCCAACAAGAATCGGAATCCAAAACGGTAAGTTCGAATGGGGGAGTGCAGACCAAGCCGTTTGAACTGACAGTGGATCAGTACGATGAGAACCGGCACTTTTTCCTTTCGCATTATTTTCGTGACGTTTATGACGATGCCCTGAAGAGCCTGCCTTATATCAATTCTCCCGTGAATATCAATAAGGTAGAGGTATGGATCACCAACAAAAGGGGGAATTTCGATCAGGCCCGGAATATTGTTTCTTTTTCCGATCTGGGAGAACATGATGTGATCGGTAATACCAATTTGGTGAAACCGGAGGGCAGTTCGAAGTATCCCTCTAACAGAGCAAACAATCTATACAATTTCTTAATAGAGCAGCAAGAAGCCCGGAAGATAGGGCAGGCGACCAAAACATTGACCGGTTTGGGCTTTGAGGGAGGAAAAGACTTCGAAAAGTTGGAAAGTGCCCGGCGGTTGGATGAAACGGAGTTTACCTTTCATGCCCAACTGGGATATATCTCTTTGCGTACCCAATTGCAACCGGACGAAGTACTTGCTGTAGCCTATGAATTCAAGATTGGTTCAACCTCTTATCAGGTCGGTGAATTTTCGACAGATAATATCAATGAAGATGCAGCTGCCTGTTTATTTGTAAAAACCCTGAAGGGTACTACCCCTTCTCCCCGTATGCCGTATTGGGACCTGATGATGAAAAATATCTATTCTTTAGGCGCCTACTCGGTACAAAAAGAAAAATTTCAATTCAATATCCTTTATCAGAGTGATACTACCGGGGTGTATATTAACTCTTTACCCGGTGGAGTGAAGAAAGATACGCTCTTGCTTCGGGTGATGAACCTGGACCGTCTGGACTCCCGGGATTCCAGAAATCCGGATGGCTTTTTCGACTTCGTAAACGGCATCACCGTACAGGCGGAAACAGGCCGTGTCATTTTCCCCGTAGTCGAACCTTTCGGGTCCAATATGCGCAAACAAGGCATCGAAGAAAGGTATATCTTTCAGGAGTTATACGACTCTACCCTGACGGTGGCCCGGCAAATAGCTGAAAAGAATAAATACATCTTCCGCGGAGAATATAAGGCTTCGTCAGGTGCGGAGATACAACTGGGGGCTACGAATGTGGCAAGAGGATCCGTCGTTGTTACTGCCGGAGGAGCGATATTGACGGAAAATACCGATTATACGGTCGACTATATGTCGGGAGTGGTTACGATCCTGAACGAAAGCATTATCGCCAGTAATACGCCTATCAGCGTTTCATTGGAAAACCAGTCGATGTACAATATGCAACGCAAGACAATGATGGGGCTGGATATGAATTACCAGTTTAATAAAGACTTTAGCCTGGGCGCCACCATAATGCATATGTCGGAAATGCCATTGACCGTAAAAACAAGTATTGGAGATGAATCTATCAAAAATACATTATGGGGATTGAATACGTCTTATAAGACAGAAAGTCAGTGGCTTACCAATATGTTGGACAAACTGCCTCTCTTGACCTTAACCAAACCCAGTCAGATCTCGTTCAATGCCGAATTTGCTCATTTGATAGCCGGACATTATGAAAATAAATATACGGGTAGTCATTCGTACCTGGATGACTTTGAATCGACACAAAGTGGTTTCAATTTGTTAAACCCTTATTCCTGGCAATTAGCCAGTACCCCTTTCCAGGATTCAGAGCCTGTTCTTTTCAGAGAAGCCAACCGGTCGAATGATATTTCCTACGGTATGAACCGCTCCTTATTAGCCTGGTATTATATAGACGGTCTCTTTACCCGTAGAAATTCATCCAATTATCCGGGGATAAACAAAGATTCCCTGGCCAATCACAATGTGCGTCCCATAGACGTGAGCGAACTATTCCCTAACAAACAATTGGGCATGAGCGAAGCTTCTACTTTATCCGTATTGAACGTCGCTTATTACCCGAATGAACGGGGGCCTTATAACCTGGATGCAGAGAATGTAAATCCGGACGGTACCTTGGGCAATCCGGAGCAACGCTGGGGAGGGATGATGCGTCGCATCGAACAAAGTGACTTCGAAACAGCCAATATAGAATATATCCAATTCTGGTTGCTTGACCCGTTCCTGGAAGAACAGGGACTGGCTAAAGGAGGGGATCTTTATTTCAACCTGGGAGAAATATCCGAAGATATCCTGAAAGATGAAAAGAAATTCTACGAAAATGGTTTGCCTTTGGATACCGATCCGGCAAAGATCAGTGAAAAAGTAGAAGAAACGGTTTGGGGGAGAGTACCTAAACAGCAGAGTACGGTATATGCTTTCGACAATACGGCCAATGCCCGCGAAAGGCAGGATGTGGGATTGAACGGGCTTTCCTATAAAGAAGAACAGAGCTTCCCTACCTATGTCGAGTATATGAATAAATTACGCAGTCGCTTGTCGCAGGAGACAATTACCCGGATGGAGAATGATGTGTATTCTCCGCTCGTTTCTCCCGCTGGTGATCGCTACATCTATTATAGAGACGAATACTATGATCAACGGGAAGCCGGCATCCTGGAACGCTACAAACGTTACAACGGAACGGAAGGAAACTCCCAGGAGTCGACCGGTAGATATCAAACAGCCTCCAAAACGGTACCGGATGTAGAAGATATCAACCAGGATTATACGTTGAATGAGAACGAAAAATATTATGAATACAAAGTGTCTCTTCGCCGGGAAGACCTGCGGGTAGGGCATAATTATATTACAGACATTCGTCAGGTAGACAGTCTGCTTTTACCAAATAACACAAGAGGATCCTCACGTTGGTATTTGTTCAAGATACCGGTAAAGAATTTCAACCGTACCATAGGTGGAATCAGTGACTTCAAAAGTATCCGTTTTATGCGTATGTATCTGACCCAGTTTGAGAAACCGGTGGTATTGCGTTTCGGTACATTTGAACTCGTTCGTGGTGAATGGCGGGTGTATGAACAGAGTTTATCCAACCCTTCTATGCCGCCGGCAACCAAAGGTATGTTGAATGTCGCTTCTGTCAATATCGAAGAGAACGGAGACTATCAGGAAGGTAAACCTTTGAACTATGTGTTGCCTCCGGGAGTGAATCGTATGTTCGATGCCAGCCAACCGCAACTTCGCCAGGAAAATGAACAGGCTCTTTCTCTCACCGTAAATAACCTGTCACCTCTGGATGCTTTGGCCATTTATAAAACAACCAATTATGATTTGCGACAGTATAAGCGGATTCAATTGTTTACGCATGCGCACCGTTTGATGGAAGATACGCAGTTGGAACATAGTGATTTGACCGTCTTTATGCGGTTGGGATCCGACTATAAGAATAACTATTACGAATACGAGGTGCCGTTGACATTGACGGCCCATGGTAAATACAGTAACAGAAGCACATCCGATCAGCGCAAAGTATGGCCGGAAGAAAATGAGTTAAGCTTCAAATTGGAGATACTGACCGACCTGAAGCTGAAACGTAACCGGTTGAAGCGGGCAGGGGAGCCCGGTGTGGATTATCAGACTGTTTTCTCAGGAGAAGATCCGGATAATAAACGGAATACGATCAGTATTGTCGGTAATCCGAGCCTTGCGGAGGTGAAGACCATCATGATTGGTGTGCGTAACAATTCGGGTACTATAAAGAGTGGAGAAGTCTGGATCAATGAATTACGCCTGACCGAATTTAACGAAGAAGGGGGCTGGGCTGCCAATGCCAACCTGAGTGTGGCTCTTTCTGACCTGGGTACGGTAAATGCCTCCGGGCGTATTGAAACGGCTGGATTCGGAAGCCTGGATCAATCGCTGATGGAACGTCGCTTGGATGACTTTAAACAATTCAGTGTGTCAACCAATCTCGAACTGGGTAAGTTCTTCCCTGAAAAGGCGAAGGTGAGTATCCCGCTTTATTATGCTTATTCCAAAGAAACGATCAGTCCGAAGTACAACCCATTGGACCAGGATATTAAATTATCAGAGGCATTGGACGTGGTAGAGACGAAAGCCGAAAAGGATTCTATCCGTAGTTATTCACAGGATATGACGACCAATAAAAGTTTCGCTCTGAATAATGTGAGGGTCGATATCCGAAGTAAAACCCCGATGCCTTACGACCCGGCTAACTTCTCTTTTGGTTATGCCTTCCGGGAAAGCAGTAAAAGAAACCCGGAAACGGAATACGAAACAGAAAAAGACTATTCCGGTAATTTCGCTTATAACTATACACCTTATGTCAAACCCTGGCGTCCCTTCAATAAAATAAAGAAGAATAATGGGTATACAAGGTATTTCAAACAATTGGCTATAAACTATCTGCCGGCAACAGTGGCATTCCAGACTTCGATGATGCGTAATTACTATGAAATACAATTACGTGACCTTGTAAGTAATACAACAGGAGGAAGCAATGTGCCCGTTTCTTTCAGTCAGAACTTTTCCTGGGACCGGGCTTTCAGTATCCGGTGGAATCTGACCAATAGTTTGAACCTCTCCTTTTCTTCAGGAACGAATGCCCGCATAGAAGAACCCCACGTACAGGTTAACAAAAAAATCAACGCAGACGAGTACCGGCTGTGGAAAGACTCTGTGATGCAGAGTATCCGTAATCTGGGGACACCTATGAAATATGACCAATCCTTCCAGGCTACCTGGACATTGCCTTTGCAACATATACCTATCCTGGATTGGGCAAATAGTACCATCGGATACAACGCGACTTACAATTGGGACCGTGGAGCGATAACCGAGGATGTCGAACAGGAAATAGGAAATGTGATCCGTAACCAACGGCAGATAGACTGGCAGGCAGGATTTAACTTCCAGTCCCTGTATAATAAAAGTGCATACTTGAAAAAGGTCAATCAGAAATATGCGCAAACGACCATGGCTTCCCGTACGCCGGAACAAAAGAAGCCGTCAAAAATAGTACTAGACCTGACATTGAATACGGATAGCGGAACGATTGTTGAACACAAAATGTTCTCCAAGAAAGTACGTCTCTCTGCCCGTCGCTTATCGAATGGAAAAGCCTTCCCGATAAAGTATAAGATACTCAATTTTGCGCAGGCAGAGATATTGAACCAAGATACTGTCGCTTTGAAAGTAACAGTGGTGCAAGCGGAACAGCCGGTACGTGCTACCTTTATCAAAGCAGGGGAATACTCCAGCCGTTTCTTGATGATGTTACGCCGTTTCAATATTCAATACACCCAATCCGATGGTATGCTGCTTCCCGGCTTCCGCCCGGAAATAGGTGATGTGTTCGGACAAAAACGTACCGGAATCTTATCTCCCGGTTTAGGATTTGCCTTTGGAGATGTTCGGCGGGGATATATAGATGATGCCGTTGACAGAGGATGGATGGTCATGAATGAGACGAATATCACGCCAGCTGTAATCAATTATTCAACCAACCTGAATGTGCGGGCAGACTTGGAACCAATCTCCGGTTTGAAGATAAACCTGAATGCAAACCGTACCAGTATGAAGAATACTTCTGTAGAGTATATGCTTGATGGTATGCCGGAAACGCAAACAGGTAGTTTCACCATCACGACTATCAGCCTGAAAAGTGCCTTCAAAAGTAGTGGCAATGCAGGTAATGAATATGCCTCTTCCACTTTTGAGGAATTCCGCAAAAATATAGATATCATAGCCGGGCGATTAGAGAATAACTTTGCCGGAACAACGTATCCGAATAAAGGCTTTTTGACAGGTACTGGCTTTGCCGGAAACAGTTACAATAAGGCAAATGGAGAAATAAACAAAAAGTCTTCCGATGTGCTTATACCTGCTTTCCTGGCGGCTTATACCGGAAAGAGTGCCAAAGGCATCGGACTTTCCTCTTTCCCTTCCTTGTCAAGCATGTTACCCAACTGGCGAGTAACCTATGAAGGACTGATTCAAATACCTTTCTTTAAGAAACATTTCAAGAGTTTCATGTTGAGTCACCAGTATCGCAGCACGTATGCGGTAGGTTCGTATTCGACCTTCCAGAGCTGGGTGCAGGCAGACGGAGGAGACAGTGGATTGGGGTTCATACGGAATGTGCAAAAAGACAATCCGATGCCTTCTTCGGCATATGATATTTCTTCTGTCAGTCTTATTGAAAACTTTAGCCCTCTGTTAGGTGTGGATGCGACCTTATTGAATAATATGACAGGACGTGTGCAGTATAACAAAACACGCACCTTGAATCTGAATGTAAGTTCTTATCAGATCGTGGAAGCTCTGTCGGATGAAATTGTTGTGGGGTTGGGATATAAACTGACCGAGTTTAACAAAGTATTGAAACGGAAAGGCTCACAGAATTTCAGTAACGACCTGACTGTTCGTGTGGATTATTCGTACAGAAAGATGCAGTCTATTATCCGGAAGATTGAACAAGGTACCCTCCCGCAGGCAACCAGTGGCAATATCGCTAAGACATTTCAGTTCTCGGCCGACTATGCTTTAAGTCGCGCATTGACTTTGAGTGCTTTCTATGATTTGCAGATGAACGAACCTCTTATTTCAAATGCTTCCTACCCGACGTCGAATTCGAACTATGGTATCAGCATTCGTTTCTCTCTGGCACAATAAAGGGTTTAAAAGATTCCGCCTTTATACAGATTATCAAAATTGACTTGTCCCAGTTTTTGCGCTTCTTCCCCTTCCGGGTTCAGCTCGATGGACATCTGCAGGTCTTTTACAGCGCCTTCTTTATCGCCCAATAAGTGCTTGGCACGGCCACGTTCGGCATAAGCTTGGGCAAAGTGTTCATTGTGTTCAATGGCCTCGTCCAGAAGAGTTATGGCTTCGTCGTATTTTTCTTGGTTTATAAGTAATTGCCCTGCCCGTAGATAAGCCTCTTCATTAAATGGGTTCAAGGTTAATGTATGGTGATAATCGGCAGTTGCAGATGCCGTTTCATTCAATAATTCATAGATACGCCCGCGCAATAAATAGCCGGCTTCCTCTTCGGGAACCAAGGCTATCACCTGTTCTGCATCCGCCAGGGCTTCTTTCCCTTGTTTCATGGCGAGCAATACTTCGGCACGTACGAGGAAGCCGTCCGCAAATTCTTCTTTCAACGCGATCGCTTTGGTCAGATCGGCAATGGCCCTTAAGAAGTCACCGGTATTTCGTTTGGCTTTTGCTTGCAGGAAATAGGCCAGATAATTTTCCGGATCCAACGTTATGGCTTGCGTGCAGTCCGCAATTGCTTCGGCATCCCGGTCTAACATAAAAAGAATATTGACACGGGTCAAATAGCTGTTCACCTCTTCCGGCTCCATCTCTATCATCTCTTCCAGCACATCCAATGCTTCTTCTAACTCCTGTAACATCGTATAGGCTGTCGTCAAAAAATGCATCGTTTCAAAATCTTTTTGAAGATGCAGCGCTTCCGTAAAACACTTCACCGCATAATCCGTCCTGCCCATGCGAAGTGCCCGCACACCGTCATATTTCAGGATATCAAAATTCTTTTGATTCTCTTTTTGTTTGCTTTCTGTTGTTTCTTCACTCTTCTTGGAGGAAAATATAGATGAAAAGATTCCCATGGCATATTTTATTTATGCCCGCAAAAGTAAGAAAATTTATAATGTATCGACTGCTTTACGCTGTTTATTGAAGAAGAGTAGCCTTTCTTTTTCGCCACTTTGGGAGATAAGGATAGAGGATGTTTTCAGGGTGTGGATCCATCGTTTCATTTTCATGCAAAATGCTTTATCGTAGGTGATGATGGCATGGATCAGGTGAATATTCAGGTAGTAAGCCCAGAGATCGCCTGCATGCAGATATACATGGGAAGTGTTTATATGCATGGAGGCTGCATATAAATCGAATTTGTTGTCGGTACCGCTGTATCTTCCTTCAATAGCCATCGTTTCGAGCTGATCCAGTAATGAAAACAAATCTTCTTTTATGGAGAGGATATCTTCTTTGCGGATGGCATCGATGCTTTCGTAGTATTTGATATCATTCACCAGGTTGGGAATGATTTGGCTGTCCCAAATGAAAAATGACTTTTTATATTTCTTCAATAATGACAGTTCGAAAGTCATGGATTGTTGTTTTTTTTCATCAATCTGAACGGTTTCAAAGTGTTTGTATATCTCCTGATGGGTATAATAACGTCCCCATTTGAAGAGGTAAAAACGGGTAAGTTGTTTGTATGGTATATAAAAGAAACGGTTCAGAGTGCCCATGGCTCCACCTATCTCTGCATCTTCTCTGGAAAGAGCCTCTTCGTAATGGATATATTCCTCTTCCTGTAGTTCATAATTCAAATCATTTGTCTCCGAAATCATGGGAAGCTCGAATTTAATCGTTTTCAGGTTTTTCTGAGAGAAGTTTTCCAATAGTTCGTCCAAGGAGATCTGGTGTTCTTTTGCAATGAGCCCCATCTCGTCTACGGAAAAACGGACACTTCCCCGTAGCCGTCTATACACTGAAATCTTATCTAAATTAAGCAAATCTGCAAGAATGTTGGCCAGTTCGGATTTTTTAGGAACTTTCTTGTAAAGAGCTTCCAAAAAAAGAGAATGTAATAGTTTCTTTTCCATAGCCATTAATTGCTTTGATTGTATACTCGTTTGGCATCTAAACCTATGGAAGTCTACTCTTTTCTTCCGGTAGACACCTCTTTTCTATGATTAAATATAGGGTTTATATTCTTGATAAACAAATATTTAAACTTATTTTAATTAGGAAGGAAATTCCTCTTTTTTTCGTAAGTCTTGTATTTGAACAGATGAACGGACAAAATAGTACATATTGATTAATTATTTTTTACATAAAAGTATACGAAAACAGCTATTTCTCATTTGAAGAACAGAAAATGATCCATGATAGAATCTTTACTGACATTTTATGTTTGAATAAAAAGGAAGTACCTATAACCTTTATTTTTTTTGTCTCCGAATTTTTGCTTTTTGGTCTTTTATGTGCTTGATAGCCTCTTTTATTACGTCTAAGTTTGTATTGAAAAGAAAAAGTGACCTGTAGAGGTTTTATCGTAATGAATTGTCTACCGTATCAGGTTCTTATTACCTGATTGATTCTGAAGAAAAAAGTAACCAAGAGTGATTTTCAACCTTTTTTGACACATACGATGTATAAGAAATACGTTATATTCTATTTATTCTTGTTTTTCATGCCCCCCATTATCTTAAACGCGCAAAAGATAGGTGAGAAAACAAACCTATTCTACGGGGCATCTACCACACCGAATATAGGAATAGAAACATCCTTTTCCAGGAGATGGACTGTCGACCTGTTGGCAGGTTATAATCCCTGGTCCTTTTCCGGAGAGACCAGCCTTCGTCATTGGCTTGTTCGGGCGGAACCCCGGTTTTGGCTGTGGACTCCTTTTATGGGGCATTTTCTGGGTATACACGGTATGTATGCCCGGTATAATATAGGGAATCTGCCTTTCGGAGGCGATTTGGAAAAGTATACCTTCAAAGGGGATGTGTTTGGTGGTGGTTTTTCCTATGGATACCATTTTATACTGAAAGGGCGTTGGGGATTGGAATTATCCTTCGGTCTCGGTTATCTGAAATTTTCTTACGACAAATTTACTTGCAAGGATTGCCGCGAGTTACAGGGGAGTTACACACGCAACTATATAGGCCCGACACGCGTAGGAATTTCATTGATCTATATGTTACAATAAACGGCTGTTAGGAATATGAAAAAGCGAAATGTACATATGTTTTGGGTAGCGATTTTTTTATTTGCTTTACCTATTTATGGGCAGGAAGCAGACAAGGAACTGGCTATTCGTATATCCGATCTGAGAACGGTATACCGGGAGGATAGTTTGTATATCCACTTTCGGATTCGCACACAAGGCATTGACCTGCGAACCGACCAACGCCTACTGCTGGAATTTTCCCTGAATTCAGCAGACCGCAAAGCCGTTCTACCTACCGTTCTTTATAGTGGAAAATTGCGTGCCCGCTACGATCGTCGTTACCGCTTACTCTCTGTACACCATGCAATGCATACCCCTTCCTATCAGTTTATAGGGGTTGATAAAAGACATATATATGATTTCGACTACAAAGCGAGTCTTCCTTATGGGAAATGGATGAACCAAGCTGTGTTTTCTCTCAAACAAATATTTGAAACCAATGGCCGGGTGGAGGTGAACGAGCAACGGCTTAGTTCGGAAGGGGGATGGAAAATAGAGAAAGGCAAATAGATAATTACGAATGAAATTTTGGAATAACATATACGTATGGTTTATAGCCGGAATATTTTTGACTTCCTGCTCTAACGAGATTTCCCATTCGGAGACTCTGCTTCCGTCTTCGGAAGAAGGGGCCAGGTTGGAGATTAAACTGGGTAGTCTCCGTACACGTGGGCATAACCCCATCGAAATACTCGCAGGAGAAGCCGAAATCCAATCTGTCGCCTGTTTTGTCCGGATCCCTGACTCCGGTAAAGTAGGTGATCCCGACTATAAACAAGGCACATTCCTTTCCTATTTTATTACGGAAGATGAAAAGATCGTGGATAACCAGGATGGTACATTCTCTGTTACACTCCGCATACAAAGTCCGCATTTTACCGGTAAAACCGATCTCGCCGTGATCGCCAACTTCCGGGAAAATGGACTCACAGCCGCTTTAGAAAGCGTAAAACATTGGGAGGATCTCTTTACATTGACCTCTGCAGAAGTCACAACACAAGGAATCACGATGCCTCTGCTTATGTTGGGGTATAAAGAAGTGACACTTGTGGGTTCCGGGACTGTCAGGGAAGATCTTTCTCTCAAACGTTTGGTTGCCCGGATTGACATTGAAAATCAGGCAGCCCAGGCGGCAGTGAATCCCTTCCTCTTGCATTCCGCCGAGATCATTCATCCCAAAGCTTATACCTATATTGTCGAAGGGAATGAAAATACCTATGATATACCCGTCCGGCAAGAAGGGTTTAATAAAGTACTTTCCGAAGACCAGGTACATATCAACGGGCTCTACACCTACGAAGCTGCAGGTGATGGTTCCGTTCCCCATACCGCATTGTTAATCAAAGGCAGCCTTGGCGGCAAATCTTATTCCAAACGCATCGAACTGATGCAGGAAGGGAAGCCCGTTCCCCTGTTGCGTAATACCCGCTATTGCTTCCTGTTGAAACCAACAATAGAGGGAGTCGATATCGAATGGTCCCTGGCCATCAGTGAATGGTCGGAAGGAACCACCATACCAGTCAAACCCACCTTCCGCCCCCCTGTCTATCAGGATATTCGTTTCAAGAATGCAGACGATCAGGATGTGACACAGAATTTCTGGTACGCCGATACAAAAACAGCCTATCTCAATCTATTGGATGAAGGCTATAAGATAACCTTTGTCGTAGAAAACAGGCAAACAACAGAACCAACGCTTTTCCTCACGCAGGGATCCTGGCAAGAGCTGGGGCTTGTTACGGAGGAAGACAAAGAACGGTTTATCCAGAAAGTGGGGGTCATACAGGAAAATGGTATATTTTGGGAATTGTATGAAATAACCTTTCCGCAACAACCTGCCGGTAATTTCGAGATGGAAGTACGAATAGAAAATACGATACAGCCTGATTTCTATGATAGTCTCTATCTGCACTATGCTCCCGACTACACCTGCCAGTTAGAAGATTTTCTCTTTCAAAACGAATCCGGAGGGGATGTGGATCCATTCTATTGGAATCCGCAAACGCGGACGTATCTGATAGATCATATCCAACCCTATTATAAGGTCTATTTTTCCGTTCGTACGATCCATGGAACCACCTATACGCTTACTCTTTCCGATCAGGACAAGAGCGACCTGGGGATCCACTCTGTGGAGGATATCCTTTTTAAATACAATACCGAGGCTGAAGGAATCTATACCCGTGAATACTACGGTCTTATCTTCTATCAAAAGCCGCAGGGAGATGTCAAAGCAGAGATACGGATCAGCAATGCGGCTAACCCGGCGTATTACGATTATATCCTGTTGGATGCCAACCATATCATTTATCCCGGCACCCCTATACGTGCCGTCCGGATCGGACCGCTCTACTGGGCGCCTGTCAACGTCGGACAGACCTTGTTGGAGGCAGCTACACCTTCAGCCGCTTCCACGGGATCCTATTTCCAATGGGGACGTAACAATGCATTCACGCAAAACCCCGCACCTGCCCGTGTCCAGGGGCCGGTGAGTCTTTCTAATGCCTTGGAGGGAAATAACAAAAATCAGTTTATCTACGGAGTATCTCCGGCATATGACTGGTTGCGAACGAATACCTCCGAGCAATATGCCCGAAACCTCTTATGGAGTACACCGGCGCATGCGCCTTGTCCTGATGGCTGGCGGCTGCCGACACAGGCAGAGCTTATCCGGTTCCGGGATGCCCGCAACGGAACGGTCGTTGGTGAACATGGGAAATCCCGCCGTTATGTGACAGGGGACGATGGGCAAAGGCTCTACTTCCCTTATATGGGGAATATACGACCGAACGACGGATATGTCAATGCCGCCGCTATCTACCGGGATATCAGTCTCTGGGCAGCCGATACCCATCAAGCCTTGCATATCCATCTCGACCTGAGTGTCACTGTGACGCAGGAAAGTCCAGCGAATGGTTATGGACTGCGGTGCGTGAAGCAAATGGAAGATTGAGAATTGAGTAAAATACATACGTTGACGGTGGCAAAGTGATTCACTATACAAATGTGACATTATAACATATAAAACAAAAATAAAACCCTTTCAATGAACATGAAAAAGAGAACAGTATTGAACAAAATTAACAGAAACAAAAAAAAGATGAAACGAGTGAAATTAGTATTACTTATGGTGCTGACAGCTTCCTTAATGATCTCCTGTCAGGACGAGAACATCGGTCAGGGAACAATCCTCCCGCCCAACCCTGCCGGTGAAGATGTGGCAGGCTTGGTATTACATATCGGATCTGTCCAGACACGTGCCAACCCGGTCGAAGTACTGACGGGAGAAACCGATGTGAAGTCTATCGCTTGCTTTGTGCGTACCAAGGAGCAGGGTACGGTAGGCGACCCAGCCTACAAGCAGGGCGCCTTCCTGCCCTTCTTTATCACCGATGCTGCGGATATCACCGACAATGGCGACGGCAGCTTTAAGATCAACCTGGAGGTATATAGCCCCAGTGTTGCAGGCAAGACCGATGTAGCGATTATCACGAACTACAAAGAGAATGGACTGGAAACGACTCTGCAGAAAGTAGAGAAGTGGGAGGATCTCTTCCGGTTGGTAAGCACTCCGGTGACTGCAACAGGTATGGCGACACCCCTGTTGATGTTTGGTTACAAAGAAGTAGCCCTTTCCCATACCGTACCTGCCGTAGAGACGATCAACCTGCAGCGCCTGGTTGCTCGCTTCGATATCGAGAACAAAGCCGCCAATGCGCCGAAGAAACCTTTCCTGTTGAAATCGGCAGAGATTATTCACCCCAAGCAATATACCTATCTATTGCCGGGCAATGAAGATACCTATGATATCCCGGTACTTGACAGCGGCTTCAATAAGGTCAACAGTACAGACGACAAAAACATCAAAGGTCTCTATACCTACGAAACCGCCAACGATGGAACGGTCGCCCATACCACCATCCTGATCCGGGGTATCCTCGACGGAAAGGCGTACAACAAACGCATCGACCTGATGAAAGCAGGTAAGATTATTCCACTCGAACGCAACACCCGCTACCTGATTACCCTCACCCCCGCAGCAGAAGGCGAAGGCATTGACTGGGCCTTTACCGTTGACGACTGGTCGGAAGGAACGATTATCCCTGTCAAACCGGAATATCAAAAGCCGGTGACAAGTAATATAACCTTTGAAGATGCAGCAGGTAAATCGATTACCACCAATACCTGGGATAATACGATGAAAGCCTGTCAGTTGGTCACGGTAAATACTGGTGATAAGATCAAGTTTTCAGTGGAGAACCTGCAGAATACCAAAGCAGTAGCCAACTTTATAAGCGGTGAATGGGCTGATCTGGGCATTACCGATGAGGCAGGCCAAAAAGCTTTTATACAGAGAAAATCGTCTACGGTTGAAACCCGTACACTGATCAAGGAAGAATACGAGATCACCTTCCCGGCGATGCCGACGAACGCTTTTGAAATGGAAATTCGTCTGGAAAGCGAAACCAAACCGGGGTATTTCGAAAGTTTCCGGGTGACCTTCCAACCGGATTTTAATTGTAAGATTGAAGAACCGAAGATGATTAACAAGGCTGGTAAAGATATAACGATTGAGAACTGGGATTTATCTTCCCAAACCTTCTATGTTGACCAACCAACAGCCAATTATAAGATCAGTTTTAAAATTAAAACCTTCCAGGGGGCAAAGGCTGAGATAACGGCAATCTCAGGAAGTCTTAATGATCTGGGTATTGCCCAAAAGGATATTCGGAAGACAGGTACTACTCCAAGTGGAAACTATGTGATTGAAACATATGAGGTTACTTTCCCCAAGGCAGTGAACAAAACATTCAAAGCCGAGATCAAGATTTCTAATACAGTTAAATCAGAAAGCTTTGAAAAGATAACATTAAGAAGTGATATCGTAACATATCCTAATGCTGGGCGTGCCGTGCGGATTGGAAATGTGTATTGGGCTACGTTAAATGTAGGAGCGACTACTACGGATAATACCGATAATGGGACCCTCGCTTCAACCGGATATTACTATCAATGGGGACGGAATCAGGCGTTTAATCCACATGCCTCGATAAGTAAAGCAAAAGGACCTACCGAATGGAGTAACCGCGATAACAGTACTTTTTATTATAACGACAATGCTTCCACCCAATACGACTGGTTGCAAGACAATGGATCCGACCGTATTACCCGGGATGCCTACTGGAGTACCCCGGCCAATACCCCTTGCCCCGCTGGTTGGCGCCTGCCGACTAAAAAGGATGGTGAATTGCTTTTGGCTGCAAGAAAAGGGGAACTTATTCTGGAAGAGACCAAAAATCGCCACCGCCTTACCGGCAGTGATGGACAGTACTTATACTTTCCGCGGACGAGTTATTTAGATTATGACGATGGAGTTCAAACTTGGTCGGGGTCATCAGGCTCTACCCATGTGTGGACCTCTGATAAAGAAACTTCTTCCATCAATAAATCAGAAGCCCACATTTTGATGCTTGAAACGTGGGGTACTATGATTTTCGTTCCAGGTCGTTATGTCTCTACCGGCTACCCCATCCGCTGCGTCAAATCCCTCTAATCTTATTCATTTAAATAAAAGAAAACAACAATGAAACATTTTAAAATATTCATAACAATTCTCACTCTGTTTTTCACCGTTTTTGCGTGTAGTGAAGCAGAAGACGGCCCATTCGTCATTGAGCCGGCAGGCGATGGAACGGCGCTGTTGACGATGCGCATCGGCGATATACGTACCCGTGCAGATAATAATTTCACGGCTGATTCGACCGAGAAAGAGATCAAGAGCCTGGCCTGTTTTGTACAGACCTATGGAGTAGGTGATCCCGACTCACCGGATTACAAACCCGGAGGCTTCAATAAATACTTTTCCACCGAGGCTGTGAAATCGGAAATGGGCATGGAAAGTAACTTGACACGCCAATCCGAAGGGGTTTATGATGTGACCATCGCTGTACACAGCGAAGGCTTTAACGAAGACAAAGGAACAGATATGCTTTTTATCGCCAACTACCAACATACGGATCCGGCGATCGACCTGACCGACGAACTGAAAGCCCTGGAGAGCTGGGAGGAACTGCAAACGATGGTGACCCAAAAGGCAACGCAGTCGCCTACTGCCCCGTTATTGATGTACGCCCGGAAGAATCTGGTATTGGTCGAAGGCAAGACACAAATCTCCACTGCCGAGATGAAACGTATGGCCGTACGGCTCGATGTGGAATATGTCGAGGATCTATTGCCGGGAGAGACGAAGAAGTTCAACCTCACCTCGGTGCAGTTGCTCAATCCCAAAGAGCGTTCTTTCCTTTTTCCGCATAAAGAGGATGAAGTGGATGAGATTGATGTGGCGACCTCCTTCCCGGAGGTAACACCCGATACAAAGACCCCCGATCTCATCCGGAAGATTTATCTCTATCCGGCGTCCAACCGGAACGATACGCAACCTACCCGGATACGGATCAAAGGAACCTACCGCGATACCAACCTGCCGATCGATAAGATAATCGACTTCGTAGATGACACGGGTACCAGCCTGCCATTGGTAGAGAATACCCATTACTCCTTGCAGATATCCCCGGCGGGTGATAATGAAGAGCTGAATTGGAAATTCACCGTGGCCGACTGGAGTGAAGGACGCAAAGTGGAGGTCGCATCGCCACAGGAGCCTGTGGTACTCAAAAATATCACTTTCACCCCTGCCCAGACGACACGTTGGGATGCAGCGAAACGCTCGTTCAACATCGACGGCCTGGCGGAAGGAGCCGAGATGAAGTTTGCTGTGGAGGGATACAGTCCGACCACCTTCGATGTACTTGCTCTCTACAACCGCAATGCCTCGTCGGTCGGAATCACTGACCCCGCCAACCTCTCAGCCATTGTGACACAAGAAGCGACTGTCACCAAAGTAGACCCCGCCACGCAGAAGACTACCTTCACGCAGAACTACACCGTCGCTATCCCTTCCCAGGAAGGACGTGAACAGGTGCCGATAGAGGTGAAGCTCTATATCCGCAGTGCGGCCAATTACAACAATGCCGATTCTGTTGTTTTCACCTCCCTGCCCGATTATAACGGGATTGCCGGATTGAAACCGGTGAAGTTCGCCGGCCAGTACTGGGCACCGGTGAATGTAGGAGCGACAAACCTTACCTCCGGCGATAACCTTGCCTTTATGGGGTATGTATATCAATGGGGACGGAATGATTTCAGAAGCGAAACACAGATGTCTTACGATCATACGGATGTCGAAAGAGGGCCGGTAAGTTATGCGCAGGCAACAGGGGTTTTTATCAATAAGTTTATTAAGAATCCGGATGAACCCAGGGACTGGTTGATTTCGGAGGATGCCTATAAACCTACCCGCGATTTGTTATGGAGCAAGAATGTGAACGACAGTCCTTGTCCGAAAGGATGGCGTGTGCCACGGGTAGATGAGCTGGAAAAGCTCGTACATGCCAATCCTTTGGGAATCGCTGATCTCTCTGAAATGAAGTATACCATTCAGGCTGATGAGGCTGGAAAAGAACTGATCTTACCGTTGGCAGGCTATCGTGGTAATAACGGCGAATCCAACCAAAGAGGTGTTACTGGCTACTATTGGTCATCCTCTTTCTCGGCGAATAACAACGCAGGGTATCTTTATCTGGGAACACACGCAATAATAAGAACAGATTACATCTCCCCTGTGGTAGGAGCGAGTCTGCGTTGCATACAGGAATAAGTCACAAGGCATAACAGCCCTTTCGGTTTTTGCAGAGTTAGAAGAGAATTTTTTTAAGGAATAACTGAAAACGGACAGGACATATCGCCTGTTCGTTTTCAGGGAATTCCGGAAGATCATGAAAAGAATAAAAAAGAGAGTGAGTCTATGGATAGGGGTAATAGGGATAGTATTCATACTACCCCCTTCGTGTGCGATCGACGAGGAACCGTTGACCTGCTCTTATAATGTACAACTGGCATACTGGTACACCCGCGAATGGACAAAAGAGGAGAATATGGTATCGAATTATATCTTCAGAATCAAGGAATATGTGTTTGATGAAGAAGAAATTCTCTATCAGGTAAATACCCTATTGGCAAGTACGGGCAATACCCCATTCGTCTCGACCCTGACACTGCCCCCGGGGCGGTATACCGCCGTGGCATGGGGAAACCTCTCCCGGATCGCGAACGACTGGGAACCGGTGGTCGGGAGTACCACCCTGCAGGATATGCGTATCCACCTCTCGACACCCTACCGGTCGGCACATCCGATAGGAGAGGGCGAAACCGATGCCGTCCAGGGGAATATAGATCCGCTCTTTTACGGGTATACGAATTTCTCTGTCGAAGAGGGTAAAACGCAAAGGATACGTGTTGGGATGACACATGCCCACCTCTTATTGGATGTGGTGGTCAAATGGGCCAAGAATGCGCCTGTCAACACACGTAATTTCACCTTGCGCCTGAAGGAGGTACCAAGCGTTTACGGTTTCCTGCCGGGATATACCGAACCGCGGAGTATCACCTCGGCAAACCCGGTCGTACACCATATCCCACAAGTGCAGGAAGACGGTTGTAAAAAAGAATACCGCTTGCCTGTCACGATGGATATCGGGCGGTCACTCAAGGGGGAGTTTGTCACCAACCGACTGACCGAATCTTCGCACCCGCTCTTGACTGTCTATGCCGGGGATACGCCGCTGATCAAAGAGATTGACCTGGAGAAATATTTCCGCACGATGCAGATCGGACTGAGACAGAACCTGCGGCAGGAGTTCCGTATCCAGGTAATGATCTATGAGGATCGGGTAGAAGTATCTCCACTCGTTTTCTCGGATTGGGAGAATGGGGGGACGATTGGGGGAGAGCTTTAGGGAATTGAAAATTGAATCATAGATCGCTTAGCGAAGCGTAAAGCAAAATGGAGAATGGAGAAAAAGAAAAGGATATTAATTAAAAACAAAAACAAAAACAAAAAGAGAATGAAAATGAAAAAGAAAATGAAATTTTTAGTAGTAGCCTGTATAGGCTTGGTATTGGCGGCCTGTAACGATGAGCCAACGGAAGCATTCGCTTTTCCTGAAGGGGAAAAGGAATTGGTATTTCAGTTTCCCGGTATCGCTTCCGGTAATGTAGTGCCTTACACCCGGGCTACGGCTACGGAGGCGGAAAATAAACTGGCCACATTGGATATCTATGTGTTCAAAGGAAAGGATGATACCGCAGTTTTGGAACGTATCTATCACAGTAAAGAAGGGGACGATACACAGGAAAATGTATTCGTTATCTCGCAGAATGGGGATGTGGAGTCGGCTAAGATCTCCGTACCTATGGCGAGTGATAACAAAGAAAAAGTATTCTTCTTCGTCGGCAACGGGCGCCATATCCTCTCGTTGAATACAGCGAAAGCGAATGTGACGACACTGGGTACTTTCAAAGACTTCAAGGTCGATGCCTTGACTCCAGCTACCCCTATCACACCTCCTTTGCTGATGACAGAAGTCATGTCGGTAGCTGACCTTTCGACACTTTCCGGGGTGCAGACGGTAACCCTGACACGGCGGATGGCACGTTTCGATATAAACAATGTGGCTTCCGAATCCAATTTTCAGATCGAAGAGATCCTGATCTTCGGTGCACGTCCCTCTACCCGTATCTTTAAGAATGCTTCCGCTGTGGACGAAACAGCAACGATTGCCATGGATGCAATTACTTTCACCAACCTGCATGCCAACTCCAATGACGGGGTGGTTCCCAGTGTATTCTATCTCTATCCGACCCTGAACCTGGGAAGCCAGGGAGAAAGTGAAACCGAACTCTCATTGGTCGGTAAATTGCCAGGTACCAGTACCAAACTGGTTTATCCGGTTAAATTCATGGCGCCCTCAGTGGCCGATCCGGATGTGATGGAGCACCTGAAGATTACAGCGAACCACCGGTACATCATCGAGGTACAGAAAGCGGATGTCTCTCACATCGGGGCTACGCTCAAAGTCGAAGAATGGTTAAACGGTACAGAATTAGAAACACAGATCGAACCGGGTACGATCCGCGTCTTGGATGCGAACGGACAGGTGATAACCGACAATACCGTCACCGTCGCTAAAGCAGATACTACCCTGACGCTGAAAGTGGAGGCAAGCAGTCGCTGGATTGTCGATCCTCTCCCTTCCACCGTTGACTGGCTGACCGTTTCGGGTGTCGATCCGACGGAGGTAGGTACCGAATTTAAGGTGAAAGTAGAGGCGAATGCAACCACTCATCCGCGTTCACATATCCTCTATGTACGTAATGCCGCAGAGAAATCAATATTACAACCTTTGATTATCAAGCAGGAATGAGGAATGAGGAGTGACGGGTAACGATTAACGATTAATTATGAGTGATGAGTGTTTAGTGATGAGTGATAAGTGTTTAGTGATGAGTGATAAGTGTTTAGTGATGAGTGATAAGTGGATTGAAGAGCATGAAAGATTATAATTAACAATTTATAATTAACAATTAAAAAGAGGTATCTCGGCTCCTCTTCTTGGATAAGAAGAGGGGGACCGCCGGCGTAGCCGGGGGTGGAGCAGTTTGATATATTATCATGCGGTTTGATGTGTTATTGTGCTGAATGTTAAATAGGTATATCGTAGAGAAATGGCTATGAATAGTTACTCTAAAATAAGTATATACATTTATAAAGAATTCAAACTGCTCCACCACTGCAAGCAGTGGTCCCC
>NZ_QVMG01000011.1:127342-160182 GCF_010500925.1 Parabacteroides sp. 52
CACTGCAAGCAGTGGTCCCCCTCTTCTTATCCAAGAAGAGGAGCCAGGATAGTGCCAGTCACTAATTGTTAATTATAATCTTTCACGCTCTTCAATCCACTCATCACTAAACACTCATCACTAAACACTAAACACTCATAATTAATCGTTAATCGTTCATCGTTAGTATTTCCCATTTTCAATTAAAAAATGCTGTTGTCCGTACAAGTAATACCGTTTTTTTGCAGGTGAAAAAAAATGCCGATAGCCGTCGGCAAAATTGCCGATATACGTCAGCACTTGTGCCGATATATATCGGCAATTGTGTCGACAATTATCAGCACAAGTGTTGACGGCTATCGACTCTTGTGTTCCCGCGCCATTTTATGGGAAGAAAAGGGAATAAAAAGCGGGGCTTTCGGGAAATATACCTATGATTGCATGGATGATTCTTGTATCTTTGTTCGCTGAAAAACAAGAAAATTATGATTAGTTACCTGCAAATAGACGGACTGACAAAGAGCTTTGGTGATTTGCTCCTTTTTGAGAATATGACATTCGGGATTGCCCAAGGACAAAAGATCGGACTGATAGCCAAGAATGGTTCGGGAAAGACTACGCTTTTGAATATCATCGCCGGCAAAGAAGGCTACGAAAATGGAGCCGTTGTCTTTCGCAATGATTTGCGGGTAGGTTATCTGGAACAATCACCTTCGTATCCGGAAGGACTGACGGTATTACAGGCTTGTTTTTATTCACCCAACGAAACGGTCCGGCTGATAGCTGAATATGAAGAAGCCATGGCCAAAGAGGATCATAGTCGGCTGGAGGATATACTGGAACGTATGGATGCGATGAAAGCCTGGGACTATGAACAGAAAGCCAAACAGATCCTGACGCAATTGAAGATTCAAAATCTGGATCAGAAGGTAGAGACCTTGTCGGGAGGACAGTTGAAGCGGGTAGCCCTGGCGAATGTGTTGATTACCGAACCGGAACTTATCCTCTTGGATGAACCGACAAACCATTTGGATATGGAAATGACCGAATGGCTGGAAGGATATCTCGGCCGTGCCAATATCAGTATTCTGATGGTGACCCACGATCGTTATTTTCTGGATCGGGTATGTAACGAAATCATGGAGATCGATCGGAAGCAAATCTATCATTACAAAGGGAATTACAGCTATTACCTGGAGAAACGGGAAGAGCGGATAGAAGCGGTGAATGCCGATATCGAACGGGCGAATAACCTTTTCCGCAAAGAACTGGACTGGATGCGCCGGCAGCCGCAAGCCCGCGGAACCAAAGCCAAATACCGGGTCGATGCTTTTTACGAACTGGAGAAACGGGCGAAACAAGAACGGAACAATTCGCAGGTGAGCCTGGAGGTGAAAGCAGCGTATATCGGTTCCAAGATTTTCGAAGCGCAGCATGTCAGTAAACGTTTTGGGGATCTCCGCATTGTGGAGGATTTCAACTATGTCTTTTCCCGGTACGAGAAGATGGGTATTGTGGGGAATAATGGAACCGGTAAGTCGACATTCATAAAAATGCTGATAGGCGAGGTGGCTCCGGATAGTGGAGATTTTGATATTGGCGAGACAGTGCGTTTCGGTTATTATAGCCAGGAGGGTCTGCGCTTTGATGAGCAGATGAAAGTGATCGATGCCGTACAAGATATTGCCGAATATGTGGACTTGGGGGATGGAAATAAATTAGGGGTATCCCAGTTTCTGAACTATTTTCTTTTTACCCCGGAAAAGCAACACAGTTATGTCTATAAGTTGAGTGGGGGAGAGAAGCGACGTTTATATTTGTGTACGGTCCTGATGCGTAATCCGAACTTTCTGGTATTGGATGAGCCGACAAATGACCTGGATATTGTTACCTTGAATGTATTGGAGGAGTACCTGCGTCATTTCAAAGGATGTGTTATTGTGGTTTCCCACGACCGTTATTTTATGGACAAGGTGGTGGATCACCTGCTTGTCTTCCGGGGCAATGCGGATGTGAAGGACTTCCCCGGCAACTATACCCAGTACCGGCAATGGAAAGAAGAGCAAGACCGGCAGGAAAAAGAAGCGGAGGCCACGCGTCTTGCCCGGCAAAAAAAAGAAACCGAGAAACCGAAAGAACAGGCGCCTAAGGTTAAAAAGAAACTCTCCTATAAAGAACAAAAGGAACTGGAGGCTTTGGATGTGGAGATACCGGCACTGGAGGCAGAAAAAGCAGAACTGGAAACGGTGATGAGCAGTGGCACCCTCTCTAATGACGCCTTATTGGAAAAATCTTCCCGCATAGCGCAGGTGATGGAAGAGATTGAAGAAAAGACCTTACGTTGGCTCGAATTGAGTGAGTTTCTCTAAGGCATATCTCTCGATTATATAACAAAAGGGCTGTTTCTCACGAGACAGCCCTTTTTATATTGATTATTATGAAAAAGAAAATGATTTTATTCTTCCGTTTGAGAGGCTTCGTATTCTTTCAATAGTTTGTCCTGTACATCGGTCGGTACAAGTTCATAACTGGCATACTTCATCGTGAAAGAACCCCGGCCTCCGGTAATAGAACTCAAAGAGGTCGAATAGTTCGACATCTCTTTCAGCGGTACTTTGGCCATTAATTTCTCAAAACCGTTTTCACTGTTCATACCCATGATGATGGCACGGCGTCCCTGCATATCACTCATGACATCCCCCAGGTAATCACCCGGTACGGACACCTCTACATCGTAAACAGGCTCCAGGATCTTCGGACCGGCATTCTTAAAGGCAGTGCTGAAGGCATGGCGGCCAGCTAACATGAAGGATATTTCATTACTGTCTACCGGGTGCATTTTTCCATCATATATAATGATGCGTACGTCCCGGGCGTATGAACCGGTTAAAGGTCCCTGTTCCATACGGGCCATAACGCCTTTCAGAATGGCAGGCAGGAAGCGGGCATCGATGGCACCACCGACGATACTGTTTACAAATACCAGTTTGCCGCCCCAGTCCAGGTCTACGGTCTGTGTGTCACGTACACTTATCTTGAATTCCTGTCCGTTGAAACGATAGATTTCCGGGGTAGGCATGCCTTCGGTATAGGGTTCGATGATTAGATGCACTTCCCCGAATTGTCCGGCACCCCCCGATTGTTTCTTGTGGCGATAGTCGGCACGGGCCATCTTGGTGATAGTCTCCCGGTAAGGAATCTTGGGTTCAAGGTACTCAATGGCAAGCTTGTCGTTGTTTTCAATTCGCCATTTCAATGTGCGCAGGTGAAATTCTCCCTGTCCGGATATGATTGTTTGTTTCAGCTCTTTCGATTGTTCGATCAACCAGGTAGGATCTTCTTCGTGCATACGTATGAGGATCTCCATCATCTTTTCCGAATCGGATTCGTTGACGGCTTTTACGGCCCGGCGGTATTTGGGATCCGGATATTTTATAAAGTCAAACTTATAATCCACTCCTTTGCCGTTCAACGTATTTCCCCGACGTACATCTTTGAGTTTGACGGTAGCACCGATATCTCCGGCAACCATTTCTGTGACGGTATGACGGGTTTGGCCGGCAACTGCAAATATCTGGGCAATACGTTCTTTGGAGCCGCGATCAGCATTGAGGAGGTCGTCTCCTTCTTTCAGTTTGCCTGATACGACTTTGAAGTAAGATACCTGGCCAATATGGGGCTCTATGGTTGTTTTAAAGAAGAATACACTGGCAGGTCCGGTAACATCCGGTTTCACTTCCGTTCCAGTGGTTGTTACTAATGCCGGCATTTTATCCGGAGTAGGTACAACATTACCCAGGAATTCCATGGTCCGGCGTACACACATATCCCGGCTGGCGCATACGCAGAATACCGGATACATACCCCGTGTGAGCAGACCGGCGCGGATACCTGCACGCATATCGTCTTCACTGAGTGTGCCTTCTTCAAAGAATTTTTCCATCAAAGCGTCGTCGTGTTCGGCAGCCGATTCGACAAGAGCCTGGTGCAGTCCCATCGCTTTGTCCATCTCTTCGGCTGGAATATCTAATACCTCAGGAACGCCTCCTTCCGGTTTCCATTGGTACATTTTCATTTTTAATACATCCACCACGGCATTGAAGGATGCTCCTGTGGATATGGGATATTGAATAGGCACTATTTTGGATCCCCAACGGTCTCTCAGTTGACTGATGGTCGCATCATAGTCGGCTTTGTCATTATCCAACTGATTGGCTATGAAGATAACTGGTTTTTGAAATTGGTCGATATAGCGGAATTGATTGATTGTGCCTACTTCCACACCATATTGTGCATTCAGAACCATCAAGACGGTATCCGTCACATTCAATGCCGATACGGCTCCACCGATAAAGTCATCCGAACCCGGACAGTCGATAAAGTTTAGTTTTTTATCCTGCCACTCAACACTGAAAACGGTTGAGAATACAGAGTAACCATACTCCTTCTCAACCGGGAAATAGTCGGATACTGTATTTCCTGTATCTACAGAACCGCGACGTTTTATAACTCCACCCTCGTAAAGCATTGCTTCAGCGAGAGTGGTTTTCCCAGAGCCAGAACTTCCCAAGATAGAGATGTTCTTAATTTCATTTGTTTGATATACCTTCATGATTTCAGGGATTATTTGAGTTTAACAATAAAGAACGGACGTGAATTTTTCACGAGGTCGCAAATTATCGATTGTTAGGGGAAAAAACAATTCTGACAAAGTGTTTCAAAACAATGTTTTTTGACAGGAGGGCATGAAAAAGAGGCTGTGTCAAAGATATGACACAGCCTCTTCCGGTATTATGATTATATAAATAATGTATTATCTGGATTGCCGTTTGCGCTCCGTTTCATCGAGAATGATTTTACGCATGCGCATATGGTTGGGGGTGATTTCTACATATTCATCGGCTTTGATATATTCAAGTGCATCTTCCAAGCTGAAAACAACCGGAGGAGCCAAAGCTACTTTGTCGTCCGAACCGGAGGCACGCATATTGGTAAGTTTCTTGGATTTGGTCACATTGACCACCAAGTCGCCCTCTTTGGTATGTTCTCCTACGACTTCCCCTGCATATACTTCTTCCCCCGGTGGGATAAAGAAACGTCCACGGGATTGAAGGTTATTCAATGCATACGCAAAGGCCGTACCTCCTTCCATCGCGATGATGGAACCGTTCATGCGGCGTTCGATATCTCCTTTCCAAGGTTGGTATTCCAGGAAGCGGTGTGCAATGATGGCTTCACCGGCCGATGCGGTCAACAGGGTATTATTCATTCCGATGATACCGCGTGACGGGATTGTAAATTCCAGGTGCATCCGGTCGTTTTTGTTTTCCATCATAGTCATCTCTCCTTTGCGTTTCGTCACAATATCGATCACACGACTTGCGCTTTCTTCCGGTAGATTGATGGTGAGTTGTTCTACCGGTTCGCATTTGACACCGTCTATTTCTTTGATGATTACTTGGGGTTGACCCACTTGCAATTCATATCCTTCGCGTCGCATGGTTTCTATTAATACAGATAAGTGAAGTACACCGCGTCCGTAAACCAGCCAGGAGTCGGCAGAGTCGGTAGGAACAACACGTAAGGCGAGGTTTTTATCCAATTCTTTTTGCAAACGTTCAAATATATGGCGGGAGGTAACGAATTTACCATCTTTACCAAAGAAGGGAGAATTGTTGATCGTGAAAAGCATAGACATGGTCGGCTCGTCAATATCAATGGTAGGGAGTGGTTCCGGGTTGTTGATGTCACAAACAGATTCGCCGATTTCAAACCCATCGATACCGATCAAGGCACAGATATCGCCTGATTTGACGGAGCTTACTTTGGTACGGCCGAGCCCTTCGAATACGTTTACTTCTTTTATTTTTGATTTAACCAGGGAACCGTCTCGTTTGCAGAGCATAACTTCCTGGCCTTCTTTCAACTCGCCGCGATGTACACGCCCTACGGCTATACGCCCTACATATTTGGAAAAGTCCAAAGAGGTGATTAACATCTGGGGGGTACCTTCCAATACTTCCGGCTCCGGGATATGTTCAATGATGGCATCCAGGAGGGGAAGGATATTATCCGTCGGTTTCTGCCAGTCATTCGACATCCATCCTTGTTTGGCTGAACCGTAAATGGTTGGGAAGTCCAATTGCTCTTCGGTGGCATCGAGGCTGAACATCAGGTCGAATACCATCTCTTGCACTTCGGAAGGACGGCAGTTGGGTTTGTCTACTTTGTTGATTACAACAATGGGTTTCAACCCTATCTGAATTGCTTTCTGAAGAACAAAACGCGTTTGCGGCATAGGGCCTTCAAAAGCATCGACCAATAACAGACAGCCGTCCGCCATATTCAAGACACGTTCCACTTCCCCTCCGAAATCGGCGTGTCCCGGGGTATCAATAATATTGATTTTATACTCTTTATAGTTAATGGATACGTTTTTGGCCAGGATAGTGATCCCTCGTTCCCGCTCTAAGTCATTGTTGTCCAGGAACGTGTCCGGTTCTGCCTGTCCCTCACGGAAGAGCTTGCCGGCTAATAACATTTTGTCCACAAGCGTCGTTTTGCCGTGGTCTACGTGTGCGATAATCGCAATGTTTCTTATCTTTTGCATTGAAGACTATAATTTAGTGGGCGCAAAGGTACGATTAATTTATGGAAATTTTTTTAATAGTATACAAAAAGAGGATAGCCGTAAATTGACTATCCTCCTATTATTCTAACGGGCAGATGATTGTCTGTCCTATTCTTTGAGTATAACATCGTGTGCACCGCCTTCAACGATACTTGTCGAAGAGACAAGGGTGATTTTGGAAAAACGTTGTAAATCCTGGATGTTTATAGCTCCACAGCTGCACATGGTCGCTTTGATTTTACCCAGTGTCAGATCCAGGTTGTCTTTCATCTTTCCGGCATAAGGGACATAACTGTCTACTCCTTCTTCGAATTTGAGTGCTTCACTTCCTCCCATGTCGTAACGTTGCCAGTTTTTAGCCCGGTTGGAACCTTCTCCCCAATATTCTTTGACGAAGTTGTTTCCCATTTTTAATTTCTTTGTCGGAGATTCATCGAAACGGGCAAAATAACGTCCCATCATCAAGAAGTCTGCTCCCATAGCCAATGCCAAAACCATATGATAATCATGTACTAATCCGCCATCACTACAGATAGGGATATATACACCTTTTTTTCGGTAATAGTTGTCACGTGCCTGCGCTACATCCATTAAAGCTGTCGCCTGTCCCCGGCCGATACCTTTCTGTTCGCGGGTGATACAGATGGATCCTCCGCCAATACCTACTTTGATAAAGTCTGCACCCGCATCTGCCAGGTAGTTAAATCCTTCCTGGTCTACCACATTGCCGGCTCCTACCAATACTTTTTCGCCATAGGTTTCTTTGATCCAGACCAGCGTGTCGTATTGCCATTCCGAATAACCATCGGAAGAGTCTATACAGAGAACATCCACTCCGGCTTCCACCAAAGCAGGTACACGTTCTTTGTAGTCGCGGGTATTGATACCAGCTCCTACCAGAAGTGTTTTGTCCGGTCCTGACATTTCATTCGGGTTATCTTTATGGCTATCATAATCTTTACGGAACACAAAATACTGTAGTTTTTGATTCTCGTCGATAATAGGCAATGTATTCAGTTTGTTATCCCAGATGATTTGGTTCGCCTCTTTGAGTGTGATTCCCAATTTACCGGTTATTAAATCAGAAAAAGGAGTCATCAGTTCTTTCACCGGAGTGTCTACTCCGTCTTTTTCCAAGCGGTAATCCCGGCTGGTGAGTATGCCTAACAGTTTGCCATTGGAAGTACCGTCATCGGTTATACCTATGGTGGAATGTCCTGTTGCGTTTCCTAGCTTTATTACATCAGCCAATGTACTGTCCGGAGTGAGATTCGAGTCGCTGATGACAAATCCTGCTTTGAACTTTTTCACCTTGCGAACCATTTCTACCTGACCTTCTATCGACTGCGAACCGAAAATAAATGAAAGTCCGCCATTGCGAGCCAGCTCAATGGCCAGTTCGGGGCCGGATACGGATTGCATAATAGCGGATACAACCGGAATGTTCAGGTGAATAGCGGCTGTCTCTTCTGACTTAAACTTCACCAAAGGTGTTTTCAGGGAGACATTCGAAGGGATACATTGTTTAGTTGTCAAACCGGGAATAAGAAGATATTCCCCAAACGTTCTTGATACATCGTTTAAGTAGATAGCCATGTTCTTTTTTTTAGTAATAAAAAATTGGTCAGCAAAGGTAGTTAATTTCATTCATATATGTAATTACTCCCGGCTGAAATATTTAAACAGGAATAGGAGAGAGGGATAAAATAGGTTGCTTCGGTGTGATGAAAGAGAAAAGAATTCCGGTTGTGTTCTTGTGATAATCGACTGGGATTCATCTCGTTTCAAAGCGAATAGGTGAATGTCAGCCAAGCGACACGGGCATCCCGGTTCCTGATCTGTTTCATGTGTAAGTCTTCCGTATTGATGATTGTTGTTTCTTCCAATGTATCCAAAATATTATAGATGCTGAGGTTTACACGCAATTGCTTTTGCATCAGGTATTGAGATATGCCTGCGTTTAGGCTGGAGCGTTTTTTTATTTTGCCCTGAGGGGTTAATTGATCGGAAAGATAAAATCCATCGAATTGAAGTTCCGTACGGGCAGTAAGATGTATATTTATCATTGTCTTCAGATCCCAGCAAAAGAGTGATTTCTTTTCAGTGTAACCGATAGAGCGTCCGTCTATCTCATCCCAGAATAGATTACCGGAAAAATGAACAGACAAAAAATGTCCCGGGCTCCAGGAAGCAGTGGCTTCTGCTCCCAGGATCTGTGAGTGTCCGATATTTTCTTTTCTCCATACGGTTTGTTCGTCGATTATTTGTGCCGTTTCCATGATCCGGTTGGTTTTATTCCGGTAATAGACTGCCGGGAGGAGGCGAAGCCGGGAGAGATTCAGGGAATAGGTTAGCGCGAGAGAATGAATAGATTCATTTTTGAGATTGGGGTTCCCCTGGGATATATGCGTCATATCGCTCTGGTTGATGAAAGTGTTGAGCTCTGCTCCTGTAGGACGAATCACGCGTTGGAGATAAGTAAAGGAAATCCTGTTCTTATTGCTGGGAAGATACGTTATAGCGGCTCTTGGATAAAGATGATACCGTTTGTGTAGGGTCTCACGGATTTTTTGCGTATTGTATTCTGCTTGTAAGCCGATCTCTCCTTCTATCAATCCCCCTTTTTTCTCCAGGCAGGCATATAGTCTGTGCGTTGAACGCCGGAAAATATAGGCATCCGACTTTTGCGGGTTGGCTATCCAGCTTTCGTCTTTCAGGTTGTTGGCCTCAGCTGTATATTTCTCTTCTTTGAAATGCCCGGCATAACCTGCGTTCAAGTATAGACCGGGAGAGAGGGTATATTGATAATCTCCTGCAGCGTAGAAGTTGTCTTTCTTTTGCCGGATAAAAAGATTGTCCTGTGCGACAAAGACAGCTGTCTGTGGATCTTCGTTTTTAAAGTCATTCTCTTCATCGTATGTGAAGTTGTTGTAATTGAGGATAACCTCCAGTTGGTGGTTGCTTAAGTGATGTTTCCAGCGTGCCTCGGCTGCGTAAGCTTCTTGTCGTTGTTCATTGAACCGATGACGAAGGATCCGGTTTATGACCTCCCCGGCCGGGTTCTTTCGTGTATTCTTTATGGCTCCGTAGCGATTGTAACTCATCAGGTGATAAAGTCCGTAAACCGTAAACCGGTCGTTGGGGGTTATGTCATAATCGACAGAGAGGTCGGCCAGATGAACAACCGGCCGGGCGGATGCATTATTATTCATTTCCGTTGTGCCGGAGGTATGGGTCGTTGTTTTCTGAAAACGGCGTTCCCTGTATTCCTGTCTGTAGTTATACTTAGCTGTTATATGGAATTTATCCGGATGCAGATTTACAACAGCCCCGGCATTATAACGCTCATTCCACCCGGCACCGAGAGAGATTTGCAGGGGGCTGTCCTGGGAGGAACGGGAAGATCCCAGGTTTATCATACCGGCATCCCCATCCGGAGCCCATTGGATGGGAGGGTAAGAGGAGACGGTAATCTGATTAAAAAAAAGAGCCGGTAGTTGTATCAATATATCTCCGTTATATTCCTCCAATAATCCATAAGGTACATTGTTTATCTGCATATGGGCTTTTGTGGAACCACGGTAGGTGATGCCTCCTTCTATATCCGTATGCAAGGAAGGAATCTGCCGCAGGGCTTCAGCCGTTGTTCCGGTCATACTACTCAGGTTGTCCTCTACCTGTAGTCTTTGGGTCTTTCCTCCGCTCAGTCCTCCGAAACGTATTCCTTGTATCTCAATATTTCCCAGGGAGACAATGGTGTCTGCTACAACCTGAGAACAGAGGTTTTGGTTTATTCCGATAAGAAATACGATAAAATAAACTACTTTTTTCGTCATCTTTAGCCTTTGCATATAAAAATCATTTCATAGCTGATGGGTGGTCTTGTATTTGCTCTCTCTCTTAATAATTGCTGTACAAATAGCGTTTGATACTTTTTTTAGGGGTCTTTTCAAACTCCGTCGGATATAATTGCAAAGAAGAAACCGTTTCGTAAGGTGCCAATAGCTTGTTCAATTCGGTGCGGTTTTGCTCCATGATGACCGTCAGGTCGTTGTGGGATATGCCCGTGCCGTCTACTGCCTCGTAGTCGGGGTAAACCAAACCGATAAGTTTTCCGTTCTTTTCGACCACCACACTTTCCATGACAAAGGGCAGGTTGTTCAGTTTCGATTCAATCTCTTCCGGATATATATTTTGTCCGCTTGAACTTAATATCATTGTTTTGCTACGGCCACGGATATAAATACGCTTATTTTCATCGATTGTTCCCAAATCCCCTGTTTTCAACCAGCCGTCTTCCGTGAATACGTTCTGGGTGGCTTCGTCATTTTTATAATATCCTTTCATGACGTTTTCTCCTTTGACTTGTATCTCTCCTACCTGATTGTAGGGGTCGTCGGAGTCAATGCGCACCTGCATAATGCCTTTGAGTACCTGTCCGCAAGAGCCGGGTATAAATTCTTTGTTATTGTCATAACTGATTAATGGGCCGCATTCGGTCATGCCGTAACCGATTGTAAAAGGGAATTTGATTTTATAAAGAAAATCCGTCACTTCCATATTCATAGCGGCTCCTCCGACAATCACCTCCCGGAAACGTCCTCCCATAGCATCTATCAGATGTTTGCGTATCTGGCCGTATATCCGTGTATCCAATAGGGGAATGTTCAACGCCAGTTTCATGGTGCGCTTATTAAGCTGGGGTAAGATCATTTTTTTGTAGATCTTTTCCAGGATAAGAGGAACGGTGATAATCAGGTTCGGTTTGATCTCTTCAAATGCTTTCAATAATATTTTGGGAGAAGGTACTTTGCCTAATATATACGCATGGGCACCAAAAGCCATGGGTACAAGAAAGTTGAAGGCGCAGCTATAGGCATGAGCCAGGGGTAAAAAGCAAAGCATGCGTTCGCCCCGGAAGATAACATCCAAGGTTTTTGCATATGTCACATTGCCTCCCAGGTTATTGCCCGTAAGCATTACCCCTTTACTGAAACCGGTCGTGCCGGAGGTGTAATTCAACAGAACGACTTTGTCGTTGTCCAGTTCGGCATAGTGGATATCCTCTTTCGTAAATCCTTGGGGATATGTATCCGCCATCTTCCGATCCAGGGAGAGTAAGAGTTTCTGGATGCTTTCGCCATCCCGTTGATGCAGGCAGCGAAAGTCGGAAAGAGAAAAGACGGCCCGTATATCTTCGATTTTATCTTCTTCTAGAGAGTCCCAGATCCTATTGCTTACAAAAAGAAAGACCGACTCGGAGTGATTGATGATATGATGTACATCGTTCGGACTGAAATCTTGTAAGATAGGAACGATTATAGCCCCGTAGGTCACCGTTGCCATGTAAACGATACACCAATGGGCGCAATCTTTTCCGATAAGAGCGATTTTATCTCCCCGGCGGATCTGACATTCCTGAAAGATCAGGTGTAACCGGGCTATTTCTTTGGCTACCTCTTCAAAGGTGAATGTCTTGTTTTTATTATAATCGGTTAGTGCAGGTAAGTCCCAATTCTCTTTGAAACTCTCTTCGTATATTTTAATAAAATTTTCTTTAATCATGGAATAAATGTGTCAATAAAGAGCAAAAGTAGAGACAATAAAGCATATATACAACTAAAAATCAAGGGAAGATTCACCGTTTTGTATAACTTTGCAGGGAAATAAAAAGCAATGATCGATCATACAATATTTGAAAATAAAATAGCGGCCTATTATACCTTGGGCTGTAAACTTAATTTCGCTGAAACGTCAACTATAGGTAAAGCCCTGGCAAATCATGGTATCCGTAAAGTGCGGCCGGGAGAAAAAGCGGACATATGCGTCATCAATACCTGTTCGGTGACGGAGCTGGCTGATAAGAAATGCAGGCAGGCTATCCGGCGTATCGGCAAACAACACCCGGGAGCTTTTATCGTAGTGACCGGTTGTTACGCCCAGTTAAAACCCGAAGAGGTGTCCCATATTGAAGGGGTAGACCTGGTCTTGGGTACGGAGCAGAAATTAGATATCTTCCTCTATCTGGATAATTTAAAGAAAAAAGAAGAAACGGGTGTCGTTATCTCTTCTTCTTCCAAAGACATCCGGCGTTTCTCTCCTTCCTGTTCGACGGATGACCGGACGCGTCATTTCCTGAAAGTGCAGGATGGCTGTGATTATTATTGCTCCTACTGTACCATCCCTTTTGCGCGTGGGCGAAGCCGGAACGGGAGCATTGACAGCCTGGTTCAACAAGCCCGGGATGTGGCCGAAAAAGGAGGGAAAGAAATCGTACTCACCGGGGTGAATATTGGTGATTTTGGAAAGACTACCGATGAGTCTTTTATCGATCTGCTCCGGGCATTGGATGAGGTGGAAGGTATAGAGCGTTACCGCATATCTTCTATTGAGCCGAATCTGATTACTGATGAAGCCATTGATTTTGTCGCAGCGAGTAAGCGTTTTGCCCCTCATTTTCATATCCCATTGCAGAGCGGGAGTGACGGTGTTTTGCAGTTGATGCGTCGTCGCTATGACACCGCTCTTTTTCGCCATAAGATAGAAAAGATCAAATCCGTCATACCGCATGCATTCATTGGGGTAGATGTTATTGTCGGCACAAGGGGGGAGACAGAGGAGTTGTTCGAAGAAGCCCGTTGTTTTATAGACAGTCTGGATATAAGTCAATTGCATGTCTTTAGTTATTCGGAACGCCCGGGCACACAGGCGTTGAAGATTGAAAACCCAGTGGATCCGAAGAGCAAACAGATGCGTAGCCAGCAGCTCCTGGATATATCTGAGAAAAAACTACAGGCCTTTTATGCCTCCCACCGAGGGCGGCAGGCGGTGGTGCTTTTCGAACATACCCGCAGGGGAAACCTGATGCACGGATTTACAGAGAACTATATCAAAGTGCAGGCTCCCTATGATAGTTCCTGGGTAAACGAAGTACGTTCCATACAACTTGGCGATTGGAACGAAGACAAAACAGCTTTAGTCATAAAAGATTAATATAATATAATGTGGGGTAAAATTGGATACGGCTTATTATATGCCTGGGTAAAGGTGCATGCTTTACTGCCGATGCGGGTGCTTTATCTCTTTTCGGATATATTTTATTTGTTCGTGTATAAGATTGCCGGATACCGCCTGCGTGTGGTACGCCGGAATATGAAAGCTTCTTTCCCGGAGAAGTCGAAACAGGAACTGCGCAAACTGGAGAGGGAGTTTTATCATCATTTTTCGGATTATGTGGTAGAGACCATTAAGTTGGCGCATATCTCCCTGGAGGAGGTACAACGTCGTGCGTTGTTGCGCAATCCGGAGTTGGTCGATCAATTGATAGAAGAGGGGCATACCTGCTTTGTCCTGATGATGGGCCATTATGGCAACTGGGAATGGTTTTCGGCCTCTTCTTCCCGGTTTAAGGATTCACGTGTTTATCAAATATACCGCCCGTTGACGAATAAGGCGTTCGATCGTCTTTTTATCATGTTACGTACCCAATTCGGTTCGTGTGGGATAAAGAAGAATGATACGATAAGAGATGTGATCAAGCTCAAGCAAGAGAAAACCCATTCCGTCGTTATCTTTTTGGCAGATCAAACACCCAGTAAGGCGAATCTGCACTATTGGACCTCTTTCCTGCATCAGGAAACATCTGTCTTGACAGGGCCTGAGCGTATTGCCCGCAAACTGGATCTACCGGTTATTTTCCTCGATACACAAAAAGTGAAACGGGGTTATTATACGGTCGATATGCAATTGATCACAAAGACACCGAAGGAAACGCCTGCATTCTGGATTACGGAGCAATATACCCGTTTGATGGAAAAATGTATTTTGCGCAACCCGGCGTATTGGTTGTGGACGCATAAACGATGGAAGTATAAACAGGAAGATGGAACGGGGGTATGAAAAAGGTAGCGATTGTTATATTGAATTGGAATGGGAAGGCGTTGTTGAAGCAATTTCTCCCTTCCGTCTTGGCTCATAGTCCTGCGGATATCGCGGAAGTGATTGTGGCGGATAATGGATCTACCGACGATTCCGTCGCTATGCTTCGGGCAGATTTTCCGTCTGTTGGTTTGATCCTATTGCATCAAAACTATGGATTTGCCGAAGGATATAACCGTGCCCTGGAAGAGGTGGATGCGGAATATACGGTTTTGCTCAATAGCGATGTGGAAGTAACCCCCGGTTGGTTGGAAGCTCCGTTGGCCGCTTTGGATAAAGAAAAAGACATTGCCTGTGTACAACCCAAGATACGGGCAGAGCGAAAGAGAGATTCTTTCGAATATGCCGGAGCAGCCGGAGGTTTTCTGGATAAATATGGATATCCTTTTTGCCGGGGACGCCTGTTTCATCGGGTGGAGAAAGACAAAGGGCAATACGATACGCCTATTGAAGTCTTGTGGGTAAGCGGTGCCTGTATGTTTATCCGTACGGCTGTGTATAAAAAAGAAGGAGGCCTGGATGCTGCATTCTTTGCACATCAGGAGGAGATTGATATGTGCTGGCGTCTTTGTATGCGTGGGTATCGGTTGCAGTGTATCCCTCAATCGCTTGTTTATCATGTAGGGGGAGCAACCCTGGAGATGGAAAGCCCGCGGAAGACATTTCTCAACTTCCGAAATAATCTATTGATGCTCTATAAGAATTTACCGGAGCAGGAGCTCCTGCCGGTATTGCGCATCCGTTTTTTGTTAGACTACCTGGCGGCCGCTCAATTTTTACTTACCGGACATCCGCATAATGCCAAAGCGGTATACGATGCGCGAAAGGCCTTTGGGCAGCTTCGTCAGGCGTATGTACCCGTGCGCCGGGAGAATTTGCAAAAGGCGGTATTTACTTCCCTTCCGGTGGTGATGCCTAAAAGTCTTCTCGTTCAATTCTATCTAAAAGGGAAAAAACTCTTTTCCGCCCTGCTTTCAGATGGCTTTCCGGAAGTGAAAAGATAAGTTTGTCGGGCGTTCGAAGTAAAAAGAAATAAAACGTATTGTCGTTTTAAAATATATTCCTATATTTGCAGCCGCTTAAATAACATAGTATTCATTTATTAAAGTAACAAAGAATCATGTATTTAGATTCAGCTAAAAAACAAGAATTATTTGAGAAGTACGGTAAGTCAACGACTGATACCGGTTCTCCAGAAAGTCAGATTGCTTTATTTACGTTCCGTATCTCGCATCTGACAGAACATCTTAAAAAGAATCACAAAGATTACAGCACGGAAAGAGCGCTGAAGATGTTGGTAGGTAAACGTCGTCGTTTATTGGATTATTTGGTGAAAGTAGATATCGAACGTTATCGTTCTATCATCAAAGAACTTGGTATCAGAAAATAAGAAATCATCTATACGAAGTAAGAAAGAGGATGTGTCCAAAGGGATACATCCTCTTTTTTTTGAGGATCATCCTTTTTTTGAGGGAGATCCTCTTTTTTTATGAAAGAGCGGGATAGGGTTCTTTGACTATTGTCTTGAAAAGGAGGGAGATAACTTTCGAAAGATTGTCTGTTTTTAGGGAGAAATTTTATTGCCGATGGGCATCGGCAATATTGACGATGCTGTTCAGCAATATTGTCGAACGTGTTCAGCAATGTTGCCGATGCCCATCGGCAATAGAATAACTCTTGTATTAATTGAAAAAAACAGTTGCTATTTTTTATTCAGTACTCTCGCTTTATGCGTAGTTCTGAGGAGGGCGTTGACCCGTAATTCTGAGGGGGGTGTAAGGGGAATGGATGGGTATAAAAAATTAAAGGCTGTCTCACGACAACCCCTAACCAAACTTTGTTAACCTTAAATCTAATACTATTATGAAAAAACCACGATACAAATATAGGGGTACTTTTGAATATGCCCGCTTGTTTTGTATTAAATAGTGTTGATGTAGAACTAATAAATATTAAAACCTTATCTCTTGATGTTCAGGTCCTTTTGTTTAACATTCTTTTATTTGTTCTTTATTCGGAAGAATCTTTTGAGAGAGGTGAAATAACGTTCAGGCAGTTGAAGTGTTTGTAAAGCCAGGGTGATGATGATGATGCCGATAACGGAAGGCAGGTCGGGCTTCTCGTCCGCCAAAAAGATCCAACTAAGTACGCATCCGCTTACGGGAATGATGAATTTCCACATATTCAGTTCGGATACTTTTACGTCCGGGCGTTGCAATAGGCTGTACCAGATCGAAAAAGCAGCCGCTGGAATAAAGGCGAGCCAGAGAAGTGCGATATAAAATTCAGGCGGATAAAGTTTGATCTCCGGTTTTTCGATAAAAAGAGCAGCTATAATCAACATAATGCCTCCGGTGAAATTGGCAAATGAGGTAAGGGCGATAGGGGAGATGTTGTGTTTGTTTTGTTTGACAACCATGATGTTGGTGTATCCGCCTATCAGGTTGCTGCATAACAAGAGGGCTACGCCCGGGTAGAAAGCCGGATTATCGCTTGTAAATCCCCCTTTTGCCAGGCTGATAAAGACGACTCCCGATAAGCCCAGGATGATAGCGATGATTTTCCGGGTACTCATTTTGTCGTTCGCCAATGTGAGATGAGCCATGATGGCTACAAAGAGTGGGCCTCCGCCGATAATAATAGCCGCCGTAGATCCGGGGACCTTGTCCAGTCCCATGAAGAAAAGCCCGTATTGCAGGAAGGTTTGTAGAAAAGCGAAGCGTAACATAAAGCGCCAATGTCTCAGGGAGGCGGCCAGGTGGACCTTTTTTACCCACATGACCGGGACTAACAATAGGCCGGCCAGGGTGAACCGCATGCCCGACAGATAAATGGGGTCGACATACTGAAATCCGATTTTGGCTCCGGCAAAGGCCGAGCCCCAGAGTAAACAGGCTAAAATGGCTTTTGTTTTCATGAAATTGTTTTCGCTTTCAGGGCTGCAAAGGTATACTAATTTAGATGATAAATTAAAAAAATGTCGTTACTTTGCAACTTATTTAAGCTACCTGCTTACAAATTAACAGTTATACTCATTTAAAAGAAACAGTATTATTGCCATGATGTGGAATGAGATGATCGAGAGCATGAGTCGGGAAGAGATGCGTAAATTGCAAAGTGCCCGACTGAAACATATTGTTGAACATGCTTATCACAATACGCCTTTTTACCGGAAGAAGATGCAGGAGATGGATGTCACCCCTGCGGATATTCAATCTATTGATGATATTGTAAAATTGCCTTTTACGGTTAAACAAGACCTGCGGGATAATTATCCTTTTGGTTTGATGGCGACTCCCATGTCGGAGATTGTACGTTTGCATGCCTCGTCGGGAACCACCGGCAAGCCGATTGTGGTGGGGTATACACGCAAGGACCTCTCGATGTGGTCGGAGGTGGTCGCTCGTTGTCTGACGGCTTACGGAGCCTCGAAAAACGATATTGTCCAGATCTCTTATGGTTACGGTTTGTTTACCGGTGGACTGGGTGCACATGCCGGGGTAGAGGCAATCGGTGGAACGGTGATCCCTATCAGCAGCGGCAATACGGAAAAGCAGATACAATTGATGCATGACTTTGGAGCCAATATCTTGTGTTGTACCCCTTCGTATGCACTTTACCTGGCGGAAACGATTCATGCGTCGGATATTCCGTTGGAAGAGTTTAAATTGCGTATCGGGGTTTTCGGTGCGGAGCCCTGGACGGATAATATGCGGAAGGAACTGGAAGAAAAGCTGAATATAAAAGCTTATGATATATATGGCCTGACAGAGATTTGTGGACCCGGCGTGGGGGGCGAATGTGCCTGTCAGAACGGTACGCATTTATGGGAGGATCATTTCTTTCCGGAAATAGTGGATCCGGCGACTTTGCAGCCGGTGGCTCCGGGCGAACCGGGCGAATTGGTTTTTACGACGTTGACAAAAGAGGGGATGCCGATGCTCCGCTACCGTACGCGCGACCTGACTTCGCTGAACTATGAGAAATGTGCCTGTGGGCGGACGGCTGTGCGCATGAACCGTATCCTGGGACGTAGTGATGATATGTTGATTATCCGTGGCGTAAATGTATTTCCTTCCCAGGTGGAGTCTGTCTTATTGGAGATGCCTGAGTTTGAACCTCATTATTTTATTGTGGTGGACCGGGTGAACAATACGGATACCTTCCAGGTGCAGGTCGAACTGCGCCCTGCGTATTATTCGGATGAGATGAATAAGGTGTTGGCGTTGAAGAAGAAAATCGCCGCGCGTATGCAGAGTGTGATCGGGCTTCAGCCGGATATAAAGATCGTGGAGCCACGCAGTATAGAACGCAGCATGGGAAAAGCCAAACATGTGCAGGATAATCGGAAACTTGTTTAATCCTTAAAAACGAAATAACTATGTTAGCAAAACAATTATCTATTTTTCTGGAAAATAAGAAAGGACGTTTTACGGAAGTGGCCAAGATTTTAGGAGAGGCCGGGATTAATATGACTGCATTTACGGTGTCGGAGAACTCGGATTTCGGCATTCTTCGTTTGATTGTGTCGGATACGGAAAAGGCTATTGCGGTCTTGCGCGAGCAACTTTATGGGGTGAGTGTGACGGATGTGGTCTGTCTGCGTTGTCCCAACCAGCCGGGTTCTTTGGGGAAAGCGATGGATATCCTGACGAAGAATGGAATCTTTGTTGAATATATGTATGCCTTTTCGCAGGGAGATACGGCCAATGTGATCATTCGTCCGGATAATCTGGAAAAGTGTGTGACGGTTTTAACGGAAAATAAACTGGAACTTTTAGCCGCGAGTGATTTGTATAAGTTGTAATTATTAACGTTTTGTGTTTCGTTTATTGAACGGATTACACTAACTTTGCGCGCTAAAAGTATGCGAATGAAAAAGAAACTATTTTTTTTGATGATGATGACAGTCTTGTTTGCTTCCTGTGGGGAGTATAATAAGATATTGAAAAGCACAGATCTGGAGTTGAAGTATTCGTATGCAAAAAAATACTTTAATGCGAAACAATATAATAAGTCGGCCACGCTTTTGGAAGAGTTGTATACTGTTTTCAAAGGAACGGCTTATGCGGAAGAATCGCTTTATCTGTTAGCGCAGAGTTATTACGGGCAAAAAGATTATCAGACGGCTTCTCAGTATTTTGAAGTCTATTACAATACGTATACCCGGGGTGAATTTACGGAGTTAGCTCGTTTTTATTCCGGATATGGCTTGTATCTGGATTCGCCGGATGTCCGCTTGGATCAGGCGCAGACCTATAGGGCTATTGAACAGTTGCAACTTTATATGGAATATTATCCACAGAGTGAACGGGCGGTAGAGGCTCAGCATATTATGTTTGAACTCCAGGAAAAACTCGCCTTGAAGGAATTGAAGGCTGTTGAATTGTATGCCAACCTGGGAACGTATATGGGAAATAATTATTTATCGAGTGTGATTATCGCTCAGAATGCCCTGAAAAACTATCCTTATTCGCAATACCGCGAAGAGTTTATGTTTTATCTGATTCGTTCGAAGTATGAGTTGGCGCTTGTCAGTGTCGAAGAAAAATTACAAGGACGTTACCGGGATGTGGTAGATGAGTATTATACCTATATGAATGAATTTCCGGAAGGCAAATACGTCAAACAAGTACAACGTTTTTACGAATATGCCAACAAACGGATTACCGATACCTATTAAAATTAATTAATCAATAAAAATATGGATTACAGAAAGTCAAATGCTCCTTCGAATACGGTTACACGTGATATGATGCAAATGTCTCAAGATACGGGTAACATCTATGAAACTGTAAAAATTATTTCGAAGCGTTCCAACCAGATCAGTGTAGAGATGAAACATGATTTGGAAAAGAAATTACAGGAGTTTGCTTCCTATAATGATAACCTGGAGGAGGTTTTTGAAAACAGAGAACAAATAGAGATCTCCCGTTATTACGAGAAATTGCCGAAGGCGACATTGATCGCTACCCAGGAGTATCTGGAAGATAAAGTGTACTTTAAGAATCCGGCAAAGGATAAAAATAACTTTTAATTAACAGAGAATTGAAAGTGGAAAATTGAAAATGAGAAAACAATAAACTCGCGACTGGGTGATTGATTTCTCTTTTTTCTGTTTTTTATTTTCAACTTTCCTTTCCAGATCTTGTTATGTTACAAAGAATACAAACGGTATACCTGCTTTTCATCGTCATTTTATTTGTCGGGATGCTTTTTACACCCTTGGCGTTGTTACAATCGGCTGAAACGTTTTATGCGTTTGATGTGATTGGAGTCAATACGATGGCGGCGGAGGCAGAGTTGGTTTATCCTACATGGGCGCTTTTTGTTTTGACGGCAATAATATCTTTATTAGCTTTGTGTACGATCTTTCTTTTCAAAAAGAGAGTACTTCAGATGCGCTTATGTATATTTAACGCACTGTTAATGATTGGTTTTTACGGGTTGTTCTTTTTCTTTTATTGGAGAATGAAGACGGAAATACCTGCTATTAGCCTGCAAGTGAAATTTGCCTTGTCTTTTCCTTTGGTGAGTTTGATCCTTGATTATCTTGCCATTCGGAATATAGGGGCCGATGAGGCGTTGGTGCGTTCTTTGAATCGATTGCGATAAGGTAAAATATTAACAACAAAGCCGGGGGCATAGGGTGAAAGAACTCGATGCTCCCGGTCTTTTTTTGGGGAGTAGAAGCCTGTTGCAGCCTTTCGGTTGATATTTGCATCCTGTAAGTAAGAGACGCGTGAAGTGTAAGCTGCGTTTCGTTAAAGTATATATAATTGGCAGGATTTCTTGGGAGATCCATTATATTTGTAAATAAGATACCTATTTATATTTTAACAAATACGGTTTTAAACGTAAAGAAGTAAGTGGAGTCTAATTTGAAAACAAATTATTAAGTCTATTTAAACGAGAGGAGAAACAGATATGAAACCCATGAAATTAACAACAGTATTAGTCATGCTTCTGATGGCCTTTAGTGTGTCGGCACAGGAGGAATTCTTTGATGATGTGTATTTCTCTTCCAATAAGAACAAGAAAAGTGAGAAAGTGGAGGAGAAGAAAAATGCGCAGCCTAAACAAGAAGTTGTTTATGCTTCTACACCTGCCCCTGCGGCAAAGAGTATAGCTGAGCGCGATATTGATGAATATAACCGTCGGTATTCGGAGGTAGAAGAGGATGTATATTATGAAGAAGAGGATGTGCAAGAAGTTGTAGTGGAGCGACGTTCGGATACGGAGTATACGGAACGTATTATCCGCTATCATTCTCCCAGTAAGATAACTATCGTCGGAGCCGATCAGGTGGATATCTACCTGAGTGATGGGTATTACGGATATGGTTATGATACGGATTATTCGAACGGAAATACACAGGTAAGCTTTAATCTGAATGTGGGTAACTCCTGGGGATTCAGAGATCCTTGGTATGATCCCTGGTATTATGGTTATACTCCCTGGTGGAGCTATTCTTCCTGGACTTATCGTCCTTATTGGGGATTTGGCTGGGGAGGCTTTTATGCCGGCTGGTACAGCCCATGGTATTATGACTCCTGGGGCTGGGGTGGCTATCATGGAGGGTATTATGGAGGCTATTACGGTCATCACCACCATCACAATTATTATCCGGGATATTATGGAGGCAGTTCACGCAGGCATTATGCCAACGGCCGTTCTTCTTATTCCCGCAATTATGCCGGAACGGATAGATCGTCCAGCTCTTATTCTTCGGGAAGAAGAACCAGTAATAATGCTTCTTCTTTGCGCGCTGACAGAGCAACCTCTACACGCAGGGGAGAGAGTGTGAATTCTTCAACCGGACGTACGGGTACACGCGAAGCTTCTTCTTTGTCGGGAGCAGGCAGACGTTCTTCTTCTTCCAATACGAGGGAAAGTGGTGTGACAGCCCGGTCTACAAGAGAAAATAATGTGTCTACAAGACAAAATACAAGTGGAAGCCGGTCTGGATCCGGTAGTATAAGAAGCAATTCGACAAGTAGCGGCAGAAGCAGTAGTTCCTCTGTAGGAACATCTTCCGGTTCGTCTTCCCGTACACGGGTAGCAGCTCCCCGTTCGTCTTCCACCCGAAGTAATAGTAGTGGCACTGTAGGGCGTTCGTCCTCTTCGAGTCGTTCGTCTTCTAACAGTACTTATTCGCCCTCGTCTACTTCGCGTTCGTCTTCGAATAGAAGTTATTCTACCCCTTCTTCTTCCACCCGTAGCTCTTCCGGTTCGTCTTATAGTTCGGGAGGCAGTAGCAGTCGTTCCAGTGGAAGTTCGGGTAGCTCAAGCAGCTCCGGTAGCAGTCGCTCCGGCGGTGGTCGCAGATAAGAGAATGAATGTATTAGTCTTTCAGTTGATATAATAAAGAAAAGGATGAAAAAGATATCTTTAATAATGGCGACGCTGGCACTATGTGGCGGCGTTGCCTTTTCACAAGGGCAGATAGAAGCGCATAAGTTCGGGCAAACCGAATTAAGTGGTACGGCTCGTTATATGGGTATGGGAGGAGCCTTCGGTGCATTGGGGGGCGATATTTCAGCCATGCATACGAACCCTGCCGGATTGGCGGTTTATCGCAGTTCGGAAGTTGTGACCACCTTGAGTCTGACGAGCGTAAAAGCGAAAACGGATTGGCTGGGAACGAAAGAAGAGAACAGCCGGACGCGGGTGAACTTTGATAATATCGCTTATGTGGGTTATTTCCCTACTTCCAATGATGTGGGTATTGTAGGATGGAATGCTGGTTTTTCATACAATCGGATGAAGAACTTTCACCGTAACTACACCATGTCTACTTCGGGTTTGAAGACGTCTTTGTCGGATTATATGGCAGAGCGTGCATTTCCGTATACTCCCGGGCAATTGAGTGATGATTATGCGTATGATAAGATGAATGACTGGTTGTCTCCGTTGGGATATGGCGCAGGCTATATCGTGTATGATAAAGAATGGGAAGAATATTATAGTTGTTTCGGAGAGAACAGATCCGGAGAATGGACACCGTATGAGATAAAAGAGGCTCGTTTGAATGTGACCGAAAGAGGGGCTATTGATCAATATAATATTGCTTTTGGCATGAATATCTCTGATGTTGTATTGTTGGGGGCAAACCTGGCTATTACGGATATTAGTTATGATTATGCTTCTTATTATGATGAGTTCTTTGAAGGTAAGAATAATGATTTGTTATTGGATAACTCTCTGAGTACGGATGGAACAGGGTATTCGTTTAATGTGGGAGCAATTATACGACCAACGGATTTCTTTCGTTTGGGGGTAGCGTATAATTCACCTACCTGGTATAAGATGACGGATTATTATTACGGCTATGCGGAATCGTCGCTTCAGGATAATACAATGAATGAACCGGAGGTTCTGAATGATCATACTCCGGACAATGGTCCGTATACGGATTATGAATATCGCTCCCCGGATAAATGGTTGTTCAGTGCAGCAGCTATAATCGGAAGAACAGCTTTGATCAGTGTCGATTATGAGATGGCGAATTACAAAGGCATGCGTATGTATGACCGGTATGGGAATGCCAATATGTATACCAATGAGGATATTCAGGGGAATTTTAAAACCGCAGGAACGCTTCGGGTGGGAACTGAGATAAAGGTGACTCCGCAATTTGCGATTCGTGCAGGTGCCTCTTGGACTTCCAGTCCTGTGAAGGATCCGCTGAAGAACGGAAAAGTGGAGGTGCGTACGACAGGTACGATCCCGAATTTTACAATAGATAAAGGAGCAACGAATTATACGGTAGGGTTTGGATACCGGTTTACTCCTAATTTTTATACGGATATCGCATGTGTGCTTTCTTCGTATAAAGAAGATGCGTACGCCTTCTCCAATATGATTAATGCAGATGGGGATGCGTATATTGAGGCACAGCCTGCTTCGTTGAAAACCAATAAGACCCGTGTGGCATTAACGGTAGGATATAAGTTCTGAAAATAGGGTTTGTCCTGAAAAGTCCCTTTTTTGTACATGGAAAGTATAAGAAAGGGACATTTCTTTTATAAAATAGCTAAATTATTTGCCCACTTGAATTTCTTTTACTTCTTTTGCTCTTGTAATTAAAAAAATGTCTAACTAAAATTCATTGCCTATAGCATAACATTACTCGATAAACTATAATTTGAAAAGTAATGAATACATTCAAATCAATGACCGACGAGCAGTTGGTTGTTCTTTATGCAGAAGGCGAAAACGCGGCTTTTGACGTACTACTTAATCGTTACAAAAGCAGTATTCACTCCTATATTTATTATATTGTTCGTAACCGGGATTTAACAGAAGATATTTTCCAGGAAACTTTTGTGAAGGTTATCATGACCATTAAGCAAGGGCGTTATACGGAAAATGGCAAGTTTAAGGCCTGGATTACCCGCATTGCTCATAACCTGATTATTGATAATTTCCGTCAGGAGCGCAGTGAGAACACCTTGTCGAATGACGAAGTGGAGGTGGATCTTTTCAATAATATCAAACTTTGTGATGGTACGATCGAGGATAATCTGGTGCGTAACCAGGTGCTTTCCGATGTGCGGAAGTTGATAAAGTTTCTTCCGGACAGCCAGAGAGAAGTGTTGGAGATGCGTTATTACCAGGATTTGAGTTTTAAAGAAATAGCCGATCTTACGGGGGTAAGCATCAATACGGCGTTAGGACGTATGCGTTATGCTATCCTGAATATGCGGCGTATGGCGGAAGAAAACAAGATGGAGTTGTCTTTGGCATAAATAATCAGTTAAAATTCGGGTGTTATGCAATAAGTCGGGAGGGTTGTCGTTTTATAAGAAACAAATAAAGCGAAGAGCCTATGAAGAGATTCTCTACCCGATGTATGCATAAGTATAGTGGTATAAGAAAAAGAAATCCGGGAAAACAACGTGGAGGACCGCGTGAACAAACGATAGACTTCTTGTCTCAATTTGCCCGGGTGTATAGAGCAGAACCGTCTTTGCAACAGGATATTTGCTCGTTTATAATGAACTGAAAAAACAAAAAAGAACAGGTTGTTCAATGAAGAATTGAACAACCTGTTCTTTTTTGTTTGTAAGTTTTGCCGTATCAGAATATAGGTAAACTTCTTTTTTTAATATACTTTTGTAAAAAACGCGAGAAAATGAAACATTTGATAGCTCCTTCTATGTTGGCGGCAGACTTTTTGCACTTGCAGCAAGAAGTAGAAATGGTGAATAAAAGTGAGGCCGATTGGTTTCATATGGATATTATGGATGGTGTTTTTGTGCCGAATATCTCTTTTGGCTTTCCTTTGTTGGAGGCAATGAAGGGCGTTTGTCGTAAACCCATGGATGTGCATTTGATGATTGTTGAGCCTCAGAAGTTTATTCCCGAAGTAGCGGCGGCAGGAGCTTATATGATGAATGTGCATTATGAGGCCTGTACGCATTTGCACCGTACGGTGACTGCCATAAAAGAGGCGGGTATGAAAGCAGGGGTAACGCTGAATCCGCATACACCCATTTCTTTGTTGGAGGATATCATTGCGGATGTGGATATGGTATTGCTTATGTCGGTGAACCCTGGCTTTGGGGGGCAGTGCTTTATTGAACATTCGGTTACCAAAACGGCCCGTTTGAAAGAGATGATCCTCAGTAAAGGACTGGATACGTTGATAGAAGTAGATGGCGGGGTTAATATGGAAACCGGTAAACGCTTGTTAGAGGCTGGAGCAGATGTGCTTGTGGCAGGTAACTTCGTATTTAAGTCGCCGGATCCGATAAAGACGATAAAAGAACTGAAAGAATTATAACATTCGGAATAAGGGAGGTTTTGTTGTTCTGAACTTAGATATTGTTTTTTTTGACAGCTTTCGATCCGCCCTTATTTTGTAAGCTTAAAACCTGACTATGATAAATGAGATACAAAAGAGACCTTTTGTACGACCTCTCGGTTTGTGGATAACCGGGATTCTTCTCTATTCATTCTTCCCTGATTTATTTGTGATAGGGGGATTGTTATTGATCTGCCTGTTTGTATTCTTTCTTCTTTTTTTCTGCTTTGGGCGAGAGGAGCCAGTTGTTCGTTATGATACGCGTTGGGTATGGGGAGTCCTTTTTGCTTTCTTATTTGTGGTGTTGGCGATGTTGGTAACGAAGGCGAATGAGAAAAAGTCTTTATATCCTTCTTCTCCGGGTGTTGTAGAAACATTGGCGGCTCAATCCCAGTATCAGTTGGTGGAGTCTATAGATGAATTATGTCTCTCTGATACGGAAAAGTCGGTATTGGCTACGCTTACATTGGGGTATAAAAAGGCTTTGTCAAAGGAGGTGCGAAGCAAATTTTCGGTAGCGGGGGTCTCTCATATCCTGGCTGTGAGTGGTTTTCATGTGGCTGTTGTCAGTGGTTTTCTTTCCTTTTTGTTGGGTTTCTTGCCACAAGACCGGGGAAGCCGGTTGGTGCGGTATCTGCTTATGATGGCGTTGCTTTGGTGTTTTGTTTTTGTGACGGGCTTGGCCGCCTCTTCTGTGCGTGCGGGGTTGATGTTGTCGTTTTATCTTACGGGGCGGGTGCTTGGAAGAGATTCCGACCGATATAATACATTGGCGGCAGCGGCTTTTTGTATGTTGGCTTATAATCCCGGTTATCTGTTTGATATAGGTTTTCAGTTAAGTTACACGGCGGTCTTTTTTATCTTGTATCTGCAACCACGTTTGCAGAGGCTTATAAAAGTAAGAAATCCGCTTATAGCCTTGTTTTGGAATGGAATAACGGTGACGGTTGCTGCTCAGGCAGGGGTGACTTTTTTGTGTCTGTATTATTTCGGTTATTTTTCAACGGTCTTTTTGTTTGTTAATATACCTGTGGTGTTTATTGCGACCTTATTGATTCCTTCCGCATTGCTTTGGTTGCTTTTGCCGGGGTGGTTTCCGGGGTATGTGGTATTGCAGCGGATTGTGGAGGAATTGATGCATCTCTTATGGAGGATTGTAGAGAGGTTTGCTGGTATACCGGGGGCTTCTTGGGTGTTTCGGTTTGATATTTTCTCTCTTTTGGCTGCCTATGGGATGCTTTTATTTTTTCTTTTGTACGTATCCGAACGAAAGGCTTGGTTGTGTTTGGCAGGGCTTTTTGTTCTGTTTTTATTGTTGTTGGTCCGGGTGGTCGAAAGGTTCGTGGCATGAGGAAAGAAGAGTTAATCTAAAAAAATAGTACCTTTGCTTCGAAAAATCGAAGATAGGAAGCGGTTCGGCAAGTAAATAAATAAGTTATGATAACAAAAATTATCCAGGAAGAAAAGATTCAAAAAGCACATAAGTATATAGAGAAAGGTAATAGCTTTGTGATTGTTTCTCATGTATCGCCGGATGGAGATTCGCTGGGGTCTTCTTTGGCGTTGTATCATTTTCTTTCAAACTATGGAAAGGATAATGTGTCAGTGATAGTACCCAATGGGTTTCCCTCTTTTTATAAATGGATGCCGGGTAGTAAGGAAGTGATTGTTTATGAAAAATATACGGAGTTTGCTGATCAGTTGATCAGTGAAGCGGATGTGATTTTTTGTTTGGATTTCAATGAGCCGAAACGTTTGGATAAGATGGCACCGGCTGTTTTGGCGGCAGAGGGACGTAAAGTAATGGTGGATCATCACTTGAATCCGGCCGATTTCTGCCGGGTGGTGATGTCGTATCCGGAGATGTCTTCGACGAGTGAGATGGTTTTTCGCTTGATCTGCCGGATGGGAATGTTTGATCTTATCGATAAAAAAACGGCGGAATGTATTTATACAGGGATGATGACTGATACGGGTTCTTTTACCTATCATTCCAATAAACCGGAAATATACACGATTATCGCAGAATTGATAAAAAAAGGCATTGATAAGGATTTGATATATCGCAAGGTGAATCAGGTTTATTCAGAGGCCCGTTTGCGTTTAATGGGGTATGTGTTGTATGAAAAGATGAAAGTGTATCCTGAGCAACAAACGGCGTTGATTACTTTGTCTCAGGCAGAACTGGATACATTTAATTATCAGGCAGGTGATGCGGAAGGGTTTGTTAATCTTCCTTTAAGCATTGACGGGGTTGCTTTTTCCGTCTTTATTAGAGAGGATGTGGAGTATATGAAAATATCCCTTCGTTCGGTGGGGGAGTTTCCGTGTAATAAGTTTGCTGCTGCATATTTTAATGGCGGTGGGCATCAGAATGCTTCCGGAGGAGAGTTTTATGGCTCTCTGGAAGAAGCGGTTGCTGTGTTTGAAAAAGGATTGATCCAATTTAATCCTAATAATATTGAAGAAATGAATATGGATGCTTAAGATATGGCGGATAATGTATACATTTGCCACTCATTTATATATTAATTGAAAAACAGATGAAAAGAGCTTTTTATGTCTTGATGATGGTATGTGCCGGGTTGATCGTTGTTTCGTGTTCAAGTAAAACGAAGTCATATACGGATATGTTGAATGCAGAGAAAAAGGCGATAAGCCGTTTGTTTGCAGCGGAAGGATTTGAGGAGATAAAAAAATACCCGGCGGATGGTGTCTTTGGAGAGAATCAATTTGTGAAATTGGATAATGGCGTTTATCTGAATGTGGTAGATTCTGGAAATGGCACGCGTGCGGAGCTTGGGAAGACAAGGGTTTACTCTCGTTTTTCGGTGCGTTATTTTATGTCGGATACATTTACCATTTCGAATATAGGTGAAAATAGTGGGGGAACAGGACCGCTCGTTTTTCAATATGGGATAGGAGTGGAGCCTCAGCCGTCACCTTCCTCTTTTCAGTCTGAACTGGAAAGGTATTTCTTTAGTGAAGGTTTTCAAAGTGCGCTGGAATATGTGGGGGATCAGGCGATAGTGAAATTGATTGTTCCTTTTAAAGTGGGATCTCAGGATCTTATGAGTGCCGGTGAACCTCTTTTTTATGAAAAAGTACAATATAAATTTGAATAAAACTCATGACGCTTATTAAATCGATATCGGGAATCCGTGGAACAATTGGCGGAACGACCGATGAAGGCCTGAATCCTTTGGCTATAGTGAAATTTGTGGCTGCTTATGCCACTTTTATCGAAAAAAACTCAAAAACAACAACTAAAAAAATTGTAGTAGGACGGGATGCACGTATCTCCGGACCTATGGTGAAGCAAATAGTGTTGGGAACATTGACCGGAATGGGGTTTGATGTGGTTGACATTGATTTGGCTACAACTCCGACTACGGAGTTGGCTGTAGCCTGGGAGAATGCATCCGGAGGGATAATTTTAACTGCCAGTCATAACCCGAAACAATGGAATGCACTGAAGTTGTTGAATGAAAAAGGTGAATTTCTGAATGCAGCCGAAGGTGCTGAAGTCTTGGCATTGGCGGAATCGGAGGATTTTGTCTTTGCAGATGTGGATCATCTGGGGACTGTTATACCGAATGCTACATATAAGGATAAACATATCGAAAGTGTATTGAACCTGGACCTGGTGGATGTGGAGGCTATCAAGGCGGCCAATTTCCGGGTGGCTATAGATGCTGTAAACTCAGTGGGGGGGATGATCCTTCCGGATTTGTTATACGCTTTGGGGGTAAAAGAAATATTTAAATTGCATTGTGCTCCCCACGGTAACTTTGCTCATAATCCTGAACCACTGCCTGAGAATCTGACGGAAATATCAGCCTTGATGAAGCAGGCAAAAGCGGATGTGGGTTTTGTGGTAGACCCGGATGTAGATCGCCTGGCTATTGTCTGTGAAAATGGAGAGATGTTTGGGGAAGAGTATACATTGGTTGCTGTGGCTGATTATGTGTTGAGCCGGACGCCGGGGAATACGGTAAGTAACCTGAGCTCAAGCCGTGCATTGCGTGATGTAACGCGTTCTTATGGAGGTGTGTATAATGCAGCGGCAGTAGGCGAGGTGAATGTGGTGGCTAAGATGAAAGAGACAAATACGGTTATTGGTGGCGAAGGGAATGGAGGAGTTATCTATCCGGCCAGCCATTATGGACGGGATGCTTTGGTGGGTATCGCTCTTTTCTTGACTCATCTGGCAAAGAAAAAGATGAAAACGAGTGAACTGCGTGCTACTTATCCTCCTTATTTTATCTCTAAACAAAAAATAGAATTGACACCGGATATTGATGTGGATGCGGTTCTTTTGAAGGTTAAAGAGCAATTCTCTTCCTATGATATTACAGATATTGATGGAGTAAAGATTGATTTTCCGGATAAATGGGCACATTTACGTAAGAGTAATACGGAGCCTATTATCCGTATTTATTCGGAAGCTCATACGCAAAAAGAAGCGGATGAATTGGGTGGTGAGATTATCCAAACTATCCGGGAAATGTGTAAATAACGGTAGATATAGAATAAGTGAAAGCCTCTGTAATCTTGTGAAGAGATTATAGGGGCTTTTATTTTTGTGATAAATGATACTTTTTTATTGATTTGTTAACCTCTTCATCTTAAGCCATGTAGTAAATTCTTTAAAAAATAGTTGTAAAAAAAGTGATGTAAAGTTTGTGTATATGTTTTTAAACACTACCTTTGCACCCGCAATGACACAAAAGCATTGCAGTTTTCTAAAGAGAAAACACGAAGTTCTTTGAAAGATTTACATATCAACAAGTAGTACAAGAGACGTTTCTTGGATTATAAATTATCAATTTATAAATTGAGATTTAGATATTCAAGGAGTAAAGAAATAAACACCGTCAATTGATAGAAAAGGATTCTGAGCGAGGAAATAAAAATAAAACAATTATAACAACGAAGAGTTTGATCCTGGCTCAGGATGAACGCTAGCGACAGGCTTAACACATGCAAGTCGAGGGGCAGCGGGTTGAAAGCTTGCTTTCAATGCCGGCGACCGGCGCACGGGTGCGTAACGCGTATGCAACCTACCCATAAGACAGGGATAACCCGGCGAAAGTCGGACTAATACCTGATAAAGCAGGGGTCCCGCATGGGAATATTTGCTAAAGATTTATTGCTTATGGATGGGCATGCGTTCCATTAGGTAGTTGGTTAGGGTAACGGCCTACCAAGCCTACGATGGATAGGGGTTCTGAGAGGAAGGTCCCCCACACTGGTACTGAGACACGGACCAGACTCCTACGGGAGGCAGCAGTGAGGAATATTGGTCAATGGGCGAGAGCCTGAACCAGCCAAGTCGCGTGAAGGATGAAGGATCTATGGTTCGTAAACTTCTTTTATTGGGGAATAACGGCAGGTACGTGTACCTGAGAGGAATGTACCCATATGAATAAGCATCGGCTAACTCCGTGCCAGCAGCCGCGGTAATACGGAGGATGCGAGCGTTATCCGGATTTATTGGGTTTAAAGGGTGCGTAGGTGGGCTGATAAGTCAGCGGTGAAAGTTTGTGGCTCAACCATAAAATTGCCGTTGAAACTGTTAGTCTTGAGTATGTTTGAGGTAGGCGGAATGCGTGGTGTAGCGGTGAAATGCATAGATATCACGCAGAACTCCGATTGCGAAGGCAGCTTACTAAACCATAACTGACACTGAAGCACGAAAGCGTGGGTATCAAACAGGATTAGATACCCTGGTAGTCCACGCAGTAAACGATGATTACTAGGAGTTTGCGATACACAGTAAGCTCTACAGCGAAAGCGTTAAGTAATCCACCTGGGGAGTACGCCGGCAACGGTGAAACTCAAAGGAATTGACGGGGGCCCGCACAAGCGGAGGAACATGTGGTTTAATTCGATGATACGCGAGGAACCTTACCCGGGTTTGAACGCATTTGGACAGCCCCCGAAAGGGGGTCTCTAGCAATAGTCATTTGCGAGGTGCTGCATGGTTGTCGTCAGCTCGTGCCGTGAGGTGTCGGCTTAAGTGCCATAACGAGCGCAACCCTTATTGTTAGTTACCATCAGGTAGTGCTGGGGACTCTAACAAGACTGCCAGCGTAAGCTGTGAGGAAGGTGGGGATGACGTCAAATCAGCACGGCCCTTACATCCGGGGCGACACACGTGTTACAATGGCGTGGACAAAGAGCAGCCAACGGGCGACCGTGAGCTAATCTCCAAACCACGTCTCAGTTCGGATCGGAGTCTGCAACTCGACTCCGTGAAGCTGGATTCGCTAGTAATCGCGCATCAGCCATGGCGCGGTGAATACGTTCCCGGGCCTTGTACACACCGCCCGTCAAGCCATGGGAGTTGGGGGTACCTAAAGTCCGTAACCGCAAGGATCGGCCTAGGGTAAAACCGATGACTGGGGCTAAGTCGTAACAAGGTAGCCGTACCGGAAGGTGCGGCTGGAACACCTCCTTTCTGGAGCAGGAATCCTTGTA
>NZ_QVMG01000011.1:160252-162752 GCF_010500925.1 Parabacteroides sp. 52
GAAGCTGAGTGATCGGTTTCAGGCACACTCGAAGTTGACAGTCCTATAGCTCAGTTGGTTAGAGCGCTACACTGATAATGTAGAGGTCGGCAGTTCAACTCTGCCTGGGACTACGAAGTGCAGAAGCACTTCGAATTGACAATGGACAAATGACAATTGACAATTAAAAGTCAACAGTCATATTCAATCCAAGTCAATATGAACTCTGAAGAATTAATTGTCAATTGTCACTTATCAATTGTCAATTCAATCCGGGGGATTAGCTCAGCTGGCTAGAGCACCTGCCTTGCACGCAGGGGGTCATCGGTTCGAATCCGATATTCTCCACAGAATAATTATAAATTGTAAATTATAAATTATAAGGATGTTTGAGAAATCAGCACTTACAATTAACAATTGATAATTTATAATTCGAGTCCTTCGGACTCGTAAGATCTTTGACATGTTGGACAAATCAATAAAGTAAAAAAGTAGAGCAAACTTAAAAAAGTATATCAATCCGCTTCGTAAATTATTGATGATAGAAAGTTTTACGGTTTTAATTAATCGTTTATCATTCATCATTAATCGTTTATTAAGTCGGACAAAGAAAGTAAGTAAGGGCAGACGGTGGATGCCTTGGCTCTCGGAGGCGAAGAAGGACGTGATAAGCTGCGATAAGCTGTGGGTAGGTGCAAATAACCATTGATCCGCAGATTTCCGAATGGGGCAACCCGGCAGGTTGAAGGCCTGTCAGCTCGTTAAGAGCGGCGAACGTGGGGAACTGAAACATCTAAGTACCCATAGGAGAAGAAAACAAAAGTGATTCCGCAAGTAGTGGCGAGCGAACGCGGAACAGCCCAAACCTGTTTTGTTTAGGCAAAACAGGGGTTGTAGGACCACGTTGTGGCACGAAATTATTGAAATAGAACGTTTTGGAAAGAACGACCAAAGACGGTGATAGTCCGGTATATGACTCAATAATGAAGCCTAGTGGTATCCTGAGTAGCGCGGGACACGTGAAATCCTGTGTGAATTAGCGGGGCCCATCCCGTAAGGCTAAATACTCCCGAGAGACCGATAGTGAACCAGTACCGTGAGGGAAAGGTGAAAAGAACCTTGAATAAAGGAGTGAAATAGACCCTGAACCCGTCTGCCTACAAGCGGTCGGAGCACCTTTTGGGTGTGACGGCGTGCCTTTTGCATAATGAACCTACGAGTTACTTTTGTTGGCAAGGTTAAGTACTTCAGGTATGGATCCGAAGCGAAAGCGAGTCTTAATAGGGCGCATTAGTCAGCAGGAGTAGACGCGAAACCAAGTGATCTACCCATGTGCAGGTTGAAGGTTAGGTAACACTAACTGGAGGACCGAATCGTTTGGCGTTGAAAAGCCTTCGAATGACGTGTGGGTAGGGGTGAAAGGCTAATCAAACTTGGAGATAGCTCGTACTCCCCGAAATGCATTTAGGTGCAGCCTCAATTGATTTTTTGTATCAGGTAGAGCGACTGATTGGATGCGAGGGCTTCGCCGCCTATCAAGTCCAGATAAACTCCGAATGGGTACAAAATTAGATTGGGAGTGAGGGCATGGGTGCTAAGGTCCATGTCCGAGAGGAGAAGAATCCAGACCATCAGCTAAGGTCCCGAAATAACAGTTAAGTTGAACTAACGAAGTATGGTCGCAATGACAGCTAGGATGTTGGCTTGGAAGCAGCCATTCATTTAAAGAGTGCGTAACAGCTCACTAGTCGAGTGACCGTGCGTGGATAATACTCGGGCATAAACTGTTTACCGAAGCTATGGATGTCGTAAGACGTGGTAGGGGAGCATTCTACTCTGCGTTGAAGGTGAGGGATAACCCTTGTTGGAGCGTGTAGAAAAGCAAATGTAGGTATAAGTAACGATAAAGGAGGTGAGAAACCTCCTCGCCGAAAGACTAAGGATTCCTGATCAACGCTAATCGGATCAGGGTAAGTCGGGCCCTAAGGTTAAGCCGAACGGCGATACCGATGGACGAACGGGTTAATATTCCCGTACTACTTTATAGAGTGATGTGGGGACGGAGAAGTGACACCACTGCCATCTGACGGAATAGGTGGTTAAAGAGTGTAGACGTTGATTGTTGTAGGCAAATCCGCAACAAGAGTCGAACTTGACAGTACCAGGAGTGCTTGCACGAATGGATATGTGGGTAATCAGGCTCCCAAGAAAATCCGCTAAACTTATCTATAGAGTACCCGTACCGTAAACGGACACACGTAGTCGGGTTGAGAATACTAAGGCGCTCGAGTGATTCACGGTTAAGGAACTAGGCAAAATGACCCCGTAACTTCGGGAGAAGGGGTGCCAGAGTAAAATCTGGCCGCAGAGAATAGGCCCAGGCGACTGTTTAACAAAAACACATGGCTATGCAAATTAGAAATAAGAGGTATATAGCCTGACACCTGCCCGGTGCTGGAAGGTTAAGAGGAGAGCTTATAGGTAACTAGAAGGTTTGAATTGAAGCCCCAGTAAACGGCGG
>NZ_QVMG01000012.1:0-87373 GCF_010500925.1 Parabacteroides sp. 52
CGTGGCGAGTACCTGTTTTTGTTTTCATTTTTTCCTCCTTTTTTTTGTTTTATTTTTTGTAAACGGTTATTCTATTCATTTCAAGCCTATTACAACAACGGTTGCCGTTCTGTCACTTACCAAGAGACGGAACGAACTAAGGGGAGGGGCTTTTGCGCTGACGGACTGATAGTTATATGTTTTTAATATTTGTTAAAAAACCAACTAAAAACGAATAGGAAAAACAGACCCTTAGAGAAGAAGAGAAAAAGAGGAAGAGGAAGGCCCTCAGATCCTTCTCCCCAAAAGGAAGTGGAAAAATGTATTTCTCCTCCTTTGCAGGAAAAAGAAAGTAAACAAAATGTAAACACCTAATTAACAGTGTTATATGAATAATGTGTTATATACAGCCGAAAATCAGGCTTGTTCCACCAACAAACAGGAAACAAACTTTTTTATTGAAGTCAAACGTCGTCCATCTATTACAGAATGGACTGATACCATCCAGGCCACCGAAGTCATGATTATCCTTGAAGGAAATATGCATATCTCTTTTGATTTCACACTTCACAAAGAATTACACGCGGGAAATATGATGCTTTTTGCTCCGGGCACCCGCTTCAAGGCGGAGACAAAAAAGGGGGTATCCATACTCGTTCTACGTATCCGGGAGAACTTCCGCCTGTGCAGCCATTTTTCGCTCAACCAGCTAAAAGAGGTAGCTGTATCGGCAGAGGAGAAACCGGCTTCTTTGTGTGTAAAACAGGTCTTACAGACCTATATACAAGGGTTGACGGCTAACCTGAAGGGAAGCCTTCTCTGTACGGAGTATATGAAATTGAAAACAGAGGAGTTTTTTCTATTATTGCGCGCTTATTATACAAAGGAAGAGCTGGCGGCTTTCTTTTATCCTATATTGCATGAGAGCTCGTCCTTTACGGAATTCATCTTGCAGAATTACCGTAAGGTGAAGAAAGTGAACGAGTTTGCCCAGCTTTATGCTTGTAGTCTCTCCAACTTCGACACGAAGTTCAAAAAGGCTTTTGGAGTATCGGCATACAAATGGATGAAAAAGAAAAGGGTAGAACTGATCTACCACGAGATCAACACCACCCAAAAAGCCTTCCGGCAGATTGCCGAGGAGCAAGGATTCCTTTCCCTTCCTCAGTTTTCGGACTTTTGCAAAAAAAATCTCGGGGATTCGCCCGGCAGGATCCGAAAAAGAGTATCCACTTTTCATAAAAAAGATACAAACAGCTAATATTTGTGAAATCAACAGGGAGTTTGCAGAATCATTTTAAAGAAGAAAAGGCATACATTTGCTGCGTCAGTCGTATACCTAAAAAGCGACCGTTCCGTCTCTTGGTAAGTGACAGAACCGCTACTCCTACCCCTTCAGACTGTGCACAAATGTACTATTTTTTCAACAATTTCCTAATACAAGGCTTGAATTTCTTAATTTGAGGAAGAGTCAACTAACGATTAACGATTAATGGTTAGTGATTAAACAGATATTTTTCTATTGCGCTGGAACCAATGGGTCATGTCTATGAGTTGACCGGCATCGATACGGTAGAAGCGTTGGTTGGTTGTCGGCGAGTCCAGTCCCCCCAGTTGCTCTATATAGGGTCCGATTTTGATATAATCGAAATGGGCCACAGAGCAATCTGGCGGTAACTCTTTTTTACCGGAGTACCATCCGGTCTTCAAGCGTCCTTGGGTGCGTGCGTGCAGGTAGACGGAGAGTCGTTCCACCTCTGCCGGATCGGCATCTCCTCCCATAAAGCAGACACAGGTTATAGCACTTCCATAGGTAAGGAGAAGAATATCGAGTGTCTCTTCGGTAAGTACTTCACCGGTGTTCTGCATGAGGTAAGCGCTGTGACAACCTTTGCATCTGTTCGGACAGTTGGAAAGATTAATAGCGAGCGTCACCTCCTGGGGGATCTCCTGAAAGACAATATCATAACTGACGTACTGAAGCATAGTGTCTTTCTGCGGCTTCCTTCTGCCGGGGTTGAGAGAAGTTACTGATACGTTTCATATAGCCAATGATGCGGGTAAGGTAGTCGACATTCTTGCTTTGGCAGGAAGGACATTCCTTGAGGTTGCGCTTGCTTATATGCCCACAATCGTTACAGACGGTGTTGGGTATGTTAAAGGTAAAATAGTTACATCCTTCCTGGGTGGAGACACGCAATAGCTGACGGTATTGTTCTTTACTGAGGTGCTCTTCGAGGTTGAGGTGCAAAGCGGAACCTCCCGTCAAATGCTCGATATACTTACGTCCGTGGAGGCGGAATTTGTCAATGATGTTTAATGATTCGTCTTCTACGATATAGAAATAGCTGTTGTAGCAATCGCGGTTCACCTTATACCCATCGCGGCGATCCCATTTGGCATGCTTTACGCCTACGTTTTCGGCAGGGATCATTTCACAGTTGAACATAACCTCTTTGGTGCGGTAACGTTTGTTGTAGTCCTCGATAATGCCGAGCACTTCTTGTACAAAGTCGGTATACCGTGCATTGTCATTGATCTCGATGCCCAGGAATTCGGCTGCTTCCACAAGTCCGTTTACACCAATGGTGAGGTATTGACGGTTCATATTGATATAACCCGCATCGAACAAAGGTAACATGCCTTTCTGATGCATATACTTGAGATTCTCGTTGTAAGAGAGTTGTACTTTATGCACCAGGTCGACCACCTCTTCAAGAAAGAACTGATAGGGATATCCTTTCTTGACGGCACTTTGTATGCAGCGGTTGAGGTTGATGGTCAATACGCTTTTCGAACCGGTAGAGACCCCGCCGGCTCCAAGCGTGTAACTGAAGCCGTTGTCCTGAATCTCGTTACGCAGGCGGCAGCAGCTACTCAAGGAATCGGCATTGTCGCTCATATAGGTGAAGAAGGAATGCCCTTCGCTATACATTTGTGCTGTAAAATCGCCATACTCCTTGTCTTTTGTGTCCCCATTTTCGGTTAATAGAGCCATTGTTTCTACGGGAAATGTAAGGATGGCGCGGGTACGTTCTTCGTTGAACCATTTCATGAAGCGCTTCTGCAACCAGCTGAGTGATTCCCAATGAGGGGCACTTCCGTTGGGGAATACGAAGTTACCGAAAAGGCTTTCGAAATAGTATTTATCGTAATAAGAGATGTTCCAGAACACGGCCTGGAAGTTGCGCGCCCCGGTAGGCTGGTTGATAGAATAGACGATTTGTTCGAAATAATCGGTGATCACTTTATCGAGGGAACGTTGTTTCCTGGACAGGTCGACCACTTTATCGGCCTCCAGGTAATAGTCGTCTCCATACTCCAGTCCGATAAAGTAGTTCATATACATCAGGAACTCCGGGGTGGCACAAGCGCCGCTCAACATGCTCGAAACCATGAACACCATATTGACAAAACCTCCACAGAAAGATTTCAGGTTGGTCGGAGCCTTCGAATTCCCTCCGATAGCCATTGTCCCGTTGATTAACCAGGGGTACATGGTGATGCTGGCACAGTAGTTAGCCAGGCTTGTTTCGTCGTTTTTATAGATAAAGTGATTATTAAGCAATTCGATATATTTGTCTGATACCTCTTTCCCGAACATATCTTTCAACCGGTCGGTAAGCATACGGCGGTTCAGGCGGATGAAATTAGACTTAGGCAATTCCCCGATAAGGGTCGCCATGTTTTTGTTTTCTACGTTGGCATTGGAGTCGTACTTACTGCCGGTAGCTGCGTTCTTGGCATCGCAATATTCCATAAGGAATTGCAATTTGTCACGCACTTCCCTGTCTTCCGTATGTTTCTGTCGGTAAAGCATATAAGCTTTGGCTACGGCATAATAACGTTCTGCCATAAGCGCGACCTCCACTTGGTTTTGAATATCTTCTACCGTTGTTTCGTTTTTGATGTTTACCCGGCATAGTATATTCGTGATCACATCTTCTGTTGCAAAACTTCCTACCGATAAGAATGCCTTGGCAATAGCCTTTTTGATTTTTTCCAGGGAGAACGTCTCCTTTTTCCCATCTCTTTTGACAATAACTAAGTCCATAATATTGCTTTATTAATTGATTTATCTACACACTACATGCAATGGGCTGGACTGAAGAAGAGAAGAGGCGAAACAGGAGAGATATCCAACGGTTATAGAATATATACTTCTGCTAAAGTTCGTCCTTTTGCTTTTCACCCGAAAGCCCGAATCGTTTGTATCTACGGCAGGTCTTCTGACTTGTTTCAGATTGAATGCCTTCCCGGCGGATGTCCTCTTGCGAAGCAAGGGAGAATAGGAACCCATTCTCAACGAGAAATGGGGGTTGTACCAGTGGCTATTTTATTCAACCTTCTTTATGAAACTTACAGCTACGGGGATAGTCCGGGACTTTCACCCGGTTCCCTTTTCATCCGAAGTATCGGAACCGTATCTTAGGAGCAAAGGTAAGGAAAAGTATATACATCCTCCTATGATGTTTTCCTTTTTGGCAATAAAAAGTTATCAACAGGCAATTGCCATATCAGTAAATCAGCGCATTAATTATTTTTCGGGAAAACTCTCGAACAAGGAGTCATTAAAAAGATTTCCAAAAGGTTGAATTATGTTGGATAGTATATTGTCTTTTTACTTCCGCTTATTCTGCTTCGCTTTGGCTTTCTGCTCGGCTTCTTTGGCTTTCAGGAGTGCATTGCGGGCCTTTTCTTTTTCTTTCAGTTTACGGATGTAGGCACGTTCCTTCTCCTTCTGTTCTTTCTCCTGCTTTTTCAGGCGTTCCTTATAGGCGCGTTCCTTCTCCTTTTGAAGTGCTATACTTGCCTTTTCTTTTGCCTTACGATCGGCTTCGGCTTGTTTCAATTTTGCTTTCCGGTCGAGTTGAAGTTGTTTTTCTTGTTTTTCTTTGGCTTTCAACAAGGCCTCTTCTTCCTCTTTGCGTTTTTTCTGCAAAATCTCCCGGTTGCGTTGTTGTTGTTCCTGCAATTCTTTTTCTATCAGGAGTTCGGCTTCCCGCTTCAGGCGTTCTTCTTCTTCCCGTGTTATTCTTTCTTCTTCTTCCCGCTTGCGGATCTCTTCTATGTCTTTCAAGGTAAGCCCTTTGTCTTTGACAGGAGTAGAGACGATAACGACGGTATCTTCCGTTTCCACAGCTACGGTATCTTTTGTCACAAAGCTGACTCCCCCTTCTGCCGATTGGATCTCTGTCAGATCGGTTTCTTCCTCTTCTTCCTGTACCTCTTCTTCTTCGGTCTCCTCTTCAGTCTCTTGTTCGGTCACAACAGAGGTTACCGGTTCTTCTTCAACCGGTGTTTCTTCCAGGCTTTCTTCTATTTGCTCTTCTTCGTCCGCATCCATACGGGCCAACCAGCGGGCCACTACATCGGGAGCTTCTTCAGAGAAGTGTTCATCGAAGAAGGATACATAGTCATCCAATGTCTTGCCACGCATCAATGTCTCATAGTTATCTTGCGATATAGGCAGTACGATAACATCGCGGCTCAGGGCGGTTGCATATCCTTCTGCCCCGTAGATCATCTTATAGTATTGATAGATCTCATCGAAGTTATAAAAGCCTGTGATCATTAACATCGTGAGCGGGCCGGCCTCTTCAAAGGTCAGGTCAACCTCTTTCACCATAAAGTTGGCAAAGTTGTAAGCAGCAACAGCAAAAAGCAATTGGTTGCGGTCTATACTTCCCGTAGGGAATACCAACATCATGCGATGAGGGCTATTCTTTTCAGCTACAAAGGTACGGGCCGAATCGGCAGCAGAAATCTCTCCTTCTCCACCAAAGCGCAGGTCCCATGTCATCCCACGCACATTACCCTGCACAAGGGCACGTCCCCGCAATACGCCTTTCAGCATCTCTCCTGCCAACTCACTCACGTCCGCATCCGGATATTTCTCCAATAAAGCCTTGAGTGCTTCTTTGAATCCTTCCACATCTGCTGTTTCCACATAGGTCAATGCGTCCAGGAACATGAATTTAGGCATCAATTTCGCCAGCGGATATTTTTTGTTGATCTCTTTATAATTCTTCTGCACACGGTTCACGTCTCCTGCCAGATAAGCGTTGTAAGTCAATTCATAAATCGAATCCTGTACAACGTCCATCATGCGGATGTTATACATATAATCCGGGTCGGCTACGGCTACGGCATAATCGCTTTCCGGGAATAAATGCATTAATTTGTTCTTGGCAGCTTCTGCCAATACGGTATCTTCCAAACGCAAAGCCATCAGGTATACCTGGTAATAACTTTCCAACCGATGTTCATTCTCCGGGAAACGACGTTCCAACGTATCAAAACCTTCTATTGCCAAAGGCAGATCTTCCAGTTTATCCTTATAGATCATTGCCATATTATACAACCCATCTACAATGATCACATTCGAGGCATCTATGTCTTCCGGTGTCAGGGGCAGTTGTTGTATGTAATATTCACGCGTCTTCGGGTCATCAGAAAGTTCGGCAACCGCATTTTCTGCCTGCAGACTATCTCCCTGAATCGATATCGAATCTGCCCCTGCAAGTTGTTCACCCAGCTCCGTTTCTTTTGCCTGCGGATCTATTTCTTCAAAGGTTGAGAAAGTCTTCTTCAAACGACGCCAGTCATCTTCCAAGGGGCGTCTTCCCCAGCGGCGTTGAAATTGTGCTTTCCCCTGTGCCACCGCTTGTGTGTTATAGAAATAGAATGTACCGTCTCCTCCTATGGGTAATATATTGACATTGGTCTCGGTTCCCGGCCGGTTTATGCCCGATCCCAAACCCTGTTGTTCGGCCAGGTAGGCTTCTTTTTCGGCTAAGGCTTTGGCTTCTTCCTCTTCTTTGATCACCTGTTCGATGATCTTATCGATCACAGCCAAGCGTTCGGGTTCCGGCATACGGGCTAAGGTCTGCAAGCTATCCTGCAATTGAACAGCTTCTACATGTATAACCAGTTCGTCCAGAATGGAAGAGAGTTTATCCACCCGTTTGTAGTCTTTATGTTCTTTGTTGATACCGGCTAATGCACCGCTAAAGTGAGGCTGCGCCTTGATGTAATCGCGCATCGTGAAATAAAGATCGCCCAATTTTATCTGAGCAATGGCCTTGTCCATACCATTCTGGGTACTCTTCTCTACGGCCAACTCATAATTGACAAGGGCATTCACCGTATCTTCCCTGTTCAGGTAGACATTCCCAATTGCATAATACACCTGATCCAGGAAATCTTTATTTTTATCGTTCTTAGCCATTCGTTCGAGCGACTTGACGACTTTCTGGTAATTGTTCCCCGAGAATACCTCCGTCTGACGGATACGGGCGGCGAACTCCAACTCATACGGAGGATTGGCACCAGCTACCTGCCGGAACATATCATAGGCCAATCCATTCATGCCCATATCGGTATAGATCTGCCCCAGAAGATACTTCATACGTGTCCGTTGCAACTTCTTCTTCTCCCCTTTTATCGCTGTCAATAAATAAGGGACAGCTTCTTCGAAACGTTGTTCTTTTATCAGGTAATCCGCATTTACCGCAGCATATTGTTTCAGGTTTTTCTTGGGGATACCATTCGTATTCAATTTCCCCAGGATATCTTCTGCCTCGTAGAACCATCCCAATTCCGCATAGCTCCGTGCCTGCCACATCCGTGCTTCGGCCACCACCTCCGCGTCGTGGGCATAATGACGGGCTATATAAGAGAAGGTTGCCGAGGCCTGTAAGAAATCGGCATTATAGAATTGTCCTTGTCCCAGCATCAACCAACTGTTCTTCAGGAAGGGGTTATACTCTTCCTGTTCCTGCCAAGCTACCTGCTTCGGTTTATTGCGCCAGCCGGGTTTTTTAGTCGGCTTTGTTTGCAGCGAATGAAGTTTGATTGCTTTGTTACTTTTCTCAATAGCGCGGTCAAAAGGGCCTCCCGGCTCCATTTTGTCTTTGGGTTGCGCGCTGATGGGGTACATAAATATCCTCTCCGTATAATTCTCCTTATAGCCCTTATGCATGGCGTCTAACTGCTCGTCGAACGAGACCTTTCCGTTGTAATAGATATTATACCGTGTGGTAAAGGAATGATAAAAGCGATTAAACCGGGTGTTCTTCTGTGTATTACAGGATCCCAACAGGAATATCGCAACTGAGGATAATATGATGTAAAAACCTTTCTTCATTTTATAGGCTACGACAAAATATGTCTTTCTATTAACGCCGAATCAGTTGTTTTATTGCTTTAGCGAGTAAAAAGAGAACCACCAATACAAGAATGATAAAGGCTCCGGAAGGGACATTAAACAAATAAGACAAAGCCAATCCAACGACACAAGCCAGGAAACCAAGGCCAACGCTTCCATAGATGATCTTCCGGAAATCGGACGTGAAAAGGTTGGTCGTTATCTGCGGAAGGGTCAACAGACTCATTAATAACATAATGCCCACCAGCCGGATAGAGAGTACAATGGTTACGGCCACCAAAGACATCATCATATATTCGATAAAACGAACAGGTAATCCTTGTGTCACGGCAAAATCCCTGTCAAAAGCAACATAGACTATCTCTTTCAGGTAACAGGCAAATAAAAGAATCAGACAGAAAGAAAGCAGCCCGATCCAAACAATATCCATCTGTGTGATTGTCAGTATATTTCCAAACAAATAAGCCGAAAGGTTCGGTGCATAACCCGGAGTCAGAAAGATAAAGATCACTCCCAGCGCCATGCCCAGTGACCAGATACCCGCAATGGCGGAGTCTTCCCGTATGTGCTGTGTCCTACTGACCCATTCCACTCCCCAAGCGGAAAAAACCGAAAAGACCAAGGCCATGCAAACCGGATTCATCCCCATATAGAAACCAAGTCCCAGGCCGCCAAAAGAAGCATGCGTAATGCCTCCGCTGATGAAGACCAGGCGACGAGCCACCACATAGGTGCCGACAATCCCACAGGCAATCGCTGTCAGTAAACTACCGATCAGAGCATGTTGAAAAAAAGTATACTGAAGTATCTCCATATGATTTTAGTGTATCCGCCTTTCTCCTATTATAAGAAAAGCCTCGTCTTTCAATGCATCGGGTAGGTTTATAGCCCGCAACTGCAAACTCCTTAACCAGCCGGCTACTTCTATCTCCTGTAAGGTGAAAAGAATTTCGCGAAACTCACGAACAGCCTCTTCACTATACGCATCCGCTTCTATGCCCCGGAAACGATCCAAGTCTTCATCTTCATAATATTCAATCTCTTTACTAACGGCAGCCAATAGACTGTCACGTTCACATAATTGATGTTGCCCGCAACACTCTTCCGGAATCTCTTGCGCTTCCGGTATTTCCGTGATCTCTCCCCGCTCCAGCATCTCTTCGAACTTCTTGTTGCGGAAGTAACCCAATACGGCAGCGATCCCCCCTAATAAAATAAGGCCAAGAATAATATACCACATAGTCAGTCCTATTTAACTATTTTAAAACCCGCAGTTTCCATATCTTCCCAAAAACGGGGGTAACTCTTGGAGACAACACCCGGGTTTGCAATCTTTATCCCCGCTTGCAAATGTAGGCAGAGAGGAGCAAAAGCCATAGCCATCCGATGATCTTCATAGGTCGCAATTACAGGATTCACTTCCGGCTCACACCGCTCTCCGTTCCATTCCAATATACTGTTGTTACTCGCTTTCAGTAAATAACCCAATTTACGGCATTCGTTTATCAAAGCTTCGATCCGGTCTGTTTCTTTGATCTTTAAACTCTGCAAACCTGTAAACCGAAAGGGGATTTGCAGGCAGATACAGGTAACGACAAATGTCTGAGCCAGATCCGGCTCATTGACAAAGTCGTAAGCCAGCTTCTCACATTTGTTCCCGTTCTTCTTTAGAACGACCCCGCGGTTTGTATACGTAGTGCCAACCCCCAAACGGGCAAAGAGGGCAGCCCCGGCAGCATCTCCCTGCTGACTTTGCTTAAACAAGCCCAGGAGTTCTATCTCGGCCTTGGGAGCAACAGCCATGATCGCATACCAATAAGAAGCGGCACTCCAGTCGGATTCAACCGTAAAAGGTATAGGTGTATATTCCTGGGGAGAAATGCGGATAGTCGAATCTTTCCATATCGCTTTCACCCCGAAGGCTTCCATCAGTTGCAGGGTCAACCGAATATAGGGTTTGGAGATTACCTTTCCCTCCAGCCGGAGACTGACTCCTTTTTCTGTCAGGGGAGCAATCATCAATAAGGCTGAAATATACTGAGAGCTCACATCACCGGCCAAAGAAATCTCCCCTCCCTGTAAAGCGCTCCCATAAATACGCAAAGGAGGATATCCCTCCTTTTCCATATATTCAACACGGGCTCCCAATGCATTCAATGCATCTACCAGTATCCGGATGGGTCTGTTCTTCATCCGTTCCGTTCCGGTAATCGTCCATTCGCCAACCACCTTGCTGAGGAAAGCCGTGAGAAAGCGCATAGATGTACCGGCCGCTTTGACATCAAAATCTCTTTCATTCGAAGACAAGGCCTCTACCATCACCTGTGTATCATCACAATCCGCCAGGTTTTGTATTTCGTAGCTACTATAACTCAATGCACTCAATATCAAAACCCGGTTGCTGATACTCTTAGATGCGGGCAGTTGTATAGATACTCGGATCGGACATTCCGGAGCTTTCACCGTATAACTCATGTTCATTGCCTTTCTTTTTCAACATACAAAAGTACGGATTTATTCCACCATATGAATATGTTTTATACTTACTTTATTCTTTCCATGCGATAAATCCTTGATTCGTAAACTTTTATGGATTCAGGACAGGTGGTTATGGACTTGAAAAAACAAGGGTCCATTCTGTTGCCGATGGGCATCGACAATATTGCTGATCACGTTCGGCAATATTGCTGAACAGCTTCGTCAATATTGCCGATGCCCATCGGCAACAGAATAGACCCGGTAAAACGCATTGCCCTTAGGCAAAGGTATCGATTGTTTAAGCGGGGATCAGATACCTAATTTCGACTTTATATGATCCGGTATCGCCTCTTTATGCACCATTATAAAAATAGTTTTGGCCTGTACATAGCTCTCTGACATATAGAGATAACCGCCAAATTTATTGCGGTCCGTACCCCATGAATTTTTGGTGATATAATAAATTGTTCCGTTTTGGTCTTTTGTCAGCCCGGTGATATGCATCAGGTGATCATCTGTGGTAACAAATGATTCATATCCGTGTTGACGAATCACAGGGGTTACTTTGACTTCCGGGTAAGGGCGTTCAAACTTATAGACTTCAGCCAAGCGGCTGCGGGGATCCATCTGCTCGAAACGAGCCCGGTCCGTAGTGGCATAATCGTCCATATCCGTTACTTCCGGATGAATGGCTACTCCCTGCGCGAAAGAGAATCCCTTTTCACTCACATCTCCGTCCCAACAAACCGTATAACCACTCTTCAGGGAATGATTCAGGGTCTCCATCAACTCCTGCAAAGGCAGGTTATAGATAGACTCATGCTCCCAGTTATCCGGCACCTCCAGATCAAAGGCTGCATAATAAGGCTGATGGGTGAAACTGGTCAGTTCGACATAATTATCCATATCTAATTCCAACGAGGCGGCAAAGGATTGAGGCGTGTATTCTTTGCCTTTATAGGTGAATGTCTCCGGCAATTCGCCCATATAGGTATCGAACAGGTTCTCCATCAATTTTTCATATTGCGGGCTTCGTTTTTTCATATCGACCGCTTTCCCGGCTATACTTTCCATAAAGGCCACCATCTCCGTGTGGTTATGCCGAGCGGAACCGTAATTGATTCCCGTATATACTTCCTCCGGCACAATACCTACCTGCTTAAAGGCGCGTTTAGCCGTATGCGAAAGGCTTCCCTGTCCGATATTTCCTTTTCCCTGACGTACATAATTGTCTTGCAATTGATTCTTATATTTCTGTCGCACCAGAAACATTTCGGATAAATCATAGGTCCCTTTCCCCTGGCGAAGCAATTCCGACTCCAGAAAAGAAACGGTGGCAAAACACCAGCATGTTCCTGTAGACGCCTGATCCTTCACCGGGGTGGCAGGCAAACGATGTACTTCTGTAAACTGATAACCTTGTGCACTTACGCCAAACACAGAAAAAATTGACGCATAAAAAATAAAAATGAATGATTTCATATATTCTATTATTTGATGATAAACGAACTACTTTTCTCCCCTCCTCTTTGCAGAAGTTTTATATTTATTTTCACAAAGAATTCACTCCTTATCCTTCTCTTGAAAACAGTCGGTGAAACCGTTTATTTTCACCCATAAGAATCGTTCAGAGAAACGGATTTACCAAAGCCCTGACACACTTACACACGCTTCCCCTTCCGGAAAGGTCAAACTATTTATAAAAGGCGGTGAAACCGTTTAAAATAAAAAAAACAAAAAAACCTTTTGATTGAACCCCCAAAGCCCTGTTTTTTATCCTTTTTTTCAGGTATCAGGCATGCATAACCCGGGAGACCGGGCGATCGCCTTCCAGAAAACCAATCACATTATTGCTTACCGTCTTGGCCATCAGTATACGCGTATCCAATGTTTGTGTACCGATATGTGGCGTAAGCACGACATTCTCCATCTCAAGTAACTCGGGAGAAGGGAAATCCCCCTGTTCGAAAACATCCAGACCGGCTCCACGGATACGCCCTTCCTGCAAAGCCTTGATCAAGGCGGCTTCATCTACCATAGGCCCCCGGGCGGTATTGATCAGAATGGCAGAAGGTTTCATCTTGCATAATTCGGGTTCTCCGATAATATGGTAGGTTTCAGGCGTATAAGGAGCATTCAACGAAACAAAGTCTGCCTCCGACAAAAGTGTTTCTTTATTTACGTAGGTGACATTCCATTTCGCTTCTTCTTCCACCGTCAGCCGGTGACGGTTATGATAAACCACCTTCATATCACAGGCATTCGCTCTTTTAGCCAAGGCTTTGCCAATGCGTCCCATGCCGATGATGCCCAATGTCTGTCCGCCAAGCGAAACACCCAGGTTCTCCAACACACCCACTTTCATATCCCGCCCCAATGTTCTTAACTTCCGGTCGCATTCCGTAATCCGGCGGGCGGTATCTATCATCAGTCCCAAAGCCAGGTTTGCCGTAGGAGCAGTCACCGGATCAGGGGTATTGGCAACGGCAATTCCTTTTTCCAGGGCATAGGCAACATCGATATTATTATACCCCACGGCATAATTGGCCACAAGCGTTAATCGGGAAGCTCTGTCCATCAGTTCTTTGTTTACCGGAAAATCAAACATGGAGCATAAAACATCATACTCCGGAATCATTTCATACACCTCGTCATACGTAAAATCTCTTCCGAGCGGAAAAGTAACTTCATATTTATCCTCTAATTCCGCAAAACCTTCCCGGAACATGTCATAAGTAACTAAAATCTTCCTCATCTGACTCATTATACTCTATTTATACGGGTCAAAATTAAATAAACAACCCCGTAATGCAAAGAAGAAATTGTACTTTTGCAGGGCAAAGCGTGAATTCCTCTTTGCAAACAAAAAATGGACAAGGGCAATGAGAGGCTCCTTGTCGATACTCAATGGTCAATCCTCAATGCGAAGAAGTATGGTTTTAAATTACATCTGGGTCGCTTTTTTCCTTATTGCCTTTCTGGTTGCTCTGTGCAAACTGATCTTTGGAGGGGATACCGCTGTATTTACAGACATTATCAATGCCTCTTTTCTTTCTGCAAAAGACGGATTTGAGATATCCCTGGGCCTGACCGGCGTATTGACTCTTTGGTTAGGGATTATGAAAATCGGAGAAAAAGGAGGGGTGATTCAGACTTTTGCCCGCTTAGGAGCTCCCGTATTCACAAAGTTATTTCCGGATATACCCAAAGATCATCCGGTTACCGGTTCCATTTTCATGAATATATCAGCCAACCTGTTGGGGCTGGACAATGCGGCAACCCCCATGGGGTTAAAGGCCATGCAAGAACTGCAGGCATTGAACAAAGAGAAAGAAACCGCCAGCAATCCAATGATTATGTTCCTGTGTATCAACGCATCAGGACTTACTCTCATTCCTATAACCATCATGATGTACCGGGCGCAACAACAGGCGGCCAACCCGTCGGATATATTCCTTCCTATTATGCTGGCGACCTTCACCTCCACCCTGGTAGCCATATTAGCGGTATGTCTCAAACAACGGATCAATGTATTCCAGAAGAATCTGTTGTTCTTTTTCGGAGGGCTCGCCTTATTTATCGGGGGATTGGTCTGGTTGTTTAACAGCCTGGAACAAGAACAGGTGGCTCTGTATTCCACCCTTTTTGCAAACACACTTCTCTTTTCTATTATATGCGGGTTTCTTATCAGTGGCATCCGGAAAAAGATAAATGTATACGATGCTTTTATCGAAGGGGCCAAAGAAGGTTTCCAAACGGCTATCACCATTGTTCCTTACCTGGTGGCTATCCTGGTTGGTATCGGGGTTTTCCGTGCTTCCGGAGCGATGGATTTCATCATCGAAGGGGTTCGCCTCGGTGTCTCTTCCCTGGGTATGGATACCCGGTTTGTGGAAGGATTGCCTACGATCCTGATGAAACCGCTGAGTGGGAGTGGCGCCCGCGGCTTAATGATCGACGCCATGCAGACCTATGGAGCCGATTCGTTTGTGGGCCGATTAGTATCCGTCGTACAAGGGTCCACCGATACCACATTATACGTGGTCGCATTGTATTACGGAAGTGTGGCGATTCGGAATGCCCGGTATACGGTACAGTTGTCTCTGTTGGCCGATCTGGCCGGTGCCATCGCAGCGATCGCATTGACTTATGTATTCTTTGGATAAACTATATAAAAATGGCAATAAGATTTTACGCAGAAGAGATCTCTTTCCCTTCGATAAAGAAGCGGATTGTAAGTAATTGGATCAAAGAAGTAGCCGGTGGATACGATAAAAAAGTGGGGGATATCACCTATATCTTTTGCTCCGACGAAAAGATACTGGAGGTAAACCGGCAATACTTGCAACACGACTACTATACAGATATCATTTCTTTCGATTACACCGAAGAAAACAAGATTTCCGGAGACCTTTTTATCAGCCTGGATACAGTCCGGACAAATGCGGAATCTTTCCACACGACATACAACGAAGAGTTACACCGGACAATCATCCACGGCGTGCTTCATTTATGCGGAATAAATGACAAAGGTCCCGGTGAAAGGGAGATAATGGAAGAAAATGAAAACAAAGCATTGGCTTTATTGCCTACTGCCTATTTAGATGAAAACAGATAATCCGGATAACAAAAGAAGATATGGATTTTAAATATGATATAATTGTTGTAGGCGCAGGACACGCCGGTTGTGAAGCCGCTGCTGCCGCTGCTAACCTGGGCTCCAAGACCTTGTTGATAACAATGGACATGAACAAAATAGCCCAAATGAGTTGTAACCCGGCTATCGGAGGTATTGCCAAAGGGCAAATTGTCCGTGAAATCGATGCTTTGGGAGGTTTTATGGGTATTGTTACCGACCGGACAGCCATCCAGTTCCGGATGTTGAACCGGAGCAAAGGACCGGCCATGTGGAGCCCGCGGGCACAAAGCGATCGTGCCCGTTTCATCGATGTTTGGCGGGGTATTTTGGAAAATCAGGACAACCTATCTATCTGGCAGGACAAAGCCAAAGAATTGATTATAGAAAACGGATGTGTTTGCGGGGTTCGCACAGAGATGGAGGTAGAGTTCCGCAGCAAAGCCGTTATTCTTACCAATGGTACATTCCTGAATGGGCTTATGCATATCGGACGGACGCAAATACGCGGAGGGCGTATAGCTGAACCGGCGTCCAAAGGAATCACCGAACAATTGGTATCCTTGGGTATCCGTTCCGAACGCATGAAAACAGGAACGCCCGTTCGTATAGACGGAAGAAGCGTTCACTTCGATGAAATGGGAGAACAACAGGGAGAAAATGATTTCCATAAATTCTCTTATTTAGACTCTTCCAAACGTATATTGAACCAATTGAGTTGCTGGACGACATACACCAACGAAACAACACACGACATACTGCGGGAAGGATTGCCCGATTCTCCTTTATATAACGGACAGATCCAAAGCATCGGTCCCCGTTATTGCCCAAGCATTGAAACGAAGATTGTTACTTTTGCAGACAAAACACAACACCAACTCTTCCTGGAACCGGAAGGAGAGACCACACAAGAATATTACCTGAACGGATTCTCTTCTTCTTTACCATTGGACATTCAATTGCGCGCCTTGCAATCGATCCCCGCATTCCGGGATATCCGCATCTATCGTCCCGGCTATGCCATCGAATATGATTTCTTTGATCCGACACAATTGAATCATACCTTGGAAACGAAACAAATCAAAAACCTGTTCTTTGCCGGACAGATCAACGGTACTACCGGATATGAAGAGGCAGGAGGACAAGGATTGATTGCCGGTATAAACGCACATATAAATTGCCACGGCGGAGAATCGTTTGTCTTGGGACGGGACGAAGCATACATAGGCGTATTGATTGACGATCTTGTAACCAAAGGTGTGGACGAACCTTACCGCATGTTTACCTCCCGGGCCGAATACCGTATCCTTCTTCGCCAGGACGACGCAGATATGCGTCTAACCGAAAAGGCATATCGTTTAGGCTTAGCCAAACAAGACCGGCAAGAATTGCTTCGTACAAAAAAAGCAAGTCGGGATGCGATTATCTCCTTTATGGAAAACTATTCCATCAAACCGCAACACGTGAACAGCGAACTGGAGAAACTCGGAACGACTCCCCTCTCCCACGGATGTAAACTTATCGACCTCGTCCTTCGTCCTCAAATTACTTTAGAAAATCTGTCCGCCCTCGTGCCCGCCCTTCGCACCGAACTGAATAAAGTGCCGGCTAACCGGAAAGAAGAAATCCTGGAAGCAGCAGAGATATTGATGAAGTACAGCGGATATATCAAACGGGAACAAATCATTGCCGACAAAATAAATCGTTTGGAGAATATCCGCATCAAAGACAAATTCGACTACAACACCATTCAGTCTTTGTCTACCGAAGCCCGACAAAAGCTTAATAAAATAAACCCGGACACAATCGCACAAGCTAGCCGGATTCCCGGCATTTCACCAAGCGACATCAATATATTATTGGTACTTTTGGGAAGATAAAAAATAAATGTTCCACGTGAAACATTGAAATGAATACGGAGAAAAACAAACATATTCAAACGATCCTTTCCGTCATTCCGGAGACACCCGGATGTTACCAATACTTCGACGAGAAAGGAACGATCCTCTATGTAGGAAAGGCAAAGAACCTAAAGAAACGGGTGACTTCCTATTTCAATAAAGAGCATGACTACAACAAAACTCGTGTACTCGTCAAACAGATACGAGACATCAAATACATCGTTGTAGACACAGAGCAGGATGCCCTCCTCCTCGAAAACAGTCTGATCAAACAGTACAGGCCGCGTTACAATGTATTGCTCAAAGACGACAAAACTTACCCTTCCATTGTCATCAAGAACGAATATTTCCCACGGGTATTCACCACCCGGAATATAGTAAAAGACGGCTCCATATACTTCGGACCCTACTCTTCTGCTTACGCTGCCAAGGTAATGATACAGATGATAAAAGAACTGTATCCCATACGTACCTGCAACTATCCGTTAACCCCGGAGAACATCCAACAAAAACGGTACAAAGTATGCCTGCAATACCATATCAAACGCTGCAAAGCACCTTGCGAGGGATTGCAATGCCACGAGGAATACCAGCAAAACATAACCCAGATCAAAGAGATTCTGAAAGGGAATATCTCCCAAGTCAGCAAACATCTCTTCGAACAGATGCAGACATTGGCCGAAGAATTGCGTTTTGAGGAGGCACAGGTATTAAAAGAAAAATACGATATCATTGAAAATTACCGCGCCAAATCGACCGTTGTCACCCCCGCACTCAATAATATTGATGTCTTTTCACTGGCAGAAAACGGGAATTCGGTTTATATAAATTACCTGCATATAGGCAACGGAGCCATTGTACAGGCATACACTTTTGAATATAAAAAACGGTTGGATGAAACCCGGGAGGAACTCCTGAGCCTGGGCATTATAGAGATGCGTGAGCGCTTCAAAAGCACCGCCAGAGAGATTCTTGTACCATTCGACCCGGAGATGAATCTGGAAAATACAAATTTCACTATTCCGCAAAGAGGAGACAAAAAGAAGTTGTTGGCCTTATCCGAATTGAATGTAAAACAATTCAAAGTAGACCGGCTCAAACAGGCAGAAAAGCTCAATCCTGAGCAACGAAACACCCGCCTGTTGAAAGAGATCCAGGATGCTTTACACCTGGAAAAACTACCGGCACGTATCGAGTGTTTTGACAATTCAAACATCCAGGGGAGTGATGCTGTGGCAGCCTGTGTCGTTTTCATTATGGGTAAACCGGCAAAGAAAGAATACCGCAAATATATTATCCGAACAGTAGTAGGACCGGATGATTATGCTTCGATGAAAGAGGTCGTCAGACGACGTTATACACGCGCCATAGAAGAAGAAACACCCCTACCCGATCTTATCATCACAGACGGGGGAAAAGGGCAAATGGAAGTGGTACGAAGTGTCATTGAAGACGAATTAGGTCTATCCATTCCCATCGCCGGATTGGCCAAAGACAAGAAACACCGGACCTCCGATCTCCTATTCGGTACACCTCCGGAAAGTATGGGACTGGCCCGTCAGACGCCGCTCTTCCGTTTGCTTGAGCAAATGCAAAACGAGGTACACCGCTTTGCCATTACCTTTCATAAAGACAAACGAAGCAAAAGCCAGACAGCTTCGGAATTAGACAGTATAAAAGGCATAGGAGATAAGACAAAAGTATTACTTTTACGTCACTTTAAAAGCGTCAAACGCATGCGGGAAGCCGATTTCGAGGAGCTCAAAAAGCTTATCGGAGAAGCGAAAGCGACCCTTATAAAAGAAGCATTAGGAGAATAAAATGAAGACAGTAACACAACGCGTACAATACGCATCTGTAACAATCGACGGAAAAGTCAAAGCCCGGATCGGGAAAGGACTCTTAATCCTGGTGGGTATTGAAGACAGGGATAGTTCGGAAGACATTGAATGGTTAGCCAAAAAGCTGGTAAACCTGCGCATATTCGACGACGAGAACGGAGTCATGAACCGCTCTGTGATCGAAGACGGAGGAGAGATTATGGTAGTCAGCCAGTTTACCCTGCAAGCCTCCACAAAAAAAGGCAACCGCCCCTCCTACATCCGCGCCTCCAAGCCGGAGAGAGCGATTCCGATGTACGATTCTTTCTGCGCTGAAATAGGACTTCAATTGGGAAAAGAAGTAGCCACAGGCACGTTTGGAGCCGACATGAAAATAGAACTTCTCAACGACGGTCCTGTGACTCTCCTCATTGACTCACAAAACAAAGAATAAATGATGGCGGAAATAACAATACAACAAGCACAAAACACAGTAGATCAATGGATTAAAACATACGGAGTCCGTTATTTCAACGAACTCACCAATATGACTATCCTGACGGAGGAAGTAGGAGAACTGGCGCGCATCATGGCCCGTACCTATGGCGAACAATCCTTTAAAGAAAGTGATACAAACAGGGACTTGGCAGACGAAATGGCCGACGTCCTATGGGTATTATTTTGCCTTGCCAACCAAACGGGGGTAGACCTTACCGCAGCCTTCGAAAAGAATCTACAGAAAAAGACAACACGTGACATAGAAAGACATAAAAACAACGAAAAACTATAAAAAAATGAGCGAAGAAAGTAAATATCAAAAGGCATTTTCCCAGTTCCCCCCTACCCAACCGGAGGAAAAAATAACAGAAACCGTCAAATTGTTACTGGATAAAAAGTACAAAGAGAATTTCACTCCCGAGGTATTGAAAAGAATACATGGCTGCATAGATCTCACCTCCCTCACCTCCCTCGACAATAAAGAGAATATCTGGAAGATGGTCGAGCAGGTGAATGATTTTGAAGGCAGCACCGACATTCCCAATGTGGCTGCCATTTGTACCTATCCCCTCTTTGTAGACACCGTGAAACAGGCGCTTACTGCCCAAGATATTAAGATCGCATCCGTAGCCGGAGGTTTCCCTTCCTCGCAAACCTTTGTAGAGGTTAAAATCGCAGAAACGGCTATGGCAGTAATGCAGGGAGCGGACGAAATAGATGTAGTGCTCAATCTCGGATACTTCATGGAAGAGAACCTGGAGGAACTCACCGAAGAGATACAAGAGATCAAAGAAAGCTGCCGGGGAGCCCAACTGAAAGTAATCCTTGAGACAGGTGCTTTACGTACGGCAAAGAACATCCAGAAAGCAGCCATTCTGGCGATCTATTCAGGGGCCGACTTCATCAAGACATCGACCGGAAAAGAATATCCCGGAGCAACGCCTGAGGCCGTATATACCCTGTGTCAGGTTATCAAAACCTATTATAGCCTTACAGAGAAACAGATAGGAATCAAAGTATCCGGAGGTGTGCGCACAGCAGAAGATGCGGTAAAATACTACACCATCGTCAAAGAAATACTAGGAGATGAATGGCTGCATAAAGATTTATTCCGCATAGGCGCCAGCAGCCTGGTAGGTGATATAACCAAACGGCTGTAATTTGAGAGGAGTTAGCAGTCGCTTTGCGACTTAGGAGTTAAAGAGTTTTGTAACTACTTTGACTCCTTTAACTTCTCTGACTCCTTTAACTTCAGCATTCGACGTATAACGTCGCATGCTTTCATTTATGCCTATGGATGATATAGTCTGTTAAGAGCAATAAAGATTCCCGGGATTCGGAAACAGGCAATTGAGACAATAGTTCCACTGCTTTTGTTTGGTATTCTTTCATACGCTTCACAGCATAATCAATCCCCCCCTCCTGATGAGCAAAACGAATCAGTTCATCAATGTTTTCCGTCGTAAAATCTTTGGCTCTTATTATACGAAGTGCTTTATCCACCGCAGTAGCTTCCCCGTTTTTCAAAGCATATAAGAGAGGAAGAGTCACCTTTCCTTCGCGGATATCGTTACCTGTCGGTTTGCCAATATCTGTTTGCCTGTCATAATCGAAGATATCATCTTTTATCTGAAAACAATAACCGATATATTCCCCGAATTGACGAAGTAAAACAATCATTTCATCGGATGCATGGGCAGAAATGGCCCCTATCTCGGTACAGGCAGAAAGCAGGCTGGCAGTTTTCTTGCGAATAACCTGAAAATAACGATCTTCATCCAGAAGCACCTCTTCCGCCGCTTCTAATTGTTTGATTTCCCCTTCTGCCAGATCACGACCCAGGCCAGAGATAATACCCACAATGCGTAAATCACCGGTTTGTATAGAGCGTATCAAAGCGGAAGAAAGAAGATAATCGCCCACCAATACGGCCATCCGATTATCATAAATAGCATTCAGGGAAGGAACCCCTCTGCGTTGTTTGGTTTCGTCTACCACATCGTCATGAACCAGAGTTGCCGTATGCAAAAGCTCCAATAATACCGCGGCATTGATCGTCTCAGAAGTCACATTCCCACAGGCCTTTGCTGCTAAAAGCACCAACAAAGGGCGAATATGTTTCCCACTAGCTTGTAAAATAACATCAATTGCCTGTTGCAGGTATTGCGTACTACTTTCAAGTGAAGTAGCAAAATCATCATGAAACTGTTTGAGTTCCGCAACGACAGGTGCCTCTATTCTTTTTCGTTCCTCCATACAGATTGGTAACCATCCCCTATCAAAAGATTCCGCAAAAGTAACAAAAACAATTTAGTAAGCGAGTTTTTTCGTACATTTACCCTGATTTTGTGCCACTAAAACGTGTTAAAGCAATGAAACTATTCCTAATTGACGCCTATGCGCTGATATATCGTTCCTATTATGCCTTCATCAAAAATCCCCGTATCAATTCCAAAGGAGTCAACACCTCCGCAATCTTTGGTTTTATAAACAGCCTGGAAGATGTATTGAGGCAGGAAGAACCGACGCATATAGCAGTTGCCTTCGACCCCAAAGGCCCTACCTTCCGGCATGAGGCATATGAAGATTATAAGGCTCAACGGGAAGAGACACCGGAGGTGATACGTGCATCGGTTCCGGTCATCCAAGAGATCATTGAAGCCTATAATATACCCCTGCTCGAAGTGCCACGGTACGAAGCCGATGATGTGATCGGAACTATAGCCAAGCAGGCGGCACGCGAAGGATACGATGTGTATATGATGACACCAGATAAAGACTATGCGCAATTGGTCGAAGAACATATATTCATGTACCGTCCCAAATTCGGAGGAGGCTATGAAGTGATGGGTGTACAAAATGTATTGGATAAATACGGACTCACCTCTACCGAACAGGTAATAGACCTATTGGCATTGATGGGTGACAGTGCCGATAATATCCCGGGCTGTCCGGGTGTCGGTGAAAAAACGGCACAGAAATTACTGACCGAATTCGGGAATATCGAAAATCTGATAAATAATACCGATAAGCTAAAAGGTGCATTGAAAAATAAGGTAGAAGAAAATGTAGAGCAAATCCGGTTCTCTCAATTTTTAGCAACCATAAAAACAGATGTACCCATTCAGTTCGATGCCCAACTTTGCAAGCGGGAAAAACCCAACGAAGAGCGGCTCAAAGAAATTTACACAGAATTAGAATTCAAAACATTTATTAAGAAATTGTCCGGAGAGGTAAAAAAACCGGTAGCAACCGGCCCGATTCAAGGCTCCCTCTTTGATATATTTGCGCCCGACACCCCAGAAGTTTCCGAATATTCGACTCTTGAAAGCTTAAAATCGGTCGACCACACCTACCATCTTATTGATACTGAGGAAAAACAAAACGATTTAGCCCGGTTTTTAAAGGGTCAGGATTTTTTTGCTTTTGACACAGAAACAGACGGGATCGATCCGTTACGTTGCCATTTGGTCGGTCTTTCGTTTGCCGTGACCCCAAAGGAAGCTTGGTATGTTCCGGTTCCCGCCGATCGGCAAGAAGCGATAAAAATTATAGACCGCTTCTCCCCTGCCCTTCAAAATAAAGAAATACAAAAGATCGGACAAAATATCAAATTCGATATACTTGTCTTACGCAAATACGGAGTCCGGGTGGCAGGTCCGCTTTTCGATACCATGATCGCCCACTACCTCTTGAATCCGGAGTTAAGGCATAATATGGATTACCTGGCCGAAACCTACCTGGGATATAAACCCATCGCCATCGAAGAACTCATAGGTCCCAAAGGAAAAAATCAGCGCAATATGCGCGATATCCCGATAGAGAGGGTAGCAGAATATGCCGCGGAAGATGCGGATATCACCCTGCAACTGAAAGACTATTTTGCTCCTGCCCTTCAAAAAGAAGGCATTGAATCCTTATTCTTCGATATCGAAATGCCTCTCATCTACGTCTTGGCAGAGATAGAGGCTACCGGAGTCACGCTCGACACAGTAGCCTTGAAGCAATCTTCCAAAGAACTGACCGCCTCCCTGTTGAAACTGGAAGAAGAGATTTATGAACTGGCCGGCGGCGTATCGTTCAATATCAACTCTACCAAACAAGTCGGAGAAATACTTTTCGACCGTCTGCAGATAGACGAAAAGGCCAAAAAGACAAAAACAGGAAATTACAGTACGAGTGAAGATGTATTGGAAAAGTTGCGCAGCAAACATCCCATCATCGAAAAACTATTGGAATACCGCGGACTAAAGAAGTTGTTAAGTACCTATATAGACGCCCTGCCGGAATTGATAAATCCGCAAACAGGAAAGATACATACCTCTTTCAATCAGGCGGTTACCTCCACAGGAAGGCTGAGTTCCACCAATCCGAACCTACAGAATATCCCGGTACGCGAAGCCTTAGGACGTGAGATAAGAAAGGCTTTTACTGCCGATAATGCCGACTGCCTCTTCTTCTCCGCCGACTATTCACAGATCGAATTACGCATCATGGCCCATTTGAGCCAGGATACACATATGATCGAAGCCTTCTGCAGCGGCAGCGATATTCATGCGGCTACGGCAGCTAAAATATATGGCATACCCGTTTCGGAAGTGACAAGCGATATGCGCCGGAAAGCCAAAACAGCGAATTTCGGCATCATCTACGGCATCTCCGTATTCGGACTGGCCGAGCGTCTGAACATCCCACGGGGAGAAGCCAAAGAACTTATCGATGGCTATTTCCGTACCTATCCCCGGGTACGCGAATATATGGATGAAAGCATCCAGGTAGCCAAAGACCAGGGATACGTAGAAACCCTCTTCAAACGCAAACGTTTCTTGCCGGATATCAACTCCAACAATGCCATCGTGCGTGGATATGCCGAACGAAATGCCATCAACGCCCCCATCCAGGGCAGTGCAGCCGATATCATCAAAGTAGCCATGATAGGCATTTTCAAACGGTTTGAAGAAGAAAACCTGCAAAGCAAGATGATACTGCAGGTGCATGACGAACTCAACTTCAACGTCTTAAAAAACGAATTAGACACCGTCCGACAAATCGTCCTGCAAGAAATGGAAAACGCCATCAAACTGCGTGTCCCCCTCATCGCGGATTGCGGGGTGGGAAACAATTGGCTGGAAGCACATTAAATCGGGATATTTTTACTCAAATTTGCCCAAAAAGTGTCGATAGCCCTCGACACTCGCATCATTTTTTGCAGGATAATTCTACTGTTGATAGCTATCGTCAGTACTGATGATAACTATNCGTTACTACTGATGATAGCTATCGTTACTACTGACGATAGCTATCAACACTAAAACTATCCCTGTGGTTAACGATTAACGATGAGTGATTAACGATTAACGATTAGTGGTTAGTGATTAGTGATTAGTGGTTAGTGAGAAATCTATCATCACTAAACACTCATCACTAAACACCATACAAGGCGAAAGCAATAGCTTGTGCGTCTCATCACTAATCACTAATCACTCATCGTTAATCGTTAATCCCTTTCCTTTTCCAGATACGATAGTTTCGTAACAACATTTAAGTCAGCTTTAACTTCTTATAAATACTTTTTATTTAGCTTTGCCTCTAATTCTGATTTTTATGAAAAATCGAATCCTTTCGATATAAAATCAATACATAGATGAAAAAACTATTCGCATCTATTCTCTTACTGGCCTGCCTGGGGGCTTGTAAAGAAGAGAAACCGGTCGTCACCCTGGAACGTATCTCCTTGGAAAACCTTCCGGCAGACAGTCTTCAATTGGAGACATTGGTACGTTTACCGGATAAGATTGCCCCAGAATTTCATATAGTGGACGATACCCTATTGGTGATTCTGTATGAACGGGATGCCTCCTACCTGCGTTTCTTTGGCACGGGGGAACGCAAGATAAAGAAATATTCCTTCCGAAAACCGAAAGAGCGGTTACCCATCGACGTGGATCCCCGCCTGAAAGCCTCTTTGCCCTTTTTCCATAAAGCAACCAATATTTTCTATGAATATGAAATAGAAAACGGCGAATTGCGGCTGGATGCCTTTACGCGTCTGCGCATTGCCAAACAATCTCCCTATGTATCAGTGAAGGTAGACAAAGACCTGTTTGCCGGTATCGGAGAGTATCGGAAAGGCTTATGGGGACTCTGCAACCGGAAGAAAAAAGAGATCGATTTTTTTGGTGATTATCCGATCAAACAAGAATATACCTCTTCCGCCTTTTTGCCGCTTTTCAGAGGAGATATTGCGGAGAAAAACAAGCAATTGGTGTATGTTTCGAATACATTCGGATATATCTCATCGTATACATATAGTCCCAAAAAGATAGAGAAACAGTGGGAAAGACAAGTAGCGGACTTCCTGGTAGAAGAAAAGGTGAGCCGGGTGGTAGTCGACAAAATGCATACTTCCGGTTTCCAGGATGTATATATGACCGAGAAATACATTTACGGGCTTTACAATGGATACTCCAAACATAGCGGATGGAAAGCAAATAACAGCCTGATCGTCTTTGACCGGGCAGGCAACGCCCTGGCTCATTATCAACTGGCTGATCATATGGAGCAGATTGCTGTTGACAGCCAGGATAAATACCTGTATGCAAGCTACAATCCTTTCGTCAATGAGAGTTATTTGGTACGCTTCGCATTACCGGAAATCAAAGGTTCGGAATTTTAAAACAAAAAAGAGGAGCTGTCCATTTATCACAGCTCCTCTTCTATAAATAGATTCCTATGCGAATCTTATTTTTTCATTTTTGCATACAAGATGTAATTGTTATCATCCGGACTGATATTCTTCATTATATCAGTTAACTTCTGGCGCATTTTATCATCCAACTTGTCGGACTTCAAGATCTTTTCAATCCATTCTTCCAGATTTCCCGGATCCATATTTTTTGCGTAATATCCTTTCTGGAAAGTATAAATCGGATACCCCATATTTTCCCCTCCCATATAATCATTTTCCAACCGCAAGAAGGCTCCTTTGAGCGTCTTTTTATCCACAATGTAAAAGGCCGGTTCTTTTCCTTCCTTGCGTTCACCTTCAGGACCGGTTATATGCACCACCGTGCTTGTCGTACCCAAGAAATGATTGGGCCATTCCATATAAGAATGCGGTTCCAACTCGTCCTTCTTAAAGTTAGCCGTAAAACGAGGGTTCAACTCTCCTTTTTGCAGATCAATGTGATACAATGAGTCTGGCCGTGGCTGCCAATACCAGAAGGAAAGATCCATGTCAGGCGAATTTTGGGTAGACTGGATTTCGTTACTGAAATCAAACGGAAGAGAGAGATGGCCTGCCGGTATTTCATGTAATACTTCGCCGTCCAATGTTTGTATCCAGGCAACCGACGGTATTTGCGGGAAAGGAAGAACAGCTACCCCTACTCTATCGCCTTCCACCTTAAAGATACCTTTGTTGGATCGGTAAGGCAGGCGGATCGGTTCTAAAGACTTACCCGTCAAATCATAAACCAATATCTTATCGGTTTGCCAGGGCATCAGGTAAATGCGTTGGTTTTTCTCATCAATCTGCATGGAGTAAATAAGATTGTATTCACCCGGTCCTTGTCCGATAGCCCCTATATTAGAAATAAACTTCCCTTTTTTATCAAATAATTTACAGGGCAAAGGAACACTTGAGCGATAATCTCCCCGTGGATTTCTGCCACTCTTCACCAGGATATAATTCTCTGATATTGTCACAGGGGCTTCATATAACAAAGCTTCATCTTTGTCGTCCAACTTCACAATCTCGATTTCTTCCATGAAATGACTCAGGGGAAATACAATCGTATCTTTCAATAAGGCCGGATTGAAACGAATCAGTTCGCCACCCGGCATTTGTACTTTTTCGGCTACGACCGGCGCATTTTCCCAATAAGCTTGATCCTTTGTTCCGTTGCAAGAGCTTAACAGAAGAGCTGTCAGACCTATACAAAGCATTTTTTTGTTTTCTACCATAATAGATATTCAGTTTAAGTTTATAAAAAGTTTCTTTTGAAAGCGCAATATATAAAACTAACAGCGTATTACGACAATATCGTAACATCATTTAACGTATTATTTTCGTCGGAAGTCGTTCAACCCATAAAAAGACGGGGAAATAGTATCATATCTTTCACTATCTTTGTGCCCTCATAAACTTAAGAAGTAATATATATGGCATTACAATGCGGCATCGTAGGCCTTCCGAATGTAGGCAAATCTACTCTTTTCAACTGTCTATCGAATGCGAAAGCACAATCGGCAAACTTCCCTTTTTGTACAATCGAACCCAATGTAGGTGTAATCACCGTACCGGATGAGCGACTCAATAAACTGGCCGAACTCATTCATCCACAACGCATTCTGCCGACTACGGTAGAGATTGTGGACATTGCCGGGCTTGTCAAAGGCGCCAGCAAAGGAGAAGGATTGGGCAATAAGTTCCTGGCCAATATCCGGGAGACAGATGCTATCCTGCATGTATTGCGTTGCTTCGACGACGAGAACATCACCCATGTGGATGGCAGTGTAAATCCTGTACGCGACAAAGAGATTATCGATACCGAATTGCAGATAAAAGACCTGGAGACTGTGGATGCGCGTATTTCCAAAGTGCAGAAACAAGCCCAGACAGGAGGTGATAAACAGGCAAAAATAATCTACGACGTATTGGTCAAATTCAAAGAAGCATTGGAACAAGGCAAAAGTGCCCGTACCGTTAGTTTCGATACCAAAGACGAACAGAAGATTGCCCACGAATTATTTCTTCTGACAAATAAACCGGTGATGTATGTCTGCAACGTAGACGAAGCCAGTGCTGTCAACGGGAACAGTTATGTAGAAGCCGTACGGGAAGCCGTCAAAGAAGAAAATGCAGAGATACTGATCGTTGCTGCTAAAATAGAAAGTGAAATTGCCGAATTCGATACCTACGAAGAACGTCAGATGTTCCTGGGAGAAATCGGTTTGCAAGAGTCCGGTGTAAGCCGCCTGATCCGGTCTGCTTATAAACTATTGAACCTGGAAACCTTCCTGACGGCCGGTGTGCAGGAGGTACGTGCCTGGACGTATCTGAAAGGCAGCAAAGCCCCTCAATGTGCCGGAGTAATTCATACGGACTTTGAAAAAGGGTTTATCCGTGCAGAAGTTATCAAATTTGATGACTTTATCAAATACGGTTCGGAAGCTGCTGTCAAAGAAGCCGGCAAAATGGGCGTCGAAGGAAAAGAATATATCGTGCAAGACGGTGATATTATGCACTTCCGCTTCAACGTATAATCATATCACAAAGACCCGATAGGATTGCCGATTCTGTGCAATCCTATCTATAAATTACAAAACCTAACCAATAAAAAACTTACATTCTTTGATTATTCTGCTGGGCAGACCCCTACCCTGTTAGTAAGCTTTAATACTCATCATACACTATGAATGAAAAAAAAAGTGTATGTTTGCGCTAATACTTACACGTCTAAAAACCTATTAAAATAAGAACATGAAAAGAAGTATTTTTAGTTTTGCAGTTGCAGCTTATATGCTTATCCTGCCCGCTTTTACACAGGCACAAACAGATCAACCAACCGGTGAAGAAGACCGGGCTTTTTGGGTAGAAAATCTTGTAAAAATTGCTGATCCGGTATTAACGAATCTGAGCAATAATACACTTAAACAGAATATGCCTTTCGAGTCGTTATCCAAAGACCCTCTTCGCAAAGAGGTATCCTACCTCGAAGCTGTTGGAAGACTTATCTGCGGGATAGCTCCCTGGCTTGAGTTAGGACCCGATCAGACTCCCGAAGGACAACTCCGGGAGAAGTATATCAAACTGGCGGTAAAAGGACTGAAAAACGCAGTAAACCCCTCTTCACCTGATTATCTTACATTCGGCAATCGTCATACGCAACCATTGGTAGATGCCGCCTTCCTGGCTGAAGGACTCTTACGGGCTCCCAAACAGTTATGGGGAAATATGGACAAAGAAGCCCAGGAGTGGATGATTACCGAACTCAAAAGAAGCCGTACGATCAAACCGCATCAAAACAATTGGTTACTTTTTGCTTCAACCGTCGAAGCGGCTCTTCTGGAATTCACCGGTGAATGCGATCTGGAACGAATGACTCACGGGGTCAAACGCTTCCGCGAAGATTGGTACAAAGGGGATGCCTGGTATGGTGACGGAAAAGATTTCCATATGGATTATTACAATAGTTTTGTTATTCATCCGATGCTGACCGATGTATTGATCTGCATGAAAAAACATAATATCGAAGGAGCGGATTTCCTCGATCTACAACTCAAACGCCACGGACGCTTCGCTGCTCAGTTGGAACGTTTCATCTCTCCGGAAGGCAGCTACCCTGCCGTAGGACGTTCTATTGTTTATCGTTTCGGTGCCTTTCATGCCCTGGCACAATCCTGCCTGATCGGATCCCTTCCCTCCAAAGTAAAACCGGCCCAGGTACGTTGTGCCCTGACAGCAGTGATTAAGAGACAAATGAAATCACCTAAAAACTTTGATGCAAACGGTTGGTTGACTGTTGGTTTTGCCGGCAATCAAATCCATATGTCCGAATCGTATATCAATACCGGAAGTGTTTATTTATGTGCCATGGGCTTATTGCCTTTAGGCCTTTCCGCAGATCATCCGTTCTGGGCAGATCCGTATACCGAATGGACCAACCTGAAAGCATGGAACGGTATAGACGTAGGTGCAGACTCTGCCCTCAAACAATGAAAAATTTAAAATTAAAAGATAAGAGTTATGAAAACAAATTATGAATTACGTTACGCTGCGCATCCGGAAGATGCCAAAGCGTATGACACAACACGGTTACGCAAAGACTTTCTGATCGAGAAGGTTTTTGCACCGGATGAAGTGAATATGGTCTATTCAATGTATGACCGTATGATTGTAGGAGGTGCCATGCCTAAAACAGAAAAATTGCACCTCGAAGCTATTGACCCGTTGAAACAAGCGTATTTCCTGCACAGCCGTGAAATAGGTATCTACAACGTGGGAGGACCTGGTATCGTATATGCTGGAGATCAGGTATATGAACTGGACTACAAAGAATCTCTTTACCTCGGTAGCGGAGAACGGGAAGTGTATTTCGAAAGCAAAGATGCGAACAAACCTGCTTTGTTTTATTTCAACTCCCTGACAGCACACCGCAATTACCCGGATAAAAAAGTAACAAAAGCAGATGCTGTCGTTGCCGAACTGGGTACATTGGAGACATCGAATCACCGCAACATCAACAAAATGCTTGTCAACCAGGTATTACCTACCTGCCAACTGCAAATGGGTATGACCGAACTGGCTCCCGGAAGCGTATGGAACACCATGCCTCCACATGTGCACTCGCGTCGGATGGAAGCCTATTTCTATTTTGAAGTGCCGGAAGATCAATCTGTATGTCACTTTATGGGAGAAATAGACGAGACCCGTCATATCTGGATGCAGAACAACCAGGCCGTACTCTCTCCCGAATGGTCTATCCACTCGGCAGCTGCCACTTCCAATTACACCTTTATCTGGGGTATGGGAGGCGAAAACCTGGATTACGGCGATCAGGACTTTTCAAAGATAACAGACATTAAATAAATAGACTCATGAGTAATTTTTCATTAAAAGGCAAAATAGCCCTTGTTACCGGTGCCTCATACGGTATTGGTTTTGCGATCGCTTCTTCTATGGCCGAAGCAGGTGCAACCATCGTTTTCAACGATATAAACAACGAACTGATAGAAAAAGGATTGGCTGCATATAAAGAAAAAGGTATCCAGGCACACGGATATGTATGCGATGTAACCAACGAAGAACAGGTAAATGCCACCGTTGCCCAGATCGAAAAAGAGGTAGGTGTGATCGATATCCTGGTAAACAATGCCGGTATCATCAAACGTATCCCGATGACTGAAATGTCTGCCAAAGATTTCCGTCAGGTAATCGACATCGACCTGAATGGTCCTTTCATCGTAGCCAAAGCAGTTATCCCTGCTATGATCAAAAAAGGACACGGAAAGATCATCAATATATGTTCTATGATGAGTGAGCTCGGACGCGAAACGGTTTCTGCTTATGCAGCAGCCAAAGGTGGTTTGAAGATGCTTACACGTAACATCGCTTCGGAATACGGCGAATACAACATCCAATGTAACGGCTTAGGCCCGGGTTATATTGCTACGCCACAGACAGCTCCTTTACGTGAAAAACAGGCAGACGGATCTCGTCATCCTTTCGATTCGTTCATCATCGCCAAAACACCGGCTGCCCGTTGGGGTACTCCGGAAGATTTGGCCGGACCAGCTGTTTTCCTTGCTTCTGACGCATCCAACTTCGTAAACGGACACATCCTTTACGTAGACGGAGGAATCCTTGCATACATCGGCAAACAGCCTTAAAAAGGCATTCTTATAAATGATATGCAAAAGGGGCTGTCCGAAATAAATCGGACAGCCCCTTTTTTAATTTATCTTGTTCTTTCTATTTTCATTTCCCCGTAATGATCTTTTTAATCTCACTCAGTTTATTGAGTGCTTCCAGAGGGGTGAGGTTATTGACGTCCGTATTTTTTATCTCATCGCGCACCTGGCTGAGGATAGGATCGTCCAACTGGAAGAAGTTAAGCTGAAAACCTTCGGCGGCAGCGGCAATTTGTTTGACCGGTTTACTGATACCGTCCTGGCGATTTTCCGTTTCGAGTTGTTTCAATATCTCGTCCGAACGTTTGACAATGCTCTTGGGCATACCCGCCATACGGGCCACATGAATACCAAAACTATGTGCACTGCCTCCTTTGACCAGTTTACGCAAGAAGATAACTTTGTTTCCTACTTCTTTCACCGATACATTATAATTTTGGATACGTTTGAAAGAGTTTGTCATCTCATTCAACTCATGGTAATGCGTGGCAAAAAGTGTTTTGGCACGTGCTTGCGGATGTTCGTGGATATATTCAACAATCGCCCAGGCAATAGAGATACCGTCATAGGTGCTGGTGCCCCGTCCCAGTTCGTCGAAAAGAACAAGGCTGCGGCTGGAAAGGTTATTGATGATATTGGATGCTTCGCTCATCTCTACCATAAAGGTCGATTCGCCCAGGGAGATGTTATCCGATGCCCCTACACGGGTAAATATCTTATCCACAATACCTATATGAACCGATTCGGCAGGCACGAATGAACCGATTTGTGCCATAAGCGTGATCAGGGCTGTCTGCCGCAATAAGGCCGATTTACCCGCCATATTCGGCCCGGTTATAATGATAATCTGTTGTTTCTTATCATCCAGATATACATCATTGGCCACATAAGGATCATCCAGAGGCAATTGTTTTTCGATTACCGGATGACGACCGCCTTTGATATCTATCACCTCCGATTCATTCACTTCCGGACGGATATATCTATTGCTTTGTGCCGACTTGGCAAATGACAACAAACAATCCAGGCGGGCAATCAGGTTAGCATTGACCTGAATCGGCGGAATATAGTCGACCAAACTCAATACTAAATCATTGAAAAGACGGGATTCAAGTGCCATAATCTTTTCTTCGGCTCCCAGTATCTTCTCTTCGTATTCTTTCAGTTCTTCCGTGATATACCGTTCGGCATTGACAAGGGTCTGCTTCCGTATCCATTCCGGAGGTACTTTATCCTTATGCGTATTCCGTACTTCTATATAATATCCGAAAACATTGTTAAAGGCTATCTTAAGACTGGGTATACCCGTCCGTTCACTCTCCCGCTGCTGAATCTGCAAAAGATAATCTTTGCCCGAATAAGCGATGGCACGCAATTCATCCAGTTCTTCACTGACACCTTCCGCAATAACGCCTCCTTTATTCAATAGGGCAGGGGGGTCGTTCTTTATTTCTTTTTCTATCCGTTCATGGATAGGAACACAGGCATGCAATTGTTCACCCAGACGACACAGACTGGGTTCTTCGCTCGCCTCACAAGACTCTTTGATCGGTCCTATGGCACGAAGAGCTACTTTCAACTGCACCACTTCGCGAGGAGAAACACGTCCGACAGCCACCTTTGAAATGATACGTTCGAGATCACCTATTTGTTCCAATTGTAATTCCAAGAACTCTTTCATCTCCGGATGGCGAAAGAAATGTTCCACCACATCCTGTCGTTCGCGGATAGGCTTCACATCCTTCAAAGGAAACAATAACCAGCGACGCAACATACGGGAACCCATAGGAGAAACCGTTTTATCGATCACATCCAACAGGCTGGTGCCCCCTTCGTTCATGGTTCCTACCAATTCCAGACTTCGTACGGTGAATTTATCCAGACGCACATAGCGGTCTTCTTCGATACGGGAAAGGCTGGTGATATGCCCGATCTGCTTATGTTGTGTTATATCCAGGTAATGCAGGATAGCACCCGAAGCAATAATACCCAGTTTCAGGTGTTGCACGCCAAAGCCTTTCAGGTTTTTTGTCTCAAAATGTTTCAAGAGCCGGTCATTGGCAGCGTCGGCAGTAAACACCCAATCTTCCAATTCGAAAAGGAAAAAACGGGAACCGAAGGCCTCTTCAAACTTCTTGCGGGTATTGCGTTCGACCAATACTTCTTTGGGAAAGAAGTTATGAAGCAGTTTATCGATATAATCCACCGTCCCTTCGGCAGTAAGAAACTCTCCCGTAGAGATATCAAGAAAAGAAATTCCACAGGTATCCTTTTGAAAATGAACGGCAGCAAGGAAATTATTTTCTTTGTGATTCAGTATATTATCGTTGATAGAAACACCCGGAGTAACCAATTCGGTTACGCCCCGTTTCACCAGTTTTTTGGTCATCTTCGGATCTTCCAGCTGGTCGCAGATAGCTACCCGTTTGCCGGCACGCACCAGTTTAGGGAGATAGGTATCCAAAGCATGATGAGGAAAACCTGCCATCTCAATGAATTGTCCCGGACCATTGGCTTTTTTCGTTTGAACGATACCGACTATTTCGGCTCCTATCACTGCATCTTCCCCATACATCTCATAAAAGTCACCCACCCGGAAAAGCAGGATTGCATCCGGATATTTGGCTTTTACATCGAAATATTGTTTCATCAAAGGAGTTTCAACTACGTGTTTTCCCACAGTATTTGTTTATTTTAATTAGGTAGGCAAATATAAGGAAAAGGTACGCGTAATCCGAAAGGAAAAGGAATTTTCTACAGAGAATCATAGGATCATTCTCTCAAAAAGGGGAGGGAATACAAGTGTCGATAGCCGTCGACACTTGTGCTGATATATGTCGACACAATTGCCGATATATATCGGCACAAGTGCTGACGTATATCGGCAATTTTATTTACTAATGAAAAAGGACGTATTATAAAGGATAGGTATCCAAAGCATACAATTGAGTAGATAAATAACGCTCTCCGGTATCCGGCAAAACAGCAACAATTGTTTTTCCTTTATTCTCCGGCAGTTTAGCCAATGTCATAGCTGCATATACAGCCGCTCCGGAGGATATACCTACCAGAAGACCTTCTTCTTTGGCCAATTCACGTGCGGTACGAATAGCATCGTCTCCTGCAACCTGTATGATCTGATCGACTACATCGCCATTGTATATTTCCGGAATGAATCCGGCACCTATTCCCTGTATCTTATGAGGAGCGGCTTTGCCACCGGATAAAACAGGAGATTCAGCCGGTTCCACGGCTACTATGCGAATAGTAGGATTCTGTTCTTTCAACACTTTTCCCACTCCGCTGATGGTACCACCTGTACCTACACCGGCCACAAATATATCTATTTTACCCTCCGTATCCCGCCATATCTCCTGTGCAGTTGTTTGCCTATGTATTGCCGGGTTAGCCGGATTTTCAAATTGTTGCAGAATAACTGATCCGGGTATTTGTTCTTTTAACCTCTCAGCTTCGGATATAGCCCCTTTCATTCCTTCCGCACCCGGTGTTAAAACAAGATTAGCTCCTAAGGCTTTCAACAGACTACGCCGTTCCTGACTCATCGTTTCCGGCATGGTAAGAAACAAGGTATATCCTTTGGAAGCAGCGACAAAAGCAAGTCCGACTCCGGTATTTCCACTGGTTGGCTCAATAAGGGTAGCCCCCGGTTTCAACAGTCCTTTGGCTTCCGCATCTTCGATCATAGCCAGAGCCACACGATCTTTTACACTACCTGCCGGATTAAAATATTCCAGTTTTCCGATCACCGTGGCTTGCAACTCTTTCTTCGCATTGAAACGGGAGAGTTCCATCAACGGGGTATTACCTATTAAATCAGTCAGTTGCTTTGCAATCTTTATCATCTTTTTACTTATTAACTATGTAATTGTTTAAAGAAATCCCAAATAACTATACCGGATGTGACGGATACATTCAATGAGTGTTTGGTTCCATACTGCGGTATTTCAATACATATATCACATGAATCAATCACTGTCTGTTGCACTCCTTTTACTTCATTTCCCAATATAACAGCATACTTTAAGTCTTTGTTCAACACCAATTTATCCAACATCACACTTCCTTCTGCCTGTTCAATGGCACATACCGTATATCCTTCAGTCTTCAACTTTTCAACAGCTTCTACTGTATCTTTGAAATAATGCCAGTCCACCGTATCTTCTGCTCCCAATGCCGTTTTATGAATTTCGGGATGAGGAGGGCAAGCTGTGATACCACATAAATAGACTGCCTCTACCAAGAAAGCATCCGAGGTACGGAACACAGAACCTACATTATGCAAGCTCCTGACATGGTCAAGCACCACGATCAATGGTATCTTATTACTTGTTTTGAAAGCTTCCGGAGTCAACCGATTCAATTCGGTTATTTTTAGTTTACGCATAAAATAATTACCTTTAGAAAGGCAAAAGTAACGAATTATCCAAACAGCCTGTTGAAAACCTATTAATAAGTAGTGAACAGAAACTGAAAAAATAAGCTTGCATTTACCGATTATTTACCTATACACCCTACTTCTTTTACCGGACAAATAAGTTAACACTCTTTTTACTCCGTCGATTCAACACCTAGTTTTGACAAGTATACAGGAGATAAAACTATACTTTTTTTACACATGCCAACTTATCAACTACTTGTTAATAACGTCTGTAACTATTTGTAATACATACAATAAAACCTAAACAAACAAGTTGATATCCTATGCATAAGAAGAAACCATCACTTAATAACTTCTTATGCAATGAAAGGACGAATTATGTTTTAACAGTTTCAACATCCCATTATTATCATCATTTAAGTTTTTTAATTTTTAAAAGAAATAAGAATATAAATATAAATGGTTGATAACTGCCGGAGGATAAATCCGAAGGAGGAGTTTGAAACCAAACTCTATGTTTTGTGTTATCTTTGTATCGGAAAGTATAAAGATAGAATAGTATGGATAATCAATCAGTAGCTTATATGCATGCACCGGTTCCCCAAGATATAGATCTGAAAAAAGCAATCGATCAGTTGCGTAAGGAAAAGAATGCCCTTATTCTGGCTCATTATTATCAGACGGGCGATATACAGGATATAGCCGATTTTGTGGGAGACAGCCTTGCCTTGGCACAGTGGGCGTCGAAGACGGATGCAGATATCATTGTCTTATGTGGGGTTCATTTTATGGGAGAAACAGCTAAGATCTTATGTCCCGATAAGAAAGTGTTGGTTCCCGATCTGGATGCCGGTTGTTCCCTGGCTGACAGTTGTCCTGCTCCTGTTTTTGCTGCCTTTGTCGGAGAACATCCGGATCATACGGTTATTTCTTATGTGAATACGACGGCAGCTGTCAAAGCCGTTACCGATGTGGTCGTTACCTCTACCAATGCCAAACAGATAGTAGAGAGTTTCCCAAAGGATACAAAAATAATATTCGGACCGGATCGGAACCTGGGAAATTATATAAACAGTATAACGGGACGTAATATGCTTTTATGGGATGGCGCTTGTCATGTGCATGAGAAGTTTTCTTTGGAAAAGATTCTTGCATTGAAAGCAATGTATCCCGAAGCAGAAGTAATCACACACCCTGAATGTAAACAACCTATTATTCATGTCTCAGACTTTGTAGGATCGACTGCAGCACTTATCCGGTACACGACACAGTCTGCGAAGAAACAATTCATTGTAGCGACGGAAAGTGGCGTTATTCATGATATGCGCAAGAAGAATCCGGATAAAGAATTTATCCCTGCTCCTCCCAATGACAGTACCTGTGCTTGTAATGAATGTAATTTTATGCGGCTGAATACGATGGAGAAATTGTATAATTGCCTGAAATATGAAATGCCTGAGATACAGGTGGAGGAGGAAGTGCAAAAGAAAGCTGTTCTTCCTATCAAACGTATGCTTACTATATCAGAAGAATTAGGACTTTAATAGTCAGAAAAGATAAAAAGAAAGAGCGGGTAAATAAGGTAATACGATATCTTATTTATCCGCTCTTTTATGATTTCGGCATACAAAGCCGAACATATACTTATTTGATAACCATAATCTTTGTTACTACGCTTTCACTTTTGTCTTCGTCGTTTGTGGCTGAAAGGACGAGATAAATACCTGTAGCTACTCTTTGTCCATTTTTTCTGCGACAGTCCCAGGTAAATTGTCCTCCCAATGAAGTACCCTGAACAACGAGGTTACCGCTTACATCGGTAATTTTCACGTTGGAGTTAGCAACTAATCCGGTTATAGTTACCATATCCTGATATTCGGGACGAACCGGATTCGGGAATGCATATACATCGGAATAATCTTCTGTTCCTTCTGTGGCTCCTCCCATATAAGAGACCATTCCTTTGTCGGTGCCGATAAAGGCTTCGCCGGTGACCGGATTGATAGCAATACTTTCTATGCGGTTGGAGGGGAGAGGGGAGTTTTCTGTTTTGAATTGTTCGACTATTTCAAGTGCATCCGGTGATACGATTAAAACACCGGAGCTTTCCGTACCGAACCATTTACGGTTACCTCCGTCAACTGCTATGCACCGAACACTTTCTCCGTCTAACAGATAAGTAGGGGTACCGTCTTCTTGTGTATGCACAATGCGGCTGGCTCCCATACTTCTGTCTGCCAATGCATTCTGTGGGGAAGCTATCCGGACAGGACCCAGGTTGGTTCCTAACCATATATATCCGTCATGGTCTTCAGCCATACAATAAAACACATTGGGTGTTATGTTTCCTTCTCCGGAGACAGAGGTGAAAGAGGTGTAAAAGCGGGAGACATCGTCTGACTGATCATCGATTGTTCCTTTGTCGTCGAAGATAAATATACCCGATGTAGAGTTTTGTCCTCTTATTACGTTGACCCATTTATGGTTGTTCTTGCGGATAAGTATTTTATCAATCAAATTTTGATTTTTAAGATCTGCATACATTAAAGAAGCCCATGTACCGTCTGATTTCAATACTTTTATGGCATTGTTCACTCCGCTATTGGTCATCCATAAATTGTTGTTTTTATCATAACAAAGACCTTCCACACGGATGTAATGCGGATCTTTTTTATCATCTGAAGATGATTCTAACGTACTGTTATTCAATCCGTATAGGTTAACAAACTTATTGTTTTCTATTTCAAATACCCCTTCTCCCCATGTTGATACGAAATAATGATTTTCATTTTGGGGATCGACTGCTGCAGATGTAACGTCGAGGCTTTGTTCGATAGGACTATCCGTTATTATTTTGTCATCATCGAAGTTATTCCATTTCTTATTTTCATAGGTCATAAATGTCCAGGGGAGTCTGGAACGGTTTACCCATCGTCCACCTCCACAGACAAGTAATTTTTCTTTGTGGAAGGTGATGTATGCGGATAAGTCTCTTTTGGGACCTTCGATCTGTGTGCCGGAAAGAATAACTTCCAGTTCGTTTCCGGATTTTTTGATTCCTTTGATACCTTCCGGACCGGCTGCTATCCAGAAAATAGAATTGTTTTTCAGGGAAGTAATGCCATATAAAGGTCCTGTTGTGAGGGTAAATGATTCGTTCAAAGACGAATAAATGTAAGCCTGATTATCATTGAAATTACTGGAATACTCGCTATAAGCGATGAGTTTATTATTCTGCAAGGTAAGATGTTGCAGACTGTTGTGACTCAACAATACCTTGGCTGTTTTCTCTTGTTTATTTATTTCATCGGCTTCCAGGTAATAGATACCTCTTTTTTGCAGATGCATACAGATTACCTCGTTAAAAACGTATATCTGTTGGATATTGATTCCTTCAAATCCTGCATTGATCTTTGGAAAATCAATGTTATCAAGAGACTTCCAATTGTTGGTATCCAATAAATTATCATTTAAATGACCGTATATGATACCCTCCGGTGTTGCAGCATACAGGTGGTTGTTATAAATACAGGAAGAATGAACTGCTTTTTTCAACCGATAGGTATCGGTTATCTCTTTCTTTTCCATATTTATCACCATGATACCGAACTGTGCAGAGAGATAGGCTTTTTCTTTATGGAAGAATATGCCGTTTATCTCTTTGTCGGGAATACTTATGTCTTTCATCAGGAAAGGAATATTATGAATTCCTTTTTCATTCAAAAGATCTATATTTCCGTTGCTGTAAACTATCAACAGCGTGTTTAGATCGGTATTGAAAGCGATCGTATCTATCTTTGTATCGCTTAGTTCGGGTTTGGAATAGGTACGAATACTTGCATCGTCTTTTCCAAAACTGAAAAGGGAATTACCGGCTATGGCAAAAATGTTATTATTCCCTTCCGTGACTGCACGCGTATCATAGTAAGACATATATGTCTGCCAGCTACCGATATTTTGTGCTATACTCTGCAGGCAGAAATAAATAAGAAATGTAAATAGATATATTATTTTTTTCATCTTTTTATGCGGGTAAAGTGGATAAAAAAGTAGCCAGTTTCTGAACGGCCCGTGCGCGATGGCTGATGTCATTTTTAATGTCGTTCCCTAATTCGGCAAATGTCTGGTCATATCCTTCGGGAACAAAGAGGGGATCATAACCGAAACCGGCACCTCCTCTCTTTTCATCTATGATGTTGCCGTTGATGATACCTTCAAACATATATTCTTTTCCGTTGAGCAGTAAAGCGATAACGGTACGAAAGCGGGCTTTGCGATTCTCTTTTCCTTCTAATGCTTCCATCAGTTTTTGCATATTGGCTTCCGGATCATGTGTGGGACCTGCATAACGGGCAGAGTAGACGCCGGGGGCATTATCCAAGGCTTCTACTTCCAGGCCGGTATCGTCGGCAAAACAGTCGTATCCATAATGCTCTTTGACATATTGTGCTTTTAACAAAGCATTTCCTTCTAAGGTATCGGCTGTTTCCGGAATATCTTCCAGGCAATCAATATCTTTTAAGTTGACAATAGAGAGCGTTCCATTCAACATCGTTCTAACCTCTTCCAGTTTATGCTTGTTGTTTGTCGCAAATACTATAGTTTTCATTTAATTATATCCTTGTATTGTTCTACTTTTGCACAAAAGTACATAGTATGTTTCATATTCCTGTAAATAAATTATTATTTCGTTTCTGTATTTTCTCTTTCCTGACGGCTTTGTTTGTCAGTATATTTTTAACATCGGCAGACTTTTTGAAAATACCCGTGACTACTGCAAAAGATGTATTTATCTTATTATTGCAATGGGGGGTTATCTTTACAGCCAACTTTTTTCTTATATTTTTACTTGCGGTAAATAAGTATGTATTTGCCCTTATTTTTCCATTAGTAACGTTTATCAGTTCTTTGTTAGCCTGGTTTCGTTTTACCATGAATGCGATTCTCACCCCTATGATTTTGGATGCTACGTTGGAAAACGATTTCCGGACTTCTTCCGAACTATGTACTCCCGGTTTGGTCTTCTTTGTTTTATTGATGTTATTAATATCCTTGTTTATTGTTTACTACAGAATAAAACATATAAAACTTGAAAAACCATTGGTAGTTGCCTGTGTAACTGCCGTACTTCTTGTATGCTTCACACAGATAGACGGTTTGAAACGTCCTATATCAAAACGTATTCCTTTTAATATTTATTATACGGTCGTTGATTATTGCAAAGAAAAACAGATGATAAGTATGGAACGGATGGATCTGACCGAAGGCATTCGTTGTGGCGAAGAAGACGATCTTATTGTTGTTTTTGTATTGGGTGAATCTCTTCGTCCCGATCATTTGGGGATCAACGGTTATGAACGTAATACGACTCCTTTGTTGTCTCAGGAGGATATTATATCCTTTCCGCATATTTATACGGAGTTTACCTATACGAACCGCAGTGTTCCCTATATATTAACCCGGGCAGATAGTACAGATTATGGGAGGGCGTTTACGGAAAAGTCTTTTGTGAATTTGTTTAATGCCTGCGATTATTATACGGTATGGTTGGCCAACCAGGAGCCTACCGATACCTATGTTTATTTTATGAACGAATGTGATTCTTTATTTCATGTGAATATAGAGAAGTCATCGTATGTATTTGATAAGTGGGTCGATGGCGATCTGTTGCCTTTATACGACGATGCGTTGCAAGTAGCCAATAAGAAGAAACTGATTATTTTGAACGGTATCGGTTCCCATTGGTGGTATAACTCCCATTTTACGGATGAGTTTGCCGTATTTACGCCTATTATAAAGAGTAAAATACTTTCTTCCAATACGCAGCAGGAGATGATCAATTCGTATGATAATACGGTGCTTTATACGGATTATTTCCTATATAATGTGATTGAAAGGCTGAGGGATAAAAAAGCTATTTTCATTTATCAGTCCGATCATGGGGAGGCTTTGGGAGAAGACGGTATGTGGTTGCATGCTTCGGAGTCTCCTTTTCCACACCAGGCGGCCTGCCTGATATGGATGTCTCCTGCTTATAAAGAATCTTTCCCTGAACATTATATACATGCAAAGGAGAACAGTTCTAAACGGTATAGAACAGATTATTTGTTCCATAGCATATTGGATGCCGGAAAGATCGAATCGCCTTATCTGGATACTTCCCAGAGTATATTCAGAAAGTGATTATGTTTTGATCTGATCGAAGCCTTCGCCATAAACCCCCCGGACAATACCTTGGGAGATAAATGCCTGTGGATCGATCTCTTTTACGATACGAAAGACAGTGAGTGATTCGGACTTTTTGACCAATAAGACTACTACTTTTATCGGACGTTTGGAATACCCCCCTTCGCCGTTTAAAAGTGTACAACCTCTATCCATATCTTGTAATACACGGGCTACTATCTCATCGTATTTCTGGGAGAAGATGAGGAACTGCACCGACTGCCGATTTCCATTGATAATCCTGTCGAGCATATAATTGCTGATTACCATTTCTACGAAACCGAATACGATCTTATCCACATCATGGAAAATAAAGAAGGAAGAACTTATAATCAGAAAGTCGAACAATAACAGACCCGTACCGATAGATACGTTTTTGTATTTATTGATAATAGCGGCCAGGATGTCGGTACCTCCTGTGCTTCCATTGGCGGAAAAGATAAGTCCCAAACCCGTACCGCATATAGCTCCCCCAATGATAATAGACATAAATACCTGATCTTTAATAATCGGAACGCCCCCTAACAGCCATTCGAAAAAAGAAAGGGAAAGGGATAAAGAGATCACTCCAAAAATGGTTTTTATCAGGAATTTAAGTCCGAGTATCTTAAAAGCCGCCGCCAGTAAGACCAGGTTGATAAGGAAATAAGATACGGATACGGGAATATTGGTGGCGAAGTATATCAGGGCACTGACACCACTTACGCCACCGGTCACAATTTCATTTGAAAGGATAAATCCATTAAAACCAAAACCATACATGATCGTACCAATAAGGATAATGATATAATCCTGTACGGAATGGTAAATCTTATGAATACCTTTTTTTGCCATTAAATTACGATGTTAACGATTTTTCCGGGAACGACAATGACCTTCTTAGGTGTTTTGCCTTCCACCCACTTAGCGGAATTCTCATGGCTAAGTACAGTCTTTTCAACATCTTCTTTGTTCATATCAGCCGGTAATTCCAGGTTATAACGGGTTTTTCCGTTGAATGAGATGGCGTATGTAACGCTGTTTTCTTTCAGATATTCTTCGTTATACTGCGGCCAGGCAGCATCACAAATGGTTGTATTCTTGCCTAAAGCATGCCATAGTTCTTCTGTTATGTGAGGAGCAAAAGGAGCTAATACGATAAGCAGTTGTTCCAAAATGGCTCTCTTCTGGCATTTCAATGTTGTCAGTTCGTTGATACAAATCATAAAGGCACTTACAGAGGTGTTGAACGAGAAATGTTCAATATCCCAGCTTACCTTCTTGATGAGCTTATGCAATGCTTTCCATTCGTTGGCTGTAGGCGTTTCTTCGGTAACCTGTAAGCTATCGGTATTGTTGCCATAGAACAATCCCCATACTTTCTTCAGGAAACGGGATACACCGTCGATACCGTTTGTATCCCAGGGTTTGGATTGTTCCAACGGACCCAGGAACATTTCATACAGACGCAGGGTATCGGCTCCGTATTTCTCGACGATCATATCGGGGTTGACTACGTTGAACATAGACTTCGACATCTTCTCAACCGCCCATCCACAGATGTATTTATCGTCTTCCAGGATAAACTCTGCGGTTTTATATTCCGGGTTCCAGTTGCGGAAGGCCTCTATGTCTAATACATCATTCGTAACGATGTTGACATCCACATGCAAAGGAGTTACTTCGTATGCATCTTTCAGATTGAGTGACACGAATTTGTTTGTTCCGTTGATACGGTATACGAAGTTGGAACGACCCTGTATCATTCCCTGGTTGATCAGTTTCTGGAAAGGTTCTTCATCGGCTATGACTTGCAGGTCGTACAAGAATTTGTTCCAAAAACGGCTATAGATCAGGTGACCGGTAGCATGTTCTATACCTCCGAGATAGAGGTCTACATTCCGCCAGTAGGCGTTTGTCTTTTTATCAACCAATTCGTTGGCGTTGTGTGGATCTTCGTACCGGATATAATAAGCGGAAGAACCGGCAAAGCCAGGCATTGTATTGAGTTCCAATGGGAATATCGTTTTATTATCGACACGCGAAGTTTCTACAACCTCTTCGTTGACAGTATCCCAGGCCCATACCGTAGCATTTCCCAAAGGAGGTTCCCCTGTTGGGGTGGGCAAGAAACGGTCGACATTCGGTAATTTCAGCGGCAACTTATGCAGCGGTAACATCTGTGGCAGGCCATCGGCGTCATAATACACCGGGAAAGGTTCTCCCCAATAACGTTGGCGGCTGAAGATGGCATCGCGTAAACGGTAATTAATCTTTACCTTACCCAATTGTTTTTCGGCTACGTATATTTTTGTTTTTGCGATGGCTTCTTTTACATTCAAACCATTCAACACCAATCCTCCTTCCATACCTTTGCCGGGTTGCGGCGAATTCATCAGGATCCCTTCTTTGGCATCAAAACTCTCTTCTGTCACATCACATCCTTCGATCAGCGGAATGATAGGCAGGTTGAAATGTTTGGCAAAGGCATAGTCGCGGCTGTCATGTGCGGGTACAGCCATGATGGCTCCCGTTCCATAACCGGCCAATACATAATCGCTGATCCAGACAGGAATGGCTTCCCCGGTCAACGGATTGATCGCATAGGATCCGGAGAATACACCGGTCACTTTGCGGTCGGCTATACGTTCGCGTTCGGTTTTCTTTTTGGTCGCTATTTTGTATAATTCTACTTCTTTCTTTTGGTCTGCCGTGGTCAATACTTCTACCAGTTCACTTTCAGGAGCTAATACCATGAAAGTAACCCCGAAGATCGTGTCTGCACGGGTGGTGAAGATGGTGAATTCCCTGTCGGAGTCTTTCACCTTAAACTGCATTTCTGCTCCTTCGCTGCGTCCGATCCAGTTGCGTTGTGTATCTTTCAGCGATTCTGTCCAGTCGAGATCTTCTAATCCGTCCAACAGACGTTGTGCATAAGCCGATACACGCAGGCACCATTGACGCATCATCTTCTGTTCGACCGGATAACCTCCCCGTTCGGAAAGTCCGTTGACCACCTCATCGTTGGCCAATACAGTACCTAAGTCGGCACACCAGTTTACCATCGTATCGCCCAGATAAGCGATCCGATAGTTCAATAATATCTCTTGTTTTTCTTTTTCACTCTTCGCTTTCCATTCGTCGGCGGTGAAAGAGAGTTCTTCCCCTTGCGCCACATTCAGTCCGCCACCGGTTCCTACTTGTTCGAAAGCCTGGATCAGTTCTTCTATCGGACGTGCTTGTTGTTCATCATAGCAATAATAGCTGTTGAACATTTGGATAAATGCCCATTGGGTCCAGTGATAATATGCCGGCTCAGAGGTACGCACTTCCCGGCTCCAGTCGAAGCTGAAACCGATCTTATCCAATTGTTCGCGGTACCGGTTGATATTTTTTTCGGTCGTTATCGCCGGATGTTGTCCGGTTTGAATGGCATATTGTTCGGCAGGCAATCCGTAGGCGTCGTATCCCATCGGATGTAATACATTGAAACCGTTGAGTCGTTTGTAACGGCTGAAAATATCAGAGGCTATATATCCGAGAGGATGACCTACATGCAGACCTGCCCCTGACGGGTAAGGAAACATATCCAACACATAGTATTTGGGTTTATCCGCATCTTCTTTTACTTTGTAAACCCCGTTGGCATTCCAGTATGCATGCCATTTTTTCTCAATGTCTCTGAAATTGTATTCCATCTCAAAATCTCTCTTTATATATAACAATATTATTTGAGCCACAAAGTTAGTGATTTATGTGGATCATTCTATTCTTTTTTTGCTGACAAATAAAATTGCCGATATACGTCAGCACTTGTGCCGATATATATCGGCAATTGTGTCGACATATATCAGCACAAGTGTCGACAATTATCGGCAATTTTATTTCCCCGGCAGATGAAAAAATAAACGGTGAATGAAAATGTACTTTTATGGAAAAAAATCGATTATTTTGCAACAAAAGGGAATCACCCCCGTCTACTGATTAAAACCCTTTAAAAAGTATGCAATGAAGAAATACATGATTATGTTGGCATGGATGATTATCTGCCAGGTGGGATATGGACAGAAGACTGTGGACGATCTCTTCAAAGAATTTAAGAAGATGGACAATGTGACCCATATCAATATGGGAACGTTTACAATGAAATTGGCTGGTTTTTTCACAGAAACGATGGGTGTTGACGGCATTGAGGTCTATACATTGGACGATTGTTCCACCCAGGTGAAGGAAAAGGTGACAAAGTGGGTCGGACAACTGAAAGATTCGAAATACGAAACCATGGTGACGACCAACGAGAAGGGGAGTAAAACCCGGGTGCTTGTGAAAATAAAAGAGGAGATAATCCGCGAAATGGTCGTTATCACTACCGGAGAAGAAGTTGCCTTGATACGTATAAAAGGTAAAATCAAACCCTCTGATATCGAACAGGTGGTAAATAAACACGGAAAAGGTGAATGCTGATAGCTTCAAAGAGACGTTTCTCCCTTTACATCCTAAACTTTACAGGGTCGCCTTGGCCTTGGTAGGCAATAAAGATGATGCGGAAGATATTCTGCAAGATGCCTACGCCAAACTTTGGGAAAAGCGCAGGGAATTGACGACTATTCATAATCCGGAAGCATTTTCGGTCACTTTAATCAAAAATCTTTGCCTGGATTTCCTTCGTTCCCCCCGTTCCCGCCGGCAGACAGAAAACCTGGAGACAGTCACGTTGGCCAACTATCTTACTCCTGACAAGGAACTGGAAGGGACGGACGAAATAGATAGGATCAAACAATTGATTGAACAATTGCCTGAGAACCAAAAACAGGTATTGAAACTGAGAGGATTCGGTGATTGTTCGATGGAAGAGATAGAAGAGATTACCGGATTCACTGCCGTCAATGTACGGACATTGCTCTCGCGGGCAAGGAAGATGATACGGGAACAATACATCAAACCAAGCGTATATGAACGATAAAGAAATAGACGAATTAATCCAAAAAGCAATCCGCCAAGAGTCCGAATTGCCCGAAGGCTTATCGAATCGACTGGAACAACATATAGACCGGTTGGCGGCCGGAGAAAAGGAACGCAGTATATCGTTGAGGCGAAAACCTTCTTCTATGTATTGGTTTACAGGAGTGGCTGCTTCCCTGTTGTTGGGCATAATTGTCTTTTTCCAGACCGAAAACAATCGGGTAGGAGAGATGGCCGATACTTTCCAGGATCCGCAGGAAGCAGCGATTGTAGCCGAAAAGGCATTGGCCTTTCTGTCGACACAATTCAACAAAGGACTGACTCAGGTTTCCGAAGCACAGGGGGAAGTCAATAAAGTAAATGAAATAGTTAATGGACAATTAAACGAATTAAACACACAATGAAAACAAAATATATTTTCCTACTTTTTCTTTGCCTGGCGTCTGCACAGCTCAGTTTCGCCCAGAGTAACTCAAAACTCTTTGATAGATATGCCGATATGGATGGTGTGACTTCTGTTTACATCTCCAAGGCAATGTTCCAGATGATGCCGAATATAGAAACTGCCGGATTGAAACTGGCGAATCTGAAAGGCAAGATCGAATCGTTGCAGGTACTTACGACCGAACGAAAGGATCTCACAGAGAAGATGCAGGAAGAGTTTTCCCGATTTGTCACGAAGCAACATGCGGAATTGATGCGTGTGCGCGATGAAAAAACAAAAGCTACCTTCTATGCTCATATGCAGGGTGAGCGGGTGAAAGACCTGATTATGCTGGCCAATACGGAGGAAGGTTTCACGGTTATTCAGCTCTTGGGTAATTTTACTTTGCAGGATGTACAAGAAATTACCGGGGCGATGAGTAAATAGTCACTATATTTGCTGACATGAAATGCCGAACGTTGGATTCCATTGAGTGGTGTCCTTCGTTCGGTTTATATAAAACCACGAATAGTAAAAATCACAGAAATGAAACCTTCAGGAAGACTTGTTTCCCTTGATGTCATGCGGGGGATTACAATTGCGGGAATGATTATGGTAAATAATCCCGGTTCATGGCGATATGTATATGCTCCGCTGCGGCATGCACAGTGGGACGGATTGACTCCGACCGATCTGGTGTTTCCCTTTTTCATGTTTATCATGGGTGTCTCTATGTATTTCTCCCTGCGCAAATATGCGTTTACACTTTCCAAAGAGAGTGTATTCAAAATATTAAAAAGAACACTACTTATCTTTTTAGTCGGACTGGGACTGAACCTATTCGGTCTTGTGTTGAATCAGGGCTTTTCCCATATGGAGAATTTGCGTATCTTAGGAGTGATGCAACGGTTGGCATTGGCTTATGGCATAGGTTCTTTGTTGGGACTGGCGGTTAATCATAAATATATTTTGCATCTAGCCGGAGGTATTTTAGTGTTCTATGGTGCTTTATTGGGATTTACTGATAGTACGATATTATCTGAAAACAATATTGTAGCTGTTGTTGACAAGTTTTTATTCGGCACCTCCCATATGTATAAAGATACAATGGCCGATGGAACAAGGATTGCTTTTGATCCGGAAGGATTCTTAAGTACGATCGGCAGTGTTGCCCATGTCTTATTAGGCTTCTATGTTGGAAAGATTATCGTGGATTGTAAGAAAGACAATGAACTTATTATCCGGAATATATTTATTATCGGAACCCTGTTTCTGTTTGCAGGATGTTTGTTGAGTTATGGCTGCCCTATCAATAAGAAGATATGGAGCAGTACCTTTGTACTGACCACCAGTGGACTGGCTTCCCTCTTTTTGGGTATACTGATCTGGATTATTGATATCAACGGAAAGAAGAAATGGTCTTTGTTTTTTGAATCTTTTGGTATCAATCCTCTCTATTTGTATGTGCAGGCAGCTTTGTTGGCTACGCTTTTCAGTAAAATAGGCCTGTCTGCATTTTTGTATGCAGATGTGTTTCGTCCTCTTTTAGGAGATTATGGCGGCTCCTTGGCATGGGCTCTATTCTTTGTTGGAGCCAATTGGATACCGGGATATTTTCTTTATAAGAAGCAGATATATATTAAGTTATAATTGAAAAGAGAAAGATTTAACCCGACACACTCAGGTTGAAACCGAATGCACGGGCGCGGTCGGCTATGGTCTCCAGTTCCTCTTTCGGCACTTTTTGCAAGGAATGAACAGGGGTTTCGCGATCAATGGTATAGATCATCACTTGTTTGGGATTGATCTGTTTCAAGGCTTCCAACCATCCGTTGATTTCTTCTTCTGTTGTGTTATCTACAGATTCACCTTTGTGTTGACCGCGTAAAAACATTGTTTGGATAATGACATTGCCGTGAAAGCGTTTCAATTGCTCCAATAGTTTTTCAAAGGTGAAAGAGGGGGAGTTGGGAGCATTGAGTTGTTGTATCCGGCTATCCAGGACGGAATCGAGTTTAAGGATATTGTCTTCAATCTTATTGAGCGCATCAAATACATCCGGTTTATGTAACATGGTCGAATTGGACAGGACGGCTATTTTGGCTTTCGGACAATAACGGTTGCGTGTTTCAATCGTATCGTCTATGATGGCTCCGAATGCGGGATGCATGGTGGGTTCACCGTTCCCGGCAAAGGTGATAACATCGGGACAAATCCCTTCTTGCTGCATGGAAATAAGTTTTTCTTGCAATGCCTTCTGTACCTGTTGACGGGTAGGCAATTGGCTATGGGTACGTCTCTCTTCATTCAGACCGCATTCGCAATAGATGCAGTTGAAAGAACAAAACTTACCATCTGCAGGAAGTAAATTGACTCCTAAGGAAACTCCTAACCGACGACTGTGGATAGGTCCGAATATTATTTTGTCGAAAAGAATAGTTGGCATAATGATCACACTTTGTAAGAACAATGGCAAAGATAGTATTCTTTAAAACTTCCACCTTAAGTTCCCATTAAAATCCGTTTTTTCTTTTCCTTCTATTTCTTCCAGGTCTGTTCCTAGGATATCGCGGTCGTTATAACGGGTATGGCCTATCTTTGCAAAAAGAGTAAGGCGGTCTGTTATATCCCACCGGAAGGTAGCGGCAAGGCGTATGCCTTTGCCATAAAAAGAGGGCATATAGAAAGCATACAAAATATTCTTTTCATACGAACTGATGCGGCTATTGGAATCGTCGGTATGAAACCAGGCTATATAGATATCAGCCTGCAGAGGAAAAGAAGAGGATTTCCAGCCGGCACTCTGAGCAAGCATAATGCCTTTTGCCGGTTGATCTTTTTTTTCTTCCGAAAAAGAGACAGCATCGATGGATGTCTTAAACAAAAAGGCCGGCTGATATCCGTATACGAATTGTATCCTCATCCGCTGTTGGGTGTAAGGAAGGATTAAAACGCTGTGGCCTTCCTCTTTTACATTCTTTTCTTTTTTCTTGTATTTATAACGGATATAGGCCGTGAAATTCTTATTGCGTGTATAATCTATCTGGCCCATATACTCTTTTCCGGAAGAGGGGGCATCTATTCCGTATTTGAGCCAGGGAAAACGAAATATATCCGCATAAGCAGAGATTTTCCAATAGGGGAGGGGGACTACCTGTAAACCCATGTATATTCCTTGTTCGTTTTGGGGGGAATTATTGTTTTGAGAAAAGGCATTTCCGTAAAAGGCCTGGTACTTTCGGTTATAATAACGCTGTAAGAATAAAAAAGAAATGTAAGAAGTAGGAGTTAGTTGCAAAGCATTCAGCGTTGCCAATGCCTTGTTTTCGGATAAGGCGGTTTCCCCGTATATTTTAAAACCTTTGCGTTTAAAAAGATAGTCTATGCCTAGGTTTATATTTTTGTTTCCCCGGAAATAAAATAGGTTATACGGTTTGTCCTCCGGTTCTATCCGGTAGTTTCCGAAAGAGTAGGTGAGAGCTGTCAGCCCTATACATAGGTCGGGACTGAGATAACGTATATTACCTCCAAAGGTCTGTACAGGTACGGTATGGCGCTTCTCTTTGTCCCGGACCAAACGGTGGATACCATCTGTCTTGAAAGAGGTAAATACATCATTCTCTACTTTGGCATCCATTTTCCGGTAAGAATAGAACAGGCTGATATCTACCTTATCGATATTAACCGTGGCAGCTGCTCCTCGGAAGAAATCTGTTTCGTTGGTGGAGAAATGGCGGCGGAAACCATTATTTCTTCTTTCGGCTTGTGCGACAATCGCGCTCCGGCTGGGTGTAAAATCATTGCTGATCACCAATCCTTGTCCGAAAGAGACTTTATAATCTCCTATAGCCAGGCTTTTCAACCATTGCATATCTTTCAGGAAAAAATGAGCGGAATAATAGTCATATCCTTTATGATGTTTGTTCCAGAAAGGTTCCCCTGCGTCTTTCTCTCCTGTGAAACCTATTTGCAGACGGTTGTCAAATAGGTAGGAATAACGTACGGAGTGGTAAAACGGTTCTCCCAGGTATTTACGGTTGGGGTATTGTTCGAGGATACTGTCTGCCTGAGGGCGGTATCCTTTTTTCTGTTGAAAACATTGATCGTATCTGATTTGTAATTCATTGCGTCCGTATTTCAACAGGTTATTAACAGTGAAAGGAAGGTTATCAACCGCTGTTTTTCCGATATAAATGAATGGCAATAGTAAATCAATCGTTTGAAAATCCAGTTCTTCTATGTTCTTTAGTTCGTAGATTGTTACCATCTTTCCGTATTTCGCGCGGTAAGTAAGAATACTTTCGATTTGCCGGTCTGTCAGGAAAGGTAACCTTCTCAGCTCTTCTCTATTTACATGGTTCAGTTCAAAAGGGTGATCTGTCAGGTAGGACAGGTCATTATAAAGAGTTTCAATCCGTTGCGTATCTTCTGTTTCCTGCATCAATTCTTCGATATATTCGATCCATTTATCTGATGATAGATGCCCCTGTCCTGCCAGGAAACCGGTATGGAAAAGGAGAAATACCGACAAACTTATCATTATTCTTTTCATAGTTGTCTCTCATTAAAAGGTAAAGGAAAGTCCCAGGCCTGTACTCATGCCTAATACGGGATGGTATACAGTAGCCACGTCTATTGAAAATAAAGAAAGGTCATAACCAATTCCCAAAGAAGGGAGTAGGGGAGTACTCTGTATTCCTGCCCGGAGATAGAAGGAGTTAAAGGCCCTGTATTCCATTCCTATACTGCCTGTAAGAACCTGTTCTTTTTCTGTGCCCATGCTTCCCATTATCAACAGGCTGTTTATAACTTCCCATTGGATTCCCATTTGAATATTATATCCGCTAAAGTTATTATTATCAGCTCTTTTATCTCCGATAGAAACAGAAGGGGCATTCATTATTAACATTCCTATCAACAAGTTATCAAAGGGAGAAAAAGTAGCTCCGATATCTGTGGATAACCGAGAGGGGCGTTCGTCAAAAAGGGCGGTTTGTAATAGGCTATAATGTATACCGATACCCAATGCCCATCGCTCATTGAGCTGTTTGCCTAACGAAAAGCGCAACAGGCTTTCCCGGTAGTCATCATATCCAAAAGAAGAGAGATGGATGGCGGCAGACAGAATAGGATTGGGATACAGGAAACTACCTGTAACTGTTCCTAATTCTTTCAAGTGATACCTGTTGAAGTAATGGATCTGCAGTGTCTTTTTATCGGCTAAAGTAACCAGGGCAGGGTTAAAAAACGAGGTTTGTGTAACTCCATTTCCGCCTGTTCCCATACTTCTTATGTCAGGAAGTCTCAGATTATCAGTTGCATATGAATGAAAAGAAAGAAAAAAAAGTACTGTTAGGATGTACCAAAATTGTCTTTTTTTCATAGTTAATGAGGTTCTAATAGGTGGTTAACTATCTGATATATACAGAATTAAACAGCGCAAACCATTTTCCCGACGTCGGGAAAATGGTTTGCCTTTTTCATTTTTTCTTTTTCAATATGTTTTTATTATCTTTTTCCAGTCGTCTTTTGACTTTATTCACATCTTCTCCTTTCGGAAGGTTTTCTGGTTTAATACCTCTGTCCAATAACATTTTACGAACGGCTGAATTGTTTTCTATATGTTCGTCTTCAATAGGTTTTTGTCCGTACAAATCTTTGGATTGAACATTCACATTTGTCATTTCTGCTGCCAGGTCTTTCGCTTTTATACTGACAGTGGGTAAAAAATCCGCCAAAGGTTTTTTTTCTGGTATTTCCATCTTATGCTTCAAGCTCAAGGTATCTATATTAAACAAGGCTTTGTCCCCTTTCGAGCGGATAATGCCGAAGCCTTTCTGATCAATACCGCGTTCATAAAGAATGCCGGAAAGTTGTTTTTCTGTTTTTGTTAGTTTTTCCCGGGCTTTGACTCTTTCTATTTCCAAGAAACGTTGTTCAATAACTTCTGCCCGACGGGTTTGTACGGCAAAATAGGTTTGTGCAAAAGCTACTTCCGGTTTTCGGCTGTCTCCATTTTGTGCAATTAAGTAACATGCATAGCGGGTTAATAGAATGTCATCTACTTGTTTTTCAACGCCATAACCTATCAAAACCATTTTCCCGACGTCGGGAAAATGGTTTTCTATTTTTTCTCCTGCATTTTTACAGGCTTGCTTGGCCTTGGTTATTACATTATTGACAAAGTTATCCCATTTGGTATAACCCAATAAAGGTTGAAGTTCCCGAGCACTCCAACATTCAATCCCTTCAATTTTAATGGCTGCAGATTCAAACCGTACGAAAAGTTCTTTTATTTCTTTCTGTTTCATAGTAAAAAGTTTTAGGGTTTTATGTATAATTATATGTATATAGTCAAGGCCAAATACAATCGCCAAAGTGTACTTTCAGAGAAAGTTAAGGCATATCCTATAATTCACAAATATACAAAAAAGTCTATACGATCCTTTGGAATTCAATAAAATAGTGTAAAACTATAAGATATAAAAAGGAAATGCTCTATTTTTGTAAAGAAGATATGAATAGATTCTTTAATATATTGATTTTATGTTTTTTGTGTTGTGCAGTCGTGACAGCTCAAAAGAAGATTAGGACAAATATATTACCGGAAGGTTATCAACGTGCGGTTTTGGAAGGTAAAGATACCATAGCCGTTGTAAGCCTGCGGGAGGTATATATATATCCTGAACTGAAATTTAAGAATGACAAAGAGAGGAAGGCATACAACAAACTGGTGCGGGATGTAAAGCGCACGCTTCCTTATGCCAAGATGGTGTATGAGGTATTGATCGAAACCTATGAATATATGGAGACCCTTCCCGATGATAAAGCCCGGGAGGCTCATTTAAAAAAGATGGAAAAAGAATTATTCAAAGAATATAAACCGGAACTAAAAAAATTGACTTTTTCCCAGGGAAAACTCTTGCTCAAGCTTATCAACCGCGAATGCAACCAATCCAGTTATAACCTGCTGCAAGCTTATTTGGGAAACTTCCGGGCAGGATTTTGGAATCTTTTTGCTGGCATTTTCGGGGCCAGTCTTAAAACAACGTATGATCCGAAAGGTCAGGATGCCATGATTGAAAGAGTTGTGGTATTGGTGGAAGGAGGGTTTCTCTAAAGTTGTCTCCATTCCTTTCTTCTGGTCGCATGCGATTTTCATCACTCAATCTTTCTCGTTTACGCTCTATCCCACTCCGATTGTCTTCTGTTTATTTAGAACTATTATATTTTTCTTACTGTTCTATCAATGCTAAAAACTTATATTTGCAATCAAATAGAAAAAGAAAAACGATGCACCCACATAAGGGATAGACGAAGAAGATGCTCAGACAGCAATTACAACAAAAGTTACAACAAAAGCTTTCTCCGCAACAAATACAGTTGATCCGATTGCTTGAACTTCCAGCCATAGAACTGGAAGAAAGGATCAAACATGAGTTGGAAGAAAATCCGGCATTGGAAGAAGGAAAGGAACCCATAGAAGATACGGACGGAACAGGAGAAGAGATGGATGCAGCTTTGGTAGAAAACAATGAGGACTTTTCGTTGGGCGACTACCTGACAGAAGATGATATACCGGATTATAAAATACGGGAGATCAGCGAACGGACGGAAAAAAAAGAAGACGTGCCTTTTTCTGTGAGCCAGTCCTTGCATGAGTATTTACTCCAACAACTAGGCCTGCGCGAACTGTCGGACAGAGAAATGAAAGTGGCTGAATATATCATCGGCAACATGGATGATGACGGCTATCTGCGGCGAGATCTTGCGGCAATCGCTGACGACTTGGTTTTCCAAGCTGGAGAAGATGTAGACGAAAAGGAGATAGAAACGGTTCTGGAAGTGATACAAGACTTTGAGCCGGCCGGTGTAGGAGCCCGCGATCTCCAAGAATGCCTGTTGCTCCAGCTTGACAGAAAAGAAAAGACACCTGCCGTGGCCTTGGCCCTAACCGTCTTAACGCATTACTTTGAAGATTTTACCCGCAAACATTACGAGAAGATCCTGCGTAACCTCTCGTTGCAAGAAAAAGATCTGAAAAAGGCCATTCACGAGATCACCACATTGAATCCCAAACCGGGAAGTGGATGGGGCAGTTCGCTGGAAACAGCCATGAACCTAGTTATTCCCGATTTTATTGTAGATGCGAACAATGGCGAATTGGTACTGAGTATGAATAATAAGGGAGTACCCGATATGCATATCAACAGAGAATATGCAGAGATGTTCCAGGATTATACCGGCAATAAAGCAAACCAGACAACAAAAATGCGGGATGCCGTACAGTTTGTCAAACAAAAATTGGACGCCGCCCAATGGTTCATTGATGCCATTAAACAACGACAAGAAACCTTACGCCGGACCATGGAAGTAATCATTCTGCTTCAACATGACTTCTTTCTGACCGGAGATGAAGCAACCTTGCGTCCAATGATACTCAAAGATGTAGCAGAACGTACGGGATATGATATATCGACCATCTCACGGGTCAGCAACAGCAAGTACGTGCAAACAAACTTTGGAGTTTATTCGTTAAAGTATTTCTTCTCCGAATCGATGCAGACAGACAGTGGAGAAGAGATTTCTACCCGCGAAGTAAAAAAGATAATGAAGGAACATATAGACGGAGAAGAAAAGCGTAAACCTCTTACAGATGAGGAATTAGCAACTATCCTCAAAAAGAAAGGCTATATCATAGCCCGCCGGACAGTAGCGAAATACAGAGAACAATTAGGCATTCCGGTTGCCCGTCTGCGAAAAGAAATATAAATTTGTGACAAAATGAAACTATTCTCTCATATAGTGTCCATAGTCTTTCATCCGTTATTGATGGTAACGTATGGAATTATACTGGTGCTTTCCTTTACCTATCTAGCAATCTATCCGACACAGATTAAGTGGACAATCGCTGGAGGGACCTTCCTGACAACTGCGGTTATCCCAGGTTTGTTTGTCTTGCTATTGATACGAAATGGAGCAGCCAGTGACTTGGCGCTCTCCGACAGGCGGGAAAGAGCTGTCCCCTATCTGATTATCCTCACCTCTTTATTGGTCTGCCTGTATTATTTCTATAAGATGAAAATGCCCTTTTGGCTGTTAGCCATTCTTATCGGAGCTTGTGTGGTTTTGCTTGCTGTCCTGTGCATCAACTTTTTCTGGAAAATTAGCGCACACACACTGGGCATCGGCGGATTACTGGGCGGAGTCATGGCTGTCTCCTATATACATAGGATTAACCCGTACGTAGGATTTATCCTTCTTTTTTTGATAAGCGGGCTGGTGGCTACTTCGCGTATTTATCTGAAACGCCATACTCCTTCGCAGGTCTATGCCGGCTTCCTATTGGGATTTGCCTGTATATTTGGCGCTGTCGTTATGAGTTACACTTATTTATTCACCTAATAAAACACAATTAAAGTATGAACTTTCCTGCAGAATTAAAGTACACAAAAGATCACGAATGGATTCGTGTAGAAGGTAATAATGCCTATATAGGTATTACTGATTACGCACAGAGCGAATTGGGCGAAATTGTTTTTGTTGATATCCCAACTGAAGGGGAGACAGTAGCAAAAGAAGAAGTCTTTGGAACAATTGAAGCTGTTAAGACTGTATCCGACTTGTTTATGCCGGTAAGCGGTGAAGTGGAAGAAGTAAACGCCGAATTGGAAGAGAAACCGGAATTGGTCAATGAAGATGCTTACGGAAAAGGCTGGTTAATCAAAATCACTCTTTCTAACCCTTCAGAAGCAGACGGTTTATTGTCGGCTGCAGAATATGAAAAATTGCTTGCAAAATAAAATGTATAGAGGCAGGAAGGACAGAAAGAAGGAGGTACTCTCCTACTGTCTTCCTGCTTTCTCCTTTTAATTTTTAAAAAAATGACTCCAATTGTTAGTATAATTATGGGCAGCACATCCGATCTGCCTGTTATGGAAAAGGCAGCTCAATTTCTGGATGAGATGGAAATACCCTTTGAGATACATGCGTTATCAGCCCATCGGACACCGGCAGAAGTAGAGTCTTTTGCCAAAGGAGCCCAAGAGAGAGGTATAAAAGTGATTATAGCCGCTGCCGGTATGGCTGCGCATTTATGCGGAGTAATCGCTTCTATGACCACTTTGCCGGTTATCGGTGTACCAATCAATTCCACATTAGACGGAATGGATGCCCTGTTGGCTATCGTTCAGATGCCTCCGGGTATACCTGTGGCAACCGTAGGTATCAATGGTGCCCTGAACGCCGGTATCCTTGCCGTACAAATGCTTGCTGTAGCCGATGAACCCCTGCAAGAGAAGCTAGCCGCCTACAAAGAAGCACTGAAAACAAAAATCGTCAAGGCCAATGCAGAGTTGGCCCAGGTAAAATATACATACAAAACAAATTAAGTAGTACGTTGGATTTCTTCAATTACAACCGACGCAAATCATCTGTCGTACATATAGGAGACACCCCCCTGGGAGGAGATTATCCGATTCGTGTGCAGTCGATGGCGAATGTATCAACAATGGATACAGAAGCATCGGTGGATCAGGCTATACGTATGATTGAAGCCGGCGCCGAATATGTACGTTTCACGGCCCAGGGCGAACGGGAAGCCCGTAACCTGGGACTGATCCGGAAAGGCTTATTTGCTGCCGGATACGTCACTCCTTTGGTGGCGGATATTCATTTCAATCCGCACGCAGCCGATATAGCAGCGCAGGAAGTAGAGAAGGTACGTATTAATCCGGGGAATTACGTCGATAAGGTAAAAACCTTTCATCTGCAGACATATACCGAAGAGGAATATATTGCGGAGATTGAGAAAATACGAGACCGCTTTCTTCCTTTCCTTCAATTATGTAAACAACAGGGTACAGCCATTCGTATAGGAGTGAACCACGGTTCTCTCTCGGACCGTATTATGAGCCGTTATGGAGATACGCCGGAAGGAATGGTGGCTTCCTGCATGGAATTCTTACGCCTTTGCGTGGAAGAAGACTTTGCCGATGTGGTTATTTCTATCAAGGCATCGAACACGGTCGTGATGGTACGTACTGTGCGCTTGTTGGTACAAACCATGGAAGCTGAGAAGATGTACTTCCCTCTACACCTGGGAGTAACCGAAGCAGGTGATGGAGAAGACGGGCGGATAAAAAGTGCAGTAGGTATAGGTGCACTCTTATCCGACGGACTGGGAGATACGATCCGGGTTTCTTTGAGTGAAGAGCCGGAGGCAGAAATGCCGGTAGCCCGTAAATTAGTCGATTACATCCGCGAACGGGAAGGGCATGCCCCTATTGAAGGAACCTTATCAGCTGGTTACAATCCCTTGGCTCCGGATAGGCGAAGAACACGGGCGGTTCACCGGATCGGAGGCGGACAGACACCGGTAGTCATCTCCGACCGGACAAATGGCTCCTTTGAAATAAATCCGCTTACTCCACCAGACTTTCTGTATATAGGAACAGAAGATCCCGACAACCTGCCGGATCATTTTCAATTGATCGTCGATGCCCATTTCTGGAAAGAACGCCCCAATGCCTATCCTGCATTTATTGCCTCTGAGGTAGAAGAACTGAAACATTACAATACGCGTTATAAATTCATCCGCCTGACCCACCAGGATTTGACGGAGAGAATGATAGAGATATTCCGGCAAGACCCATCGGTCGTGCTTATTCTGAGTGCGAACAACCGCAACGGGGTAGGGTCTCAGCGGGCAGCCATCCATAAACTAATTACTGCGGGCTGCAACGCTCCCCTGATCTTACACCGTAGTTATTATGAGACAGATGTGGAATCTATTCAATTAAAAGCCGGCGCCGATCTAGGCACACTCTTATTGGATGGTTTTGGAGACGGATTAATGCTGCACAATGAAGGAGGTGAGGCTGCTGTGGCAGATAGTTGCCTGTTCGGTATATTGCAGGCTGCACGTGTGCGCATCAGTAAAACAGAGTACATCTCTTGCCCCAGTTGCGGGCGTACCCTTTTTAACCTGCAAACCACAATCGCCCGGGTGAAAGAAGCCACTTCGCATCTGAAAGGACTGAAGATCGGTATTATGGGATGTATAGTGAATGGACCGGGAGAAATGGCCGATGCAGATTACGGGTATGTAGGGGCCGGGCGCGGGCGGATCAGCCTGTACAAAGGGAAAATCTGCATTCTGAAAAATATACCCGAAGAAGAAGCCGTAGAGCGCTTGGTAGAGTTAATAAAAGAGAACGGAGATTGGCAACATTAATATTTGTAGTATCTTCGTCCCTCATAATCAATCTATAAAGATGAAAGTTAAGATCGTAAACAAATCCCATCATCCACTGCCCGGGTATGCAACTCCTTTATCGGCAGGTATGGATATTCGTGCTAATTTATCAGAACCCGTAGTATTGAAACCTTTGGAACGCAAACTAATACCTACCGGATTATACCTCTCTTTACCGGAAGGATATGAAGCCCAGATGCGTCCACGCAGTGGGTTGGCATTGAAACATGGTATTTCTTTATTGAACACACCAGGAACGATTGATGCCGACTACCGGGGAGAAATAGGTATTATCCTGGTGAACCTCTCTGCTGAACCCTTTACGGTGAATGACGGAGAACGGATTTGTCAGATGGTCATCACCACCCACAGCCAGGTTGAATGGCAACCTGTGGAGGTATTGGACGAAACAGAAAGAGGAGCCGGTGGCTTTGGTCATACCGGAAAATAAAAGATAAATAAGTAAGGCAAACAAATGATGAGAAAAAGGCTGATAGGCATATGGATCGTATTACTGGTGGGGCTAACCTCCTCCTGGGCTGCCGATATCCAAAAAGAAGTGGCTGCGACGACAGAGCAATTAAGCGTGGCCGATCAACGGAAGTTTGACTATTTCTTTTTAGAGGGCCTTAACCTCAAACTGGCAGGGAAATATGATGCTGCATTCGATGCTTTCAGTCATTGCCAGAAAATAGATTCGACAGCCTCCGCTGTATTATATGAACTTTCTTTTTTCTATATGCAATTGAACCGGCAGGAAAAGGCCGTGGAGCTCTTACGTCAGGCCGTGGCTTATAAGCCGGAAAACTTCACTTACCGGATGGCTTTAGCTTCTATCAACCGTACCTTGGGTTTGTATGGGGAAGCAGCGGAAGAATATGAAAAATTGGTTCAACAATATCCGGCAAAGACCGACTTGAACTTTTACCTGGCGGACGCCCTCAGTCAGGCCGGAGAAATAGAAAAGGCAATAGAAGCTTATAATGCACTGGAGCTGGCTATTGGTATGAGCGAAGCGCTCTCTGTTCAGAAGTTTCGTCTCTATACCCAACTGGAACAAAAAGGAAATGCTTACCGGGAGATAGAAAAATTGGCGGTGAAGTTTCCTATGGAAGCCCGCTATCCTTTGTTACTGGGAGATCTGTACCTGGAAAACAAAGAACTGGAGAAAGCCCTGACCAGCTATGAAAAAGCCCATACGATAGACCCTTCCAATCCCTATTATATCGTATCCATGGCAAACTATTACGAAGCCAAAGGAGATAAGGAAGCCGCAGAAAAACAAATAAAAGAGGCGTTGGTAAATGAGCAACTGGATGTACAGACAAAAGTAGGCATCCTTTCGCAATATATCGTTCGCCTGCAACAATCCAAACAAGGGATAGAGAATGTGACTGTCTTGTTTCAGGAGCTCCTGGAACAACATCCGGAGGATACGGAACTAAAGATGAGGTATGGTAGTCTGTTGATGGCACAAAATAAAAATGAAGAAGCGAAGTTCCAGTTTCAGTTGGTCACAGAACTGGAACCCGGAAACCAGGCTGCCTGGCAACATTTATTGAACCTCGCTTTGCGGTCTGAAGACCTGCCGGAAGTCGTTCGTATCTGCACCACCTGTATGGAACTTTTCCCGGAAGCCCCGGAATATTATTTTTATCTGGGTATCGCTTATTACCAACAGGAGCAATACCAGGAGGCGCTCCATACCTATTATGCAGGTATAGCGATTATTCCCGCTGAAAACGGACAATTAAAGTCGGATTTCTACGGACAGATCGGGGATATATATTACCAGTTAAAACAAATGGACAAGACTTACGAAGCATACGATGAGGCCTTAAAGTATAATGATAAAAACATCATGGTCCTCAACAATTACAGTTACTTCCTGGCACTGGATAAGAAAGATCTGAAAAAGGCCGAACGGATGAGTGCAATAACGGTAAAGATGGAACCCGACAATGCCACCTACCTCGATACCTTTGCCTGGATATTCTTCGTGCAAGGTGATTATTCTCTGGCAAAGATATATATCCAGCAGGCCTTGGAAAAAGACAAGACAAACAGTTACGAACTGGTTGATCATTATGGGGATATCCTGTATATGACCGGAGATCCGGAAAAAGCCGTCGAGCAGTGGATACGCGCCAAAGAAATGGGTAAAGAAAGTGAGGTATTGGATCGAAAGATAATAGAGAAAATATATATCGAAGAATGAGAGACCGGAGAACGATAACGAATAACCATATAATAATGGCCGGGCTGTTCTTCTTACTGTTGATGGTCGGATGTAAATCGTCTCAAAAAGTAGCTACGGTAGAAAGAGGAGAAACAAAAGCCCATGCGGACTTCTTCGACTCGATGCAGGAACAGGCTTTCCGGTTTCATACTTTATCTGCACGAATGCAGATTGAACTGACTATGCAGGGAAAAGAAATGAGCTCACGTGTCGACCTGAAGATGGTGAAAGACAGTGCTTTTCATCTTTCTATCCAGCCCCTTCTCAATATAGAACTTTTCCGTATCGAACTCAACAGGGACAGTATCCGGATAATCGACCGGATGAACAAACGGTATGTGGCAGAGAGTTATGCCAACCTAAAGGGGCAGATACCTGTAACCTTTAACTTCTATAACTTGCAGTCGCTTTTTATCAACCATATCTTTTTACCGGGAGAGCAACAGATAGATCCCTCCCGATACAATCGTTTCCGCTTGAATCAGGAAGGGCGTATGGCAGAAGCCAACGTGAAAGACCCGATGGGACTGCTTTATACTTTTAAAGTAGACGGAGAGGAAAAACTCTTATCTACACACATAACAAATGCCTCAGAAACTTATGCCGTGCAATGGGATTATTCCAATTTCCGGATAAATGAAGGACAACCCTTTCCGATGTTGATGCATGTCGGATTATGGGGTGATGGCATTTCCAAAGGAGATATAAAGATGCACTTCAACCGTATCCAGACAAATATACCGGTGCAAGTGGGAATCTCTATACCCGGTAGTTCGTATAAGCGGATCACATTCGCTGAAATACTAAAAGCATTCAGTAGCTCCAGATAAACAACAATGAAATATCTTTGGTTAGTCATATGTCTTTGTTCCGCTTTGGCCGTCTCCGGTCAGAAGTCGGCTGCTGTCAAGAAACTGGAAGAACAACGCAAGGCGGCTCTTGCCGAGATCGAGACGACGAACCAATTGCTTAAAGAAACTACCCAGACAGCAAAAAACTCGCTGAACAGACTCAACCTTCTCTCCCGGCAAATCCTCTCCAGAAAGCAGGTAATCCTGTTATTGAACCAGGAGATGGCCGCTATCGACAACCAGGTAAATACCCTGCGCAAAGAAATAACCGAACTGGAGAAAGAGTTAAAAGGCAAACAGGAGAATTACGGAAAGTCTGTCCAGGGAATGCAGCGACGCAACACCTCGCAAGATAAGTTACTCTTTATTTTCTCTGCGGACAATTTCGGACAATCTATGCGCCGCATGCGTTATCTGCGCGAATATGCCTATTGGCAGAAGCAACAAGCCGCCGTAATTGTAGAAAAACAAAAAGAGATCACCGCCAAACAACAGGAGTTACAAAAGACACGAGAAGAAAAACAACTCTTGTTGGGAGAGCGGGAAGAAGAAAACAAAAAACTGGTCAACGAAGAATCTAACCAAAAGAAAGAGGTACAGGCACTAAATAAAAAACAAAAAGACCTGCAAGCCCAATTGAAGAAGAAAAAACAACAAGCTGACGCGTTAAACCGTCAGATCGAAAAACAAATAGCCGAAGAGATTGCCAAAGCGGAGGCAGAAGCCAAAGCCGCCCGTGAAAAGGCAGAAGCGGAAGCACGGAAAAGCGGAAAGAAACTGCCGACGCAGGCCGAACGGGTAGCCGACACCAAAGGAGGATATGCAATGACCAAGGCGGAGAAAGAACTCTCCGACAACTTTGCTGCTAACCGCGGACGCTTGCCATTCCCGCTGGAAGGAAGGTATACCATTGTCGGCACCTTTGGTGAACAACAACACCAGGAACTGAAATATGTCCGGACAAATAACAGTGGTATTGATATCCAGACAGTACCCGGTACAGATGCTCGCGCCGTATTCCAGGGAGAGGTAACCCGTGTCTTTGTTGTCCCCGGATATAATAATTCGGTGATCATCCGTCACGGGAACTACCTGACCGTATACAGTAATCTCAGTCAGGTATATGTAAAAGCCGGCGACAAGGTGAAAACCCGCCAGGCTATCGGTAAGATTTTTACAGATACGGAAAATAGTCATACGACAATCCTGCATTTTCAGCTTTGGAAAGAAAAGACAAAACTGAACCCTGCTCCTTGGTTGGATAGGTAGTAGTATGCGTGTTTTCCTGTTTTTCATATACCTTTGTAGCGATATAAATCAAATAAGAAATTGTTTTTGATGGAAGAAACGCCACGCAAATTACCATCTCCCCTTCTCTCCCTGATACCTTTATTGGTATTGGTCGTTCTCCTCTTTTTTACGATACGCATCTTCGGCAGTGATGCTTTGGGAGGAGGCAGTCAGGTTGTATTGCTGACGACAACAGCCGTCTGCTCTTTCCTGGCTATTGTCTTTGGCAAAGTGAAGTGGCGGGCAATCGAAGAAGCCATATGTAACAATATCCTGGGGGTATCCGTTGCCCTCATTATCCTGTTATTGATAGGGGCATTGGCAGGCAGTTGGATGATAAGTGGGGTCGTGCCGACACTGATCTATTATGGTATGCAGATTATCCATCCCAACTTCTTTCTCGTTTCCTGCTGCATCATTTGTGCCATCGTATCCGTAATGACAGGCAGTTCATGGACAACAATTGCAACCATGGGCATAGCCCTTATGGGCATAGGAGAGGCACAGGGCTTTTCAACCGGATGGACTGCCGGGGCTATTATCTCCGGTGCTTATTTCGGAGATAAGATATCTCCTTTATCAGACACTACTATATTGGCCTCGTCAGTAACAGGCACCCCTTTATTCACCCATATCCGTTACCTGATGTATACCACCCTTCCCTCTATTTTTATCTCGCTGGTAATCTTTACTATTGCCGGATTTACACACGAAGGAACGGGCATGGAACAGATAACTTCCTATGCTGCTTCTTTGAAGGAGCATTTCCATATATCCGGCGGCTTATTAGTTGTTCCCCTTATCACCGGTATACTTATTGTCCGGCGGGTGCCGTCTATCATCACCTTATTCCTCTCTGCCGCCCTGGCCGGCCTATTGGCTGTACTCTTCCAACCCCATCTTTTACAGGAGATATCCGGAATGGCGGAGGCAGGGGGAGAATCCTTGTTCAGAGGACTGTTTATCACCTTCTTCGGCAATACACAGATAGAGATGGGCAATGCGGAATTAAACGAGCTTGTCTCCACCCGTGGCATGGCCGGTATGATGGATACGATCTGGCTCATCCTCTGTGCTATGTGTTTTGGAGGGGCGATGACGGCAAGTGGGATGTTGGAAAGTATCCTTTCAGTCTTTACCCGCTTTATGCACCGCCGGGTGAATATGGTCTCTTCGACCGTAGCGTCGGGACTCTTATTGAATATATGCACGGCCGATCAATATATCTCCATCCTTCTTACGGGTAATATGTTTAAAGACATTTACAAGAAGAATGGGTATGAAAGCTGTTTGTTGAGCCGTACAACAGAAGATGCGGTCACTGTTACTTCCGTTCTTGTGCCCTGGAATACCTGTGGGATGACACAAGCCACGGTGCTCGGGGTAGCTACTATGACCTATCTACCCTATTGCTTTTTTAATCTGATCAGTCCGGTTATGAGTATCCTTATTGCCCTTATGGGTTATAAAATAAAAGGTCCCATCGTACCCCAAGAGGAGACTCAAACAGAGTCACTCTCATAACTCCCTGGGGAGAAGGGGGAAGGGAGCCATATAAATTATATGATATGAAAAAGAGTAGAGTATCCTTGTTAGGATGGGTCGTTATCGCCCTTGTCAGCGGCATTGTTTTCGGACACTTCCTTCCCGATGCCATTGCCCGCATCTTTGTGACCTTTAATTCTTTGTTCGGTAATTTCCTTTCCTTCGCCATTCCATTGATTATCCTGGGGTTGGTAACTCCTGCTATCGGTGACTTGGGAAAAGGAGCCGGCAAGCTATTGGCTTTGACAGCCCTTATCGCCTATGGCTCTACCCTCTTCTCGGGGTTCTTTACCTATTTCAGTTGTTCGGCGGTATTCCCGCAGATAATCTCACCCAGTGCCGAACTGGTTGCTGTGGAGAATCCGGAAGACTTTATGTTGAAACCCTATTTTGTCGTGGGCATGCCTCCTTTGATGGATGTGATGACTGCTTTACTCCTGTCTTTTACGATCGGCTTGGGATTATCGATTATCAGTGGTACGACCTTACGCAATGGATTCAATGATTTTAAAGATATCATCATCCAAGTAATCGAAAGCGTCATCATCCCTCTTTTACCGCTTCATATCTTTGGTATTTTCCTGAATATGACTGTAAGCGGACAGGTGGCAGGTATTCTTTTCATGTTCGTCAAAGTCATCCTTGTAATCTTTATCCTGCATATCTTACTCTTATTGATTCAGTTCCTGATCGCCGGTGGCGTGAGTGGCAAAAATCCATTCCGCCTGTTACGTAATATGCTCCCGGCCTACGCTACCGCTTTAGGTACCCAGTCTTCGGCAGCTACTATCCCGGTCACCCTGAAGCAAACGCTGAGAAACGGTGTAAGCGAAAATATTGCAGTTTTTACCATTCCTTTATGTGCCACAATCCATTTATCGGGCAGCACGATGAAGATCGTTGCCTGTGCCATGGCGATCATGCTTATGGCCGGTGAACCGATACATCTCGCAGCATACAGTGGCTTCATCATGATGCTCGGGATAGCCATGGTTGCCGCCCCCGGTGTTCCCGGAGGAGCGATTATGGCAGCTTTGGGCATTCTGCAGACAATGCTCGGTTTCAACGAGACTTTACAGGCACTGATGATCGCCCTCTATATAGCTATGGATAGTTTCGGTACAGCCTGTAATGTAACAGGTGACGGTGCCATTGCCGTATTGGTTGACCGGATTGCCGGAAAACGCCCCAGAGAATCCGCTTGATTATTACATAAGAGTACGTATCTTTGTTTAATATAAGATTATACCATGAAATACCGAATATCCGTTTTTGCTTTTCTGTTATTTGTGTTTTTATTTGCCTTTCTGGAATGGATCTATAAATACCATTTTGCCTTTATCGAACAAAATCAAATGTTTCTGTTTACCGGTTACTATTTCCGGGAGATGGTGGTTCATCCGGGAGGACTTGCCCATTATATTGCCGAGTTTCTGGTACAGTTTTTTGTCCGTCCGTATGGCGGATCGTTTATCAATGCGATATTACTGACGGCAACAGGCATACTGACAGCCCTGATATGCAAGCGGATCAGTCCGTCCAAACCGCTTTATATCTTATATGTCCTACCGGTTATTTCCCTTTTATGTATGCATTTCGATTTCAATTATCTCTATCAGGGAACAGTCGCTTTCTTATTGATGTTGGGAGCGTTCTATCTGTATATCTCCTTGCGTGCATTGAATATGAGGCTACTTATGGGTGCCCTTTCCGTCTTCCTGCTTTTCTGGTGGGCCGGACCGGTAGCTCTTCTATATGCGCTCTCTGCCCTTCTCTGGGAAGGAATAAACCGCAATCCGAAAGCTTATCTTGCGGCAATACTTCCGGTAGAGTCGCTTGTTTTAGCTTTTGTCAGTGTTTATTTCAGCGAGATCGGTACTTTTCGTTTTGCTTTTCTGCCGGATATGTACTACCATAATGGTCTGGTTCCCGGTAAACACATCTATTTCTCCTGGATCAGTCTATTCCTCGTTCTGGTAATCAGCAAACTCTTCCATAACTCCAAGCCAATCTCTGTCAAAAAAGAGATCGTGCATAGTGTAGCCCAGTTACTGCTGATCGTTGTGATTGGCTGGCTTTTCATTGCCGAATATATAGATGTCAAGTCGGCCCGCCTGAAAAGATTCGATTATTGTGCCCGCTTTGAACAGTGGGACCCCCTTATAGAAATGTCTAAAGGCCCTCTCTCCAACTATCTCTATATGAATTATCTGAACCTGGCCCTTGCCCAGAAAGGGCGGTTGGCCGACGATCTCTTCTTATACGATCAACGGGGAATCGATGGCCTCTTCCTTCCCTGGAACAGGACATTGCAGCCTTCTATTATGCTTAGCGATATTCATTTTGCCATCGGTAACAGTGCCATCGCCCAGGAAATGGCATTCGAGAGCAGCGTGAGTACACCCGGTTACGGCAACCCCCGCTTATTCAAACGCTTGATACAAACGAACCTGATTTACGGAGCTTATCCCGTTGCGGAGAAATACCTGGATATCCTCGAAAAAACGTTATATTATCGCTCCTGGGCAAAAAAACACCGCGACTTCCTTTATAACGATGAAAAGGTAGAAAAAGACCCTTTGTTGGGAGAGAAAAGAAGGTGTTTGATCGACACGAACTTTATCGTGAATCATACATCGGCAAGTACCGACCTTCTTCTTATTGCCGCTCAGAACCCCGGTCATAAGACTGCCATTGAATATTTCGGATGTGCCGCCCTATTGACGAAAGATATGAATCAGTTTAAAAACCTTATTGAGACCTATTACGGCACGGATATTCTGCCCACTCTGCCTCGTTCCTTCCAGGAAGCGGTCATTATCCTTTACGAAGGACAACCGGAGATGTGGGAACATTATAAAATACCCGAAGAGATGATCCGTCGCTTCCAGGAATATAAAAAACAAGTATTGGCGCATCGCAACAACAGCGGAGCAGCCAATCTCTTGAGACGTTCCTTCGGTGATACCTGTTGGTTCTATTTCATGTTCAAATAAAACATATGGTTATGATAAACAAAATATTTTTCCTCTCTCTGATTCTTTTGTTCACGGCTTGCTCACATGCACCGGTCTCCCTTGATCAGGAGCGTAACGAAGGAGCACCGATCTTCCCGGATTATGCCGATTGCACGATCCCATCAAATATCGCCCCGTTAAACTTTCAATTAACCGTTCCCTACGAAGAAGCCTGTATTGTTTTTACCGACAAAGACGAAAGCTGGGAGGTGATTGCCCGGAAAGGTCAATTTACAATCCCTGCTTCCCGCTGGAAGAAGATGTTGCTGAAGAATAAGGGAGATAAGGTCTCCGTCAAAACAATGGCTAAAATCGAAGGGAAATGGGTCGGATACCTGCCTTTCACCTTTCGCATAGCTCCTGATCCGATAGACCCTTATATCGCTTACCGCCTTATCGAGCCGGGATACGAACTTTGGAATAAGATGGGTATTTACCAGCGTAACCTTGAAAGTTATAAAGAAACAGCGATCATGGAGAATAAGCTGAGCGAAGGAAACTGTATGAACTGCCACTCTTTCCGCATGCAGCAACCCGACAAGATGGTGTTCCATATGCGTGGAAAAATTGGCTGTACGATACTCATAGACGGTGAAAAGATAGAAAAATTAAACACCCAAACCAATTACACCATCTCTTCCCTGGTTTATCCCTACTGGCATCCCGAAGGACGGTATATAGCCTTTTCGGTGAATGATACCAAACAGGCCTTTCATATGAACCATTCGAACAGGGTAGAGGTGTTCGACCATAAGTCCGACGTGGTCGTATACGACACGGAGAAACACGATATCATCACCTCTCCCCTCTTGTTTTCAAAAAAGTCTTTTGAGACATTCCCTACTTTCTCGCCGGATGGGAAAACGCTCTATTTCTGTTCTGCCGATTCCTGCCATCTGCCGGAGGACTTCGAGGAGGTGAAATACAGCCTGTGTGCCATCTCTTTTGATGCGGAAAACCGTCGCTTCGGCACAACGGTTGACACCTTGTATAATGCCCCTTTACAGGGACGCAGCGTCTCTTTCCCCCGCATCTCTCCCGATGGAAAGTATCTGTTGTATACCTTAGCGGATTACGGGAATTTCTCTATCTGGCACAAAGATGCCGACCTCTATATGATAAACCTGTCGACAGGCGCACATTATCCTTTAGAAGCAGCCAATAGTCCGGATGTAGAGAGTTATCATTCCTGGAGCAGTAACAGCCGTTGGGTGGTATTCAGCAGCCGACGGATCGACGGACTTTATACACGTCCCTATATGACGTATATCAATGCAGAGGGACAGGCAGAGAAACCCTTCCTATTACCTCAGAAAGAGGTGGACTTCTACCATCGTTTCATGAAATCGTATAATATTCCTGAATTTATTGTGGGGAAGGTGAAGGACCAAAGGTTTGAGATCGGTCAAAAAGCCAAAAAGGAAAAAGGCAGAACGGTTACATTCATGGGCAAATAAAACGGGTTGAAACAAAAGTTCCTCCGGTTATGAAACATTTGTTTCACGCCGGAGGAACTTTTGTTTTATGCCGGAGAAAGGTTTTATTTCACCAACTTGAGCTCTTCAATTAAGCGAGGACATTTTCCCCATTTATCGATCATAAAGAGTATGTAGCGCATATCGACATTGATACACCGTTGTAAGTCCGGTTCGAAAGCAATATCTCCACTCATGGCTTCCCAGTTACCATCGAAAGCCAAACCGATCACCCGTCCGTTTTTATCAAACACAGGGCTGCCGGAGTTCCCTCCCGTAATGTCATTGTTGGAAAGGAAACAAAGAGGCAAATTCCCCTTTTCATTGGCATAAGGGCCAAAGTCTTTACTGCCTATCAATTCGAGGATTTCCGGTTGCACCCAGAACTCATCGCTGGTAGCATCTTCTTTTTCAAAGATACCCTTTTCCGTAGAGAAATAATCATACCAGGCAGCGTCATACGGACGATACCCCAGGATAGAACCATAACTCAGACGCATCGTGAAGTTGGCATCGGAAGAAAGGGCTTTCTCCGGATGCATCTCTTTCAGACCGGCAAAATAAAGACGTTCTCCCTTCGAGATGTCATAATGCGATTTTCCCATCTCTTGTTGTATCTCAAAGATAGACATCAATGCCGAGAGGCTTAGTTCCGCTGCCGGATCTTTCTGCAGCTTCTTATAGGCTTTCGGATCTTTCAACAGGGCTTCGATCTTATCGTATGACAATAAAGACGTTTTGTGGAACACATCAGCCGCATATTTGCGATAGTCTCCTTTGTATTTCTTGTCTACCTTCGCATAGATATCCGGCAGGTAAGCAGCCGGAACCGATTCTTTTACAATCTGCATCATGGCAGCCAACACTTTCTGGTCCATCGCCGGTTCATAGTCTTTAAAGAAAGGCTGGATACGATCTTCCAGGAAGATGTCTATTTCTTCCGGTGTCGATCCTTTCACATCTACACTCTGCACCATACGTGCCAGGCGAACAATCTCTGCACCTCCCCAAAACGCTTCGGTGAGATAGGTCTGTATACTTACATATTCGTTGGTTGAAGTATATCCGTTTTCCAACAGCGACAATACCTCTCCGTATTTCTCCTGGCGGCTGGGGTCTTGGGCTACCCAGGCGGCAAAAGCGGCTTCTTCTTCTTTCTTGCGATCGATCACATGCAGGTTGGCCAAGCCCCGGTTCATTCCGATAGAGTTTTTCCAGTAGTTGGAGCTGCCGGCAAATTTAGAGGCATACTTAATACGTACGGCATCACTGGCAGCCATGCCTTCTTTCCATATCTCCTGTTTCACTTCACGCACAGCAATACGGGGTTTGTTTGAGTTCTCTATCCGTTGCTGTACACCCCAGGAACAAAGATACCGGTCGGTACTTCCCGGGAAACCGATAGTCATCGCATAGTCGTGTTCTTTGTATCCCTGGATAGAGACTTCAGCAACATATTTCGGCTGATAAGGTTTGTTGTCGGCACTGTATGCGGCAGGCAAATTATTTTCTCCGGCATATACACGGAACACAGAGAAGTCTCCGGTATGACGCGGCCACATCCAGTTGTCTGTATCTCCACCGAACTTACCCACTGAGCTGGGCGGGGTAAATACCAGACGCACATCACGGAAAACATCGTATACGACCAGGAAATATTTGTTGTTGTTATAAAACGGAATCACACTGGCGGAAAGGAATTCGTTTTTACCGACAGAGTCGCAAATGGCCTTTCCGATAGAATCGGCGGCAGCCAGGCGGGCGAACTCAGTGTCGAGGCCTTCGATCTGACTGATCACGCGGTCGCTGACATCTATCGTTTCTTTCAGATAAAGAACACTTAATCCCGGCACAGGCAGCTCGTCTTCTTTGCGTTGAGAAACAAAGCCGTCTTTCAAATAATCATGCTCCACACTGCTCAACTTCTGGATAGAACCGTATCCACAGTGATGATTGGTAAACAACAAGCCTTCTTGCGAAACAGTAATACCTGTACAACCGCCACCGAATATAACGACTGCATGCGCAATGGACGGATCGGTCTCACTATACAACTGTTCATACGAGGGGGTGAAACCCAGTTCGGCCATACGGGCCAGGTTCACCTTGTTTAATTCTTTCAATACCCACATACCTTCATCGGCATGTATCTGGCTTACTGCTATAACGAATAGCAGTAGACTTGCCCACATTTTTTTCATAACTTCTATTTTAATTGTATGTATAATTTGTATGCATTGTTATTTCTTCCCTTCAATTTATTTTTTCCGGAAATAATGTCCGACGACCGGAAGTTCATGCAGGGGAAGGTCTCTTTTTATGATGAAAGTAACAAAAAGTATCAATAAAAAGGTACGGTATACGATCCGTATGAATACCGATTCGATCACAGGCATCATGCCGGCAGTATACAAAATAGCCGCCACCCCCAAATAGGTAAATGCCGATTTCAGGTCATAAGCGATCGGATATTTCTTCTGCCCGATAAAATAAGAGAGCAACATCATCAACAGGTTGCAAACGAACGATGCCCAGGCGCAGGCCATATACCCGTATTCCCGGGCAAAAAGCAAAATGATCAATACCGTTGCAAGGCATCCTATCATTGAAAACCAAGCACCCCAATGGGTCTGATCTGTCAGCTTATACCAGAAAGAGAGGTTGAAATAAATACCAAAAAACAATTCTCCCAACATCACGATCGGTACTACCCGCAAACCGGGATAATATGCCGGCGTCACGAAATATTTTAATAGATCGATATAGAACATAACCCCCAGGAAGATGAGTAAGCCGAACAGGATGAAATACCTCATCCCTTCAATATACGCCCGATGCCCCCCCTTTTCTTTATTCCGGGCAAAGATAAAAGGTTCATAGGCATAACGAAAGGCCTGAATAAACATCACCATGACCAGGGCTATCTTGAAACAGGCACCGTAAATACCCAATTGTTCCTGGGCAAAGACCTTGTCTTCGAAGAGAAAAGGAAAAATGATTTTGTCGGCCGTCTGATTGAATACCCCTGCTATCCCCAGGATCATGATCGGAAACGAATACCGTAACATCTGCCGGAGCAACGGAAAGTCCGCCTTGGCACGAAAAGCCTGGAAGATCTCCGGCAAAAGAAAGAGAAAGACGGCGATGACCGTGATAACATTGGCAATAAAGATATAGCCCACCCCATAATCGGGAGAATAGAACCAATCGATAAGCCCGGGCATATGGAGATACAACCAGGGACAGAGAACGAGGAAAAAGAGGTTCAATCCAATGTTCAGGAATATATTCATCAACTTAATCGCTGCAAATCGAACGGGTCTGTTCTGGTAGCGCAAATAGGCAAAAGGAATGGAACAGAAAGCATCCGTAGCCACAATGCCCAGGAACATACCTATGTATTCGGGATGATCGCCATAACCCAGTATATGACTGATAGGATGAAGAAAGCAAAAGCCGGCTAACAGGAATAAAAGCGATGTACAACCGATACTGAACAGGGTCGTACTATACACACGCAACGGCTCTTTCTCCTCTTTTTTATTGATAAAACGAAAAAGACCTGTCTCCATACCATAGGTAAGGGCAACAAGCAACAGAGCCACCCAGGCATACAGGTTGGTGACGATTCCATAATCGCCCGCATGGGGCAATACCCTGACATACATCGGAACCAATAACCAGTTCAAGAACTTCCCGGCAATACTACTTACTCCATAGATCGCTGTGTCTTTTGCCAGTCGTTTCATGCCTCCTCCCATCGAATCAATCAAATAAAAAGCCCTGCTCGCTGCCGCGTTTGCGTCCGAGGTGGGTATAAGCCAGTTCGGTTACTTCCCTGCCGCGCGGGGTGCGTTTGATAAAACCTTCTTTGATAAGGAAAGGTTCATATACCTCTTCCAGGGTGCCTGGATCTTCGCCCAGGGCAGTAGCAATGGTGGTCAGTCCTACCGGGCCACCACTGAATTTATCAATGATCGTTGTCAGTAAACGGTTATCAATCTGATCGAGTCCGTAACGGTCGATGTTCAGTGCCTCTAGAGAATAACAGGCAATGGCCTTATCGATATCTCCGTTTCCTTTCACCTGGGCAAAATCACGTACCCGCCGAAGCAGGGCATTCGCAATACGAGGGGTCCCCCGGCTGCGGGAAGCAATCTCCCGGGCGGCATTCAGCTCACAACGTACATGCAGGATGTCGGCACTGCGCAAGACAATCTTTGTCAATGTCTCCACATCATAATACTCCAGGTGCATATTGATCCCGAAACGGGCACGCAACGGACTGGTCAACAGGCCGCTCCGCGTAGTGGCTCCTACCAGTGTGAAAGGAGAAAGATCGATCTGGATAGAACGGGCACTGGGACCCTTGTCGATCATAATATCAATCCGGTAGTCTTCCATGGCCGAATAGAGATATTCTTCCACAACAGGACTCAACCGATGTATTTCATCAATGAAAAGCACATCGTTCGCTTCCAGGGAGGTCAACACCCCGGCCAGATCGCCCGGTTTATCCAATACGGGACCGGAGGTCACCTTGAAACCTACACTTAACTCATTGGCAATAATATTCGACAGGGTTGTTTTCCCTAATCCCGGAGGACCGTGCAACAGGACATGGTCGAGGGCCTCATGCCGCATCCGGGCTGCCATCACGAAGATCTTCAGATTTTCGACTACCTTCGCCTGTCCGCTGAAATCATGGAATGAAAGCGGGCGTAATGCATTTTCGTATTCCCGTTCATTTTCCGGTATCTCCTGATTACGTATGTCAAAATCGTCTGCCATGTTCTTTCCTAATTAATCGGCAAAGTTAATAATATATTCGTACCCGCTTTGCGAGTTAAGAGGCAAAGGAGTTAAAAGAAGTCAAAGGAGGGCGGAACAATCCCCCCTCCCTATTGTTTGTCTAATAAAGCGCCTAAAAAGCGACAGAGAAGAAATACATCAATAAAAAAACAGTATGGAAGCATTGTATACAGCAGTAGCCACCTCCACAGGAGGTAGAAGCGGAGAAGTGAAGTCGGCAGACGGAGTCATTCATTTGCAGTTGCGCCCACCCAAAGAAATGGGTGGCCCGGGTGGTGCCTATACCAATCCGGAACAATTATTTGCAGCAGGTTATGCCGCCTGTTTCAGTGGAGCCTATGGGCATGTAGCCCTTGCCAAAGGATTCCGTGTACGTCCCGAAGTCACAGCAGAGGTGACGATACATAAAGTGAGTGATGGGTTTAAATTATCCGTCGTGATGCATATCCATGTAGAAGGGATCCCTCTGAAAGAAGCGGAAGAGTTGGCACACGAAGCCCATGCCTTCTGCCCTTATTCCCGTGCCACACGAGGAAATATCGATGTGCAGATAAACGTCAAATAAGAGGGAGGGGGAATACCCCCTCTCAACGATGTAAAGTCGGATATTTATTGTTAAAACGGAAACCAATGCCTAACATCAGGCAGTTGGGGTCATGGAAATCATGGAGGCTGTATCCGATATGCAGGAACGAACTCCGGGTTATTTCAATCTTAAGCGCCAGTATCTGATACACTGCTTTGAGGTCGCCTCCTGCCTGCAGGATATTTGCTCCCAGCCCTATGCCGACCGTGAAATAAGGCATGACAAACTCCGCCCGTCCGGAAAGACCCAAAGCCAGTTGTTTGTCTAAAGAAGGGCGGATAAAGGTATAACCATCCTCGGTATAGACATTGGCACTGCCGTCATAGATCCCGTCAACAGATACGCCTGCACGGAATTTGTATCCGAAATTATACATCGGGGCAAAGTTGAAACCCCAGACCGTATACGCCTCCGGCGAAGGAAGATGCATATCTCCCGAAACGACCCCTTTTCGCCGCCACGAACCGAATAAAACCAAATCATAGCTTATATGCCGGGGGAATTCCGGAACAAGGGTGTTGAAGAAAGGCTTTGAAAGCGTATGATCCTTGCGATTAAAGTTATAAACCAAACCCAGCTTTACCCCCACCGTATTCAATCCGGCATTGGGAAACCGCGTGTTACCGTTGGAAAAATGCGTCAGAGAGATGCCCGGTGTCAGGTCAAACTGACGGGAAAGCGCCAGGTTCAGGTAAAACCCCAGGTTTATATACGCATTGATCTTCGATCCGATGATCTTGTTGTAATAGTTGTATTCGTAGTCGTACGGTTTCCAGCCGAACGACAAGCCGAAATTCCACTCATAATTCAAGGATAAACGAGGGTTGAACTGGCTGATGCGAGCCCCCTGAAATAAATAAAAGGCAATCGGATCGCCTAATTCTTTCCGGTTGTCCAGGGAATAATAAGCCAAGCCAAGCCCTTGATAAGCTCCCCCGTAAATCCGATCGGTACAGGTATAAGGATGATACTTAAACGAATATTTCAGATGTCCTGAAAAAGACCTCTCTATCGGTCGCCAAAAGGCGTTCTCTCCCTCCAGGAAAGAACTTGTCGGTACGATATATCCCGGGCGTAATTCGGCTTCCATCCGATGGATAAAACGACGGGAAAAAGGAAGGTGACGCAGTCCATCCGGTAGAAGATCGGATTTTTCCCTTTCTTTTTTCCAGGAAAGGAAGGAGGAGTCTGCTTGCGTATTACCTGCAATCTCTTTTTGTGCCAAAGCTGTATCAGACAGAAAAAACAATACTCCTGAAAGAGCCAGTACCTTCCATCCATATACGCCGCTTTTTATAGATCGTGTCAATCTCTTCTTTTTTAAAATCGTCCGGATATAACCCTATCGCCGAACGATCCGCGAATATATCACTTTATTCGTTTCCGCTTTTATTCTCCGGCATAATTTTAAGATTATTTCAAACGCATCGGACAAAAATACAAGCCGAATTTCTATTGCCGATGGGCTTCAACAATATTGCCGATGCCCTTCGACAATATTGCCGATGCGCATCGGCAATACTGTTGATGCCCATCGGCAACAAAATACTCCCGGTTTTGTGAACAATTTGTTCAGCCCTCTTTTTTGTGTATTGATAGAAAAAGCCGATATTCGCCCAGTGAATACCGGGCATTATCTAAAACGCTTGTATCTATGAAATGCGGAACATACATCCTCTTATCTGTCCTTTTTCTGTGCATTGTCTCTTCGCTTTTGGGCTGCCAGAAAGGAGTACCCCCCACGCTTTTGCTGCAACAAGCAGAATCGCTGATGGAGACAAACCCCGACACTGCCTATCTCCTATTGAAAAAAGCGGATGCCACCGCCTCTTTCAACCGCGCCCAACGGGCCGAATGGAATTTGTTGGTGACACAGGCGATGGATAAAACGTATAGGAAACATACAACAGATTCGTTGATCCGGGCTGCTGTCGACTATTACGAACAGGGAGAAAATCCCGATCGCCTGCTACTTGCCTATTACTATATCGGTAGAGTTGCCCAGGATCTGGGAGATGCTCCACGGGCCCAGGAGTATTATCTAAAAGCGTTGGGAATAGAAGCCCATAAGACGGATAATTATTTGTTAGCCTTGATAAACGATCATATAGGAAGTTTGTATACACGTCAACGCGTCTATGACAAAGCGCTACCTTATTTGAAAGACGCTTTCGATTATATGAAAAAAGCAGAAAATGCCAAAGGTCTCTCTTTTGTTTTACGAGACATGGGAAGGGTGTATCGCCAATTGGGTAAAATAGATGAAGCAATTACTTATTATACAGAGGCATTGGAAAACGCTGATGAGATAAGCCGTCCCTCTATTTTGGTAGAATTAAGCAATTGCCATATCGCATTAAAAGAATCAAACAAAGCGCAAAGTTATCTGCAGGAGGCTCTTTCTTGTGTAAACGATTCTATTGATTATTATACCACTTGTTTGACATTGGGGCGGTTTTATCTGCAGACAAACCCTGACACTGCCTTGTATTATCTGCAGGAAAGTGAAAAAAGCAAGCAACTGACTACCCAGGCAGCTTCTTTATTGGGACAAATAAAAATAGCCAAACAAAAAAAAGAATGGGAAAAATATGCAGCATTACATATAAGATACAGCGATATAGAAACCCTAATTGCCCGGCAAAAGCATACGAACGCAATTCGTGAAACCGAACAACTTTACAACTATCAGTTGATGGAGAAAGATATAACTCTTAGTCAGCTACAGAATACATTGTTGAAACGTGATCTGGCTCTTGTGTTTTTATTCTCCGCCTGCATCCTTTTCCTTTTCTTCTGGTATATACGCACTTCGCATAAAAAAGAGAAAGAATGGGAGAACCACTATCAGAAGATGTTAAAAGAACATCAGAAAAAAGAAAAAAAGGTAGAAGAAGATCAATACCGAATAAACGAATTAGAACATATATTGAAAACGTCTGCATCCAATATGGATGATTATCTTCGGGAGAAAAAACGTTTGGAACTGAATATGAAACAAGTACAAAACGCGCAAATTAATAAGAAAGAAATAGACATCCTATTTAAACAAACATCCATTTATAAATTATTTCATAACACCACAAATTTAGGGGAAATCACCAAAGAGAACATGAATGAACTTATCTGCGAAATTAATATCTATTACCCTAATTTTAGATCAACCCTTATTCATTATTTACCCCAAATTACGGAAACGGATCTGCAAATCTGTTATCTTTTAAAGACAGATATGGGGACATCCGATATCGGACACTTATTATCTACTTCAATTACTGCTACTTCCATGCGAAAAAGACGTTTGTTTGAAAAATTATTTCAGGTAAATTCTGCCATAACAGACCTGCAATCGTTTATTCATTCCCTTTTCTAATCCTTGTATGAGGAATAGATAAACGATTGATTCTTAATGTATAAAACAGAATGTGAATACGAATGTGAATATAAGAACCCACTATTTCATGGAGGAAAGGAATTTGTAATTTAACTTTGGATAAACAAATTTTAAAATCATGAAGTTAAAATTATTTTTTTTAATCCTCTTTGTTGGATTTTCATCCTTTTCCTCTTTCTCTTATGCAGAAACAGACGATGATGATTTTCCTATTCCTGCTGAAGAAATAGAGATAGAAGGAGAATGGAATGATAGTAGTCCGCGTTCACTTTTCTCTTCTCGTCCTACCGCTTTCCTTCATGGGAATACGATTGACTTGGTCTTTTCTAAAACAATCACCCACCTACAGGTAAAAATCATCGATTCCAAGGGTAGTTTGGTCTTTGAAGAGGTGATCTCTTCACAGGGTAAATCAACTTATTCTATTCCATTTTCCTTACAAGAAGGAGCCTATTCCCTTATACTTACACATAGATGCGGAGTATTAATGGGGGATTTCATTTTTTGACCTCTTTTTCTGTCTGTTTATAGATATTTTCATCTTAAATAAAACGGTATTTGAATTTAAAGTATAATTTTACAATTAATTGAATCTTATGAAAACAAAAATTTACTTATTTTTAGTATTTATTTTTACATCTATTACATGAATTACGCACCACATAAATGCAGAACCCGTTTTACCAATGGACAAATACAACGAATGTGCGAAAGAAATTTACTTTAGAGAGTGATTGGGAAATTCAAATAGAATGGATTGAAGGTATAGGCAGTTTGAATGGTTTATTTTTTTGTAGTAGAGTGATTTACCCTACGCATAATTATAAGTTTAATAAATTAATCGGATTCAAACACCAAGGGGAAATTTTATATTTCAACGAAGACTTTCCCTCTTTTTACCCTACGGACATAGAGCCGATCCATACCGAAAGGAAAGAGATAAAGGTTTCTTATCGGTTGGATAATACCATTTGTTTTGATTTTAATAACTTGGGAATAATCTCCATGCAGATTTATAATACAGCCGGGATACAACTGGGCCGTTATAAGGTAGAGAATGAGGAAGAATATATTCTCTCTCCAACGGGATATACTCCCGGTATCTATTTCTATCAATGTACGGACAAACAGGGCAAATCCTATTCCGGTAAGTTTAAAGTAAAATAATAAATACCAACAGTTTCGGGCGGCTTTTTTTAACCAAACCGTAAATATCCTTATTTCCTATATCGCCGCCCGGGCTGTTGTATTTTCAATTTTTCGGATTAATCCCTTGTTCGGAGTGTCACTCAGGCAAAAAAAATACGGCTATCGCAAGAGTTGCAATAGCCGTATAGGTTATGTTTGGATCGTATCTATCGAAAGAAAGAATCTCTTATTAGATTATATGTTCCAATCCGGAAAGGCTTTTGTTCAGTTCCTGATCGGATAATTCGTAGTTCGTCAGGTCACCGGATATATATTGGTCATACGCAGCCATATCGATAAGTCCATGTCCTGAGAGGTTGAAAAGGATGGTTCTTGCTTTTCCCTCTACCTTCGCCAGGTTGGCTTCCCGGATAGCGGCAGCAATGGCATGAGACGATTCCGGTGCCGGGATGATACCTTCTGTGGCAGCAAATAAGGTAGCCGCTTCAAACGTATCCAATTGTTTCACATCAACAGCTTCCATCAATCCGTCTTTCATTATCTGGCTGACGATAGAGCCTGCTCCGTGATACCGCAATCCGCCGGCATGAATATTTGCCGGTGCGAAGTTATGTCCTAGGGTGAACATAGGCAGAAGCGGAGTATATCCGGCCTCATCTCCATAGTCGTACTGAAACTGTCCGCGTGTCAGTTTCGGGCAAGAAGCCGGTTCGGCTGCTACAATACGTATATCTTTTCCATCCGTTAATTTATGACGCAGGAAAGGAAAGGTAATGCCCGAGAAGTTGGACCCGCCACCGAAGCAGCCAATCACTACATCCGGATATTCACCCGCCATCTCCATTTGTTTCTCCGCTTCCAGGCCAATCACAGTCTGGTGTAACATCACATGATTCAACACACTGCCCAGGGTATACTTACAGTTAGGTGTCTGCATAGCCAGTTCTACTGCCTCGGAGATCGCTGTGCCCAAGCTCCCTTGATAATTCGGGTTTTCAGTCAATATCTTACGTCCCGCTTTTGTACTCATACTGGGCGAGGCGATTACCTGCGCACCGAATGTTTGCATGATAGAGCGGCGATACGGTTTTTGGTGGTAACTGATCTTCACCATATATACGGCCAGTTCCAGTCCGAATGCTTTCGCGGCATAGGACAAGGCCGCTCCCCATTGGCCGGCTCCTGTTTCCGTAGTGATATTGGTAACCCCTTCTTTTTTACAGAAATAGGCTTGTGCAATAGCTGAATTCAGTTTATGAGAGCCAATAGGACTCACACTTTCGTTCTTGAAATAGATATGAGCAGGGGTATCCAAGGCTTTCTCCAATCCATACGCACGTACCAAAGGAGTGGGTCTGTAGATTTTATATAGTTCACGCACCTCTTCCGGTATCTCAATCCAACGGTCTGTCTGGTTCAATTCCTGCTCCGACAGTTCTTTGGCAAAAAGAGGGTAGAGATCCTCCGGTTTCAAGGGTTGTTTTGTCTGGGGATTTAAAGGAGGAAGCGGTTTGTTCTTCATATCGGCAACAATATTATACCAGGCAGTTGGTATGTCTTTCTCCTCTAATAAAAACTTTTTCGTACTCATTTCACTATTATAGTTTACATGTTTAATCCTATTTAAGCCAAAAGGCTTACAAGTTGACAGCAAAGGAACAAATAAAATTTCGTTCTTCAATAGGAATACGTAAAAATGTATATCTTTGCGCCCTGATTGACAAATGATAAATGGAGAAATGATGAAAAGCGTTTTATTTTTTCTGATAAGCATTTTTATCGTATGTTCAGCCTCTGCACAAAGCAAAGACTTTACCTATACTTTTTATGGATTTATCCGGGGGGATGTTTTTTATGATACGCGTGCCAACTCTGCCCCCATTGAAGGGATATTTCATCTTTATCCGTTGGATAAGATGCCGGATGCAAACGGGAAAGACCTGCATGCAACACCCAGTGCCAGTTTCAATGTGTTCACGACCCGCCTCGGTGTCGACCTTACGGGGCCACGTTTAGGCTCTGCCCGTTCGTCGGCAAAGGTAGAAACAGACTTCGGTGGTTTCTCGCCCAGCAACACGATGTTGCGTATCCGCCAGGCTTATGTGCAGTTGCATTGGGAGAAATACAGTCTATTACTCGGCCAGACCTGGCATCCGCTCTTTGGCTCCGTCTCACCGAATATATTAGGGCTTTCGACAGGATCTCCTTTTCAGCCTTTCAACCGAAGCCCGCAGTTTCGTTTCGAGTATATGCCGCATAAAATAAAACTTACGGCTGCAACGATCTGGCAACTGCAATATACCTCCAACGGTCCTTCCGGAGGTTCCTCTACTTATTTAAAGAACAGTTGTGTTCCCGAATTATATATAGGGGTTGATTACATCTCTTCCACCGGTTGGTTAGCCGGTGCAGGTATGCATATGATCTCCTTGAAACCCCGTACTGTTTCTTCCTGGAAAGAACAATCGTACAAAGTAGAGGAACGCATGACCACCTTTTCTTATGAGGCACATGTGAAATATACAGGCCGTTCTTTTACCGTGGCTGCGAAGACATTCCTGGCCTCCGCACTGGATCATACATTGATGATGGGTGGATACGGCATACGTTCCATCGACCCGGCAAACGGAGAGCAGCAATATACTCCGTTCCGTCATTCCACTTCCTGGATCAATTTCACTTACGGGAATAAATGGAAACCGGCCCTTTTTATCGGGTATTCCAAAAACTTAGGAACCACCCACGATATGGTTTCTTCCGAAAAGTACGGAAGAGGATTGGACATCGATCAGTTATTTACTCTCAACGCGAGTATCTCCTATAACCTCCCTCATTGGAGGATAGGTATTGAATATTCTCCCTCAACAGCTTATTATGGCAGTCCGAACGCCCGCAACGGCAAGATAGAAGATACCCATTCGGTAACCAACCACCGCCTTGTCGGCCTTTTGGTATACCTTTTCTGAAAAAGTGTGTGTATATAACCGATTCGACGCTCAGAGAGGCTTTGCCAATAAGATAAGGCTAAGCGCCATGATAGCCATTCCGGTAACCAGACCGTAGATAGAAACATGATGTTCCCCATATTCACGGGCAGCGGGGAGTAACTCATCCATGGAGATAAAAACCATAATGCCTGCCACAGCCGCAAACACACAACCCATAACCGCGGGCGACATAAAAGGCATCAATACCAGGTAGGCCAAAAGAGCTCCTATAGGTTCGGCCAGGCCGGACAACAAAGAGAGGTAAAATGCTTTCTTCCTGTCGCCTGTTGCATAGTAGATAGGCACAGACACAGCAATTCCTTCCGGTATATTATGGATAGCAATAGCCACAGCAATGGCTATGCCTAAGGCTGGATCTTCTATGGCAGCCGTAAAGGTGGCTATCCCTTCCGGGAAATTATGGATACCGATAGCCAATGCCGTCATCAACCCCATGCGCATAAGTTTGGTTTTAGGCGGAGGAGCCTGCATACTCTCTACTGAGCGTACCTCGTGGGGATTCTCAAAAGAAGGGACCAGACGGTCTATAATGCCGATCAACAGGATACCGGCAAAGAAGAACAATACGGTCATTCCCATACCTTCTTTTACGCCCATCTCTGCCACCAATGTTTCTTCCGCCTGACGAAGAATCTCTACAAACGAAACATAGATCATAACTCCGGCAGATAAACCCAGAGAGAAAGAAAGGAATCTCTTATTGGTTTGTTTGGCAAAGAAAGCAATCAGGCTGCCAATGCCGGTAGCCAAACCGGCAAAAAGAGTCAGTAAAAAGGGAATGAATATATTATTTTCCATACAGTTGATCTTCCTTTCAAACAATAACATATGTATAAAAAGAAATGTTCACTTTTGAAATTACTTATCACTCCGCATACTAAACTCACAACCGCAATAGCGTTGGTTGTAAAAGGCATGCAGGGCGATCAACTCCTTCCGGCGTTCACTGAGTCCGCCTTTTCTCCAGTTCTGCTCCCAAAAGAAGGTTCCCGGATAAGCTGCTGCCGCATATTGTCCGGCAGCATGGATCTGTTCCAGACTCTTCCACCGGGAAGAAGCCAGGGTTGTGGTAAAGACTGTATATCCATTTTCCTTGGCGTAACAGGCTGTGACCAACAGACGTTGCCTGAAACAATGCAGGCAACGGCGGCCGCGCTCCGGCTCTTTCTCCAACCCCTCCATGGCCGTTCGCCATCCGGCATGATCGTAATCGCCGTCAATGATAGTCAACCCCAGGGCCTGTGCATACCGGGTACATTCATTTTTCCGCAGTTCATACTCCTCCAACGGATATATATTCGGGTTGAAATAAAAAATGACAGGACGTAAGCCATTGGCCAACAAACATTCAATAATAGCGGAAGAACAAGGAGCACAACAGGTATGTAATACAATATCTGTCACTCCCTCCGGTAGTCCCTGTTTTATGTGTAATAAATCAGTATGCATCACTTAATCCTTACTCAACAAAGGCCCGCACCCATCCGGACAGGCTTTGTTAGGAAATTCAAATTCAAGAGTGATATGTTGTATGCCGGCCTCATTCAGTTGCTTTTTTATCTGTTCTTTGATTCTCTCCATAAGCGTTAGATCGGGTATGACCACATGAGCCGTAAGCGCAGTCTCGGTCGTACTGATCGGCCAGATATGCAGGTGATGCACGTTCTCTACTCCGCCGACGGATTGCATAATCTCTTCCACCTCTTTCAGGCTGGTACCTGTCGGAACACCGTCGAGGGATAAGCGCAGACTGTCTTTCAACAGATCCCAGGTTGAATAGATGATAACCAGAGCGATCCCGATCCCGATAATCGGGTCAATAATATACCATCCCGTGTGAATAATAATTATACCGGAAACAACCACCCCGATAGAGACCAGGGCGTCTGCTGCCATATGCAGATAAGCACCTTTTACATTCAGGTCGCGGTCTTTGTCTTTCATAAACAACCAGGCTGTAAACCCGTTTATCAACACCCCGATCCCTGCTACCCAGGCGATAGCTCCTCCTTCTACGGGTTGGGGATGGATAAACTTTTCGATACTTTCTGCAAGGATGATGCCTACGGCTATCAACAGAATCACGGCATTGAATAAAGAAACCAATACCGTACTTTTTTTATATCCATACGTATACTTTGAGGTAGGATGAACTTTGGCCAAGCGGAAGGCCAGCATAGCCAGTACCAGACTGGCCACATCACTCAGGTTATGACCGGCATCGGACAAAAGGCCCAGTGAGTTAAACCAAAAACCTGCACCAAACTCTGCCAGGACAAAGACTATATTTAATCCTATACCCAAGATGAAAGCCCTGTTCAACGAGCTCAATTCATGGGAATGATGGGCATGATGACCATGTCCTTCGCCGTGATTATGATTATGTGCCATAATAAAACCGTTTACTTAAAACCGATTGATCCTTCTGCAAAGCTACGCTTTTTTCTAAAGCACCCTCTCCCCATTGTTAGGTATTTTATCGTACTTTTGCAACGCAATCAGTAGAAAGGATAAATGAATACACCGATACAACATATTCGCATAGAGGATTATAACTATTCGCTACCGGAGGAGAAGATAGCCAAATTCCCTCTAGCCAAGCGGGATGAGTCTAAACTTCTTTTGTATAAAGAAGGAGAGATTAACGAAGGCCGGTTTAAACAGATAACAGATTACCTGCCTTCCGGTGCGATGTTGGTGTTTAACAATACGCGGGTCATTCAGGCCCGCCTGCTTTTCCACAAAGAGACAGGTGCACGGATAGAGATATTCTGCCTGGAACCGGTCGATCCACACGACTACGCCCTGGTCTTTCAGCAAACAGAACGATGCCGCTGGACCTGTATGGTCGGTAATCTCAAGAAATGGAAAGAAGGGCGGTTGGCAAAAGAAGTACAGATCGGTGAAGACACGATCACCCTCTACGCTGAAAAGTTACAAAGTGCCGCAGATACCCACCTGATTGAGTTCACCTGGGATAAACCGACTTATACTTTTGCTGAATTACTGGATGCCACAGGGGTCTTGCCCATCCCTCCTTATCTCAACAGGGATACGGAGGAAAGCGACCTGCAAACCTATCAAACCATTTATTCCAAGATAAAAGGTTCGGTGGCCGCTCCGACAGCCGGACTGCACTTCAGCCCGGAGGTGATGGCTGCTCTTGACGCCAAAGGCTTTGTCCGCGAAGAACTGACCCTACATGTAGGCGCCGGAACCTTCAAGCCGGTAAAAAGCGAAACGATCGAAGGCCATGAGATGCATACCGAGTTTATCTCCGTATCGCGCCAGACGATCCAACACATAAAAGAGAATCCCGGCAAGATCATTGCCGTAGGTACCACCTCGGTACGCACCCTGGAAAGTCTCTATTACATCGGTACGTACCTCGCCACCCACCCCCAGGCAACTGCCGAAGAGATGGTGGTCGATCAATGGGCTCCTTACAAAGAGCCCCAAGATACTCTCTCCCCCCAAGAGGCCTTGCAACATATCCTGGACTACCTCGACAACACACAGACAGACCGCCTGGTGACCGCAACACAAATAATGATTGCTCCGGGTTATACGTTTAAGATCGTGCAAGGAATCATCACCAACCTCCATCAGCCCCAAAGCACTTTGCTTCTGCTCGTCTCTGCTTTTGTCAAAGGAAACTGGAAAATGCTCTATGATTATGCCTTAACCCACGATTTCCGCTTCCTGAGTTATGGGGATAGTTCGTTGTTGTTGTAATCGGTAATTAATCATTAACGATTAACGATTAGTGATGAACGTTTAACGATTAGTGATTAGTGATGAACGATGGGTGAAGCGTGAAAGATTATAATTTACAATTTATAATTAACAATTAATTATTAGTGACT
>NZ_QVMG01000012.1:87437-104585 GCF_010500925.1 Parabacteroides sp. 52
AATGTGATAATACATCAAACTGCTCCACCCCCGGCTACGCCGGCGGTCCCCCTCTTCTTATCCAAGAAGAGGAGCTGAGATAGTGCCGGTCAACACAGTTGGTATTTGGGTTATTTTTAATAAGATAACGATATATATACAGGTAGCTTGCATATACAGGTGACTTATTTATCGCACACAAAACTTCTTATCTGATTGATAATCATAAGTTTATATATGCAAAGTGTAGGATGATTCTACTGTTGATAGCTATCGTCAGTACTGATGATAACTATCGTTACTACTGATGATAGCTATCGTTAGTAGTGATGATAGCTATCAACACTAAAATAACCCCGCCAAAAATCAGGTATATCCCTCTTCAACTGTTCCGGTTACACCCTGTATTCTATGGACAATTTATACATTCTATCCTTTTATACCCTTTTACACCGTCCGCTGAAACAGAAGGTAAGAGATAGGCCTACGATCACTTCTGCATTCACTGAAACAAAAGGGCTAACGGCTTAAACCACAAGATGCAATAAGCCCCTTTCTTTTTCGTTATATAGGGAATGATATCTTTCTGTATATTTGTAGAATATAGGATGCGCCTTGGCATAATTCAAACAAGTTTGGCTCTGTATTCGGCTTTCACTATATTTGTACCCTTTAGCATAAATGTACCTGATGAAAACGTATTTGACATATTGTATACTCCTTTTATGTACTCTTTCCCTCTGCTTTTCCTGTAAGACAGTAAAATTAGCTGATGCGGAAGAAAAGCAAAGGATTGGAGAATATTACGAGGCGGCCTCCATGTACCGTAAGATCTATCAGAAGACTTCTCTTAAGAAGAGAGATCTACGGGGATATGTTGCTTTCCGCATGGCTGAATGCAACCGCCTGATCAACAATACTCCCCGGGCAATAAGCGGTTATGTCAATGCTATGCGTTATAATTATCCGGATAGCATTCTCTATCTCCGCCTGGGACAGATGAACCAAAAAAACGGAAAATATGCAGATGCAATCAAGTACTACCATGATTACCTGATTGAAAACCCGGGTAACCTGTTGGCTATGAACGGCATCAAAGGAAGCGAACAGGCACAGGACTGGAAAAAGAACCCTACCCGTTACATCGTACGCCGGATGGAAAAATTCAATTCCCGGCGCGGAGAATTCAGCCCCATGCTGACCGGTACGGACTATGACCAATTATACTTTGCCTCTTCCCGTACCAAAGAGAAAGACGCTGTTATCAGTGCCGTCACCGGACAATACAATAACGATTTCTTCCTTGTCAAAAAAAATGAAAACGGTGTATGGCAAACCCCTGTCCTGGTGGAAGGAGATATAAATACCGAATTTGACGAAGGAACCCCTTCTTTTACTCCCGATGGCAATACGATGTATTACTCCTATTGTGCCCAAGACCCACAGGAACACCGGACGGCAGAGATCTATCGTTCCAGTAGAAGCAGTGCCCAATGGAGTAAGGGCCAGCGTGTAGGATTGGTAAAAGACTCTGTGACCGCCCTGGGACACCCCTCGATCTCCCTGGACGGAAAATATATTTATTTTGTTTCCGATGCTATCGGAGGCTTTGGTGGCAAAGATATCTTCCGTGCCCGTGCCATTGGGGCAGACTTCGGACCGATGGAAAACCTCGGAGCAGAAATTAATACTCCGGGAGATGAGATGTTCCCTTATGCCCGCGACTCTGTCACCCTCTACTTCGCTTCCAATGGACATCCTGGCATGGGAGGACTCGATATATTCAAAGCCACCCAAGACAGTACCGGCTATTGGCATGTCGTCAATATGGGAGCACCGATCAACTCCATGGCCGATGATTTCGGCATCACCTTTGCCGGGAAAAAAGAAGAAGGCTTCTTCAGCTCCAACCGCAACGATGCCCGCGGATTCGACCATATATACTCTTTTGAATACCCGACAGTGACCATCTTTATCGAAGGATACGTCATGGATGTCAATGATTATCCCGTAGAAGATGCCACCATACGTATTGTCGGCAAAGACGGGCTCAACGTACGGGTGCCGGTCAAAAAAGACGGGAGCTACCGGGTAGAGCTGGAGAGAGACATCAGCTACGTGATGATGGCCAGTTGCCGCGGTTTCCTCAACCAGAATTTCGAACTCAAAACCGGACCGGAAGAAGCAAACGAAACTTATACCGTTGACTTTTTCCTTTCTCCTATCCACGAACCGGTAGTGATCGAAAATATCTTTTATGATTTCGACAAAGCCAGCCTTCGCCCCGAATCACAAAAGGCTCTGGATGAAATGATTAAAATGCTCAATGACAATCCGAATGTAACCATCGAATTGGGTGCCCATACCGACCGCAAAGGTACCGACCTATACAACGAAAGGCTGGCCCAACGGCGGGCTCAAGCGGTAGTCGATTACCTCATAGCCGGAGGTATTCAAAAAGACCGATTGGAAGCCAAAGGATATGGTGAGAATGTGCCTAAGACAATCCATAAGAAGATGGCGGAAAATATTGATTTTCTGAATGAAGGAGATGTGCTGACCGAAGAATTCATTCTGGGTCTTACCCCGGAACAACAGGAGATAGCCGACCAAATCAATCGCCGGACCGAATTTAAAGTATTGCGCACCAATTACAATCTATTTTGACACCTTCTGCGATAAAACAATATAAACACATGCGACATCCCTACCTACTGCTCCTTCTCTTCCTGTTTCTCGCAGGAAATATAGGGGCAGCGCACACAGAGGTGACAGATACTATTCCCCCCCAGAAAAGAAAAGATCCGAGCTTCCTCTCCGTCAACGGAGCCGGAGGCATTGTCCTTCCTACAAACAAATACATTAACGAAGGCTGTCTGCCTGCTTATGCCTCCTTGTCTGTGAAATACGGTATCTACTCTTCCGGTGACTCCTGGCAGGATATCGCTTACGGAATGCCTTATTACGGAGTAGGGGTCTATTCCGCACAGTTCTTTAACAAACGGGCCTTGGGCAATCCGATCTCTTTATACCTGTTCCGGGGAGCAGACTTATATACTTTCAACCCCCGCCTTTCTTTGAAGTACGAACTCAACCTCGGCATGTCTTTTGGATGGAAAGCGTATGATGCTTTTGATAATCCGGATAATATCGCTTTAGGCTCTTCGGTCAATATACACGTCGGCGTAAATGCCTATCTCAAACATCGCCTCTCCGACAAATGGGACCTGCATTACGGTGTAGGCCTTTCCCATTTCTCCAACGGTGCTTACCAATTGCCCAACAAGGGATTGAACATGATCTCGCCCTTTGTGGAATTGGTTTACAACTTCCACGGAAATCCAATCTACAACGGAAACAAAAAAGACCTGACAATCCCTCCGGTGGAAAAACGGATCGATTACGATTTCACCTTCACCTCTTCCTCCCGCCAAATACGGGTGGATACCGTAGGCACCGGTCTGCCTTCCCGCCTGTTGGATAAGAACTTCAAAGTCTTTGCTTTCAGTTACGCTACCATGTTCGTGCATAGTTACAAATACAAATGGGGTCCCAGTCTTGACCTAACCTACGATGAGAGCTCAGACATCAAGGCCTGGCGGCAATTCCATCCGGAAGACGGCGTTTATTATGACCGGGTCAAACTGGGCAATTTCCCCAAACGGTTCTCTGTCGGAATATCCCTCAAAGGAGAAATAACCTACCCCTATATGTCTTTCTTTGCCAACCTCGGATACAACCTATTGCATGGAAACAAATACGATTACCGTCTCTACCAGATACTCGGAGTCAAAGCCTATATAAAAGACAATATCTTCGGCACCTTCGGCATACGAGCCAACCGCTTCAGCAAAGCCCAGTATCTCTATTGGAGCATAGGATATACGCTCAAAGGCAAACCTATCAAAAAGAAAAAGTCCTATCTCGATTATATGCTTCCCTGATCTCCTATGCTGCAAACCCGAACGGTTGATTAGAGCGACAGTTAAAATAAAAGGGGAGGAGTATATACAAAATAGAGTGAAATTTACGTTCTCTTATCATATATTCCCCGTAATTTTGTGAAACTGTAGATAAAAATGGAATGAATATGAAGAAAGAACGAATCCTTTGGGCAGATGATGAAATAGATTTATTGAAACCTCATATCTTATTCTTACAGGATAAAGGATATGAAGTAGTGTCTGTTGTCAGTGGACAGGATGCGATTGATCGTGCCCGGGAGGAGACTTTCGATATTATCTTTCTGGATGAGAATATGCCGGGGCTTAGTGGCCTGGATGCCTTGGCGGTGATTAAGGAGATCAACCCGGATATTCCGGTGGTGATGGTGACTAAAAGTGAAGAAGAGAGTATCATGAACCAGGCCATTGGCAATAAAATTGCCGATTACCTGATCAAGCCGGTTAATCCGAACCAGTTATTGCTCTCAATCAAAAAGAATGTACACAAAAATGTAATCATCTCTGAGACCACCACAGTCAACTATCAACAGGAGTTTGCCAAAATAGGGATGCAGATCAACGATTCGTTTACCGCGGAGGAATGGCAGGAGGTCTACAAAAAGCTGGTTTATTGGGAACTGGAGCTGGAGAGTGGACAGACACAGATGACCGACCTGCTCCGGATGCAAAAGCAGGAAGCGAACAATGCTTTCGGTAAGTTTGTGAAGAAGAACTATGAAAAATGGATACTCGATCCGGCTAACCGCCCCTTGATGAGCCCCGACCTCTTCAAAAAGAAAGTCTTCCCCCTGTTGGATAACGACGAAAAGGTGTTTTTTATATTGATAGATAATTTCCGTCTCGATCAATGGAAGGTGGTGAAAGACCTGTTGAGTGATTCTTTTACCTTCGATGAGAGCTTGTATTACAGTATCCTGCCTACTGCCACCCAATATGCCCGTAATTCGATCTTTTCCGGATTGATGCCGGCACAGATCGAAGAGATGTTTCCTGCACTCTGGGTGGACGAAGACAGTGAAGAAGGGAAAAACCTGAATGAAGCACCGTTTATCCAGACCCAGTTGGATCGTTTTCGTAAGAAATATACCTTCTCTTATCATAAAGTGTTTGATTCGCAATATGGGGAGAAGCTGTTGGCACAGGTCTCTTCTTTGACGCAATACCAATTGAATGTGATTGTGATCAACTTTGTGGATATGCTTTCGCATGCCCGCACGGAGAGTAAGATGATCCGCGAGCTGGCACAGAGTGAGGCGGCCTATCGCAGTCTCACCCGTTCCTGGTTTCAACATTCTTCGACCCTGGAGCTTTTCCGGCGGATAGCCGAGAAAGGGTATAAGGTTATCCTGACTACAGACCATGGAACGATACGGGTAGATAATGCAGTCAAGGTGGTGGGGGATAAAAACACAAACACGAACCTGCGCTATAAACTGGGGAAAAACCTCAACTATAATCCGAAAGAGATCTTCGAGATCCGTGACCCGGCAAAGGTCGGTTTGCCATCTCCCAACCTGAGTACGAAATATATATTTGCACTGAATGAGGATTTCTTTGCCTATCCGAATAATTTCAATTATTATGTGTCTTATTATAAGAACACATTCCAACATGGAGGGATCTCTATGGAAGAGATGATGATCCCTTTTATCACGATGGATCCGAAATAAATGTCCCCTTTGAAAAAAGAAGCCTAATAAGAAACATATAAGAGATATAAATGAGTGAGAATATGGAACTTCAGATGATTTTATCTTCCCCCTCGGGCTCCTTGGAGGGACCTATCAACTCCGTTGCCCGTGCATTTATCGAGCAGATGGGCGACCGTACGGTTTTTGCTTTTCACGGCAATATGGGAGTCGGTAAAACGACATTTATTAAAGCTATTTGCGAGGAATTGGGAGTCACAGATGTGATAAACAGCCCTACTTTTGCCATTATCAATGAGTACCGCAGTGAGACAACGGCGGAATTGATCTATCATTTTGATTTTTACAGGATCAATAAAATCAGCGAAGCGGAAGATATTGGTACGGAAGATTATTTCTATAGCGGTGCGCTTTGCTTTATCGAATGGCCGGAAAAGATCGAAGAGCTTTTGCCCTCCGATGTAGTTCATGTTGACATTGTAGAGAACCCGGACCATACGCGGACGGTGACTCTCCGGTAATACGCTTTCCGAAAACAAACAGATACGATGATGGAAACGGCAGATTATTTTTGTATGGGACTTTTTCTTTTTGCCGGTCTTTTCTCCCTATTGGCTTCCTGCCTTAATTGGGAGTGGTTCTTTACGACCCAGAAGTCCGAATATATTGTCCGGACTCTAGGGCGTTCAGGAGCACGTATCTTCTATGGGTTATTAGGGGTTGCTCTGATAACCTGTGGGCTCATAGGTCTGTTTGGAGGTGAGTAATACTTACTCTACCAACATAAAATCGAGTTGCTTCCTTTCCAGGTTGGCCTGTACTACTTTGATTGTGATCGGGTCGCCTAAACGATAGATGCGTTTGGAGCGTCGTCCGATGAGGCTGTAGTTCTTATCGTCAAATTCATAGAAGTCATCATCCAGATCGCGGATAGGCACCAGCCCTTCGCATTTGTTTTCATTCAGTTCCACGTATAATCCCCATTCGGTCACACCAGAGATCACTCCGTCGAAGACCATGCCCAGTTTATCGCTCATAAACTCTACCTGTTTGTATTTGATAGAAGCACGTTCGGCATTGGCTGCCACCTGTTCCATACTGGAGCTATGGTCGCAAAGGTCTTCCAGCTTTTCTTTTTGTGCACTCCGTCCCCCTGCCAGGTAACGTTCCAACAAACGGTGTACCATCATATCGGGATAACGGCGGATAGGGGAGGTGAAATGAGAATAATAATCGAAAGCCAATCCGTAATGTCCTACATTTTCTGTCGAGTAACGTGCCTTCTGCATGGCGCGAATAGCCAATGTCTCGATCAGGTTTTCTTCCGGTTTGCCTTGTGCACTGTCTAATAAACGGTTGATGCCTTTAGATACATCTACCTGGGTTCCTTCTGTTTTCAGTTTATAACCAAAGCGGCGGATAAAGGTAGCGAAGTTCTCCATCTTTTCCGGGTTTGGTGATTCGTGGATACGGTATACAAATGACTTCTTCGTTTTTCCTTTTTCAGGAATCCCTACGTATTCGGCTACGGTTCGGTTTGCCAATAACATAAACTCTTCAATCAGTTTATTGGCATCTTTTGATTCTTTGAAATAGACACTCAATGGTTTCCCTTTTTCGTCGATCTCAAACTTCACCTCATACCGGTCGAAGTTGATCGCTCCGTCTTTGAAGCGCCGGGCACGAAGTTTCTTCGCTAATGCATCAAGGATAAGGATCTCTTCCTGGCAATCTCCTTCTCCTGTTTCGATGACCTGTTGGGCTTCTTCGTAGGTGAACCGACGATCGCTCTTGATCACTGTTCGTCCGATCCGTGACTTCTTTACGTTGGCCTCTGTATCCATCTCAAAGATAGCGGAAAAACAAAGCTTCTCTTCGTTGGGGCGAAGCGAACATATGCCATTGCTCAGCCGTTCCGGCAGCATAGGGATCGTACGATCGACCAGGTAGACCGAGGTGGCACGGCTTTGAGCTTCCCGTTCAATAAGGCTGTCGGGTTTTACATAATGCGTTACGTCAGCAATATGTACTCCTACCTCCCAGTTGCCATCGGTTAACTGGCGCACAGAAAGGGCGTCGTCGAAGTCTTTGGCATCTTTGGGGTCGATCGTAAAGGTGAGAACCTTCCGGAAGTCTTCCCGTTTGGCTATCTCTTCTTCTGTAATATCCTCCGGTATACGCTCTGCCGCCTTTTCTACGGCGACCGGGTATTTATAGGGCAATCCGAATTCGGCCAGGATGGCATGCATCTCGGTGGTGTTGTCTCCGGCCTGTCCCAATATATCGATCACTTGTCCGATGGGATTTTTCTGTCCTTCCGGCCATTCGACGATTTGCACGAGCGCTTTGTCGCCGTTTTTACCGCCTTTCAGTTTGTCTTTGGGGATAAAAATATCGTTTGCCAAGGTCTTATTCTCTGTTACCAGGAAAGAGAAACCTTTGGCTACTTGTAGTTTGCCGACAAAGGTACGTTCTTTCCGTTCCAGTATCTCCACCACTTCGGCTTCGGCCTCGGCTCCTTTGCGTTTGGCAAATAGCTGTACCCTTACTTTGTCTCCGTCCATGGCATGACCAGAGTTCCGTTCGGCGATAAATACCGGGCTGCCTCCGTCTTCGGGCATAAAAGAGTTCTTCCCATTGCTCCGGCGGGCGAAGGTACCCACTGCCTGTGTGCCCAGGCTGTGCAGGCGGTATCGTCCCCGGTCTATCTCTGTGATAAAATGATCGGCGGCCAATACATCCAGTATCTCTGCAACCTGTATCTTTTGTACCTGTGCTTCGACACCAATGATTTTACTGATTTGTTTATAGTTAAATGCTTCTTTGGGGGAAGATTGAAAAGCGCTGACAATGGATTGCACCATTACTTCTTTGCGCATGCGTTTGGCGCGGCCTTTCTTTTCTTTATTTTCGGGTTTATCTTTTCTTTTTGATTTATTTCTTTTCATAAGGCATGATATTTCTTTGTTTACGGAGTAAAGATAGTATTTTCCTGTTGAGAAACAGGTTAGGCTGAGTCGCTAATTTTGAGAAAGGTCTATAAAGGAAGTAAAATAACGTTTTTAAATAGTTACTGCTCTTCAATGTGCCGAATAATTTGTTTAAATTTGCGGATTAAACAAGTAGACGAATGAGCGTAGAAATAAAAGAGGTAACCAGTAAAAAAGAGCTGAGAGACTTTGTTCGATTTAGCATTGATCTATACAAAGAGAATCCCTATTATGTCCCTGATTTGATTAACGATGAGATGGAGACATTGGACAGACAGAAAAATCCGGCATTCGAAGTCTGCGACGCCATCTATTTTCTCGCTTATAAAAACGGCAAAATAGCCGGACGTATCGCCGGAATGATCAACCGCCCAAGCAATGAGGCCTGGAATCAGAAACATGCCCGTTTCGGTTTTGTCGACTTTATTGATGATTCGGAAGTAGTCGATGCCTTGTTTGAAGCAGTAGAAAAATGGGCCGTAACACAGGGAATGAACGCTCTGCATGGTCCGATGGGATTCACCGATATGGATAATGAAGGCATGCTCGTGGAAGGGTTCGATCAACTGGGAACCATGGCTACGATCTATAACTACCCTTACTATCCCAAACAAATCGAACGTATCGGTTTTCAGAAAGACCAGGACTGGCATGAGTTCAAGATATATATCCCGGAGCAGATCCCGGAAAAACACCTGCGCATCGGTGAAATCGTGAAAAAGAAATACGGTCTCAAAGTCGTAAAGGTGAAGAATGCCAAAGAGGTCATGCCGTATGCGCAAAAGATTTTTGATACCTTGAATCTGGCTTTTGCCCCCTTATATGGTTTTGCCCCGTTGACACAGAAGCAAATCGATTATTATGTCAATAAATACATCCCTATGCTTCGTTTTGAGCTGGTTACCCTGATTATTCGCGAAGAGGATGATGCCGTTGTCGGTTTCGGTATTTCCTTGCCGAACCTTTCCCATGCTTTGCAAAAGGCCAAAGGACGTATGTTCCCTTTGGGATGGTATTATTTATTGAAGACATTAAAGTCAAAACCCAAAGTGATCGACCTCTACCTTACCGGTATCCTTCCCGAATACCAGGGCAAAGGGGTAAATGCCCTCCTCTTCAACGACCTTATCCCTATCTATCAAAAGTTGGGTGTCGTTTTTGCAGAGAGTAACCCGGAACTGGAAACAAACAATGCCGTACAAGCCCAATGGGACTATTTCAAAACGGAACATCATAAGACACGAAGAGCGTATATTAAACAGTTGACGATTAATTGACGATTAAACTATTCATTGTCAATTGTCAACTGTCAATTGTCAATTATAAATGAGCATAGCGAATTTATCATGAACGAATTGAACGATACTTTACAGCAAGAGACTGCGTATAACGATGACGATATAAAAACCCTCGATTGGATGGAGCATATCCGTCGGCGTCCCGGTATGTATATCGGGAAACTGGGAGATGGTTCTTATGCCGACGACGGGATTTATGTACTCCTGAAAGAGGTGCTCGACAACTCCATCGACGAATATATGATGGGGTATGGAAAGACGATTGAGGTCACTATCGAAGAGGGTACTGTCTGTGTACGTGACTACGGTCGTGGGGTGCCCCTGGGAAAGGTAGTCGATGTATCCAGTAAAATGAATACCGGAGCTAAATACGACAGTAAAGCGTTCAAGAAATCAGTCGGACTGAATGGGGTCGGTATCAAAGCCGTCAATGCCCTGAGTAGTTATTTCCAGATCTCCAGCCACCGCGATGGAGAGATGAAACAGGTGGAATACAGCCGGGCGCATATCACTGCCGAATCGGATATCACTGCCACAGGAGAGGGCAACGGGACGATGATTTATTTTATCCCCGATAAAGAGATATTCCGTGACTACGCCTATAAAGACGAATACATCGAAAGCCTCCTGAAAAATTATGTCTTTCTCAACTCCGGCCTGACGATTCTGTACAATGGGAAGAAATTCTTCTCCCGGAACGGATTGGTAGACCTATTGAATGAGAATATGACTACCGATCCTCTTTACCCGATCATTCATCTGAAAGGGGAGGATATTGAAGTTGTCCTTACACACAGCAATCAGTATGGTGAGGAGTACTATTCTTTTGTCAATGGGCAACATACCACCCAGGGAGGTACCCATCTCTCCGCTTTTAAAGAAACCTTGGGCCGTGTAATCAAAGAATATTACGCCAAGAATTTTGAATACTCCGATATCCGTGCCGGTGTAGTGGCAGCGATCAGTATCAAGGTGGAAGAACCAGTCTTTGAAAGCCAGACAAAGACGAAACTGGGATCCAAGGATATGGGACCGGACGGACCGACAGTCTCTAAATTTATCGGTGACTTCATCAAAAAAGAACTGGATAACTACCTGCATAAAAACCTGGAAACCTCGGATGCCATGCTGCGCAAGATCACCGAATCCGAGAAGGAACGCAAAGCGATTGCCGGTGTGACCAAATTGGCACGTGAACGGGCCAAGAAAGCAAACTTGCACAACAAGAAGTTGCGCGACTGCCGGGTTCACCTGAATGATACCCGGGGAGACAAACAGGAAGAAAGTAGTATCTTTATTACCGAGGGGGACTCGGCCAGTGGATCCATCACCAAGAGCCGCGATCCGAATTTGCAGGCCGTATTCAGCTTGCGGGGGAAACCGCTGAACAGCTATGGGCTGACCAAGAAGATCGTATACGAAAACGAAGAGTTTAACCTTCTACAGGCGGCCCTGAATATAGAAGATGGCCTGGAAGGTTTGCGCTATAACAAAATAATCATTGCTACCGATGCGGATGTGGATGGTATGCATATCCGTTTGTTGTTGATGACTTTCTTTTTACAATTTTTCCCCGATCTCATCAAACGCAACCATGTGTATATCCTGCAAACTCCTCTTTTCCGGGTACGTAACAAACAGAAAACCTGGTATTGTTATTCGGAAGAAGAGCGTGTGGCTGCTATTCAGGCTGCCGGAAAGAACCCGGAGATTACCCGCTTTAAAGGGCTGGGGGAGATATCACCGGATGAATTCAAGCACTTTATAGGCAAAGATATGCGTCTCGACCCCGTAACGATGAAAAAAGAAGACCTGGTAAAAGAAATGTTAGAGTTTTATATGGGCAAGAATACGATGGAGAGACAAGTCTTTATTATTGATAATCTTGTAGTAGAAGAAGATATAGTATGAAGCGTATCGCTCTTTTCCCGGGGACATTCGATCCCTTCACTATCGGTCACCAGTCTTTGGTCACCCGTGGCTTGGACCTCGTCGATGAAATCATTATAGCCATTGGCATCAATGACAAAAAGCAGACCTACTTCTCTCTTGAGAAAAGAATGGAAGCCATCAAGAACCTTTATAGAACGGAACCCAGGGTGTCGGTGATGCCCTATGACTCTCTGACTGTCGATTTTGCCAAAGAGCAACAGGCACGGTTTATACTGCGTGGTATCCGTACAGTGAATGACTTTGAATATGAAAAGAGCATTGCGGATGTGAACCGGGTATTGGCGGGTATCGAAACATTTATCCTGTTTACTGAACCAGAACATACACATATAAGTTCTAGTATCGTACGCGAACTCTTGCGTTACGGAAAAGATATATCCATGTTTGTCCCGAAAGAGACCGAATTGTATTGAAAATTTAGAAAGATGAAAAAAGGAATAGTATTTCTATTTATCATGGGCATGACTTTGTATGCAGGTGCACAAAATGCAAACAAAGAAGCACGTAAGCTGCAAATGGCCTTGTATGCCATATCCAATTTATATGTAGATCCGGCCGATGAAAGCAAACTGGTGGAAGGGGCAATCACCGGCATGCTTGAAAAATTGGATCCTCATTCGAACTACCTCGATCCGGAGGAAACAAAAGAAATGACCGAACCTTTGCAAGGTAATTTCGATGGCATTGGCATCCAGTTCAATATGCTGACCGATACGCTTTATGTGATCCAGGTGATCCCCGGTGGTCCGTCGGAAAAGGTAGGAGTACTGGCCGGAGACCGGATTATACAGGTGAACGACACCTTGATTGCCGGTGTGAAGATGAAGACGAGTGATATAATGAAACGGCTGCGTGGACCGAAAGGAACAGAGGTCCGTATCAAATTGCTTCGTAACAAAGAACCCGAACTGATCGAATGCAAGATTATACGTGATAAAATACCTGTATACAGTCTTGATGCGGCTTATATGGCTGATAAAACAACGGGATATATCAAGCTCAACCGTTTTGCTATTTCTACGGCAGACGAGTTCCGTGAGGCATTGGTCCAGTTGAAGAAACAAGGAATGAAAAACCTTGTTCTCGACCTGCAAGGCAATGGAGGAGGTTATCTCAATGCGGCTATCGACCTGGCCGATGAGTTTCTGCCCAAAGGCAAACTAATCGTGTATACCGAAGGCTCCAAACAGCCGCGCGAAGAGGCACAGTCTACAGCCAAAGGGGGATTTGAAGAAGGACGCCTGATCGTTCTTGTGGACGAAGGCTCTGCCTCCGCCAGTGAGATCGTTTCCGGTGCTATACAGGATTGGGACCGGGGTATTATCGTGGGACGCCGTACCTTTGGCAAAGGACTGGTACAAAAGCCGATACCCTTACCCGATGGATCCATGATCCGCCTGACCGTTTCCCGCTATTATACGCCCACCGGACGTTCTATACAAAAGCCCTATGAGAACGGAAAAATAGAAGATTATCAGCATGACCTGATCGACCGTTACAACCGGGGAGAACTCATTAGTGCGGATAGTATCCATTTCCCTGACTCAATGAAATACAATACGCTCACAACGAGACGCATCGTGTACGGAGGAGGAGGTATCATGCCGGATGTATTCATCCCGGTGGATACGACTAAATATACGGAATATCACCGCAAATTGGTGGCTACAGGCTTGGTTAATCGGGCTTCGATGAATTATGTCGATACCAATCGTTCGCAACTGACAAAAGACTATGCGACATTTAAAGCATACAAACAACATTTCACTGTACCTGAGTCTCTGTTGGAAGAACTGATCGCTATGGGAACAATAGACGCAATAGCGTTTGATGAGGAGCAGTATCAAAAATCCAAGTCTCTCATCACATTACAGCTCAAAGCACTTATTGCCCGGGATCTGTATGAGATGAGTGAGTATTTCCAGGTGATAAACGATGAAAATGACAGCCTCAAAGAGGCCCTGCGGATTCTCAATACACCTCAGTCGTATAACAAAGAACTCGGTTTCTAAAACCATGTATTGGAGGCTCTTCCTTACCTTCGTTAAGATTGGTACATTTACTATCGGAGGCGGCTATGCCATGTTGCCCCTGATAGAGAAGGAAGTGATCGACCGGGGGTGGTTGGATAAGGATGATTTTCTCGATCTTTTTGCCATGGCACAGTCGTTACCGGGGGTTTTTGCCGTGAATATCTCCATTTTTATCGGGTACAAACTCAAAGGAATCCCTGGATGTATCGCCTGTGCCTTGGGAACCGTATTGCCTTCTTTCCTGATTATTTTATTGATCGCCCTCTCTTTTACCCAGGTGAAAGAGAATATATGGGTGGAAAAGATCTTTAAAGGCCTGCGCCCTGCTGTCGTGGCATTGATAGTGGCCCCTTGTATTACGGTAGCCCGCTCGCTGAAGCTTTCATACAAAACCATAGCCATCCCTCTTGTGGCGGCTCTCTTGATTTGGAAAGGAGGCGTTTCTCCTGTATGGATCATTCTTGTTGCTGCCGGGACAGGATTGGTTTACGAACTGTATTTAAAAAAACATTGATATGATCTGGCTGCAACTGATATATGTATATCTAAAAATAGGACTTTTCGGTTTCGGTGGGGGATATGCCATGCTTTCACTCATACAGGCGGATGTTGTAGATAAATACCATTGGATCACCCTGCAGGAATTTACCGATATCGTGGCCATTTCCCAGATGACGCCTGGTCCCATAGGTATTAACAGCGCCACCTATATCGGTTACACAGCCATTCACAATGCCGGATATGCCCCTGCCTATGCTGTTCTGGGAGCTGCAATAACCACTTTTGCCGTTTGTCTGCCTTCATTCATCCTGGTTCTTCTGATCTCTTATTATTTTACGAAGATTAAAAGAAACAGGTATGTAGAAGCCGCCTTTACCGGTCTCCGCCCTGCCACGGTCGGTCTTATTGCCGCTGCAGCCCTGTTGTTGATGAATACCGAAAACTTTATCGACTATAAAAGTTACCTTCTTTTTGCCGCGGCTTTCTTTCTGACCTGGAAGTTTAAAATGCATCCTATTCTGATAATCTGCCTGGCGGGAGTTGCCGGATTCATTTTGTATTGATTTTTCGTGTAACAAAATTCTCTTTCGATCGTCTACTAAAAAAGTAACCTAATTAAAAATAGTATATAAATGAAACCTATTTATTTCGTCCTGTTTTTCTCTTTGATCTGTGCTGCTGCTTATGCGCAGAACGAAAATGTATCCGAAAACCGCACAATAGACCGCTTCGATAAGATTCAGGTCTGCTGTGGCATCGACTTGTATATCAGTGAAGGCAATTCCTCCACCCTGACGGTCGAAACAAATTATGCCGAATATCTTCCTATGGTGAAAACAGAAGTGAAAAAAGGAGAATTAAACATCTCCTTTAACCTCAAAAACCAGATCAAAAGGCCGAACAAAATGTGGATTAAAGTTACTCTTGCCGCCAATAACCTGACAGCTATAACCGCTTCATCGGGCTCGGACGTTATAAGTAAAACCCCACTGACAGCCGACGATATTAAGATAGCGGCCAATAGCGGAGCAGATATAAAAATAGAGTTACAAGCAAACCACCTGGAATGTGCCACTTCTTCAGGCAGCGATATCAAACTGACCGGTAAAGCAGCGTACGCCCTTCTGAAAGCGTCCAGCGGTGGTGATCTGAACCTGAGAAATATGACCGTCGGAAGCGTCGAAGCCTCCTCGTCTACCGGGAGTGACATTGTCGTGAGTGTTACCGATGAAATCCATGCCAAAGCAAGTACCGGTGCCAGCATTAGATATAAAGGAAACCCACAAAAAGTCAATAAAAAGAAAAGCTTAGGTGGCGATATCCGGTCAATCGATTGATTCGCATTTTTTAGTGTTGATAATTGTAGACACTAAAACTCCGCTTCTTGATATACCTTAATAATGCCCTAAAGCCTCCCCAAAGTATAGGAGGATAAAAAAATCGGACAAACCCTTTTTATCAAGTTTGTCCGATGAGGTGGAGCATAGCGGACTTTATTGCTATCTGATTTACAGATGATTATACTTGTATGTATCAGATTGTGTGTCATTCTTGATCAGTATGTGTATTTTAAATTCTTTAACATCATTATTCTGATTTATGGCATATTTCATATGAAAATAGTTGATGAATCATTGTTATGATTGAAACATATAGGCTTAATCGCTCGATTAAAATTTTCTTTTATTTGTGACTTGATTTCATTTGTAGTACAATTATATATCTTAGATAAATATAACTCAACATTTTTAATGTCATCCTTTTTGTTATAAGGAGCGTCAGTTTCTGTAAGCACTCTTTCTTTAGGAATGGTCGCAATAATATTGCGACCTTTTTCAGTAGCCGTCATAGATTCATTTATAGAAAAATAGTAGCCGTAATTAATAATTTCCTGAATTAAAGAAACCTTTCCGCTATACCAGTGAAATATAACATTTCTAATATTATATTCTTTCAAAAGACTCAATAACTCCTCTTCTGCACCACGTGAATGAACACTAATAACTTTATTTCGATCACGTAGCCAAGAAAATATTTTACGTAAACTGCTAAGTTGAATTTCTTTACTATTAATCCCAGCCTTACTAAAGTCAAGTCCTATTTCTCCAATATAAGACGTAGAGTCAATAAATTGATTGAAGAGTTTTAACTCGGATTGAGATTCTTCCGCGAGCAATGGATGAAAACCTAAAGCTAATCTAATACGTTTATATTTTTTTACATGATTAATGCCTTGTGAGAAATGACTTGGTAAATTAGTCATTCCAATCACTATACCGCCTTTACTCTCTTTATCCAATATATAATTGTGAGGGTTGGGCATCATATCAAAATGACAATGTGTATCAATCATAAGCCAGCTTTATGTCTTATGGTATTGTTCCCATTTTTTTCTATCCAGTCTAATACTTGCTGATAGGATCGCAAAGCTAAACTGATATAATCATCCAAATCATCAGGGTTATCAATACCACTAATTACCAATTCTTGTCTTATTGTATCCTCATTGAATCGTGTTTTAAGGAAATGGAGTAATGTTCTAAAATCTCTACTCCTTTTCTGTTTCATATTATTCAACTGGTAAGATACTCCGTTAAAGATATCTGTCCCTAAAACGTCAGGATTGTCTAGTCCAACAATATCAAGAGCGACCCTTCGATAGATACAGGGCAAGCACATCCCGCAATGATTAATATGCTTCGAGGAAATCTCCAATCCGGGCTTATTGGAAATTCCATCGAAAGTGACCCCCTTCGGCCAATTTAAAGTGACCCCCTAAA
>NZ_QVMG01000013.1 GCF_010500925.1 Parabacteroides sp. 52
CAGAGAGGATCAGTTTTGATTGGCGAACAGGGGTCAACGAGGAGAGGATTTTCCACCTTGTTCCGTTAATGGAAAGGCGTACCATAATGGTGCATTTTCCATTCTTGTTTACTTGATTTTTCTTGATGTAGAAAAGAATCTTAAATGAACTACTCATAATTTTTTAATTTTTGCACCTAAATCTCATCGAGACAAAGGTAGGGTGAATAATAAAATTACAAGCTATTGAATCGCGGACAATATGCGACAGTTCAAGGACTTATGCGGAAATTGGTTACTATTTTTTCGGCCTGATTTTGAGTAACCTTTTAGTAACCCGACGGTGTCTATTTTTGTCCTTTTCGGGTCTTTCAGGCGACTTGGTTATAAAAGAAAAAGTCCTGTAAAACCTTGATTTTACAGGACTTGTCTCCTTTTGTCTGTTAGAAGTCTTTGCTTCTCAGCGGAGAGAGAGGGATTCGAACCCCCGGAACCTCGCAGTTCAACGGTTTTCAAGACCGCCGCAATCGACCACTCTGCCATCTCTCCTTAGTCTAAAAAAGTATCATAGATACGAAGTAGTTGTTCTATGATTAGGGCGTTTTCTCTCAAACGCGGTGCAAATGTAGGGATTTTTTTGATACTTCCTAATAGTTGGGGGATATTTTTTTCTTTTTTCTTTATTATTTTTCTTTTAGAAAATATGTGTGAGGCGCTAATCTATTTATTACTACTTTTGTAGTTCTATTAATTATTGCATAGAAAACATATGAAAAACTGTAAAGACTTATTGCTGATCGCCCTGTTACTCCTGTCTGTGAGTTGTTCCCTCTCTGCCAAATCAGATACGGATAAAAAGGAAACGGACAAAGCAGCTGCCGGTGAAGTGATCACGCTGAACAAATCAGAATTCCTTGCGAAAGTATATAATTACGAAAAAAATCAGGAAAAGTGGATATACGAAGGGAATAAACCTTGCATTGTTGACTTTTACGCCGACTGGTGCCCCCCCTGCAAAAAGATTGCTCCTATCCTGAAAGAGTTAGCTGCCGACTTTAAAAACGATATCATCATCTATAAAGTAAACGTAGACAACGAAAAAGAATTAGCCGCTTTATTCGGCATACAAAGCATCCCGTCTTTGTTGTTTGTACCTCAAGAAGGACAACCGACAATGGCCCAGGGAGCTCTTTCCAAAGAACAGTTTAACGAACAAATAAAAAGTTTGTTATTGAAGAAATAAAATCTGCCTTCTGACACGAAAAAAATAAGCTACCTCCCATGAGATAGCTTATTTTTTTGTCTATACCCTTCCCCTCACATCAGAAGGTAAAATCAATACCTCCCATAAGCGTTGCCTTAGGCATGGGAAAGCCATCGTTGATCATATACCGGGCAGCCGTCAGGTTTTCGCCTTTCACAAAGAAGTTCACAAAACGTTTGTCATCTCCTAATTTGTAGGCCAAACGGGCATTCAGTAAAGTATAATTTTCCTTTTCCGGTGTTTCAACCGAGGTATTCGGGTACAACCCATAGATTGATTGCAGATTTACGGTTGCCGTAAATCGCCCGACAGAACAAATACCTTCGATAAAAAATGCATGTTTGGGTGCTGCTATTATCACTTTATTGGTATGCAAGTAGCTGTAATTCGCTGTAAAAACGAAGTTTCTCAACGGATGATAAGAAGCCTCCACCTCTACCCCTTTATGATAGAACTTTCCTATATTTGTCAATTCTCCCTTGACTGGCTGAATCATATCTTTTCCATCCATATAAAAACCGGTTATTTCCCCATGAAACCGGTTTTCAAAGAAGTATTGCCCCACCGAAACTTCATAATTCACCATATTCTCCGGTGTCAAATCGGGATTTGCTTTGGAATAGGGCAAATACGATATATAAAGTTCACGCAAGGTAGGGCTTCTGAAGCCTTTCGAAAAAGAAGCTTTTATCGCATTGCCATCAAACAGACGAAAGGTGATACCCGCCTGAGGTATCCATTGATTTCCATAAGCGCTATTGTATTCATAACGCATACCGGCATGCAGGCTCACCTTCCCGAACAATTCCTGTTGCAGGATAAGATAAAGAGCCAGTTCATCCACCGTTTTATCTACGATTTCCTCTGCAGTCCCTTGGATCGTATCGTTCCAGGCATGTCCTCCCCAATTTTTATAATCAACCCCTGCCGTAAAACTATTGCCTTCAAACGGACGGAAGGATTGATACAGAAGAACACCCCGATTATGGTCATCGGAACGAAAAAGATAAGAACGCGGTTGCCCTCCCATCGGATAGCCATCGTTTATTTTATGATTTCCCCAGTTGTAAAAAGCCTGTACAGCCCCACTGGATTTATCAAACGTATTTTCAAACCCCAAAGAAGCTGTTCCGCGCAAGATATGCATCACATGTTCCTGCATCGGACTCTCCACCGTTCCCGGATTTTGAGTTTTATACTTTGCCAGACTGATATCTCCTTTTACTTTGTACTTTTCATTGAAACGGTATCCCAGGTTTGCAAAACCATTCGTAATATGAAAAGCCGAATGAGGGCGGTGCCCATCTGTCCGATCATGGTTGACCGAAACAAAGCTACGAAAGCCTCCTACGTTATACCCATTGTTTATCATGTACTTCTGCGTATTATAGGAGCCATACATCATGCGCACCTGGGTACGTCGCCCCACACGATCCTGCTGCCGGGTTATGATATTGACCACTCCTCCCATCGCATTCGAACCATAAAGCAAAGACCCCGGGCCTCGGATGACCTCTACCCGTTCCACATCCGATGCCACATAAGTATCCGGCAAAGCATGTCCGAATACTCCTGCCCACTGCGGTTGTCCATCGAAAAGCATCAACACCTTATTACCTTGCCCTACCCCACGAATATTAACGGTTCCTGCCGATCCACCCGAAACGCCGAAACCAGTAATCCCTTTTTGCGTGACAAATAATCCAGGTACCCTATGAGACAATACCGGCAACAAAGCCGATTCACTGCTGCCTTCTATTTCATTACGTTCAATTACAGAAATTGATAATGGAACACTGTTTCTATTTACCTTGATTCTGTTTGCAGAGACAACCACACCTTTCAAATTCACCAAACTGTCAACCACCTCCGGCTCATTTTCTGTTGCATAGATTGAAAAAGAAAGACACAGAAAAGCCATACAGGCGACACACAACCCTCTCTTCATTTTAAACTTATTTGTGATTATATATAAGAATGCCGCAAAAGTAATACAATTGCTTATAAGTGTAACACATTCGTAAAAGTACAACTCATTTTCATCTATTGCATGCATCCTTTTTATACCTTTGTGCGGTTTTTAATAGATGTCATGATAAAAGGTCTATTTTTTATTCTTCTGTTTTACTTCCTAGGGGAAGTATGCAGCATCGGTATCGACGGGTTTATCCCCGGCAGTGTGATCGGCATGATCCTCCTTTTCCTGAGTTTATTCTTTAAACTGATCGCCCCCGAGAGCGTAAAAGACGCGGCGACTGTCATTACTAAAAACATGGCAGTCTTTTTTGTACCTCCCGCCGTCGGATTGATGGCATATGCCGAACTAATTTCTCAATCTATCTGGGCCATCTCTTTGGCAATTATTGTCAGCACGGTACTGACGATCATTGTTGTAGCCGTGATCCAAGAAAGTTTTGAAAAAAGAAAAGAACGAACAAAAACGAAAAACAAATGGAAAAGTTCGAAAAAATAACCGCCTTACTTTCCGGAGAAGTGTTCCTTCTTTGCCTGGTGCTCGGCTCCTTTTTGTTAGGGGTTTACCTTTACAAACGGTTAAAATTCCCATTACTCCAACCCTTATTGATCTCGGTAGTGATTATTATCCCATTCCTAAAGATTGCGGATATCGAATATAATACCTTTTACCAGCAGACCAAGATCCTGAATTTCATGCTCGGTCCCAGTGTCGTGGCATTGGGATATATCCTGTACGAGCAAATCGAATACATCAAAGGCAATGTCATGTCGATGTTGATTGCCGTCTTTGCAGGTAGCCTGGTCGGCATTGTAACGGTTATCGGAACAGCCAAACTCATGGGTGCCGATAAAATCCTGCAAATGTCCCTGGCTCCCAAATCAGTAACTACCCCTATTGCCATCAGTATAGCCCAGAACACCGGGGGCGTCCCGGAGTTAGCCGTTGCTTTTGTGGTGATCTGCGGCATCTTCGGTGGTTTGGTCGGCCCCCTGATCCTGCGTTATCTCGGCATCCAAAGCAAGATCGCCAAAGGCCTGGCTATCGGATCCGCCTCCCACGCCTTAGGCACCACGCGTGCCCTTGAAATGGGAGCCCTCGAAGGTGCCATCAGCGGACTGGCCATCGGCATTATGGGAGTGATGACAGCGATCTTGATTCCTTTTGTGGAGAGATTCATTTTGTAACAACTCACTGAATCAATAAGTTCATTTTCAAAGAAGTACATACACCTTATGCGTCTTCATCCCCGAAGAAGTTATCAGTCCTTCTTTTTCAAAATATTCAATATCTTTTGTAGCCTGATAGCGGGAACAATTATTCAGAAGGGCATATTTAGAAATATTAATATATCCATAGGTTTCTATATAGCCAATCATCTGCCTTTTTCGTTTTGTCAAAGAGGCATGAACCGGAGATTGTTTGATTAATTCGAATTGAGCTTCATTTATTTTTTCTTTCAGAGACGGGCTGTATCTGAAATTCACCCCATGCGCTTCCACCTGTACGCTCTCTCCCTTCTCTGTCTCGACGAGCGTACTATGCAAAGACAAAGAGAAAGAGCCAATACCTTCCAATTCAAAATTATAGCCATTGACTAAAGCTTTACCCATATACTTTGCGGTTGCATCCAATACGGCCTTGATCTGGGCGGAATTCACACCCAACTCACGTAATTCACTACAAATCTCTTCCAAACGAATAGTGCCTTTGCTTTGCACACGTGCCTGTGGACGGCTTGTTTCTGCATGTACTCCGGGAAGAGGGATCTCATAAAGACTAAATTTCACTTTCATAGTTCGTCGTTTTTAATGGTAAATCATAAAGAGAATTCTATTGCCGATGCGCTTCGACAATATTACCGATCATGTTCGGCAATATTGCTGAAGGCGTTCGTCAATGTTGCCGATGCGCATCGGCAATAGAATCACCCGGAACAAATATAGGATAAATCGTTCTATTTCAACAACAAAACACCTATAAAATCCGGTTAATTTATCGACATTTTCCAGAGGCTTTGAAAATCAAAGGATAGAAATCCACTTCGGAGAAAAAAAATAAAATATAATTCTATCACATTTTATTAACTCTTTTTATTGAGTGGTTTTTAGGCAGTTTTGCAACTTCATTATATCTTTGCATCTTTGATTTTAACTTATTAACGTCATAATTTAATAATGAAAAAAACGGGATCACGCACCTTTCTAAGGAAACAATCTGCATTTATCGTAACATTACTTTGTATGGCTTCATTGACAGCCTGTAATTCGGAAGTAAAAGAAGAAAAAAAGTTCATCGAAGAAAACACCACCTTTGCTTCGGCTCAAACAGTAAAAATGTTGGAAACAACCGGAGAGCCCAACGGTAAAAACTTTCCCCGGCGAATAAACAAAGAAGGCAAACTATCCGTAACCAACAAATGGGACTGGACTCCCGGCTTCTTCCCCGGTACTCTATGGTATCTGTACGAACTGACCGGCGACACAGTCTGGCAGCAGGAAGCAGAGAAATGGACCTGGCAAATGGAAGAAGTGCAACACTTCAGCGCCCATCACGATATTGGCTTTATGATGTATTGCAGCTACGGTAATGCCGAACGATTGGCATCCCGTCCGGAATACAAAGATATTTTGGTGCAAAGTGCCAACTCGCTCTGTACCCGTTTCAGCGACACCACCCAGGTTATCGAATCATGGAACTACCGGAAAGCATGGGATGGAACAGAATGGTTCTACCCGGTGATCATTGATAATATGATGAACCTCGAATTGCTTTTTTATGCTTCAAAGGTAACCGGTGACCCGAAATATTACGATGTGGCAGTCACCCACGCCAATACAACCCTGAAAAATCATTTCCGCGAGGATTACAGCAGTTACCATGTTGTCAACTATGACGAGACAACCGGTGAAGCTCTCCACCGGCAAACCTGCCAGGGATATAGCGACAACTCCACCTGGTCACGCGGACAAGCCTGGGCTATTTACGGATATACCATGAGTTACCGGGAAACCAAAGACCCGGCTTACCTGGAAGCAGCCAAGAACTTTGCCCAATATTACATCGATCATCTACCGGAAGACCTCGTTCCGTTGTGGGATTTCAATGTAGGAGAAGAAGGATATATCCCTCAGGGAAATTCATATGCCGTACAATACCCAGCCAAAGTAAAAGACGCTTCAGCTGCAGCGATCACCTGTTCGGCCTTCTTTGAACTGGGCGAAATCACCCAGGATCCTCAATATACCGATCTGGCCATCCGCATGTTAAAAAGCCTGGCTTCTCCAGCATACCGTGCGCCATTGGGTGAAAATGCCAACTTCATCATCATGCACTGCACAGGCAGTCTGCCACACAGATCGGAGATCGACAGCCCGTTGGTATATGCAGATTATTATTTCTTGGAAGCATTGATCAGATACAAACGTTACTTATCCACTTTATAAAAAAAAGTTTTATCAAAGTGTAACCTATAAGGAAAAACAACGTCTATATAAATAAAGGAAGGGTGTAGCAAATAACATTTGACACACCCTTCTTCGGTTTTAAATGTTTCAGGTTCCTTTCTCGACGTAGTATTATTAGTAGAAGTTCGCCACAACATTTCAGGCAGACCTGCGTTTTATCGTAAAGATATAAAAACCACAATCAAATAAAATATATCTTTACGCTCTCTAAGGACCTATTAACTTTGTGAACAGATGTATAGATGAGTATATTGATAAAAGGGCTTAATAAAGTATATCCTAACGGAAACCACGCACTAAAAGATGTTGATCTGGAAATACCGACCGGCATGTTCGGCTTATTGGGACCCAATGGCGCCGGGAAATCTACATTGATGCGTATCCTGGTAGCCTTGATGGAACCCACCTCCGGCAAAGTAGACATATTCGGATACGACCTACACAAACAGCGCAAGGAGATCCGGCGTATCTTAGGCTATCTGCCCCAGGATTTTCGTTTCTTTGCCAAATATAAGACCTATGAATTCCTGGATTATGCCGCACGTTTATCGGGTATGAACAGCCACAAACAGCGCAAACAGGCAGTAGATGCCATGCTGGAGAATGTCGGTTTGTTTGATGTACGCGAACGCTATGCCAACAAACTTTCGGGAGGTATGAAACGCCGTTTGGGTATTGCCCAGGCATTGATACACGAGCCCAAAGTTATCATTGTGGACGAACCCACCACAGGCTTGGACCCGGAAGAGCGTATCCGTTTCCGTAACCTTCTCTCGGAAGTGAGCAAAAACGATGTGACAATCATACTGTCTACCCATATTGTCGGGGATATATCCAGTACCTGTAAATGCATGGCTTTGATGAACAAAGGAGAAGTATCCTTTTACGGTTCGCCGGAAGACATGCTAAAACGGACAGAAGGCAAAGTCTGGCGCATACAGGTCAACAGCGATGAATTACATGAGGTAGACAAACGTTATCCGGTGATATCGACTATTCCTTCTGGAGCGGGATGGGAAGTACAGGTCGTAGCCGATGAGATTACAGGCTATCAGGCAGAAGCCTACCCCCCCAACCTGGAGCACGCCTATGTCTATTATATGGAAAACCTGAATGCAAGGGGTAATTATTAATTATAAATTGTATCCCATGTCTTTTATAAACAATATACAATCCGTCTCGAAATACGAAAGTAAATTACTGATCCGTAGCTGGTTCTTTAAGGTATTTTCCTTGTTGGCGATTGTCATACTCACATTCTTCAACTGGATGATGTTAATGAGTGAAGACGGCGGAGGCTTCTGGGCGGCAAAAGCTATTCCCTCCAATATTCCTTATATCAACCTGTTATTATTGAACACCGGACAGGCTATCATTGCTATTTTCCTGGCCTCCGACTTCCTCAAGCGGGATAAAAAATTGGACACCTCCGAGGTTTTTTACGTCCGGCCCTTAAGCAATGCGGAGTACGTGATAGGCAAGATATGGGGGAACCTGCGGGTATTCCTTCTCCTGAACCTGATTATTATGGCTATCTCCCTCTTATTTACCTTTATGGCTTCGGGCATAACGGTAGACTGGTCAGCCTATCTCATTTATTTCTTTTTGATCAGCATTCCCACCTTGGTATACATCATAGGCCTTTCGATCTTTTTGATGTTGATTCTAAAAAACCAAGCACTTACATTCATTCTATTATTGGGGTATATCGGACTGACACTCTTTTATATAAGCGACAAATATTATTACCTGTTCGATTATATGGCCTATTATCTTCCGATGTTGAAATCGACAATCATTGGTTTCACTAACCTGGAGGCTATACTCACTCACCGGGCCATTTACTTCTTTGCCGGAATAGCCTTTATAGGCATCACCATCTCTTTATTCCGCAGATTACCCAATGCGTCGAGAAATAATTACCCCTGGTTGATATTCGCTGTATGTATGTTGACAATCAGCGGACTGGCAGGCTACAGACATATTCACTCCATCGTAGAGAAAGAGAAGATGCGGACGATGTATACCCAAATCAATAATACATACGTACATACGCCCAAAATGGTTATCGATCAATACGACCTGTCGATAGAACAACAACCCGCTTCGCTCCATGCGACTGCTACGATGAAAGGTATCGCCCTGGAGACAGCTTCCGTTTTCACCTTTTGCCTGAACCCTGGATTAGACATAGAAGAAATCAAAAGCGGAGATAAAACATTGTCTTTTGAACGAGACCAGCAAATCTTTCGGGTGGCTTTCGGAAGACAACTCATAAAAGGAGACACGGCTTCACTGAGCGTACGGTATACAGGGCATATAAACAACGCCTTTTGTTACCTGGATATACCCGCCGAAATCATACAAAAAGAATACAGAAGTGCACTTTTCAATGCGGATAAGGCATATAGCTTCCTGACACCGGAGTATATGTTACTGACACCGGAAACCTATTGGTATCCACGGCCGGGTACAGCTTACAGCAATGAGAGTCCGGACTGGCAACAGAGTTATTTCAGTCGTTTCCACTTGCAGGTCACCCCCCTGCCCGGCTTACAACCTCTCTCCCAGGGAGAAGCCGTAAAGAACGAAGATGGCTCCTATATATTCCATCCCGAATACCCAGCCCAGGCGATTACCCTTATTGCCGGGAAATACAAACAGCAACGTATCGAAAAAGACAATATAGCGTATAGTGTATGGCATATCGAAGGGAATGACTTTTATACCTCTTCCTTCGACTCGATCCGGGATACCATACCGACACTGGTGACGCATCTGAAAGAAAACCTGGAACGGACATATAAGTTGACATATCCTTTCAACCGTTTTTCTGTCGTTGAAGTGCCGGCTCAATTCTATTCTTATCCCCATGCCTGGTCACAAGCACAGGAAGTGATACAACCGGAGATGGTATTGTTCACCGAAAAAGCCTGGAGATACGATCAGTTCGACGTGAAAAGACAAATCAAGAATCAAAAGAAATGGGCCAAATGGAGGGGACAGGAGATCAATGACGAAGAGGCAGCAATCCTTACTTTTAACGGGATGATACGACTCTTTGAACGTATCGAAGGCAATTACAATTACACCTCCGCCAACAGAGGCGAATACAATCTTACGACACAGGCCAATCCCTATTTCCTGTTTCCTTTGCTCTATAATTTCCGTTACAATATCTACTCCCCCGAATGGCCTATTTCCAACCGGATAGTCGAGCTCTATCTGCAAAACAAAGAGGACGACAACAATTGGCAAAGGGAAGTGAACGGGATCAGTAACAATGAAAAGGCAAACCTCCTGTTGGAAAAACAAACCTTTAAAGAGTTACTGGCTGATGTTTCACAAAGAGACCTTTTAAATAATATTGTCGGTATCAAAGCCAATGCTTTATTCGCTCCGGCAGAGATACAATTAGGCGTGAACCGGTTCAGGGATTCTGTTTACTCCTTACTGGAGCGAAATACTTTCCGCAATATACAATTGGAGAATCTGTTGGATACATTGGGACAGATCAGTCAGACCGATATCCGGTCGACCCTGCCGGAATGGGAAAAACCGACGCCTCTGCCCTATTATATCATCAGCCAACCGGAAGTGACCAAGGTCAGCCATCGGGGACAAGAGACCTTTGTTATGAAGATACAGGTAGCGAACGATTCCGATTATGATGGCATCATTCATCTGCATATCCAGGAAGGTAACCGCCAGGATATGCAAACGATCGACCCACGCACGAACCGGAAGATCGCATTGGGAGCACATCAGAGTAAAGAATTTGTCTCTCTCTGGGAGAATGCTCCCCGGGAAGTAACAATCAATACGATGACCTCTAAAAATCTGCCTAACCGGATGGTATTACCTATCGGAAACAATAAACAAGACCGGAGAAGTATCACCGAAAAAGAAGGCGATTATGTTATCCCGAAGCTACAGGAGGGGCTTTGGGGTGAAATCATCGTAGACAATGAAGACTCTTTATTCTTCTTGTCTGAGACTGCCATCATGGGCTTATTGCCTCAATGGCTGGAAAAGACGGAAGACACTTCTTTCAAATATGCAGGTATTCACTGGTGGCGTCCTCCTTTGCAATGGACGGCAACGACCAATGCCGGTTATTACGGGAAATACGTCCGCTCGGCCTATGTGATAAAAAGCGGTAGCGGCAAACAGACGGCTACCTGGAAAATACCGGTTCCCACAGAAGGAAGCTACGAGTTGTATTATTACGTATACAAAGGAAATGAGATGCGACAAAACAATCGTTCGGATGCGGAGTATCATTTCAGGATTCGATATAATGAAGAAACGGAAGATGCCTATCTGAATCTGCGCAGGGCGAATGACGGATGGGAACAAATCGGAGTTTATTATGTGTCGGATACGATCAGCGTCACCCTTACCGATGCATGTAAATTACGCAGTGTATCCGCCGACGCGGTGAAAGTTGTAAAAAGATAATAAATAAATCAGAATCATATGCGAAGAGATTTTTTACCACTCAAAAAACTATTCCTGGCAGCAGTAATCTGGGCTGGTTCGATAACGACAGGTCATGGCCAATTATTGCTCACGATAGACGACGCTTTAGACATTGCGCAGGAGAACAGTCCGGATATCCGGAAGTCGCTGATGGAGTTGGACCGGTATCAACAGATGCTTATTGCCCAAAAGGCATCACTCAAATCAAAGTTCTCACTCGATCTGGCTCCTTTAAGCTACAATAAAAACAGAAGGTTCGATAATCGTTTGTCGCAATGGTATACGAACGAGGCTTTAAGCACAAGTGGTACTTTCCGGGTAGATCAACCGCTTCTATGGACAGACGGGGTGGTTTCATTGATAAATACATTTGGCTGGCAAGACAATAAGTCGGAGCTGGAGAATACACAGAATAAGAATAAAGCATTTAGCAACGACTTATACCTGCAAATATCTCAACCCATCTTCACATACAACACCCGTAAGATGGCGCTGAAACGCATCGAACATGATTATGAAAATGCAAATATCAGTTATGCCCTGCAACGGTTAAATACGGAGAGATTGATCACTGAACAATTCTACCGGGTGTATATGTCGCAAAGCAACTTAGCTATCAACAAAGAAGAATTGGCTAACGCACAGCAGAGCTATGACATTATAAAGAATAAGGTCGAAGCGGATCTAGCGGCAAAAGATGAACTCTTCCAGGCGGAACTGAACTTAGCTACAGCTCGTTCTACAGTAGAAGATGGCTTGGCATCTTTGGAAAATGCCAAAGATCTATTGAAACAAACATTGGGACTTCCATTGATTGAAGAGATAACCGTCATGACCGAAATCGACATCAAACCGATTGACATCAATATGGAACAGGCTATTCGTCACGGACTCGACTCGCGCTTGGAATTACGCCAGCGTGAAATAGAGAGTGAAGATCTTGCCTTTGCGATGGTCGAAACAAAGGCATTGAATGAGTTTAAGGGGAATGTATCCCTTTCTTTTGGGTTGATGGGGGATAATAAAGAATTTGGTAAGATCTATGACAATCCCACACAAAACCCTCGTGTGGCTGTCACTTTCAGTGTTCCTCTATTTGACTGGGGAGAGAAAAAGGCACGCATAAAAGCACAGAAAGTAGCACAGAGTATCAACCGCTTAAATTATCAGGAAGACAAGATTGCAATTGAACTAAACATACGTCAGGAATGGCGTGAACTGGAAAAGCTACGTACACAGATCAAAATAGCCGAACAGAATGTCACGAATGCTCAATTAACTTATGATCTCAACCTGACGAGATACCGTGAAGGGGATATTACCGGTATGGAAATGAATCAGTTCCAAACACAGTTGTCCGGAAAAAAGACGGCTTATACCCAATCGCTGATCGATTACAAAATCCGTCTATTGAACCTGAAGATACTCTCTTTATACGACTTCGAAAAAAAGACAGCCATTGTGCCATTAAAAGATTATACAGATAAAAATTAAGTAAACCATGAAATACGCTAACTCTCTTTTCGCATCCTTATTTCTGTCCGCATTCGTTTTTACGGGTTGCAACGACCAACCCCAGGGAGGACAGAACGACATCTCCACTCCTGTATCCGTCACCGAGCTCAAAAAAGGGTCTATCAGTAAGTTGATAAACACTACCGGCACGGCTCAACCCACCTATGGAGTAGAGTTGACAGCTCAGATGAGCGGAAACTATAGCCTGCAACAAAATCCCCGAACAGGTAAAGCATTCAAACTGGGGGATAAGGTTTCTAAAAACCAGTTGATTATCCGCCTCAACGACAAAGAATATGAAAACGGAATCGCCATAGATGCCAAAGAACTGAGCCTGGAGATTGCCGAGCAGGAACAAAACAAACAAAAAGCATTGTACGAAAAAGGAGGGGTCACCTTAAGTGAAATGCGTAATACGGAAGTAAAAGTGACCAATGCCCGTTACGATGTAGAGAACGCCAAACTAAACCTGGATAAAATGGAAATCCGGGCTCCTTTCGATGGTGTAATAGTAAATCTCCCCCACTACACCACCGATGTAAAGGTAGAACAAGGCAAAGTCATGGTCGGACTGATGGAGTATGCTAAAATGTATATGGACATAAACCTGCCGGAAAGTGCCATCAGTTATGTAAAAGAAAACCAATCGGTATATATCACCCATTATACTTTACCGGAAGATACACTCACCGGAACAATCAGCGAACTATCTCCCGCCATCAGTACCGAGACGCGGACGTTTAAGGGGAAGATACTTATTCAGAATAATGAATTGAAGATTCGTCCGGGTATGTTTGTAAAAGCAGATATCATTGTAGATAAAGCAGATAGCTCCATTATCATTCCTAAAAACGTGATCCAGTCAAACCGTCGCCGTAAATATGTCTATATCGTAGAAAAGAATACGGCCATCCTGCGAGATATCCAAACCGGCCTGGAAGATGAGAATAATGTAGAGGTATTGGAAGGGTTGAAAGAGAACGACAACCTGGTTATCCGCGGATTCGAGACATTACGCGAAAACAGTAAAGTGAAAGTACAGCGATAAAACCAACCGCTTAGAACAAACAAATCGGATATGAGAAATATTGTCAAATTTGCGGTTAACAATCCGGTCACAATCTGTATGATTGTACTGGCACTGTTGTTGCTCGGTAAGATCTCTTACGACCAATTGAGTGTCGACCTGTTACCCGATCTGAATAATCCCCGGCTCTTTATCGAAATCAAAGCCGGTGAACGCCCGCCCGAAGAGATCGAAAAACAATTCGTCAAGAATATAGAAGCAATGGCTATACGCCAGAGCGATGTAACCCAGGTATCATCCGTGATCAAGGCTGGCTCAGCACGTATTACGGTGGAGTATACCTGGACAAAGGATATGGACGAGGCCTTTCTTGATTTACAAAAGGCCATGAATCCTTTTGCTCAAAACAAAGATATCACGGAACTTAAAATCACACAGCACGACCCGAATATGTCACCGGTAATCCTGATCGGTATGTCTCATCAGCAGATCACAGATATGGCTGAACTGCGCAAAGTGGCAGAAAGTTACGTGCGCAATGAACTGATCCGGTTGGAAGGGGTAGCGGAAGTGGAATTATCCGGACAAGAGATATCCACACTTACCATTGAGACCGACCCTTATCGTCTGAATGCGTTTCAATTGAAGATCGAAGATATTGCCTCTAAAATAGAAACCAACAACCAGAATATATCCGGAGGAAGGGTTAGTGAACTGGGGCTGCAATACCTGGTAAAAAGTGCTAGTATGTTTGCCTCGGAAGCTGATTTCGAAAACCTGATCGTGGGATACAAACCGACTACGGAACAACAGGAAAACACCTCTCTTTCAACAAATAATACAGTAGACAATGCGCCCCTTTTTCTTCGCGAAGTGGCCACCGTCAAATTTGAAAATGAGAGACCGGAGAATATTGTGCGTATCAATGGAGAACGAAGCCTGGGTCTATCGGTTTATAAAGAAATGCGGTATAATACGGTAAAGGTCGTCGATCAGGTCAATAAACAATTGGCCGTGATCGGGCAAGCCCTGCCCGGGTATAAGTTTCAGGTAGTAAGTAACCAGGGTACATTTATCAAAAAAGCAATCGATGAAGTAAAAGAGAGTGCGATTTTCGGCATTATCCTGGCCGTTATCGTCTTATTTGTTTTCCTGCGCCGGTTGGGTACGACGTTGATCGTGAGTTTAGCCATTCCTATCTCGATCATAGCCACTTTCAATCTGATGTTCTTTAATGGGCTTACACTCAACATCATGACATTGGGAGGACTGGCACTTGGTGCCGGGATGTTAGTAGACAATGCCATTGTCGTGATCGAAAGTATCTTCCGGAATCAGGAGAAAGGATTAAATATCCGGGAAGCAGCTATCAAAGGAACATCGGAAGTAGGAGGTGCTGTTATAGCCTCGACCCTGACCACCATCGTGGTATTCCTTCCGATCGTATACCTGCACGGAGCAACCGGGGAGTTATTCAAAGACCAGGCCTGGACAGTGACCTTTTCACTGGTTTCCTCTCTGTTTGTCGCTATTTTGGTTATTCCGATGTTATATCACCGGATAGCAGGCAAAGCGAAAAAGAATCTGAGCGAGGTGAAATCGATTCAGATGACCGGATATAGTAATATGCTTCGCCGGTTGATACGCCACCGCTGGGTGGTTATCGGCATGGCTATTCTTCTCCTTGTTGTGGCCGGATTACTGACTCCCTTTATCGGCACAGAATTTATGCCACGGGCAGAAAGCAAATCTTTTACCGTTTGGGTAAAAATGCCAGAGGGCACACAGCTCGAACGTACATCGGCGGCTGTCGGCAACCTCGAGGAGCTCTTATATTCCCTCACGGAGGATCCTCAAATAACTGTATACAGCCATATCGGTGAAGGCAGCGGATCGGAGAATGCCATTTTCGAAGGAGAGAATACAGCCATGATGAAAGTCATCCTTTCTCCCGCATGTAAACATGCACCGGAAACGGTCATTGCCCAGTTTATACAAACCGCAGAAAACCCGGATGGGTTGGAACTATCCATTCAGCAGGAAGAAAATTCGTTGAGCTCCGTATTGGGAAGTGAAGGTGCCCCTATTTTAGTGGAGGTAAAAGGCGAAGAGCTGGACGAAATAACCGATATAACCGAAGATGTAAAAAATAGGCTATTGGATATAAAGGGACTCTACAATGTAACATCTTCCATAGAAGACGGAGCACCGGAGATCACTCTCTCTATTAATCGTACCGTTGCAGGTATCAACAACCTGAGTGTGGCAACTGTCATCGAGCAATTAAAGCAACAATTGAGTGGCCGGGAAGCCGGACAAATGGAATACAGGGGAGAGATGCGCAATATCGTAATCAAAGTACCCGACATTAGTCTTCATGCTTTGGGTAGCTTGATCATCAAAAACGGAGAGAAAGAGTTTCGCTTACAGGAGATCGCCACCATTCAACAAACCCAGGCTCCCAAAGAGATATTCCGCAGAAATCAAAACCGCATCAGCAAGGTGATGGCTCAAATGGATGCCGGTAAGTCCCTGGATAAGATGGCTCAGGAGGTACGAAGCGCCCTGAAAGAAATCGATCTCCCCTTGAATTACTCTGTAACGGTAACAGGCGAAGAGGAAAAGAGACAAGAATCCATGAATAATCTGCTGTTTGCCTTATTGCTTTCCGTAATACTGGTTTATATGGTATTGGCTTCTCAGTTTGAATCCTTACTTCATCCGTTTACGATCTTATTGACTATTCCACTGGCTGTCGTAGGAGCTGTTTTATTGTTCTTTATCACCGGTATGACTATCAATATGATGGGAGTTATCGGTATGGTGATGCTGGTAGGTATTGCCGTAAACAACTCCATTATATTAGTAGATAGGATCAACCAACTGAAAGACAACGGAATCGAATTATCAGAAGCTATCGTAGAAGCCGGACAGCAACGTATCCGCCCGATAATAATGACCAGTCTGACAACGATTTTGGCTTTGCTTCCGATGACATTCAGTTTCGGAGAAGGCAGTTCGTTGCGTTCTCCCATGGCGATTGCCGTAGTCGGTGGTTTGGTGACATCCACCCTGATGAGTCTACTGGTTATCCCTTGTGTGTATTATATCCTGGAGCAAGCCTCCTCCAAGCTCTCGCAAAGAAATAGACAAAAGAAGGCTACAAAACTTAATGAATAAAACTATCTCCTTTTAACCTCTCCTTTGGGGAGAGGTTGGAGGGGGCCGACACATATATTATGAACTTTTTACTACATAGAAGAATAACGATCTGTATGCTGTTTATAGCACTCTCCCTATTGGGTTATGTGTCTTACAAACAGCTACCGGTAGAGTTATTGCCTAATGCTGAACTCCCGATGTTGTTTGTACAGGTATCTTCCCAACAGGATATGGATCCTTCCTATGTGGAATCGGAGGTTATTATTCCGTTGGAAGGTGCCATCACCTCTATTGGAGGGATAGATAAACTACAATCGACCGTAGACAGCCGTCAGTCCTATATACAGATAGATTTCAAAAAAAACATCAACTTCAAGATCACCTCTCTGCGCCTGCAGGAAAAAGTAAATGAAGTAGCCGCCTCTTTCCCTACAGGATTCAATGTACAGGTCCATAAAGTGGATATGAAGCAGATGGCCAACAACTTTATGGTTTTACAGGTACGGGGATCGGGAGGTACCGACCGGGTACGGAACCTGGTAGATAAAGAGATCCGTCCCGACCTGGAGAATATCGACGGAGTAGCAGCCGTAAACATTTACGGAGGACGGGAAAAGGCTATTGAAATACAACTTAACCCGGATGCCTGTCAGGCATTGAACCTGCCCCCGGCACAAATCAGCAGTATCTTATCCCAGAACACACAAGAAAAAGAATTCATCGGTTTTGTGAACGAACCCGACAGTAAGTATTTTGTACATGTAAACGCGATGTACACCCAGGTGTCCGATCTGGAAAATATCGTAGTTGCTCCCGGCCCTATCCTGTTGAAAGATATTGCAACGATCTTTTTCGACCTGAAAGAAGAAACCTCTTATAGCCGGGTAAACGGTAAAGATGCCGTATCTGTTGCCCTGACCAATGACTCACAAACCAATCTCATCCAACTATCCCACCGGACAACGGAGGTGATCGAGAAGCTGAATGCAAAAATGGCGGCATTCGACATAGAGATCGTCGTACAGCAAAATACGGCCGAGATCATGGAAAACAATATCAACCAGATCATCGAGCTGGCCCTGGTGGGCGGCTTATTGGCTATACTTATACTATGGATCTTCCTAAAAAATATCCGACTAGTGCTTTTTATAGCCCTCTCCATTCCGATCTCCATTTATACGGCTTTCAACTTTTTCTATGCCTTTGGTATCACGATCAATAGCCTGACATTGGTAGGTATGGCACTGGCTGTCGGTATGTTGTTGGACAATAGTGTCGTCGTGTTAGAGAATATATACCGTCTTTCCGGTGCCGGCTGTTCCCCCGAACGATCAGTCACTCAAGGTACCCGAGAGGTATGGCGCTCCATCGTGGCTGCCACCCTCACCACTGTCACGGTATTCCTGCCTTTTGTCTTTTCAGATAATTTTCTGATCAAACTGATCGGGCACCATGTCGGAGTATCTATTATATCGACACTGACGATTTCTCTGTTCGTCGCCCTTCTTTTCATTCCCATGGCGACCTATATGATTCTGAAAAAGAAAACAGGAAACAGTGTATTCTATGAAAAAGTATCCATCACCCAACGACCGGTACAGGTCTATCTCGTATTCCTGAAAATGTGTATGCGTAATCCCGGAATAACGGTATTGGGGGCTGTTGTACTTCTGTTTGTGACACTCATCCTCTCCCTCACCCTGAATATGCAGCAGATGAAAGACGTCGATTCAGACCGCTTCAATATATATGTCACCATGCAAACGGGAAATACACTGGAGACCACCGACAAAGCCGTGCAAGTAATGGAAGACCGACTGGCCGAATTTCCGGAGAAGAAAGAGCTTATCTGTCGCATACAAGAAAAAGAAGCCGTTCTGACCCTGGTATTGAAAGAGGACTTTGAGAAGATTGGCAAAAGAAAAATAACAGACATCAAAGCAGATGTGCAACGTCTTTTGTCCCATATTAACGGGGCAGAGATCTCTATTACGGAGGCTTCCGGAGGCAGCGGCGGTGGGGGTGCCGGTTCTGTCATGGGCGGAATGTCTAACTTCATGCGTTTACTGGGCATCGGGGATAACCGGGAACGTATCGTGATAAAAGGTTCCGATTTCGATGTGATGCAGTTGGTTGCCGAAGATATCCGTTATTATATCAACGAACAGGAGTTTATACGTAACTCACGGATATCGACCAACAGGCGGCAGCCGGAGATATTATTGCACTTTGACCCTATCCTGCTCACCTCTTATGATATCACAAGAGCGAATATTTCCTCCGGACTGATGGCGCTGAACCCAGACTTCTCCTCTGGCAGTTCCTTTAAGGTGGGAGAAGACACCTACGATATCATCATCCGCAACAATATACCCAATGAAGAAACGGAAGAAGAAGAAACGACTAAAAGGGAGAAAACAATAGATGACCTTCGCCAGATACAAATAGCCAGTGGCAAAGGCGGGCTGCATGAGTTGGAAGACATAGCAGCCATCGACTACGGCCGGGGAAGATCACAGATCCAGCGTGTCAACCAGGACAAACAGATTGAAGTCTTTTACAGCTTCTCCCGCGATGTAGAATCATCCAAGTCCTTATTGGAGGGATACAGGGCAGATATAGACAATCTGATTGCCGATTACAACCTTCCCGCAGGAGTTGCCGTAGAAGTATTCCACGAAGAAGATGAGTTTGCAGACTTTAAGTTCCTCATACTGGCCGCTTTCATCCTGATATTTATGATATTGGCATCCATCTTTGAATCCTTACTTACTCCGTTCGTACTCTTGTTTGCCATTCCATTGGCGGCGATCGGTTCCTTGTTGGCACTGCTTCTGACCAATAACAGCCTGATGAATGCCAATTCACTGACTGGTTTCCTGATTCTGTTGGGGGTAGTCGTGAATAACAGTATCATACTGATCGACTATGCCCATATCCTGCGAAAAGAAGGCTACCGGAGAAACCGCTCTTTGATGATGGCCGGTCTCTCCCGTATCCGCCCGATTCTGATTACATCCATCACCACCATTATCGCCATGTTCCCTCTGGCTATGGGAGATTCCGAATATGCCGGAGCCATTGGTGCCCCTTTTGCTATTACCGTAATTGGTGGGTTGACATTCTCTGCCCTGTTGACATTGATACTTGTGCCCACAGCTTGTATGGGATTGGAAAATACGCTGCAATGGTACAAATCCCTCTCGCGTAAACTATGGTTCACCCATCTTATCCTGTTTATCACCGGAGTACTTTGTATCTATTTCTATGCCGAAGGACTGTTATGGCAATCCATTTACCTGGTTGCCCTGATCATTCTGATTCCGGGCTTGACCTATTTTGCACAGAATAGTTTGCGGCGTGCCAAGGCCAAAGTGATCGACCCGAAGGATGAAATAAAGATTACTGTGCGCAACCTGGTGAAAATCTATGATTGGCCGGGACGTATCAGTCGCGAATGGAACAGCGGACTATATATCCGTCGACGCTTGGGCTTGAGTAATGAATACCATAGTCTGAAAGATCTAGCGAATATCTTCTGGCAGTTTGCCTTACTCGGATTTGGCATTTATTTCACCTATTTCTATCTAAACAGTAAGATATGGGTATTCCTATTCTCGATCGCTATTTACGTCTCCTCGTTGTACCTGTGGCGCAAAGTACGTCAATACCTTTTCTTCCGGTTCGAAAAAAACAAAGGCGTAAAATATATCAACCGTTTTATCTTCTGGAGTATTCCCCTACTGATACTGTTCGGTATGTTCCACAAAATGGACAATATAAACCTCACTGTTGTTATCGCCATCCTATGGGGTATTATTATCTCCATTTATATCTCTTCGCATTACCTATACGATAACAACATCAATATCGAACGCATAAAAGGACGTTTTGCCGGTACCAGACGTTTTTGGTTCCGCCTGGTGAAAAGTATTCCGCTGATCGGTAAACAACGCAAACCCTTTAAAGCCTTACGCGGGGTTTCTTTTGAGATACGCACAGGTATGTTCGGTCTTTTAGGACCTAACGGAGCCGGTAAATCAACACTCATGCGGATTGTCTGCGGCATCCTGGAACAAAGTTACGGAAGCATCTGGATAAACGGCATGGATACCCGTATATACCGGGAGGAACTGCAAAGCCTCATTGGTTTCCTCCCCCAGGAATTCGGCACCTATGAGAATATGTCCTCCTGGGAATTTCTTGACTACCAAGCTATCTTAAAAGGTGTTACCGACGAAGATACCCGAAAAGAGCGGTTGGAATACGTATTAAAGGCCGTGCATATGTACGAACGCAAAGACGATACGATCGGATCTTTCTCGGGCGGTATGAAGCAACGAATCGGTATTGCCCTTATCCTCTTGCATCTGCCTCGCATTCTGATCGTCGACGAGCCAACTGCCGGACTAGACCCGCGCGAACGCATCCGTTTCCGCAACCTATTGGTCGAACTGAGTAAAGAACGTATTGTGATCTTCTCCACCCATATCATTGAAGACATATCCAGCTCCTGCAATCAAGTGGTTGTGATCAACAAAGGGGACTTGAAATACTTTGGCGATCCGAGCCAAATGGTCCATATGGCTGCTGGTAAGGTATGGCATTTCCAGATCCACCAAACAGCCTTTGAAGAGACATTGGATAAATCCAAAGTCATTCATCATATACAGGACGGAGAAAACATTCAGGTGCGCTACCTATCCTCCGAGAAACCCTCTCCGGATGCCGTACCGGCAGAACCCAACCTAGAAGATGCCTATCTCTGTCTATTAAAAAATATGTAGAAAAAGTAAAACTATGACATTCAAACAGTTCCTGAAATTATTACCCAAACTGGCAAGGTACAACCTCAAAATCATCTTTGCCGGCAAATTCATATGGTTCCTACTCGCTGCCCTGGCTTTCTTCTGTCTCTTTATGTTCGAAGCAGCCTGGAACAGAAGTGAGATCAATGAGGGTTTTATCTATGAACTTCTATTATTCCCCTGTGTATTGCTTATCTTCTACCCGGCAGTCTTCGGTATTCAAAACGACGAGGACGCCCGCATCCTGGAATTATTATTCGGCATACCGGATTACAAATACAAAGTCTGGGCAGTACGGCTGGTCATGATCTATGTCGCGGTATTCTTTATCCTGATCGCCTTTTCCTACCTGGCGGTGATCCTCATTTACCCTGTCAATCCCTTCGAGATGTCCATACAGTTGATGTTTCCGGTATTCTTTTACGGCAACCTGGCTTTTATGTTCTCCACCCTTACACGAAGCGGTAACGGCACGGCAGTCGTTATGATCATCCTAAGCATCTTATTGCTTTTCCTGAGTAATACCGATTTGATTGAACGCTCTTTCTGGAATATCCTGCTCAACCCCTTTAGTGTGCCGCGCAATTTCCTGCCGGTCATATGGGAAAATACTATCCTGAAAAGTAGAATCTTCCTGTTTATTGGCAGTATTCTCTGGATGATGATCGGTTTATTAAACCTACAAAAGAGAGAGAAATTCATCGGATAAGACAGTCTCTTTTCCGTCCATCCATAAAAAAATATCAAAAAAAAGACTGTTTTATTTGTTTCTTGTCAGACAATCTCTATATTTGCTGTCGAAATATCAAAAAAGAAATGCATACAATTTTAGTAAATACATTTTGGTGGTGGCGCTTCTTACAACTCAAAAGTCGTAAGGAACGAAGACTCCTGTGTATAAACTAAAAGAGAATATACAAAGAATAAAGAGGTCTGTCGCACTTGCGGCAGGCCTCTTTTTTTGTCCCCTGCCTTTATAAAAACAATGAACAACAATTTATAATTTACAATTCATGAAAACCTATCAAGTAAACAAAAACGGGTATTACGGCGAGTTCGGTGGAGCATACATCCCCGAGATACTGCATCGATGCGTGGAAGATTTAAAAAACAACTATCTGAAAGTGATGGAAAGTAAAAGCTTTCAAGAAGAATTCAATCAACTGTTACGAGATTATGTAGGTCGCCCCTCTCCGCTTTATCATGCCAAACGTTTGAGTGCACGTTACGGTGTAAAGATCTACCTGAAACGGGAAGACCTCAACCATACGGGAGCACATAAGATCAACAATACCATCGGGCAGATCCTATTGGCACGCCGGATGGGTAAAACACGTATTATTGCAGAAACAGGTGCCGGACAACACGGAGTGGCAACAGCAACCGTTTGTGCCCTGATGCATATGGAATGTATCGTTTATATGGGAAAAACCGATGTAGAACGACAGGCTGTCAATGTAGAGAAAATGAAAATGTTAGGTGCCACCGTTATTCCTGTTACTTCGGGGAATATGACATTGAAAGATGCCACCAATGAGGCGATTCGCGACTGGTGTTGTCACCCACAGGACACCTATTATATCATCGGCTCTACCGTAGGACCACATCCCTATCCCGATATGGTAGCCCGCCTGCAATCCGTTATCAGTGAAGAGATCAAAAAACAATTGATGGAGAAGGAAGGCAGGGACTATCCCGACTACCTGATCGCCTGTGTAGGCGGAGGAAGCAATGCCGCCGGAACCATATATCATTATATCGATGATGAACGTATACATATCATTCTTTCGGAAGCAGGAGGTAAAGGTATCGATACTGGCATGAGTGCAGCAACGATCCAATTAGGCAAAAAAGGAATCCTTCACGGTGCCCGCACCCTGGTGATGCAAACAGAAGACGGACAGATCGAAGAACCTTATTCTATCTCTGCCGGATTGGATTATCCGGGCATCGGCCCGATACATGCCAACTTATATACCACCCGACGGGCCACCATCCTGGCAGTTGATGACGATGAAGCGGTGGAGGCTGCCTTTGAACTGACCCAACTGGAAGGAATCATTCCGGCACTTGAAAGCGCACACGCCCTGGGTGCCCTGAAAAAAATAAACTTCAAACCGGAAGATATTGTCGTTCTTACCGTTTCCGGTAGAGGAGACAAAGATTTGCAGACCTATAAGTCTTTCCATGCGCAGGAAGAAAAGAACTGAAAATTGCTTAACGAAACAGTAAACAAAGTGAAAAATGAAAACAACAAAATCTATGCATACGCCCTATTCCCTTGGGGACAAACAATTCTCTTTTCACATGGTCCACAAACCTATGCTTGCCGACCTGCATACTCCCGTCAGCATCTACCTGAAGGTAAGAGACATATACCCCGAATCGGTATTGCTTGAAAGTTCGGATTTCCATAGTCATGAGAATAGTCATTCCTATATTGCATTGTGTCCGATAGCTCATATAAGTATAAATAAAGGAGAGAGTACGGTGGTTTATCCGGATGGAGAAAGAGAGGTGGAAGCACTCACAACTAACAACACCGTAGCCCAAGCAATGCAGAGGTTTTTAGACCGTTTCCATGTGACGGGAGATACTAAAAAAACAGGGGGGCTTTTCGGATATACGGCATTCGACGCAGTACGTTATTTCGAACCCATCCCCGTAATGGATGCCCATCATGAAGAGAACGATGCCCCCGATATATTCTATCTATTGTATAAGTACACACTCGTATTCGATCATTTCAAAAACGAATTGACTCTCGTTGAGCTTCTTCAACCGGGAGAGGAAAGCAGGATACAGGAGATTGAAACAATAATCGAAAACCGTAATTTTGCCTCTTACAACTTCCATACAGACGGACCGGAGACCTCTCCTATCACCGATGACGAATACAAGGCAATGGTACGCCAGGGAGTCAAACACTGCCTGCGTGGCGATGTGTTCCAGATCGTCTTGAGCCGACGTTTCGAGCAAGCATTCAAAGGGGATGATTTCAAAGTATACCGTGCCTTGCGCCATATCAATCCTTCGCCTTATCTCTTTTACTTCGACTTCGGGGGTTTCCGTATCTTCGGCTCCTCTCCCGAAACACACTGCAAAGTGACAAACGGCACAGCCTCTATCGATCCGATTGCCGGCACAGCCTTTCGTACAGGTAATACCGAGATCGACAAACAACGTACCGAAGCCCTACTCGCCGATCCGAAAGAAAATGCAGAACATGTCATGCTGGTCGACTTGGCGCGCAACGACCTCAGCCGGAATGCACAGAATGTCAGAGTCGACTTCTACAAAGAGGTACAACATTACAGCCATGTCACCCACCTTGTCTCGCGGGTAAGCGGGGATATACGGGCAACCAGCAATCCCATGCAAACATATATCGATACCTTCCCCGCCGGCACACTCAGTGGGGCTCCCAAAGTACGCGCCATGCAACTGATCAGCGAACTGGAAAAACACAACCGGGGAAGCTATGGAGGATGCATCGGGTTCATCGGGTTCGATGGCGACCTGAACCAGGCCATTACCATCCGTTCCTTTGTCAGCCGGGGCAATATACTTTCTTATCAGGCGGGAGCCGGTATTGTTTCCCAAAGCAAAGACGAACGGGAATTACAGGAAGTAAACAATAAACTGGCAGCATTGAAAAAAGCGATAACATTAGCAGAAGAATTGATTCATTAGTGATTAAAAAGATGAAAATTTTACTTTTAGACAATTACGACTCCTTCACTTATAACCTATTACATATAATGGAGGAACTAGGTGCCGATGTAGAAGTGCACCGTAACGATAAGATATCCCTCGATGAAGTGGAGCGTTTCGATAAAATACTGCTCTCACCCGGTCCGGGCATTCCGCAAGAAGCAGGTATTCTCCTGCCATTGATCCAACATTATGCAGCAACGAAAAGCATCCTGGGCGTATGTCTGGGGGAACAGGCCATCGGACAAGCTTTTGGAGCCCAACTGAGTAATCTGGAGCATGTCCATCATGGGGTCTGTTCGGATATCCGGGTCGTATGCCGGGAGGAAACACTCTTCGATGGCCTTCGTCCGGCTTTTCGTGCCGGAAGATACCATTCCTGGGTTATCTCCCGGGAACAATTCCCCGCCTGTCTCGAAATCACAGCGGAAGATCAGGAGGAAAAACAAATCATGGCTGTACGCCATCGCACATATGACGTACGCGGCATACAGTTTCACCCCGAATCCATTCTTACTCCCCAGGGGAAAACAATCATAATAAACTGGTTAAAAACAAACAACAGATGAAACAGATATTATACCGCTTATTCGAACACCAGTATCTCGGGCGGGAGGAAGCCCGGCAGATATTACAAAACATAGCCGAAGGAAAATATACCGATGCCCAGATAGCCAGCCTGACAACTGTCTTCCTCATGCGTAATATATCCGTCGAGGAGTTGACCGGATTCCGGGAAGCCTTATTGGAGATGCGCATACCCATTGACCTATCTGCCTATCAACCTATTGATATTGTCGGAACCGGAGGGGATGGAAAAAATACATTCAATATCAGCACGGCCTCCTGTTTTACGGTTGCCGGGGCAGGATACAATGTAGTAAAACATGGGAACTACGGGGCTACCTCCGTCAGTGGAGCCAGCAATGTGATGGAACAACATGGGGTGAAGTTCACCACCTCTACCTCCCTCTTGCAAGAGTCTATGGAAAAATGCCATATCGCTTATCTCCATGCCCCTTTATTCAACCCCGCCCTCAAAGCCGTGGCCCCGGTGCGTAAATCCCTGGGGGTACGTAGTTTCTTTAATATGCTTGGCCCTTTGGTGAACCCCGCACTTCCCACCTATCAGTTATTGGGCGTATATAACTTATCCTTATTGCGCCTTTACAACTATACCTACCAGGAGAGTGGCACACAGTTTGCCGTTGTTCATAGCCTCGATGGGTTCGATGAAATATCCTTAACGGCCGATTTCAAAGTAGCCATGCCCGAGAAAGAGAAATTATATACCCCGGAAATGTTAGGCTTCCCACGTTATAAGGAGAAGGATCTCGATGGAGGAAGTACCCCCCAGGAGGCCGCCCGCCTATTCGATGCCGTCCTGAATAATACAGCAAGCGAGGCACAAAAAAACTGTGTCATTGTCAACTCCGCCTTTGCCATCCAGGTAATTTGTCCGGAGAAAAAGATTGAGACCTGTATAACAGAGGCGCGTGAGTCTTTGGAAAGTGGAAAGGCTCTGGATACTTTCAAACGTTTTCTTACTCTAAACAGCTAACTTATTCCTATAATCCGATGAAAGATATAATACACGATATCGTTCTAAACAAACGCATAGAGATAGCCCGGCAGAAAGAGGCTATCCCTTTACAGACCTTACTCGCATTGGGGGGCAACCGCTTGGAGCGCGACACCTATTCTATGCGGGAAGCCCTCGCCGCCTCTTCTTCCGGTATCATTGCCGAATTCAAGCGCAAGAGCCCCTCCAAGGGATGGCTACACCCCGATGCAGACGTGAACCACATCGTCCCTGCGTACGAAAAGGCGGGGGCTGCTGCCTGTTCGATCCTGACTGACAGTACATTCTTTGGAGGGTCTTTGGGTGATTTACAAAATGCCCGCAAACGGGTCGACCTGCCCCTGCTGCGGAAAGACTTTATCATCGATACCTACCAATTATTCCAGGCACGCGTCATGGGAGCTGATGCCATCCTATTGATCGCCGCCTGCCTCAGCCCGGAAGAATGCAGGTTCTTGGCTGAGACTGCCCATACACTGCAACTCGAAGTATTGTTGGAGATCCACAACGAAGCTGAACTCAGCCATTTGAACCCCTACATTGACATGCTCGGAGTAAACAACCGGAATCTGGGAACCTTCCATACCGATTTAAAACACTCTTTCCGCCTTGTGGAACATATAAAAGAATATACAGAAAAACAAACACAGGGCAAGTCTCCTTTATGGGTGGCCGAAAGCGGCATCTCACAGCCTGAGGCTGTCATCGAACTACGCCAGGCCGGTTTCCGTGGCTTCCTTATAGGAGAGACCTTTATGAAAACGCAAAACCCGGGACATACATTGTCTACATTTATAGGAGGATTAATATGATTATCAAAGTATGCGGTATGCGTGAAACGGAGAATATCCGACAAGTAAGCCAAACTGGGATCCATTGGATCGGTTTTATCTTTTACGATAAATCCCCCAGACTATTCACCACCGAGGAGGAGGGAAAAGAAATACCTCTTACCCAGGCTTCCCGCGTCGGTGTATTCGTCAATGCCAGCCTGGAGCAAATGATAGAAACAGCAACGAAATACCAATTGCATTACCTGCAACTGCATGGAGACGAAACACCTGAAGTATGCCATCAGTTACAAAAACGTGGCTTCTCACTTATCAAAGCATTCGCCATTGCGACCCAACAGGATCTGCAAAAAACAGGGGCCTATGAAGGACGTGTCGACTATTTCCTTTTCGACACCGCCTGTGACAATTACGGAGGATCCGGTAAACTGTTCGACTGGTCTGTGTTGGAGAATTATAAAGGAAACACCCCTTTCATTCTCAGTGGCGGTATAAAGCCTGAAACCGCAGAGGCCATCAACCGGTTCACGCACCCGCAATTCGCCGGAATCGACCTCAACAGTGGTTTCGAGAGCGCAGTGGGAAAGAAAGACATAGAGAAACTCCAACACTTTCTCTCCTCCCTTACCTGCCGAACATTTTCGGACGACTCCAACAACTGAGAAATAGGTACACTCTATTTTCTAAAATTCAAAACAGCTTCTTAAACAAAATAATTAATAATAATATGAATCGTATAAATCATCTATTTCAGACAAAGAAAGAAGGAATCCTTTCCGTTTATTTCACAGCCGGTTACCCGCAACTGGATGCTACCGTAAAAGTGCTCAGCGAATTACAAAACAAAGGTATTGACATGGTCGAAGTGGGCATCCCTTTCTCCGACCCGATGGCAGATGGACCCGTGATACAGGAATCTGCTACAGAGGCCTTGCGTAACGGTATGTCACTCAAACTGCTTTTCGAACAACTGCGTGACATACGCCCGGCTATTACCCTGCCGGTTCTCCTGATGGGCTATCTCAATCCAATCATGCAATATGGATTCGAACGTTTCTGTCAGGACTGTGTGCGCACAGGCATAGACGGTATGATCATTCCCGACCTGCCCTATGCCGATTATATGAAAGACTACAAAGCTACTGCCGAACGTTATCAGCTCAAGATAATCATGCTTATCACTCCCGAAACATCCGAAGAACGTATCCGCCGGATCGATGAAAACACAGACGGATTCATCTATATGGTCTCCAGCGCTGCCACCACAGGGGCACAAAACAACTTCGACGAAGAGAAACAAGCCTATTTCCGCCGGATCAACAATATGCATCTACGCAATCCCCGGTTGGTGGGCTTCGGCATCAGTAACAAAGCAACTTTCGACGCTGCCATTACCCATTCTTCCGGAGCCATTATAGGCAGTAAGTTCATTCAACTATTGAAAAGTGAATCCTGCCCGGCCGAGGCCATTGATAAATTAAGGCAAATGATAGATGCTGTTGAATAAATCAAGGGTTTATTCTATTGTCGATGGGCATCGACAGTATTGCCGATGCTCTTCAACAATATTGCCGATGCGCATGGACAATGTTGCCGATGCGCATCGGCAACAGAATTCCCCCCCCAAAAAGAGGTATTGCCTGTACGGGCAATACCTCTTTTTTAATTGAAAATTGAAAATGGAGAATGGGAAATTAGTTGAAGAGGAGTTTCAACACGGAGGCACGGAGTTTAGAGAAGATAGAAAAAATATATAATAAAATGAAACACAGCAAAATTGGATGTCACAAGACAGAACACAGTGAGATAGAAAGAAACCCTGAAAGGGTTTTAGGTGAATAAGTATTAAAAAGTAAAGGAAAGCGGTACACGTAATAAGTACGGGTTCCGGATAGGTATATATAAGAGGAATACATAAATAAGGGATTAGGTGTTCGAACTCCGCTTATTACCGGTATTTGGCCTTTGACAGAGGTTATACTTTTGCTTGCGTAAGCTTACAGACGTATTGTCAATTGACAAGAAGAGAGAATGAATCATTTATTATTAACAAGCGCTGATCGCTCAATAGGGTGTGAAGCCATTAAAAAAGAAACATTATGTCAGTAAAATTTAAATTATTAAAGCAAAAGAATCTGGGCAACGACAAGGATACTGTTCCTGAAAAAGTATATGCCCGGGAAGTGACAACCGACAAGATCGATTTTAATTATTTATTGGAAGAGATTGCCGCCTCCGGTATTCCGTCCAACCAGGTAAAAGGGGTACTCGATCGTATGAATTTCCTGATCCGTCAGCACCTTTCAGCAGGACATATCGTACAATTTGGGGAGCTGGGTAATTTCCGGTATGCTTTGGGATCGACCGGTGCAATGAGTGAAGAAGAGTTTGACGCTGACCTGATCAAGAATCCGAGAATCGTTTTTTATCCGGGATCGACCTTGCAAAAGGCGCGTAAAGCGAGTGAATTCGAACGCCTGGAACTGAAAAAGGAGGAGAAGCAGGATCCGGAGGATGAAGAAGAAGGGGGCATTTAAGCTCTAAACTGAAATGACGAGGCTGTCCCCATTTATCAGGGAGACAGCCTCGTCTCTTTGAAAAAAGAAGAACCGCACATACGATCCTTCTTTGCTTGCGTACGTTTACTGCAGCGAGGCGTTCCGGATTCAGGTGGTCAATTCGTCCTTCACAACGGCCATCATGCCATCCACCTGTGCCAGGGCATACATACGTCCCAGGAAAGAATAACCGGGGTTATACTCTTTATCCCCATCACCAAGCATCAGTTTGCCATGATCCACACGCATAGGAAGCGCCGGATTTTCTTTTTCGAAGATACGGATCAAGTCTATCAGACGTCCACGCCCTCCCAAATGAGAAGCCTCTATAAAGTTCCCATTCTCATACACATCGGTACTCCTCAAATGCACAAAGTGGGTACGTTGAGCAAAACGTTCGGCCAAGACAGGCACATCATTATGCAGGCCGGCACTCAAAGAGCCGGCACAAAAGGTCAATCCATTGTTCGGACTATCCACCGCCTTTAGAAACCAATCGATATCCTCTGCCGAGGTGACAATCCGGGGCAATCCCAATACCGGAAAAGGAGGATCATCCGGATGCACACATAGATTGACCCCGTATTCTTCCGCTGTGGGTATAACCTGTTTCAGAAAATATTTCATATGCGCACGCAACTGCATTTTATCGATTCCTTTATACAACGTTAACAGGCGGTTAAAGAGAGCTACCGGGGCTTTATCACCTTCTTGGATGTTTCCATTAATAAACCCTTGGGTCTTCACAATAATGGTATGTATCAACTCTTCTTTTTCAGCTGTCGTAATGACTTTATCCAGGGCATATACATCCTCCATTTCTTCTTTTGTATAATCCTTTTCTGCCCCTTCCCGCTGGAGGATAAAGCAGTCAAAATACGCAAAACGGATCTTATCAAAATACAGGGTATAGGTTCCGTCCGGGTTCTTCTTGTTCAGGTCTGTCCGGATCCAATCGATAACAGGCATGAAGTTATAACAAACCGTTTTTATACCGGCTTTTCCCAGGTTGGCTAAGCTGATCTTATAGTTTTCAATGAGTTGATCTCTTTCTTCTCCTCCATATTTGATTGCCTCAGAGACAGGCAGGCTTTCCACTACCGACCAACGCAAGCCGGCCTTTTCTATATATCCTTTTAAATCGAGGATGGCCTCCGATGGCCAGATCTCCCCATTCGGTATATCGTGTAAAGCGGTAACTATGCCTTCTACACCTATTTGGCGGAGCATATCCAGTGTTATTTTATCTTTCTTTCCAAACCAGCGCCATGTCTTTTCCATTCTCGTTGTATTATGAATTAAGTTTTTACGGGGGTAAATATAGTGAAAGCTGAGCGCAGCGCCAAACTTGTTTAAGCAGCATCCTATATTACCGAAGCGCATCCTATATTCTACAAATAGATGGAAAGCTCAACTAATTCAAAACAGTTATTGTTGTATATACATTATGAAAATCATATTATAAACAATAAATCATGGAATGGATAGTAAACACAATGCAAAATGCGCCGGAGTTAGCCATATTTCTTACATTGGCATTAGGATTTGCTGTTGGTAAAATAAAAATCAAAGGCTTCAGTCTGGGCTCCGTCACCGGGGTATTGTTGATGGGGGTATTGGTTGGACAATTCGGTTTTAATATTTCCCCTACTGTCAAATCGACATTCTTTTTAATCTTCCTCTTTGCGGTGGGTTACAGTGTAGGACCCCAGTTTGTGCATTCACTGAAAAAAGAAGGATTGCCTCAGATAGCATTTTCCATACTCGTGTGTGCAGCCTGCCTATTGACAGCCTGGGGAGCGGCTGTTATTGCCGGATTCGATATCGGAAATACGGTCGGACTACTGGCCGGAGCCAATACGATCTCTGCCGTTATCGGGGTAGCGACCGACACCATCAATCAATTAGGCATCAGCGCCGAACAGAAACAAACGTATCTGAATCAGATCCCTGTGGCCTATGCCGTCACCTACATCTTCGGCACCGCCGGAACGGCTTGGTTCCTGGCTTCTATCGGCCCCAAACTGCTCGGCAAAGATATTATCCGGCAAACCAAAGAATATGAGGCCTCTCTGGGAGGTAGCCTCCAGGAAGAAGATGCCAGTATGGAATATGCTTACGATGGTACCACCTTCCGGGTGATCGAAGCAGACAGTGAGTTTTTCCAACAACCACGTACGGTGGAGGAAGTGGAAAAGATACTGTTAAAAAAAGGATGGCCTGTATATATTGAACGCATCCGCCCCGTAAAAGGAGATATCCTCCAGGAGCCGACTGCCCAAGACAGGATCCGTAAAGGAGACAGATTGGTTCTGAATGGCCCTATCGACAGCTTACTCGCTGATGCCTCTTTTATCGGAAAAGAAGTGGCCGACATCGAATTATTGGACTTTAGAGCCGAAGCATTAAAGGTCATTGTCTCCCAAAAAGAAGTCATAGGTATGACATTACAGAAATTGAAAACCTGTAAACAACGCCACGGGGTTATTATCCGCAAAATTCACCGGGGAAAAGCGAACCTGCCTCTCCTAAGAAATGTAAGACTTCAGCGGGGGGATGTTGTTGAGATGGAAGGACGTAAAGCGGATGTAGATCGTTTTGCCCAATATATGGGGTATGCCGAACGTCCGACCCATGCCACTGATATATTATATGTCGGAACAGGTATTTTCCTGGGAGGATTATTGGGTTCACTGGCTATACGCACAGGTAATATTCCTTTGAGTTTAAGTGCCAGCGGCGGGGTATTGATTATGGGTATTGTCTTCGGATGGTTACGTTCTCTCAAACCGACATTCGGAGCTGTTCCCGAACCTGCCATATGGCTAATGAATAACCTGGGATTAAATGTCTTCATTGCCGTGGTAGGATTAACCGCTGGACCGGATTTTATTGCCGGGCTGAAGGCTTCCGGTATTTCTTTATTTGTAGCCGGTATTTTTGTCAGTATCATTCCTATGTTTATTGGCCTTTTATTGGGGCGTTTTGTCTTCAAGTTTCATCCGGCCATAACCCTGGGAGCCTGTGCCGGAGCACGTACCACCACAGCAGCCTTAGGGGCTATTGAAGATGCAATCCAAAGCAAAGTGCCAGCCCTCTCCTACACAACAACCTATGCTATCGGTAATACGTTATTGATTATCTGGGGGGTGGTGATTGTTTTCCTCATGCATTAATACCTTTTATATGTCTCACAATTAATAATTACAACTATGGATATAGCTAAATTAAAGACCACCCGTCGCCGGGAACAGCAACTGGAGCAATTAAGTCCTTTTGAGTTAAAAGACAACCTGATAAAGCTGGCTTCCGACCAGCAAAAATCGCAGGTCAAAACCATGTTAAATGCCGGGCGTGGCAATCCAAACTGGACAGCCACCGTTCCGCGGGAAGCCTTCTTCACCCTCGGACAGTTCGGTATTGAAGAATGCAAACGCAGTCTGTCCGACACAAGTGGCTTGTCCGGTACACCTCAACTCAAAGACATTGCCGAACGATTCGAGCTTTTCTTACGTCAAAACAAGAATCTTCCCGGCATCGACCTATTGAAAAATATGTATACATATGGTATTGAAAAGCATCACTTCAATCCGGATGAATGGGTATTCGAACTGGCAGAAGGAATTATCGGTGACCAATACCCCAGCCCTGTACGTATGCTCAAACATACGGAGATCATCGTGCACGATTACCTGATACAGGAGATGTGTAACAACAATCCCCTACGCAGTGGAAAATATAATCTCTTCGCTGTAGAAGGAGGTACGGCCGCAATGTGTTATATATTCGATTCATTGGTTGAAAACCGTCTGTTAAAGAAAGGAGATCGCATAGCCTTAGGCGTGCCGGCCTTTACACCTTATCTGGAAATCCCGCAGTTGGAACGGTATCAGTTTAAGGTGACCTATATCTATGGTTCGGCTAAAGACGAAGAAGGCAACTCCAATTTCCAATATCCCAAATCCGAACTGGATAAACTGGGAGATAAATCCATTAAAGCCTTTTTTATTATCAATCCAAGTAATCCGACATCGGTTGAGATATGCGACAGCTGCCGCAAATACCTGGTCAAGGTTGTCAAGAACCTGAATCCCAACCTGATGATTCTTACCGATGATGTATATGGCACTTTCGTAGAAGGATTCAACTCACTCATGAATGAGTTACCGCAAAATACCTTATGTGTCTATTCGTTTTCCAAATATTTCGGGGCCACCGGATGGCGTTTAGGTGTTATTGCCTTGTACGAAGACAATATCTATGACGATATGTTATCAGCTCTTCCGGAGAAGGACAAGCAGAAAATGGCGAAGTTGTATGAAAGCTTGACCCTCTATCCTTCCAAATTGAAATTCATCGATCGTCTTGTGGCAGACAGCCGCCAGGTGGCCTTGAACCATACAGCCGGATTGTCTCTGCCGCAACAGATGCAGATGTTACTCTTTGCAGCATTTGCCTTACTGGATACGGAGAACAGGTATAAAAATGCATGTAACACCTTGATACATCATCGTTTTGATCTTCTGTGGGAAGGCTTGAACATTCCCGTTCAACCGGATCCGGAACGGGCCGGTTATTACAGTGAAATAGATATTCAGGAATGGGCCTTCAAGAACCATGGAAAAGAATTTGTGGCTTTCCTGGAAAAGAACTTCGAACCGGTGGATATCGTATTCCGTCTGGCAGAAAAATCATCGATCGTCTTATTGAACGGAGGAGGTTTTGCCGGTCCTGAGTGGTCGGTACGTGTTTCCCTGGCTAACCTCAAGGATGAAGACTATAGTATAATCGGTAAGGAACTGGCCGAAACCATGCAAGAATATGTCGAAGCCTGGAAAAGTACACAACAGAATTAATATTCATTTTACCAATCACTTAAATAAAAAATCATATGAAAACAATGCATTTAAAACGATTCTACAGTCTATTGATTGTGGTTTTATTTATTGCTGTTGCCGGACAGGCACAAGAGAAATCGACTGTATATATATTAGCTACCGGGGGCACAATCGCCGGACAAGGTGCCAGCAGTACTTCATCCGGATACAAATCCGGTGTGATCACCGTAGAGCAATTGTTAAGCGCAGTACCCGGACTGGATCAGGTCGCAACCATTCAGGCGGAACAGGTAGCCAATATTGGTAGTCAGGATATGAATGACCAGGTATGGTTGACATTGGCAAAACGCTGCAACGAGTTGTTGAGTCAACCGGATGTAGATGCCATCGTCATCACACACGGGACAGATACACAAGAAGAAACAGCGTATTTCCTGAATCTGACGATAAAAAGTGAAAAACCGGTAATCCTGGTTGGCTCCATGCGCCCTTCTACGGCTATCAGTGCCGATGGACCACGGAACATCTACAACGCTGTTGCCTGTGCTGTCGACAAAGAGTCCAGAAACAAAGGAGTAATGGTCGTTATGGATGATAAAATACTGGGAGCTGATGACCTGACAAAAACCAATACATTGTATGTAGAAACTTTTCAAAACCCCAATTACGGCCCTTTAGGTATCGTCTATAATGGTAAGCCTATTTATAGCCGTGAATCAATCAAACGCCATACGGTAAATTCCGAGTTTGATGTGACTCACCTGGATACATTACCTCCCGTGGAAATCATACTCAGTTATTCCAATGCCTCGGCATTATTTATAAACGCGGCTATCTATGCCGGAGCCAAAGGCATTGTGACGGCTGGCGTAGGTAACGGAAACGTGACAACGGTTATGCAAAACGCCATGGCGGATGCAGTCAAAAAAGGGGTGGCTGTCGTCCGGTCTTCCCGTATCATGACAGGACCGACAACCCAATGGGATGAAGTAGACGATGACACATATGGCTTTGCCACTTCCTGGTTTATTAACCCCTATCGCTCGCGCGTCCTACTGATGCTTGCATTGACAAAGACGAACGATCCGAAAGAGATCCAACGTATGTTTGCTGAATACTAAATAAAAAAACAATGGTTATGAAACGATTTCATCTATTTATAGGCATATGCCTGTTTGGCATCCCAATATATGCCCAACACAAAGACAGTGAGACAATCCTGCAACGTATCATTTGGGATGACAAGATGTTGAACATTATGGTAGATACACGTGTCGATTACCAAATGGATGGGGAGAAAGACAAACTGGAGGATGCTTTCTTTCATGGACATACACTCAAACTCTGGGTGGCAGGTGAAATCATTCCGGGTATTCGTTACCGGATAAGACACCGATTAAACAAACCACAAACGCCTCTGCGGGAAGGGTTTTCAGGAGCTACCGACCATGCCTGGATCGCCTTCGACGCCGGTAAAAGATGGACCTTTACCATCGGTAAACAATCGGTTCAGTTGGGTACCTTCGAATACGATTACAATCCGGCAGATATTTATCTGCCAACGATGGTATATAACGACTTCGATGGATATAAACTCGGTCTGAATGTGGCTTATCATTTCCTGGGGCAAACATTGAATGTGCAATTCGTCAACTCGGATGCTCCTCAATTTGCCTCGGAAGAGTACAAAAACAAATCATTGGGCATAAATACGTTATGGGAAGGAAATCTGTTTAATGGCTTATTGAAGACCCGATGGGGATATGGCGCTTTTCAACACAAGAAAACGAAGTTCTACAACTGGATTACGGCCGGTACCCAAGTCAACGTAGGTAAAATAACGGCTGAATTGGATTATTACTACGGAAACCGCAATATGGATTACGGAGCCGATGTAAATGATACCGACCTGGGTACCCGCTATGTAAACGACCAGTCTGCCGCTGTGAACATAAAATACAATGCCGGCAAATGGAAACCTTTTATCAAAGGGACCTGGGATCAACGCCGTGACAAGGTATATGCAAGTAATGCCTATGAAACTCTGGGCATACAGGCAGCGGTAGAATTTTATCCTTTCACGAATCAATACATAAAAGACCTGCGTTTTCATGTCTTATACGGCTATTCTTCCATGAATTTTCAGGGACATTTCAGTCTACAGGATACTAAAAACAAACATACGGCACTCATTGGTACCCGTTGGTTATTTAAAGCCAAATAACAGTTGCCTCTACACTTTTGTTAGAGATATTTTAGTGTTGATAGCTATCGTCAGTACTGATGATAACTATCGTTACTACTGACGATAGCTATCGTTACTACTGACGATAGCTATCAACACTAAAATTGTCCCGACTTTTTCTTATCTTTAGGCCTTTAAATTGAAAAAAATATGTTCCGTAAACTTGTAGCTATAGAACCCATAAGCCTGACACCTTCGGCAGAGAAAGAATTGTATTCTTTTGCAAATGAAGTAATTATACACACAGACATACCAGCAGACGACGACGAAATAGCCGCCCGCATAGGAGATGCAGACGCAGTACTTTTGAGTTATACCTCGCACATCAACCGTTCGGTCTTGGAAAAATGTCCGTATGTCCAATACATTGGTATGTGCTGTTCCCTCTATTCACCGGAAAGTGCCAATGTGGATATCCATTATGCCAACGAACAAGGCATTACCGTTACAGGGATCCGCGACTACGGCGATGAAGGGGTGGTCGAGTATGTCATCAGTGAATTGGTACGCTGCCTGCACGGCTTTCAACAAGAACCATGGGAAGGTATGCCGCGTGAGATTACCGGATTGAAGGCCGGCATTATCGGACTGGGCAAGTCCGGTGGCATGATAGGAGACGCTCTGAGGTTCTTTGGTGCCGACATTTCCTATTTTGCCCGGAGCGAAAAAGAGGATGCCCGGGCCAAAGGGTATCGTTTTTTACCCCTGGACGAATTACTTTCCACCAGTGAAGTAGTCTGCTGTTGCCTCAATAAAAACACCGTTTTACTACACGAGGCCGAGTTTAAACGATTAGGGAATAAGAAGATACTATTCAACACAGGACTGTCACCGGCATGGGACGAGTCCGCTTTTACCCAATGGTTGGAAGGGGATAATCTTTGTTTTTGCGATACGGTCGGAGCATTAGGCGGCACACACCTACTCCACCACCCTCATGTACGCTGCATGCAGGTATCGACCGGCCGTACCCTGCAGGCGTTTGACCGCCTGAGTGAAAAGGTATTGGCCAATCTATCAGAATACAATCGGTGAGGTGATATTAATCAGGGTATTCACAACCGACCATCCGGCGATATCCGCGGTGGCACTATAGACGTCTACAACAGCATGTACCTGCTCGTTCTTGATCTCTACCCGTTGGGTGTCGCCCACAAATCCGGGGGTAGACTGCATACGCACCTGCATATTTTCCGGGCCAACCGACGCCAGGGAAGCGGCAACGGCTACATTGACCTTGGTGGGAAACATCTGTATGGCTTCGGTCGCATTTCCTGAGAAGACGATGCGTTGTTCCGTCTGCAAAGCATCGTCATAAACGGCTGTCCCTTTCAAAGCGTTCGGTCCTTTCTCATTGAAGAAACGGGCAGAGGCATTGCCCATCAAAAAGGCTGTTCTCAACACATCAAACCCGCCGGTAGCCCCCGACACAGGGTATACCCTCTTTCCGTTTGCCCGGGCAGCCTCCTGTACCTCCTGGTAAAAGGCCGCATCGGCCAAAGCGCCTATCGACAAGGTGATGATAGAGGTACCATTCTGCAACGCAGGCAAAGCTATTTCTCGCATCGCTGCCGGAGAAGCGGATTCTACCAGATAGTCAGGCTTTAATGCCAACAACTCCTGCCAGCTTCCACAGGCCACACAAGATCTTCCGTGTTGCTGCATCTTCATCACTATACGCTCTGCTTTTGCAACTGTACGCGAATAAACACCAATCAAATCATATTCAGGCAACAAGCCTTTGACAACTGCATCCGCTACAATATCGGCCAGTCGTCCACATCCGACAATAACTAACTTATTCATGCGGGCAAAGGTAATAATTGAACCCTAAATTAAAAACATCGTTGGTTTTATCTTTCTTTCTTCAACAATATAAGGTATTTTTTTACCTTTGTGATTCAATTTAAAAACACTATTAAAGAAAGAAACTATGAAACCTACTTTGTTTGTTTTGGCCGCCGGAATGGGTAGCCGTTACGGAGGATTAAAACAATTGGATGGATTGGGTCCAAACGGTGAAACAATTATGGACTATTCCATCTACGATGCAATCCGTGGTGGATTCGGAAAACTGGTATTTGTTATCCGTGAATATTTTGAAAAAGATTTTCGTGAAAAGATCGTTTCAAAGTATGAGAATCATATTCCGGTAGAAGTTGTATTCCAGGAACTGGATAAACTGCCGGCAGGATTTACGGTACCTGAAGGACGGGAAAAACCCTGGGGAACCAACCATGCCGTACTGATGGGAAAAGACGTGATCAACGAACCTTTTGCTGTAATCAATGCAGACGACTTTTACGGACGCGACAGCTTCGCCGTCTTGGGCAAACAACTCTCCCAGATGGAAGGAACTAAAAATGATTATTGCATGATTGGATACCGTGTTGGAAACACCTTGAGTGAAAGCGGTTCCGTTGCCCGGGGTGTTTGCGAAACCAATACTGAAGGGTATCTGACAGGCGTAGTGGAACGTACGGCTATCGAAAAGATTGATGACGAAATCCAGTTCATCGACGAAAACGGTCAAAAGGTCGTTCTTACTCCCAATACACCCGTTTCGATGAATATGTGGGGATTCACTCCCGACTATTTCAAGTATTCGGAAGACTACTTCATTCACTTCTTGCAAGCGAATATGGGTAATCTGAAAAGCGAATACTTCATTCCATTGATGGTCAATGAGCTCATCACCAAAGGAACTGCCAAAGTAAAAGTACTGGACACCACTTCCAAATGGTTCGGTGTAACCTATGCGGACGACCGTCAGGGGGTAGTAGATAAGATCCAAGCCTTGGTAGACGCCGGTGAATATCCGAATAAATTATTCTAATAACCAATTTTAGAGGTAATGAAAAGAGATACTATCATTTTTGACATTATTGAGAAAGAAAAGCAACGCCAATTGAAAGGGATTGAGTTGATTGCTTCAGAGAACTTTGTGAGTGACCAGGTGATGGAAGCCATGGGCAGCGTTCTAACCAACAAATATGCGGAAGGGTATCCCGGGAAGCGTTATTATGGGGGATGTGAAGTAGTCGACCAAAGTGAAACCATCGCTATTGAGCGATTGAAAGAACTCTTCCATGCAGAATGGGCCAACGTACAACCTCACTCAGGGGCACAAGCGAACGCAGCCGTATTCTTAGCCTTGATGAATCCGGGAGATACCTTCCTCGGATTGAATCTCTCCCATGGCGGGCACTTATCTCACGGTTCACCTGTAAACAGTTCCGGTATTCTTTATCACGCCACGGAATACAATGTAAAAGAAGATACAGGTCGGGTCGATTATGATCAGATGGAAGAAGTAGCTCTGCGTGAAAAACCGAAATTAATTGTAGGAGGAGGTTCGGCTTACTCCCGCGAATGGGATTACAAACGGATGCGTGAAATAGCGGATAAGGTAGGTGCTTTATTGATGATTGACATGGCTCACCCGGCCGGGTTGATTGCAGCAGGCCTACTGAACAATCCGTTAGAGTATGCCCATGTGGTCACTTCGACTACACACAAAACCTTACGCGGCCCGCGCGGAGGTATCATCCTATTGGGTAAAGACTTTGAAAACCCCTGGGGTAAAAAGACTCCCAAAGGAGAGATTAAGATGATGTCTCAGTTATTGGATTCCGCCGTATTCCCTGGTATCCAGGGAGGACCACTGGAACATGTGATCGCAGCGAAAGCGGTTTCTTTTGGAGAAGCATTAGAGCCGGGTTATAAAACCTATCAATCCCAAGTAAAAGCCAATGCTGCCGCATTAGCAAAGGCGTTTATGGACAAAGGATATAAAATCATTTCCGATGGAACAGACAATCACAGTATGCTGATCGACCTGCGCACCAAGTTCCCAGAACTTACAGGTAAAGTAGCCGAGAAAGCATTGGTTGCTGCCGACATTACCGTAAATAAAAATATGGTACCCTTCGACAGTCGCTCTGCTTTCCAAACATCCGGTATCCGGGTCGGTACACCGGCTATCACAACACGGGGTGCCAAAGAACCTTTAATGGGTGAGATTGTAGAACTTATGGATACAGTCTTGGCGGCACCTGCATGTGATAAGACGATTCAGTCTGTGCATGAGAAGGTGAACAACATCATGAAAGACTATCCTCTTTTTGCCTGGTAAGAATCAAAACAGAATTGAATAAGGGGGTGACCTCCCGGTCGCCCTCTTTCTTTTACTTCACACGTCAAACAATCAAAAAACAATAAAACATGAAAAAACTCTTTGTTACACTCTGTGCCGGCATGGCACTCTGCCTGTTGCCTTCCTGTGAGGAAGTCCCAACCAAACAAATGTCTTACAACCAAGGCATCAACATCATTCCGGCTCCTGTCAGCCTGGTGCAAAACGAGGGCAGTTATAAACTGAAGAAAAACACAACCTTCTTCGCAACAACAGATGAAGCAACAACAGTTGCCAAGTACTTTGCTTCACGTATGCAGACAGCTACCGGTTACTCTTTTCAGATAGACAACACGGAAGATTTAAAAGATATATCTTTACTAATTGATAAAACCCTGGAAGTAAACGAAGAAGGATATACATTGGAGGTTACTCCTAAAGGGGTTATCATTAAAGCACAAACAGCCCAGGGTCTATTCTACGGTATGCAAACATTTTTGCAATTATTGCCGGCAGAGATCGAGAGCCCTTCTGTGGTAAAAGGCATTGCCTGGACCGCCCCTGCCGTAACAATAAAAGATGAACCTCGCTTCGGATACCGGGGTATAATGCTGGATCCCTGTCGTCACTTTATGCCTTTGGAATATGTAAAGAAACACCTGGATGTATTGGCGTTATTCAAGATAAATCGTATGCACTGGCACCTCACCGATGACCAGGGATGGCGTATTGAAATAAAAAAATACCCCAAATTGACCGAAGTGGGTGCCAAACGTATCGAAGGAGAAGGGTTTGAACACGGTGGATATTATACGCAGGAAGAGATAAAAGAAATCGTTCAATACGCTGCGGATCGTTTTATCACAGTGATCCCTGAAATAGAATTACCGGGACACGAGATGGCTGCTATTGCCGCTTATCCGGAACTGTCTTGCAAAGGAGAGCCGGGAACCCCTCGTATCATCTGGGGCGTGGAAGACATCGTCTTATGTGCCGGCAAAGAAAGTACGTTTGAATTTCTGGAAGATATATTTGCCGAAGTCGTTCCACTTTTCCCCAGCGAATATATTCATATTGGTGGGGACGAATGTCCTAAAAAAGAATGGGCTAAATGTCCTTTATGCCAGAAACGCATCAAAGAAGAAGGATTAAAAGCAGAACACGGTCACAGTGCGGAAGAACGTCTGCAAAGTTATTTCGTACAACGGATGGAAAAGTTCCTGGCAGAGAAATACAATAAAAAAATTATTGGCTGGGATGAAATATTAGAAGGCGGTCTGGCTCCTACGGCTACGGTGATGTCCTGGCGCGGAGAAGCCGGAGGTATTGCTGCAGCGAGCATGAATCATGAAGTTATTATGACTCCGGCAGGAAACGGAATGTATATTGACACTTTCCAAGGAGATCCCAAGATCGAGCCGGTATCTATCGGAGGATATAACTTATTGGAGAAAGTATATAACTACAACCCGGTACCGGACACTTTGATGAAACAGGACAAAGGACATTTCGTCAAAGGAGTACAGGCGAACACCTGGTCTGAATATATGTACAACGAAGACATCCGCGAATATCGTATCTATCCCCGTGCCTTGGCCCTGGCAGAAATAGCCTGGACTGCTCTGGACAGAAAAGATTATAAAGATTTTGAACGTCGCATCGAGAATGCCTATGTACGTTTGGACGGGCATGCCATCAATTACCATATTCCACAGCCGGAACAGCCCAACGGTTCATGCAACTTTGTAGCTTTCACAGATAAAACATCCCTGACTTTCAAAACAACCCGCCCGATCAAGATGGTATATACATTGGACGAAAGCGAACCGACACCGGAATCTACTATTTATGAGAGTCCGATCGAATTCACAGAGTCAGCAATCCTAAAGATTCGTTCCGTCCTGCCTTCCGGCAAGATGAGCCCTACCCGTACAATCGCAGTGGAAAAACAAACGTTGCTACCTGCAAAAGAGGTAGAGAAGGTAAATCCGGGATTAAAGATGGAAGTCACCTATGGGTATTTCCTGGATGTGGAACCACTCAAAGAGGCTAAAGAATGGAAAACATCTACAATCAAGTCTCTGCGGGAAATCAGATCCGTTGAAAAGACAGACGAATCCATGCGTGGCGTTAAGCAATATGCATCTGTAGCTACCGGTTATGTGAATATACCCGAAGACGGCGTCTATTTCATTTCGTCAGATAATGAAGAGGTATGGATCGACGGTAAGTTATTAGTGAACAACAAAGGAGAAACGAAACGTTTCTCCCGGCATGACAATTCGATAGCCCTGGCGAAAGGATTGCACGAAATAAAAGTCGTATTCCTGGGACATATTATCGGAGGATGGCCTTCAAACTGGAACACCGGACAAGTATCTTTGCGTAAGTCTGATGCAGAGAAGTTTAGCCGGATTACACCTGAAATGTTATTCTATTAATAGAATAGAAACAAAATAAAAAAGGCGTTAAACATACGGACGTATTTATACTTCCGTATGTTTAACGCCTTTTTCATTCCCTATCCTCTTCCTAAGGCCTATGTATTTTATATACAAAGAAGAAAACATCGATTCATTAAAACAGGCTTTTCATTAAAATAAACTTAAATTGACTGAGAAAAACTTCTCCTGTTTGAACTTTATTAATACATTTGTCTAATAAACATATTTAAGAAAAGCATAGTCGCCTAATGGACAATTTAGCCTCTGATTATAAAGTATTAATCGTTGATGATGTGCCCACAAATGTGATGTTGGTACAGGCCATTCTGAAAAAAGAAGGATATACCATTCTTACTGCCGACAATGGGGCAAAGGCTTTAACCTTAGCCAAAGAGCAACATCCCAATCTTGTATTATTGGACATTATGATGCCTGAAATGGATGGTTATGAGGTCTTGCAACATCTGAAAAGTAATCCGGAGACGAATGATATTCCTGTCATCATCATGTCGGCTTTAAGTGATATGCAAAGTATTGTCAAAGGATACCAATTAGGAGCAATTGAATATGTTACCAAACCTTTCCAACGAGAAGAATTATTAAAGCGTGTATCTCATCGTTTTGAGCTCTTTAGCATCAAACGAATCAAACAGGAACTGGAAAATACGATTGAGTCGCGTGATACCCTTTATTCCGTAGTGGCACACGATCTACGCTCACCTCTTGGTTCTTTAAAAATGATGATCAATGCAATCCTGCTGATGGTTGATAAGCGAACTGTCGGAGAGGAGGTATACGATATGTTGCAGATGATCAATAAAACATCGGAAGAGATCTACCTTTTATTGGACAACTTATTGAAATGGGCCAAAAACCGACTGAAAAGACAAAGTATATACAAACAACAAATAGATGTTAACAGCATCATATCCAGTACAGCCGATATCTATACATCCATGGCGCAACAAAAAGGAGTCTCTTTAATACAAGAAGGGCTTGAATGCAAATTGGAAGGGGAAGTCGATATAGATATGTTGAAAACCATCGTAAGAAACTTGATCTCCAATGCCATAAAATTCAGCTTTACTGGAGGAACCATCACAATCAGTTCCCGCACCGAAGGGGATTATATAATTGTCAGTATAAAAGATACCGGAAAAGGCATCAAAGCAGAAGATCAAAACAAACTGTTAAAACAGAATACACATTTTACTACCTACGGCACAGACAACGAGAAAGGCTCCGGATTGGGCCTGATGCTAATAAAAGACTTTATTGAGTTACACAGAGGCAAACTTTGGTTTGAATCAGAAGAAGGAAAAGGTTCTACCTTTTTCTTTTCAATCAAAGCATTGAATTCGGAAGAATAAGAAAATGACAATTCTTCGTTTATGCCTTTCGTAAAAAAGGCACTACACCCCTATTCTACTTTCGGAAGTATCTTATTCAAGAGATAATATCCGCATACACCGGAAATAAAAGAACCGGCAAACACACCCAGTTTGGCTTGATTCAATAGGTCTGTGCCCGAAGGGGTTGTAACATCGAAAGATAGATTCGCAATAAACAAGGCAACCGTAAAACCAATACCTCCTAACATAGAGACTCCAAACAGGCTTTTCTTCGTCATGCCCAACGGCATATTCGCCCAGCGATAACGCACAAAGAGATAAGAGAAAGAGAATATACCCAGAGACTTACCCAGAAACAATCCCAGGAATACAGCCAGAGGCACATTCAATAAAGAAGCCATCGGAATATCCCCGAAAGTCACACCTGCATTCACAAAAGCAAAGAGGGGAAGTATCAGATAATTAACCAACGGATGTAATTTATCGGCAATACTTTGAAGCGGACTGATCGTCCGGTCTGCCAGGGAATGAATACTGTTGAGTACATGTATTTGCGTCGTCGTCAGAACAGCCGCATTGCGTGAATGTCGCACTTCTGTAAAATCAAGCATATCCAGATGCCCTTTCATATTCTGGGTGAAATGATTCAGATTGATAACCGGTCGGGCAGGCACCATAAAAGCAATTAACACACCGGCAATGGTCGGATGAATGCCGGATTCCAGAAAAAACATCCACACCAAAAAGCCTACGGCATAATAAAAGAAACTATTGTTAATCCGCATCTTCCCTCCTATATACAACACCAACAAAAGAGCCGCCGATATAAGTAAGGCTTCATAAGCAATATGACCGCTATAAAACAAAGCGATAACAATAATCCCCCCTATATCATCGACCACAGCCAAGGCAGTCAGGAAGATACGCATGCTTAAAGGTACCCGTTTGCCTAGCGCTCCCAACACAGCCAGGGCAAAAGCTATATCAGTTGCCATAGGTATAGCTGCTCCCCGGATCTCCGGCAAAGAGTGGCACACAAGCATATAAAAAAGAACCGGGACAATCATGCCTCCAAAAGCTGCAACCACCGGCAAGATAGACTTGCGGACAGAACTTAATTCACCTATCAGGATCTCCTGTTTTATCTCCAGACCTATTAAAAAAAAGAAAACAGCCATCAAGGCATCATTGACAAACGCCAGCATAGACATTGGTTCGCCATGATGGGTAAAAAGTGTAATATTCCCTATATGGAAGTTTATCGGAAAAGCCAAAAGGTCATGATAGACAGATGCCCAAGGCGAATTGGCAAGAATCATTGCCAAAAGGGTGGCAGCAAACAAAAGTAGACTCGCATTTGGCTTTTGGATAGCAAAACGGCGAAGCGGTTTAAGAATAACTCGAATCTTTCTTTCCATAAATAAATTAGATTACCAAAAGGTTCATTTTTCTACCTCTTCCTTATATGTTTCATAGCTTTGGTATTTTACCTCTTCCATAAGGGTAAAGGCTCACCACATATAAGTTCTATTTTTGCAGTAAAGATATTAGTTTTCTCTAAAAAAGTCACTATACACAACCTAAAAACGAACGAAAACCTTTACTGTAAAGACTCTGGATCCTTCAAATAAGCTGTTTCGACCTTTAGTAAGCGATTCTTTAACTTTTCAGCTTCTCCTTTACGAATGCGCAGGGTCATCTCGCAATTCATATCAAAAGATTGGGATACAATCTGGGGATTATCCTCTTTTACGATTCGCATAATACCATTCAGATAAGGATATTCAAAAGAAACGGTTATATCCTCATCCACCGTTCGCTCTTCTATCTCCGCATGGGCAATCGCATCAGCCGCTGCCGCCCGATACGCCACGATCAAACCACTGGTACCTAATTCTATTCCTCCAAAATAACGAATCACCAAAATCAAGACATCTGTCAATTCGTTGGAGTTAATCTGTCCCAATATCGGTTTGCCGGCCGTAGATGAAGGTTCGCCATCATCATTTGCCCGGAAGACAGCCCGCTCCGGACCTAACATATAGGCCCAACACACATGCCGGGCGTCAAAATATCGTTTCCGGTATTTATCCACCTCTGCCTTCACCTCTTCTACCGAACGGACCGGTATGATATAAGAAATAAAACGACTTCGCTTCTCCGAATAAAACCCTTCGGCAAGGGATTTGACGGTCTTGTAACTATCTTCTATCATACAAATTAATCCGGGATCTTGGTTTTATCGACCTCCTCCCGGTAAGCCCGGAAGTCTTTCATTATCTCTTCAATCTCTTCGATAAAATACGGATCTTTTACTTTTTCCTTTACCGCTTTAGAGTATGCTTCAATTGCCGCCAGGGCACAAATATCCTGACCACGCAAGACGAAATAGGGTTCTTCCTTTTCGAAGCATTGCTTAATCATCTGAATGGGATTCTTCATCTACTTCTTTTTTGTTTAATTATCCTTTTATTTTCCGCCTAATTCCTCTTTCAGGAAGGAAGATGTAAAGCCGACACCACTCACAGCCAATGCCTCCGGTGTACCGGCAAACAACAATTCTCCGCCCCGGCGGCCACCCTCCGGTCCCATATCAATAATGTAATCGGCACTTTTTATAACATCTAGATTATGCTCTATCACAAGAATGGTATTGCCTTTCTCTACCAATTTATTCAAAACACCCAATAAGACACGGATATCCTCAAAGTGAAGCCCGGTGGTTGGTTCATCCAATACATACAATGTTTTGCCCGTATCCCGCTTGGCTAATTCCGTAGCTAATTTCACACGCTGGCTTTCTCCTCCGGACAAAGTGGTCGAAGGTTGTCCCAGTTTGATATACCCTAACCCGACATCCTGCAACACTTTTATCTTAGCCAATATATTCGGCTGATTCTCAAAGAACTCAACAGCCATATTGATGGTCATATCCAATATGTCAGCAATCGACTTCCCTCTAAACCGGACCTCCAGCGTTTCCCGGTTGTACCTCTTTCCATGACATTCTTCACAGGGCACCAGTACATCCGGCAGGAAATTCATCTCTATCGTCTTATAACCATTGCCTTTACATGTCTCACAACGTCCACCGGATACATTAAAAGAAAAACGACCAGGCTTATATCCCCGTATTTTAGACTCGGGAAGTTCCACAAACAGGTTACGGATATCGGAAAAGACACCAGTATAGGTTGCCGGATTGCTCCGGGGAGAACGTCCGATAGGAGATTGATCCACGTTCACAATCTTATCCACATATTCGATGCCTTCGATAGAAGCATAAGGCAAAGGATCTTCCAGGGAGCGGTAGAAATGCTGACTCAGTATCGGTTGTAATGTCTGATTTATCAACGTCGACTTACCACTACCCGACACCCCGGTTATACAAGTCAGGGTACCCAATGGAAAGGTAACATCCACATTTTGCAGGTTATTCCCCGATGCCCCTTTGAGGGTTATTTTTTTCCCATTTCCTTTTCTACGTTCGGCCGGCAGGGCTATCTCCTGTACTCCGTTCAGGTATTCGGAAGTGAGTGTTTTTGCTTGCAACATCTCTTCCGGCGTTCCCACAAAGACCACCTCCCCTCCCAGACGGCCAGCTTTCGGTCCCATATCTACGACATAATCGGCATGGAGCATCATATCTTTGTCGTGCTCCACCACCACTACGGAGTTACCGGTATCCCGCAACTGTTTAAGGGACTTTATCAACCGTATATTATCCCGTTGATGCAGACCGATACTCGGCTCATCCAATATATACAGGACATTCACCAATTGGCTACCTATCTGCGTTGCCAGGCGAATACGTTGACTTTCTCCCCCTGATAAAGTAGCCGAAGCCCGGTTCAGAGAAAGATAATCCAACCCGACATCCAATAGGAAGCTGAGACGGGAACGAATCTCTTTCAATATCTCAACAGCAATTTGTTTTTGTTTGACATCCATCTTATCCTCTACCCCCTCTAACCATTCATAGAGTTCGGATATATCCATGGCGGCCAGTTCGGCTATATTCTTTCCTGCCACGAGATAATGGAGTGCTTCTTTGTTCAGTCGTTGCCCCTTACATTCGGGACAGGTCGACATTTTGATAAATTGTCCGGCCCATTTCTGTGCAGAAGCAGAAGCCTCTCCTTCCTGTTGCATCATAATGTATTTGGCCACCCCTTCATAGGTCAGGAAATAATTAGATCTTCCCAACGATTCGTTCTTTATCTGTAAACGCTCATCCGTTCCATGCATGATCTCCTCCATCGCTTCTTCAGGGATCTCTTGAACAGGAGTCTTAATCGTCACACCATATTTCTCGCAGATCGCTTCAATCTGCCAAAAGAGAAGGGCGTTGCGGTATTTCCCCAAAGCCACGATTCCTCCGTTGTAAATACTCACCGACGGATCCGGCACGATCTTCTCCATATCCAGGATATTCACTTGCCCCAACCCTTTACATTTCGGACAAGCTCCTTGCGGAGAATTAAAAGAAAAATTATGGGGTGCTGGTTCACTGTAAGAAAGTCCGGTTTGGGGATCCATCAAACGGCGACTGTAATGGCGTACTTCCCCTACCTCAGCATCTAAGATCATCACCAGCCCGTCTCCCTGCTTCATACCGACTTTCAGACTCTCTTTCAACCGGCGTTCATCCGAGCGGGCTACTTTCAATTTATCAATGACCACCTCGATACTGTGCATCTTATACCGATCCAGTTTCATACCATGATGCACTTCTTTCAATTCACCATCCACCCGGACATTCAGATAACCTTTCTTTCTTACCTGTTCGAACAATTCTTTATAATGTCCTTTCCGGTTGCGTACCAAGGGGGCTAACAAATAGATCTTTTCCCCTTCGTATTCATCCAGAATCAGCTTTAAGACCTGTTCCTCCGTATATTTCACCATCTTTTCTCCACTCAGGTAGGAATAGGCCTCTCCCGCTCTTGCATACAACAAACGGAAAAAGTCGTATACCTCTGTTGTCGTTCCTACTGTGGAACGTGGATTCCGGTTGGTCGTTTTCTGTTCAATAGAGATGACAGGACTCAGTCCGGTTATCTTATCCACATCAGGACGTTCCATATTACCCAGGAAATTACGGGCATACGCAGAAAAGGTTTCTACATAACGCCGCTGCCCTTCCGCAAATATCGTATCGAAAGCCAAAGAAGACTTACCGCTTCCACTCATCCCCGTGATTACAGTCAGTTTATTTCGGGGAATGGTTACATCTATATTTTTTAAGTTATGCACACGGGCACCCAGAACAACAATCCGGCCTCCCTCAATCTTCTCTATTTCTTTCTCTTCGTTCATTTATTTATTCATTGTCTGTTGGCAACCGAAGGTCGCTTGGCAAAACATAAAATATTTCTTAATTGCCTACCACCCAAGCCGGGTTATGCACCTTGGTATTAGGCGTTTTATAATACATATCTTCTTCTTGCGGGATCAATAGCTTATAGGACTTGCCGGCCGTCTGTAACTTCCGGTCACGCAACCAAGGGTTGAAACGCTTCAAGTCGGCATAAGTGACTCCTTGCTTTTGGGCATAATCCGCCAAATCCATTATATCCCTACTGACTGTAACCTCTTTACAATCGACCGGTTTATACAAATCACGTGCCCGCAATACAAAACCATATTTATAAGGATGTTCGAATATCTGCTTAATAGCGATAATCCGGTACACATAACGGGTCGTTTCTTCTACCAACCATAAATCCAAGGAATGGTCTACATGTTGCTTTTCCAACTCCCCCGATATACGCCCCATGCCTGCATTATACGAAGAGGCCACCACTGCCCAATCCTTGTATTTGGCATAAGCGTCTTTCAGGTATTTACAAGCTGCCACTGTCGATTTATACACATCACAACGCTCATCGACTGTCGGTGTAATCGTTAATCCGTATTGTTTTCCCGTGGCTTCCAAAAACTGCCAGGTACCGACCGCACGAGCGGGCGAAGAAACACGCGGGTCCAGATGACTTTCTATAACTGCCAGGTATTTAAAATCATCCGGAATACCATATTCTTTCAGGATAGGTTCAATGAGAGGGAAATAACGGTTCGCCCGTTTAAACAAAAGCAATGTCGTTGAATGGAAATAAGTAAAACTGGATAATTCACGATCCAATCCTTCATGCATATTATACCGTGTCAGATCTATCGTCTTTCCACAAAACACAACAGTCGTGGGTACCTCTGGGGTGACAGTCATAGCCGAAACAACCGGACGCTCTTCCCGCACCTGTTCCGTATCCCGTGAACCCAATAAGAGGAATATACTTACACAAAAAACGACACCTACAAGAAAACTAAATATATAATTATAAAACCGCATCGTGTATTGTTTTGGATCTTACCACATTTACATCTCCCTTCTTCACCCTTTTCTTACCTCTTGAATCGGTATACTCAATCACATAATAGTAAGCACCGGGGGGGACATATTTCCCGCCTTTCTTTCCGTCCCATCCTTGTTCCGGATCTGTCCATTTAAAGACTTCCACCCCCCATCGGTTGAAGATCCATCCTTTGAAATTATTGACCGAACGATAAACAACCTTGAACACATCATTCTCTCCCGGCGTGGTGCCTGGAGAAAAGACATTGGGAGCATCCAGGTAGGTTTGATCGATCTGTATACTATAGGTCTCGGAAGTAACAGCACAAGCCGTTAACGACGTTGGCCCGCTTACTTCTACCTCTGCTTTATAGTTTCCTTCTCTGTCAAACGTGTATTCTATCTCCTCTCCCTGACGTACTAAGGGGTTTTGCACACTGTCTTCATCTTCTTCATTCCATATTTTCCAACGAAACATGGTGGCGACCGGATTGGCATAAGCCCTAAATTGCACAGTCGCCGGCGACGACAAAGAGGCTCCGCTACCGCTAATACCCGGAGTCTCCCGCGAAATTACAGTCGTGTCGGTATGCACTTCTATGGCCACGGCTAAATACCTGTCGGTAACGGCCGGGCGTTCTATCTTGAAATGTTCGGCAAACTGATCGCCCCTTAAGGTAAACTCCGTATCCATCAAAGGCGCAGGCAGTAAATCATTGAATGGATTATGCACTTCCTCCTGGTGGGTTATCTGCACAAAACGTTTCTCAGCTTCGACCCATTGCAGGGTAGTATAGGACACGACAAAATGGCGTTTGATTGTATGAAGCCTGCCGTCCGGATCATAATATTGCATAGCTTTCATCGGTTCCTCTCCGGTCAGTTGCACCTTCGTACAAGAGATCGTGCTTTCTGCTACCCGTAAAGGATTGGCTTCGAATAGGTATTTACTATAATCCATCAACCATACATACCGATAAAGAATCGGACCTCCCGGCTCTTCTACATAATAACCGTATCCTTCTTCTATATTGCGTACGGTCGATGTCGTCGGACTATCCTGCGTACTGGCGACTTTCTCTTTCTGTGAAGTAGTCGCTTTATATCGATACCATTGATGCGTATCACCGGCAGTCGATGAGGTATAACTGATTTCTACATCGTTCATCCCATTTACCACATACACTTGCAGGCGATAAGGCGTATTCTCCTCCGCCATCATAGGTTCCCCGCTCCCTCCTCTTACGGTATACTGAGCCCAGCCTACCCATGTGATAAAAAGAAAAACGAACAATATCCCCAATCTTTTATAATCTTTCCTTAGCATATCTATAACCTAATTAGCTTCCAAAATTAGTATTTTATACCGACATACACTATCTTTGCCCCAAATATTCCAATCAACAAATGAACAAGTTTAGCCTATTTTTTCTATTGATATTACTCTTGTGCGGCAGTTGTTATTCTCTCCATTCACAAGAAAATAACCCACATATTACTCTTACAAACGCACAAGGAGATGATATATTTTATCATACTATCGAACGGGGACAAACAGTCTATGCCATCGCAACGATGTACGGAATAGGTGTAGAAGATATCTACCGGTTGAACCCCGAAAGCCGCGCTGGCATCAAAGCAGGAAAAACACTCAAGATACCCCAACGGGATATAGCCATCGCTCCTATTGAAACAGAAGAGCCGGCTTATACCTACCACACCATTTCTCCCAAAGAAAACTTATACTCCCTGTCAATCAAATACAAGGTTCTGCAAACCGATATTATCCGTGCCAATCCGGGACTCTCTGTCTCTACATTTACTATCGGTAAAAACATCCGTATCCCGGCGACCCGTATCGAGACACTTCCTACGACAGAGAAAAAAATACTTACCAAAGAAATCGAATACACGGCTGAACGCAAAGAGACAATCTATCGCATATCCCGGAAATTCAATATCTCCAGCACCGAACTCATCAAACACAATCCCCAGTTAAAAAACGGGCTGAAAGCCGGAATGGTTCTTAAAATCCCTGTTCAAACAGAAGAGATTGTCACAACAGACATACATATGCTACAGGAAGAGGCTCATGACTTGCTTGCCGAACCCAAAGAAATAGAACATGTAGACCGCATAAAAGTGGCTTTATTGTTGCCTTTCACAACCAAAAACGCGAGTCGGATCCCTCATTTTGTCGAATATTACGAAGGCATGTTAATGGCCGTCGACAGTTTACGCAATGCAGGTAAGTCATTCGAACTCTTTGTCTTCGACACAGGTGATGGCATGGAAAAGGTAGATCAGATATTAAAAAAGGAAGAACTCCTGCAAGCAAACCTGATCATCGGCGCTGTACAAAATGAACAAATCAAACCCGTAGCCGATTTCGCCCAAAAGCATCGTATCAAATACATAATACCTTTTACCTCTCAAAACGATGACGTACTCTCTAACGCCAGTGTTTTCCAGGTAAACACACCCCATTCATACCTATACTCAAACGCGGCACAAGCCGGGTGCAACCTCTTCCAAAAAGACAATATCGTATTGGTGCATATCAAAGACAATAAAGAGAAAAAAGATTTCATCCAAGCTTTGCAAACAGAGATGGAGCAACGCAACATATCTTATAAAGAATTGACATACAATGCGGAGACATTTGCTTCCGATATAAAGGAAAGACTGGATCCGGAAAAAAGAAACATTGTGATCCCCTCTTCTTCTTCTTTGGAAGCTCTTAACTACATCCGTCCGCACATACGCACCTTAGCCGAATTTTCACCGGAAGGAGAAACGCCGTACCGAATCAATCTCTTCGGTTATCCGGACTGGCAAACGTATACAGCCGAATGCCTGGACGACTTTTATGCGCTGAATACGTATATTTACAGCAACTTCTATACCGACCACCTGTCTGCAGAGGTACAAGACTTCTATAGAAAGTATAAAAACTGGTACAGCAAGAACCTTATCAACACTTTCCCCAAATATGGTATATTGGGATTCGACACGGCTATGTTCTTCTTTGAAGCCTTAAGCAAGTATGGTTCTAACTTCGAAAACAACCTGGACAAGATAGATTACAAAAGTCTTCAGACCGGATTCCATTTCGAGCGGGTGAATAACTGGGGAGGCTTTATCAACACCAACGTATTTATTGTTCAATATAAGAACGACCGAACCGTCTGTCGTAGCGATATCCAATGATGAAAAAATATATATATTTAATCGTTGCCGCCCTGGCATGGACCGCCGGATGCATGGCACAACAACCATTCAAAAGGGAATTAGCCGTAGGAGTGAATGGAGGAGTCAACTTCTCCTCAATCGGTTTTACGCCTAAAGTGGATCAGTCTATGCTGATGGGAATAACCGGGGGAGCGACACTGCGTTGGATCACCGAGAAGAACCTGGGCCTAAGTGTCGAACTAAACCTCAGCCAACAAGGGTGGAAAGAAAGCTTCCCGGATGATGAGATCAAAGAACAACCCGTAGGATATGCCTATAGCCGTACCCTCAGTTATATCGAAATGCCCTTTCTCACACATATCTATTTCGGAAGCCAGAAAGCCCGGTTCATTTTTAACTTAGGACCTAAGATTGGTTATATGTTCCAAGAGTCGTCCAAAGCCGATCTACATGGTGAATGGCCGAATTTCGACGGAGACGAAAACGAACAGAATAACGGGCCGAACCGTATCAACTACCAGCATGCTATGACGGTAGAAAACAAATTCGACTGGGGACTCTGTGGAGGTCCCGGATTGGAATTACGCACAGGCATAGGTTCCTTCCTACTCGAAGGACGCTATTACATGGCTTTAGGAAATATATACGGAAGTAAAAAGGTAGACAAATTCGCAAAATCCAACGGACAAACCCTCTCTGTCAAACTCACTTACCTCTTCACATTGAAAAAATGGTGAATCCTATTTGACGGCGTTTAATGGCGGATATTCTATTGCCGATGGGCATCGGCAATATTAACGATGCGCTTCAGCAATATTGCCGATGCGCTTCGGCAACACTGTCGATGCGCATCGGCAACAAAATACTCCAGACAATCGGATGATTATAAATTCGGATTGATGGAACTCCATTCATTCATAGGGGGAATAACACCGGATTGGATAAGCGAATCTCTCAAACGACACAAATGTCCATAGCTTTGTTTCAAAGCTTCCTGTTCATCAGGCGTACCTTCTACAATCTGATAATGTACGCCCTCCTTATCCAACCTTGTTTCCATAGCCATCATTATGTGTGAAAAGTCCTTATTCGAAACATACACACCCACAGGCCAGTCAAATTTCGGACCGCCCATCACGGCACGTATCATCTCTAACGATAAATAGGCCGGGCTTTGAAAAGAAGAACGTCCCCGTAACTCTATGATTCTTTTTCCACCCTGCACGACCCTTTCTTTTATTTCCTGCCAGATTGTATCCGCCAATACAGAGGTACCAATGAGGCTGTTTAAGGGCTGGCCGTCCACAGTCGCCGTAGAAGAAAAGACTGCCATTTGCTCGCCATGTCCTCCATACGTCCTGCAATTCATTATTTTATCCGGATGTATATATAAATGTTTGGCTAATTCATTGCGTAACCTTGTGCTGTCCAAGGCAGCAAGTGTAGACACCTGCGAGGGTTTCAAACCGGCATACAGAAGCACCAATAAGCCGGTTATATCAGCCGGGTTGAATACAACGACAATATGTTTGACATCCGGAGCATATTGTTTTATATCCTTCCCTAATTGAATAGCCACTTCGGCATTGCCTTTCAACAAATCTTCCCGGGTCATGCCTTCTTTGCGTGCCGCCCCTCCTGATGTGATAATATACTTGCTATCCTTAAGCGCCTCCTCTATACGATCGGTATAATTTATATCAACCCCGTTAAACCCACATTGCAGCAATTCTTCTGCCACACCTTCCAATCCTTTCTTATAAGGATCGTACAGACAAATATTCGACGACAAACCCATACTCACAGCTGATTGTGCCATATTAGACCCAATCATTCCTGCGGCTCCGATAATTGTTAATTTTTCCGATGTAAGAAATTTCATACCTGCATTGTTTTTGTTTGATAAACACTTTATTAAACAAACACAATAGAGACTCATTTGTTTAAAAGGATAAAGAAAAGGGAGGAAAGGGTAGGAGTTGATAAAAAAACAAAAAGCAGCTAACTCCGTAGAATTAACTGCTTTATTAGGGTGATCAGGATGGGATTCGAACCCATGACCCACAGCTTAGAAGGAAAAACAGCGGAAATTTCCGCAACTAATTACCTAATAGCGAATTAAGTCCACCTAATCAGCAGCAATTATCTCATTCGTTACTATTTTGTGACAGATTTGAAATCAGACAATGTTTATAATTACGTTAAATAACTCTCTAAATCACTCAAGTCAAAACCTTGTTTGAATAGTACAAAAGTAGTTTTTTGTTTTGATGTATTCTGAATAGAACGATATTTTTATGAGACAGCTTTTGAAGAAGGTATATAACCTGAATCTCACGAAAAGCTGTCTCAACTTCTTGTTCAATTTGCTTTTATGAATTGTACATAAAATTGTCGTATGACATGCACAAACTCATCTGGTAATCTTTTTAATACTTCTTGTTTTATATACTCTGGAATCTCCTTATAGTATCTTATAAAGCTAAAGAGTAAGAAAAAAGCAAGTATAAGCAATAGAAGAACTATTGGAAGCAAAGCTATTATAGTTATAAGTTTCCTATAAGATACCTTGTACTTTATCGCATATCCCATTGGCAATAATCCAAACAATATCCAAGTTGATATACATAAGAGGTTTTCAACATCTTCTGGGATTATCAGAAAGGGTATTTTAATAACAGAAAAAAGTTCAATCCACCTATATGCGCCAGAAAACGGAGAAAAAGAAGATGAAATGTAGATAAGTGTAAGTATTCCAAATAGTTCAGTAAAAACAAGAACCAATCCTGCTTTTCTCTTGTTTTCTATTTCTCTGTTTAACCACTTCCTGAAAGCATATTCCCTTAAAAATATAGAGAAAAGTAGTACGCCAAACAGAAATAGAGAAGTTAAAGGGTCGTATATGTAAATCAAACCTATTATGACAAGAAACAATACACCGTTTATCAGATAGAAAATCCGTTTGTACTTTATCTTATGATCCACAAATTCATATCCTAAGCAAAAGCTAATTGAGAATAGGAATAAAAATGTATACATGAGATGAAAATAATCGTGAGAGATATTTGTAAGTTCAGGGTAATTTACAACATATACAAGGGAAAACACTCCTTTTGAAGCCATGTAAAAGATTGTATATAAACACAATATGGTAAATAATAAGATACCATATCCTAAACCTCTAAGGAGTTTTGTTTTTAGTAATTCTAAATAGCTCATTTCCCTCTTCCTCCATAAGTTAGAGTAGCTGTATTTTCTATTTTATTGATATCCAAAAAGTAGCTTATCCTATTCTCCCAATCTATAACGCCAAATGAGCAATTATTTTCAGATGAAGAATACCAATCAGGAGCAACAGAAGCTAAATCTTTAAACTTTTCGTAAAATATTTTTAGTTCTGGACTATCTTCCAGTTTTAAAGTGACATTAACTTTATAAGAATCTCCATATCTATTATGTCCTTCCATTTCTCTGCCAATTTCTTTGTAATTTGGAAATACTATACCAATAAAACTTTCGATGTCAGCCTTACTTTTGTATTGATATTTAGCCTGATAATCTCCATACATATGAGATATAATCATTTCCATGACTAGCAACAAAACAAGTAATAGAATAAGAATAAAAGGAGAGATAAGAATGAGTATGATTTTTCCCCTTAATGTCATGTTTTTCCAAAGTATCAATACCTTTCTCACAATATAATTACTCCCCAAATTCTAATTTATTTAAAAACTTATTGCATTTGCAATCTCCTTAAACACACTTCCTGCCATTAATCCACCAGAAGGATAGCCATTTTTAGGATTGGAGATAATAACCAAACAAGTATATTTAGGATTGTCAGCAGGAAAGTAACCACAGAAAGATACTTCATGTTTATCTTCTAAATTAAGTGTTCCAGATTTTCCTGCAATACTTATAACTTCTGATTCAGTAGGTTTACCTGTTCCGTTCTTTACCACTTCCTGTAACATCTCCTTAATCTCTGGTGATCCATTATTTGCTATATCACTATAAAACGATAGAACAGAAATCGGACTGATCTTCACTCCATATCCACAAGCTAACCATTGTAATGGTATATCTCCTATTTCAACATCTAAACCAAGATTCTTAATTGATTCAATAAACTTGTCAGAATCATAATTTTCTGATATGATCTTAGCTATTCCGACATTAGAATCAAAGGTTATTACTTGTTTTGCTGTAATCTCGCCATAACCACCTCTATCAGCATTATGATCTGATATTGTACCTTGATCCAGTAAAAGAACACCTTCTCCAACATCAACTATATCAGTAGATGAAATCTCATTTAAAGCTATCAGCATAGAGATAGGAGTAAAAAGAGTACCTATCCTTCTTGGAGTATAAAAGATTTCATTGCTTCCTTCTTTATATGCTCCATTATCTGAAATGAGATTAACCATAGAGACTATATCACCTTTATTATCCATGATAACAACTAAGCCAAAGTCAGCTTGTAACTCTGTTAGTTTATCAGATAAAATCTCTCTTGTTCTATTTTCGTGCTTACTTTGCGTACATGATAAAAGTAAACAGACGGTAAAAAGGTAATAGACATTTTTCATATTTGCTCTTCTTAAAAATTATGCGTTCTTTCAAATCGTTCTATCTCTGCATGAATCTGTTGTGCAACTAATCTAAATGAACCTTCCCACATCTGAAAGGAAAGTGATCTTCCGTCAATCCAATTTACTCTTAGATTTCCAATTTGAGAAGCACTTAATTGTTCCAAAAGAGACTGTATCTCACTTTGTAATGTTTCCATTTTCTGCATGACTGCTGCAACTGATTGGAGATTACTCATTGTTATTCCTTTGTCTCTATTTAGTATTGTTTCAATACTGTTTATAGATTGGTTCATTTCTCCAATCTTAGCTTGCAACATAGTAGTTACATTATTATTTGATCCAAACCAACTCATATTATTTATGTATTTGATATTCCAAACATTTTAAAAAGTGATTGTACTTTATTGTCTAAAGCGTATGGTTGAGCAAAGTGATAGACTTTGTTTACTTTTTCATCCCATTGTTTAATAGCTAAAAGACAAGCTAAAATAGTAGTGTCCGTTCCTGCCAGCATGAAATAAGGAATACTCTTAATAGCTGATAGAAAATCTCTGGCAGTAGGTGTTCCTGATATTTGTATTGAGATACCATGAAGTTCTGCTAACTTGTTAGATATAAGAACTTTTTCAGATACCTTATTAAACTTGTCAATCCCATGTTTACTAATAAAGTATTCTGAATAGGATTGACAAGTATTTTCTAATGTGGATATTTTATATTGCAACATGACTTTTACAGTTTTCTTCTGAAATATTTGTGATATAGTTGATCTTGTATTGTGCCATTCTTTCCGATGTTAAATGATTCACGGTTTTCTGAAATTATTTTTGATATGATAGAAGAACTTTCTTTGTCTAAAATGTCTCTGTTTATCTGCGTAAAATTCTTTAAATCAATACAATTTCCATTCTCCTCTATTGTCAATTTGTCCTCTGTGATTTTTCCTGATAGATTTTTCCGTAAAATAGAAGTCCCTATCCTATCATACATCCTATTATCAGTCGGAAATAAATTATTGGTATCTTTTCTTCTTTTCTTTAATTCTTCAACATATATATGAGGATATTCATAACCATTATTACCAATAGGCTCATAAATAACATGAACAACCAACAAAGCAGCACTGCTGTCATTCCTTTTTAGTAATATTAGCAACTCTTTCATGAAAAATATTTTATGTCTGCCTCCTCCTGATAGACGTTATTAAATAGTAAAAGCGTGAGGAACTGTAAAATCTATCCTAACTCGTAGCTCTGGTAAGCTAAAATCAATGGATAGACACAGCCCTCACGCCATACGATTATATAGACCACCTTTTAAAGGCAGATATATACATCATAGACGTGAAGCATCTGTGCTATTATCCAATTGATTAAAAGAATTTACCAGATTCCGAGTTATGGATAATATCTTAAACGCTTTATTGTCTTAATATGTCCTTCCACTTCTCAACGCTTTGAGACGTAGAATTATGCAAATATAACAAAAAGCGTTTATGTATGTTCGTTAGAAAGATAGACAATCGTAAGTTTCCATTAACTCGTCTTGTCTCAATCCTAAATATCGCTTAGTAATACTCACGGAACTATGATTATACAGTTCCATAAGCTTCACAAGTGCCATTTCTGCATTGTCAGAATTTTGGTTGTACACCTGTCTTCCAAACGTTTTTCTCATAAAATGCGTGGATATATTTCTGATGTTAAGATTGTACTCAACCTTGATCTCTTTAAGCTTCTGATTGATCCTCTGGATACTGAAAACTGTTCCTTTTTGAGACACAAGTATAGGAGAGTTGATACTAATCGGATTGATATTCTTGTAACATTCCGAAATATGTCGCTTTAGCTGTTGATTAATCCTGATCGTTCTGTTCTTACCTGTCTTTTTCTCTTGTATGCTAAATTCATCTGTATTTAGAATCTGTTTCCATCGAAGCGCAAGAATATCAGATATTCTTAATCCCCAAAAACTTCCTACCGCAATTAGTAAAGAGAAGTTATAATCTCCGTCTTTTGCTAATCGTCTGACAAGGTTTGTCATTTCATCCCAATTAAGGAAATCCGCTGTTGTTGGAAATTCCATCGAAAGTGACCCCCTTCGGCCAATTTAAAGTGACCCCCTAAAGTTGCGTTTCAAAACGAGGTCATTTTTGTAGTTGTTTTTGAGGTTGGCAAACATTCTTTTTAGCCGGGGTTA
>NZ_QVMG01000014.1 GCF_010500925.1 Parabacteroides sp. 52
ATTATTTCCTAATATAAGGCGTGGATTTCTTAATTTGGCCAATGATCAATGATTAACGATTAGTGATTAACGATTAATGGTTAGTGATTAGTGATTAGTGATGAACGATGAACGATGAACGATGAGTGAAGCGTGAAAGATTATAATTTACAATTTATAATTAACAATTAATCATTAGTGACTAGCACTATCTCGGCTCCTCTTCTTGGATAAGAAGAGGAGCCGAGACAGTGCCGGTCAACACAGTTGGTATTTGGGTTATTTTCAATAAGATAACGATGTATATACAGGTAGCTTATATATACAGGTAAAGAGATAGTAGGGATTACCCCGAAGGGGTTTCCTGTGAATAACCGTGGGATGCAATCCCACGGTCGCAATACATCCCCTTATATCAGCCCTGAAAGGGGGGAACAATTGGGAATTATAGACTGATTTATTGTTTTCTCCGGGAGAAAAGATAAACAAAAAGACGATACCCCTCTCCTATCCACAAAACGAAAGAGGTTGAGGCAATGATTATTCCCCAATCCTTCCAGGTCAAAGGAACCACATTAAACATTTCACCTCCGAGAGTAACGATCAGGTATTGACCGACAAGGATAAAGAAGGCCACCAACAGAAAAGTCTTACTTCCATTCATATGCATAAAGGCAGAACCTCCTTCTAAAAAAGCTTTGGCATTAAACATATTCCAGAACTGCAACATCACAAAGAAGGTAAAGAACCAGGAAAGCTTATAAGGAGTAAGCCCCCCTTTGGATTCAAAAAAGAATAATATGCCGATCAGAATAGCCACAAATAAGATTCCGACAATAAAGATAGTATAGACCATCGGCCGGGTAATGATAAAATCCCCTCCTTTTCCGCTCTTGCGCGGTTTATCTTTCATCACTCTTTCATTGGGCGGCAAGGAAGCCAAAGCTGCAGCGGCAAAGGTATCCATGATTAGGTTTACCCACAACATCTGGGTAATAGTAAGCGGTGATTCCGCTCCCAATAAGGAGCCCAACAGCACGATCAAACAGGCTGCCACATTGATTGTCAACTGAAACAAAAGGAACTTCTGAATGTTTCTATAGAGAGAGCGTCCCCACATAACCGCCCGTGTGATACTGGCAAAGGAGTTATCCAGAATGGTGATATCACTTGCCTCTTTCGCCACCGAGGTACCATCCCCCATAGACAAGCCCACCTGTGCTGCTTTCAAGGCAGGTGCATCATTGGTTCCGTCACCGGTAACAGCCACGACAGCCCCCTGTTGTTGCAACAATTGAACCATGCGTTGTTTGTCGGTAGGCCGGGCACGACACATGATTTTCAAATGCATGACACGGTTCAATGCCTCCTCATCACTTAAAGCTTCAAAATCGGGTCCCGTAATTATATTATGATCCGTATCCGTCGGTTGCCAGGTACCTATTTGCCGGCCTATCTCTTTGGCGGTACCCGGCGTATCACCGGTAACAATTTTCACATCGATACCCGCCTCAATACAACTGCGAACAGCAGCCGGCACATCTTTGCGAATCGGGTCAGAAATAGCCACAATGCCTATAAAAGTAAGATTCGTATGCGCCAATCGTCCATTCACAAAAAAGGCATCCGCCTCTTCATTGTCTATTATCTGATAAGCAAATCCCAAGGTACGCATTGCCTGGTTCTGATAATCCAATAGCTGAGATTCAATCTCCTTCCGACAAAGGTCAACTGCTTTTTCCGTCTGACCGATGGCCACCTGATTGGAATTAGCCAATACAATTTCCGGAGCGCCTTTTACATACAACACCTTCTTCCGCAACAAAGGAGATTCCACAAGGGTTGCCATATACTTACGCTCGGTAGAGAAGGTAAGTTGGTCAATCACCCGGGTTCCTTCCCGCAAATCCAGATAATTCACCTGTTGCTTCTGCAACCACAAAAGCAAGGCTGCTTCCGTTGGATTCCCCAAGGTCTTTATCTTTTCTTCCGAGAAATCCAGATAAGCCGTTGAATTAACAGAGATACCTTCTTTAATCAAATCACTCAAGGTATTCTCTCCCAATTGTTGCTCTTTCAGATCATAAAACTGCGTCTCATATACCTGCATTTGATTCTGGGTAAGCGTGCCTGTCTTATCCGTACAAATCACCGTTGCAGCCCCCATTGTCTCACAGGCATGCATCTTACGTACCAGGTTATTGGTCTTCAGCATGCGGTTCATACTCAAGGCCAGACTCAAGGTCACACTCATCGGCAACCCTTCAGGTACAGAGACCACGATCAAGGTCACGGCAATCATAAAAATATGCAGGATAGAGCCTATCATATCAACAAACGGAATACCCTGAGAGGAGAGAAATAACTTCACCAACAATACCCCAAAAGTGATTCCGGCAATAGAATATCCGGCTTTACTAATCACTTTAGCCAATCCAGCTAATTGGATCTGCAAAGGAGTTTCTATGTTATTGTCAATATGAGAACCTTCATATACTTTTCCATAGCCCGTTGCATCTCCGACCTTTTCGACCTTCATCACCCCATGTCCGTCAACAACGGTAGTTCCCCGCATGGCGACATTCGAAGGATAGGTAGCTTCCAGATCGAACTCATTTTCATCTACTGTCTTATTCGCCACAGGCTCACCGGTAAGCGTGGATTCATTCACCTGCATGGATATAGCCTCCAATAGTACACCGTCTGCCGGGATCTCTTCCCCTGCCTCCAATAAGACAATATCTCCTACAACAACTTCTTTTTTGGGGATCTGACATATACGGTCTTCCCGGATCACTTTGACAAATGTATCATCATCAACCTTATTCAATACATCAAAAGCTTTATTGGCTCTTACTTCAAAGAAGAAACCGACACCGGTAGCCAATAAAACGGCAAAAAAGATTCCGATAGGCTCCAAAAAAGCCTTAAAACCTTCCGCCTCCGGTCCCCAAGAATGAATACCGGCAATAACCAGGGATAGAAGCCAGGCGACCAATAAAATGCGAATAATAGGATCGTCAAACTTTTCCAGGAATAAACGCCATAAAGAAACTTTTTGAGGAGGAGTCAACAGGTTATCACCATATAATCGTCTGTTTTCTATTACCTGCTCTTGTGTCAGGCCTTGAAAAGAGTGTTTCTTTTCCATTTTTACATTCTCTATTTGGGTAAGGGGGCAAATTTACGTAAACTTACAAACAAACCCGCAGTTTTAGAAGACTAAATACTGCGGGGTCATTGTTACAATAGTATGTATGTCTGGGCTTATCATCTGTTAGAATTCCCAGAGAAGAACATGCCTCGGATTGAGGATTAACTTTTCAGGGAGAGGGTATATCTCATCGGATAAAATATCTTTTACTGTACCTTGCCGTAAGATTTCCTGATAAGGCATCAGATCCAATGTTTGTCCCTTATCCGTACCATTCAGGATTACTACCACGGACTTGTTATTATATGTACGTTCATACACATACACTCCGTTATTGGATGCAAAATGGGTCAAGCCACCTTCAGCAATAACGTCATTATTCTTTCGCCAGGAAAGCAATTTTTTCAAAAAAGAATGTATTTCATTTTGCCGATCCGTACGCCCCGAAGGCAAGAAGGCATTGAAAGCATCACCCGGCCATCCTCCCGGGAAATCGGCTCGCAACAGACCATCTCCGTCTTTCTTATCCGCATACATACCGATTTCATCCCCGTAATAGATCTGAGGAATCCCCCGCATGGTCAAAAGGAATACATAGGCCTGCCGCAAGCGATCCATATTCGCGGCGTCTTTTTCGTTTTTAAGAAAACGGGAGGTATCATGATTCCCTAAAAAGATCAATAACTCCAAAGGGTTAGCATAGACAACATCCTGACCCAGATACTCATACAGACGATTCACTCCTTTTCCGTAATCCGCTTCTTCTTCAAAAGCCTTTGTCATAAGATCCATCAAAGGGAAGTCCATGACACAGCGCAGGTTGGAATTCCGAGGAGCAGCCAGCTTACTGTCTTTCTGCCAATACGAAACACCCACATTATTCGTATACCATGTTTCACCAACAATTGTAAAGTCCGGATATGCTTCATTTATTTCTTTACACCAGGCAGACATAAAGTCGAAATCCGCATAAGGATGTGTATCCTGCCGAATCCCCTGTAAGCCGGCATATTCGATCCACCACAGGCTTGTTTGTACCAGATAACGGGCGACATGCCTGTTTCTTTGATTCAGATCCGGCATGGGTTCTACAAACCAACCATCGAGGGCTTTCTTCTTATCACTATCAGATGCATAAGGATCGTATTGTGTCGTGGTATTATAAGATGTCTGCACATATCCCTGTGGGAAATTAAACCAATCGGAAGAGGGCTTATCCCGAAAAAGAAAATGCTCACTTCCACAATGATTAAAAATCATATCCATCACAACTTTCAGTCCATTCTTATGGGCATGCGTTGTCAGTTCTCTGAAATCTTCATTTGTCCCTAAACGTCGGTCCACCTTATAATAATCCGTAATCGCATATCCATGATAAGATCCTGCCGGCATATCATTTTCCTGTATGGGATTAAGCCAGATCGCCGTCACTCCTAAGTCTTTGATGTAGTGCAAATATTCCTGAATACCTTTTAGGTCTCCTCCATGCCGGGCAAAAGGGTCTGCGCGATTTACTTGATTTTCTTTCATCCCTGCAATAACATCGTTTGAAACGTCGCCATTCGCAAAACGATCCGGCATAATAAGATAAAGAACATCGCTTGCATTAAATCCTTCCCGTAAAGAAGAACGTGCCTCTCTCTGTTTCAACTCGTAGGCAATCGTTTTTCGTTCTTTTCCCCGTTGGAGTATAATATCAAACGTTTGGGCTTTTGCCTCTGTCAGATCCAGATAAAGCAAGAGATAATTGGGATTATGCAAACGAACCGTCTCTTTTAAACGCACATCGGTAGCAGATATATCCAACATACAATCAGCAATACGATCGCCATAGAGCAGGATCTGCAGTTCCGTATTATTCATTTCCGCCCACCAGAACGCAGGTTCTATCTTTTTCACATCTATGGAAAAAAGAGAATCCTGAAAGCAAACAAATAAAAAGAATAAGAGAATATATTTTTTCATTTTATCTTGTTTTATACCACTTCCGCATGGAGGAGGTCAGTCATTTATAATTTCTTCAAGCCTTTGGTTTGCCTTTTATCGGTCACCTCGAAAAGGCTAATAGCATATCCTCCGCCGGGAGCCGATTGTTGACGAAGCCGGGACTTATTCGTCACCACTACTTTACGTATCGCATAAGCCTGCGGGTTGGTTTTATAATGTGCATCCCTGGCATCCGTATACAGGGTGGCAATATACTGTTTGCCCGGCTCCAGAAAATCAAAAGAAATCGTAGAAAGAAACCCTTTTTCTCCACATACATTTCCTATGAACCAGTTATTTTTGCCTTTCTCTTTGCGGGCAACCGTTATATATTCACCGGGTTCTGCTTCCAGGTATTTACTGTCCTCCCAATCCATCGCCACATCTTTAATAAACTGAAAAGCATCCGGGAATTGCATATAGTGTTCGATCAGATCGGCAGCCATCTGCAGCGGACTATACATCGTAACGTATAGAGCCAACTGATTCGCCAAAGTCGCATTTACATGGGATTGATTCCCCGGATTTATCTTCTTCACCTCCATCTCAAATATGCCGGGGGTATAATCCATCGGTCCTCCCAATAAACGGGTAAAAGGAAGAATCGTGACATGGTTGGATTTATTCCCTCCAAATGCCTGATATTCTGTTCCGCGGGCCGACTCATTCCCAATCAGATTAGGCCATGTACGACATAAACCGGTAGGACGGACAGCCTCGTGCGCATTCACCATAATTTTATATTCAGCCGCTTTCTTGACAGCATACAGGTAATGGTTATTCATCCATTGTCCATAATGATGCTCTCCCCGTGGGATCATATCCCCCACATAACCGCTTTTCACAGAGTTGTAACCATTTGCATGCATAAACTGATAAGCCGCTTCCATATGACGTTCATAGTTACGGACAGAAGAGGAGGTCTCGTGATGCATCATCATCTTCACCCCTTTTTGTTGGGCATACTGCTGTATCTCTTTCACATCAAAATCAGGATAAGGAGTTACAAAATCAAAGACATAATCTTTGGACTTACCGAACCAATCTTCCCAGCCGACATTCCAGCCTTCCACCAATACAGCATCAAAGCCATGCTCCGAAGCAAAATCAATATATTCTTTCACATGGGCAGTCGTGGCTCCGTGTATGCCGTTCGGTTTTACTTTCGTATAATCAGTTACTCCCAGCTGAACACTCGGAAGATCATTCGTATATGCCCATGCACTTTTTCCGGTAATCATTTCCCACCATACACCTACATATTTCACGGGTTTGATCCAGGAAGTATCTTCAATCCGACACGGTTCATTCAGGTTCAGGGTCATATGAGATGCCAGAATCGTACGAGCGTCATCGCTGACGATCACAGTACGCCAGGGACTCACACAAGGAGCCTGTAAATGTCCTTTATTACCTTGCGCATCAGGAGTCAAATGAGAGGAGAAAACAAAGTTTTTATCATCCAGTTCCAGATGCATACAGGAATAATCAACAAGAGCGGCCTCGTGTATGTTAATATATATATTCTCATCCGTTTTCATCATCAGCGAGGTCTGCACACCTGTTTCAGAGAAAGGCGTTTGAGAGGAGTTGGGCGTAACAGCCGTTTTCATAAGTCCACGTATTTCACTTAAGCGCGATGTAGTATAATCATACTCCTGTGTGTCATAATCTCCCGGCAACCAGAAAGCAATATGATCGCCAGTCAGGGCGAATTCTGACTTTTCTTCTTTCAAGACAAAATAGATCAGATTCTCTTGTTGAGGAAATTCATACCGGAAACCCAAGCCATCGTCAAACAAACGAAAACGGATAATCATCTGCCGCCGGGTATGGGGTTGATCCAATGTGACAGCCAATTCATTATAGTGATTGCGGATATCCTTGGTCTCTCCCCATACAGGCTGCCAGGTTTCATCGAAAGAAGAAACCGTTGAATCAAGTATGCGGAAGCCACTATAGAGATTCGTCTTTTCATCTTTTTGCTGTACCACAGTACCTTCTGGTGAGAAATCCCAGAAATCACGGCCGTCGGCCTCCGGCTTCAGTTCCAATCCCATCCGACTGGGTTTGATGACTTCTCCCTGTTTGTAGAACAGATGATAGGTAGGGATACCCCCTTCGTGGAGAGAGAAGTTCAATTCCAAATCACCGTTCGGTGATGTTATCTTTTGAGCAATGCCTGTCGTATAACAGAGACAGAAGCATAAAAGCATTAAATAGTTCGATTTAAATAGCATATGAATCGTTTTTTTAAGATATGAATAAAACACATTTTTATTTGATAAGTTTTTGGGTATATGATTTTCCGGCAATCTTTATATATAAGATATATATACCCGGCTCAAGGGATTGCAGGTTGTAACTGCCGGTATCTTTTCCCAAGGCTACAGGCTGTCCGATTATATTATACAAACAGACGGACTGCAGCGGATGATAAGAATAGAGATACAAATCCCCAGAGCGACGATCATAGTGACAGTCAAAAGGTTTCGATGAAATCTTCTCATTATCTGTCAGGTGTTTATCGACCGTAAATAATTTGTATGCATGCGCAGGAAGGGAGATCTTCCTGTTTTTGGTTTCCTCTGTTACGGAAATAGATTCTCCTGAGAACAACTCTTCCCAGGTGCCCGTCGTTGTGAAACCGGCATCCATCTCTATCTGCTTTTCCGTAAAATTACCCAGTAAGACCAGGTCTTTCTCCGGACTTTGCAAACGAATAGCCCGTCCATTCTCCCAATCCGTACCCGTTGTTTGCATTTGGACAGCCGAAGGGCGAACAAATAATGCCGGGTTTTGTACACGAAAATTTATCAATGTCGAATAAGCCGTATATAGCTTTTTCCTGTCAGGGTCTTGCAGATATTCCCATAAAACCGGCTTTTTGCCTGTCCGTCCATTTTCTTCGATAGAGACATCATAGCCGAGCTCCCCAAATTGCCAGATCTGTTTGGGACCAGGCGTACAAAACAAAAAGGCAGAGCCCAAAGCCGCTCGTTGCAATTGCAAGGACAGATCCGTTTGCATTGCCCCATTTCCATATTTCTGCATTTTATACATCAGTCTCTCTTCGTCATGGCTTTCCCTATAAGTGACCAAAGCCGGCTCCTTCCATCCGCGAGAGGTGTAACTGCCACCGGTAAGATCACTGAGATTCCCTTTCCAACCCATTTCACTTTCCGCATAAGCCTGGTTCAGATTGTTCCAAAGCATCATGCCTGCTTCTGCTAATTCTTTTTCTTCTTTGGAGTCACAGAAGTGTTCCAAGATAACATAGGCATCCGGTTTGACACGACGAACCTGGTCGTTGTATTCTTTCAGAATAGCAATACGGGAAGCATCGTAAGCACTAACAGCCGCATCGGATGTGGACTCATTCTGCGTAAACCCTTTGGTGAAATCGAAACGAAAACCGTCCACCTTATACTCTTCCAGCCAATAGGTCAATACCCTCTTGAAATACTCCCTTGTCCCTTTATAAGCATGATTAAAATCATTAAAAAAGCTATACGGATGAGGAGCCGTTACATTAAACCAGGGGTTCTCTGCTGCCGGTGCCTCTGTCTCCCAATAAAGCTGGGCAAACGGATGCAATCCGGTAGCATGATTAAATACCACATCCAGAATAACGGCCATCCCTCTGCGATGTGCCTCATCGATAAACGTTTTATACGCCTGCGGTGTACCATAAGCTTTGTCTGCGGCAAAGAAATAGGTCGGGTTATATCCCCAGCTATCATTCCCTTCAAACTCCTGGATAGGCATTAACTCAATAGCATTTACCCCTAAGGTTTTCAGATAATCCAGTTTGGCTGATGCCGCTGCGATTGTTCCTTCTTCCGTGAAATCACGGACCAATAACTCATAAATAACCAATTCTTCTTGGGATGGTAGCGGGAAGTCTGAGATTTTCCATGTATATACATCGCGGGAGGTGCAAAAAACAGAGACGATACCTTCTGTTTCTTTGGGATACGCCTTCAGTCCCGGATAGGCAGTAGCAGGTATCTGATCGTCGTTGTTCGGATCAAGTATCTTCTCCGCATACGCATCCCCTGTCCGGAAAGAATTATCAATCAGATATTGAAAACCATATTCTTTTCCTTTCTCCAGACCGGTTAAGGTATACCACCAATAGTCCCCGTCTTTATAGAATTGATATGCATTGTTTTTTTCCCAATGATTGAAATCCCCCAATAGATGTATATGTTTTTTTCCGGGCGCATACAAAAGCAGGGTCACTGTCTGCTCATCGACGTAGTTTATACCGTCTATGATATCTGCCGGTCTTTTCTTTTCTTCCGGTGCAACAGGCGTAAATTCATTTTCTTCCAGGCGCAGGAAAAGATCCGTCCCTCCCACTCCTTTTCCTTCTCTTTTATTATCCGCACTGCGAAAGACAAATGCCAGTTTAAGGATGGTCTCTCCTTCCGGCACCTGATAATAAGCGCGGACATGGGGAGTGAGGGACAGTTTCCATCTGTCATTTCCCAAAGAAGTCAGTTTGTATTTAGCGGCATTATCTCCCCACACAGGAGCATATTTCCAATCCTGTCCATGACTGCTTTTATCCGTTATAACTCCGGTATGTGCATATACATCTCCGGTATACCCCTGCAGTCCCTTATTCCCTGCGGCCGCATCAAAAACAATCTCTACCGCCTCCTTGTCTGAGAAGTATACAGGGTGAGACGTAAGCTGCCCCCACAAGGTAAAAGGCAGGCATAGAAAGAAAATGAATTTTATTTTCATACCAGGTAAATAGTGCTGAATCAGGGAGTGTCGACTGAGAAGAACAGCCCTGATTCAGCTATTTGTAGATGTATACTTAATTCTTTTGCAGACGGCAATTGTATCCCTCTTTCGGGTTGGACAACTGGAGGGTAAACGTATAATTACCTTCTTCAATGGATATATTCTCTCCATTGAATGTAAGCTGGTTCAGGTCCCCACCCAGATTAATATCCCAGGCATTATTTGCCCGGAACTTATACATACCGGCAGACATATCGGCAGTCACCGTCCAGGTATTAGTCACACGGTCGTACGTCATAGGCGTACTATTGTCCCAACCACCGGGTGTCGCATCCCCGATCAATCCCCAGACAGTAGCTGTCTGCGTATAAGTCAATAAGTTCAGATCGGCTTTCAGATAATAGAAACCGGCTTCCGCCTGTAGATTGCCCGCCCCTCCGTCATTCGAGAGCAAGCCTTGCCCAGCACTACCGTAGTTCGTATGGTCCCAATCCGGGGCAGAGGTAAATTTATATTCACCGTCCAGGTAGACAAATCCGGTATAAATCATATCCATATTTTCGGTATAAAGCGAAGGAGCCGCTGCCGGATTCCATCCCTGGTGATTGCCCGGCACATACAGATAGAGCAATTCAGGCGATAAAGAGACAGGGGTCACGGTTGCAGGCCCTACCACATTGGCATTTCCTAAAATGCTGGATGTACCAGTCGTAATATACACCCCCGTTTTCAAGTAAAGCGAGCGAGCCTCCGGTGCCTTTCCATACATTGACTGTACCGCTTTATCCAGGTCTGCCGCAGTGACAGAAAGGGTCTTATCACTGCCGGTGACAGGCAGTTCCACCGCTGCCGTAAAATCCTCCGTTGGGGATACCTGCAAGCGGTAAGAGAGCGTTGCCCCCTCCGGCAGCGAAGGCGTTGAAGAGACAGATACTACCTGCATAGAGGCAGCCGGATCCAAGTCATTCAAAAAGACCGGTATAGTCAGGTCCTTGCCTAAAGTCACCTGAAAATCGACTGCTTTCGCTTCTTCCTGCTCATTCGATTGAGGAGGAGCCACCTCTTTGTTAAAGTCTTCATCACAAGCTGTCAAAGCCACCAGGAGAAGAGATAAGAAATATATACATATCTTTTTCATTTTTTCGGATTTAAAGGATTATCACTATTTTACAGATGCTTTGCCAGTTGTAAAGTGCAAATAGGCTTTTTGTCCGGCCGCTACCGAAACACGTTCCTGATCATCACCGATACCGCGGTAAACAATGTTTCCACCCAGAACGATAAACTCTGTTTTCCACCAGTCGGTATCCGGTAATTTCACGCACATACGCAACTCATCAGAAGCCACAAAAGTGGGAGAGACAAATTCCCCATCCCCTTCCGGCACAACGAATTTATTCGTATTGTCAAAGAAATCCCATCCGCCGGCCGTATTCCCTGTCAGGTAGACATCGGGGGCCAGGAACTCGATGGTATATGTATAATCACGTCCTTCCAAAGCGGTAGATACAATCACAATATACCAGCCTCCTTTTTTCACCTTTATATTCCCACCGGCATCTTCCAATCCGGCATAAGCAAGGGTAGAAACAGAGAAAAAGTCTGCGTTATAACCAAAATCATTCCCATCCCAGGATGTCGCGCTATTGAACTTTATTTCCGCATCATTGGGCAAATATGCCACGCGCCAGAACTTACCCGGAGCCGAGTGAACCGGTACCATCTCAAAGGCATTCTCCCAGTTCCAGTCATTTACCGAACCTATCAGATACATATTCTCAGGCAGCGTCACCTCACTCAGCGCAAAGTATCCTAATACCTTCGGCAGCTCAATGCTGTTTGAATACACAGGGTAAAGCCCCGATCCGAGCGTACTTTGCAAACGGAAATACAAAGGAATAGGATCTGTCGGCACATCCTCTTCGGCTGATACCTCCAACAAGGTCATCATTGCCATGGCTACTTCCTGAGCCGGCACCTGCAAGCGGGCAGATGTAAATCCGGTGGATAACGTGATATACTTTGATTCCTCTTCAAAATTATTGTCGACGGATACCTGTACCTTATAAGTGGCCGCAGCAGTAAATCCGTAATCCGGCTGTGTCGTTGTCAATTCAATCGTTCCCGCATTTTTTAAGTCATAGATACCCGTAACATATCCGGGAGTATGCAGGACAAAAGAGGCCGGAATATGCAGGGAAGGATTGCTATCCCTGTCATCACTACAGGCTGTCATAAGGCCTAGAATGAGTATCAACAAGAGGCATATATTATATTTTTTCATAACTTCTTTTTTATTAAGCAATTCATTTATAAAGATTCATATCCCGGGTTTTGTTTCAATTGGGGGTTTGCCGTCAAATCCCGGTCACTGATCGGATAGATATTAAATTTATCATCCACATTCTCTATTCCTTCCGGAACACCACCTTTATATGCCCAGGCATAATTCCGGGTGAATTTTCCAAAGCGAATCAGGTCCGAACGCCGTTGTCCTTCCCAATATAATTCACGGGCCCGTTCTGCCAGGATAAAGTCGAGTGTCAACTGGGAGTTCTGAATGTTTTGCGAAACATCCCCATTGGCCCGTTGACGCAATAAGTTTACATACTCCACTGCCGTTTGCCGGCTGGTACCAGCGGCATTGCGTGCCGCACATTCCGCATAGATAAGGTATAGGTCTGCCAGGCGGAACAACGGGAAGTCCGTATTCGGATTCCCTGTCGGAGAGACCGCGCTCCCCTCCCATCCGAGATTCGTAAACTTATGACATAAATATCCTGTATTCCAGTCTCCCATCAAGGTATTGACATCCCTTCTTTCTTTCACGGAACCATCTTCATTGTATTCCTTCACATCGAAGAACAGATATCGTTTGTCTTTCTTCATAAGACTGCCATATTGATTTTCTTTCTTTCCCTCCGATGCAGGCCCATCAAACAATGCGATCAGTTGCTGGGTCGGCTTCAGACAGGTCCAGGAAGAGGTCAGTCCGAACCAAGTAGGATCCAGTATGCCTCCATAAGCCGCAGCAGTGACCATAATCGAACTGCCATAACTCTTCGCATTCACATCATCAAAGGGGATGGCATAAACAATCTCATTCTTATGGGTGGCCGTCAGGTGATTTTCCCCACAGAACAGATTGGCATAATTCTCTTCCAGTCCGAAACCTGCCTGAATCACTTTCGTGGCATAGGCAGCCGCCTTGTCATACATCGGCGTGCCGACATATACCTCTGCATTCAGATACATTTTTGCGAGTAAGGTATGAACGACCGGTTTCGTGATACGTCCATATGTCGCCATCGTAGGTTTTTCCGGCAGATTTGAATTTTCTGAGAGATCCTTCAGTTCATCTACTATGAGTTCGAACAGAGCTTGGGCACCTATTTGAGAGGGAGTCCACGACTTATCGTTTGTCGGACTATCATCCCATACCACTCCCGGGTTTCTGTAAAGATCGATCAGGTAATAATAATTCATTGCCCGGATCCCTCTTACCTCATTGCGGTAAAGTTCAATATTCGGAATATCACTGTTGGCCGGATAAACATCCAGGAACTCTTTGCAATAACGAATATTCAACATAGCCCGTTGATAGAAAGTATAAGCGTAAAACAAGGTATAATCCCAGTTCATCTCACATAATTCCACAATTCCTTCGTCCGACCAGTTCCATATCGCTTCGTCCGTGGGATAAAGCTGCATAGACAAAAGACCGCGCAGGAAGACCAGGGATCCCTGATCATCTCCCTGCAAGTCGGGTTCATCTCCGCTGGGTCCGACATTGCCGGACAATCCGAAACCACTGTATATCTTTGCTAAAAAAGACTGGCAGTCGGCCTCATTATGAATGGATTGACTCGATTTATCCAATGGGGGTTCCTGGTCCAGGTCTCCGATACAAGAGGTTGTCATCAAGAAGAGACAGGAAAACAGGAGTGACAAATAGATTTTCATATTATTTTTCATGACTCGTTTTTTTTAAAAGTTAATGTTAACACCCAGTAGGAAAGTGAGCGGACGCGGGTATACATTGCGGTCGTTACCGCCATCCACTTCCGGATCAAGTCCATCGTATTTGGTAAGAATAATCGGATTCTGCACCGTCGCATATACGCGGGCATGTGAGAGTCCGAAAAGGTTCTCGATGTTATATCCCAGAGTTATATTATCGATCTTCAGGAAAGAAGCATTCTGCACGAAGTAATCGGATAGCCTCTGACGTTGTTGGAAGTTTGTTTTCAAGACAGACCGCGGTTTATTAGAGAGCGCGTTGTTTCCAAATATCTCGTTGATGCCCAAGGCGGCATTGGCTGCTGTTCCGTTGTAATTATAATTACCTAAGCTGACACGTCCGTTAAATCCGAAGTCGAATTGTTTGTAAGTGATTTTACTGTTAAAGCCCATCAGTACGTCGGCCACCGGATTTTTATACCGGTAAAGGTCTTTATCGGAAATGACCCCGTCTCCGTTGCGGTCGACATACAATCCTTCGATCGGTTTGCCGGCTTCGTCATATACCTGTTGATATACATAATAGCTACCGGGAGCATAACCCACACTATGAATCTTTAGGCGGAGTCCTCCGTCTCCACCGGTCGATTCGAACCGTTTACCAGGTGAATCGGAATTATCATTATACGTCAGTTCCGTAATTTCCGTATCGTTATAGGCGATATTGAAGCCCACATCCCAGGTCCAGTCTTTGGATACGATCGGTTTGGTATTGATAGAGAATTCCACCCCTTTGTTTTCCAGCGAACCGATATTCGAAACGACATATTCCGCAAAGTCAGTACCGGCCGGCACATTTACTTCCGCGTTAATAAGGTCTTTTGTTTTTCTTTTGTACACATCTATGGCTCCCTGGATTCTGCCATTCAAGAAACCATAGTCTAATCCGATATTGTAAGTCGTTGTTTCTTCCCATTTCAAACTCGGATTCGCTGCCGTAGGAGCCAATACGTTTATCCACTGTACGTTTCCGTTTGCATCATAGAAAGGATACATGGCACCCCCTTTCCCGTTGCGGTAAAAAGAGATATACGGATAGTCTCCCTGGTTAATTTCCTGTTGCCCGGTAACACCCCATCCCAAGCGCAGTTTCAGATCGCTCAATACCGTATTCTCTTTCAGGAAAGGTTCTTCGATCAACCTCCATCCCAAAGCGACAGAGGGGAAAAGACCCCAACGTTTATCTTTTGCAAAACGAGACGAGGCATCATCGCGCAAGGTAAAGGTCAACAGATACCGATCTTTCCAAGTATAATTCAAACGGCCAAAGAAAGAGAGCAATACATATTTGGATTCAAATTCTTTAAAGGCACTACTTACCTCCGTATTTTCTCCGAAACGTCCGGTTTCACGGGAGAGATAATAAGTGACATTATCCGATTCTTTATGGTAGCTCTGATACGAATAGCCGGCCATCAGATCGAAACGACTCTCTATCGAAGGCAGTTCCTTGGCGTATTGTCCATAGAAATCCAATAACATATTTTTGCGGGTACTGTTGTAAAGGTAATTGCTTCCGGTCTGGTTATCATCCGGACTATAATTGGATGGCGCATTGGGGTGAATATAGTTTTGTCCGTCGCTCTTGGAATAATCCATCGCCAGGTTCAGGTTGAGGCGCAGATCCGGCAGGAAATGTACCTTATAATCGAACTGGGCATTTCCGATAAACGATTTCACCTTGGAATGATCGTCTTTGAGCTGGAGCAGGGATACCGGGTTTATACCGGCTGAAGCAGCTTTGGTTCCTTCGGTTGTGTTATCGGTCGTCCAGGTGAAAAAGCCTTCATACTTCTTATTCCCGTTATACACCGGTTTGGTGGGGTCGAAAGAAACGGCTCCCCCTATGGCTCCGACATCGGCAAATTGGTTGTTGATATAGACTCCTTTTCCATTCAGGTTCAACCGCAAATGATCGTCAAAAAACGAAGGGGTCAATGAAACACTGCCTGTATACCTTTCGAAATTAGAGGTTTGCAGGATACCGTTCTGATTCGTATAACCGAAAGAAAGTCGGTAAGGCATCTTGTCCTGCAACGAACCGTATACACTTACTGTATGATCTGTCGATACAGCTGTGCGCAGCACTTCGTCCTGCCAGTCCGTATCGACGCCCGGATAGAGGTCGAGAGCCGTGAGCATGCCTTCAGTCACTTGCGGATGATGGGTCACAATCTCCCGAAATTCGTCCGCATTGAGTACCTCTATCGTATTTCTCTTCGTACTGACGGATACATTCCCGGAATAGTTTATATGCACTTTACCCGATGTTCCTTTCTTCGTCGTGATAAGAATCACCCCATTGGAAGCACGGGATCCATAAATCGCCGTAGCCGACGCATCTTTCAATACGGTAAAGGTCTCGATATCATTCGGATTGACGGTACTCAACGGGTTGCTTAATCCGTCTGCACTCCCACTGCCCATGATCACTCCGTCAATGACAACCAACGGATCGTTATTGGCAGAAAGAGAAGAGCCGCCCCGGATACGGATGGTAGAACCGGCACCCGGCTGCCCACCGGAGTTGGTGATAGCCACACCGGCTATTTTCCCGGCCAATGCATCCTGGGGACTGACGAGCACTCCTTTGTTTTGTTCATCAATCTTAATGGCTGTCACGGAGCCGGTCGCATCTTCTTTGCGCACACTGCCATAGCCAATGACTACGACTTCGTCCAACAATTCCATATCCTCCTGCAAGGTAATACGCAGGAATGCCTGTCCCTGATAAGTTATTTCTTGTGTTTTATACCCTATATAAGAAACAACAAGAACGGCATGCGGAGCCAGCGAAAGAGAAAAATTACCGTCATAATCGGAAATCGTTCCATTCAATGTTCCTTTTTCAGTAATATTCGCACCAATAACCGCCTCACCTGTAGTATCAATGAGGGTGCCTTTCACGGTCGTTCTGTTTTCGGTTTGGCCCGATACATGGATGGTGATTACGAATCCCATCAGGAAGAAGAGTAGTTTCTTCCATTTTTTTTGGTCAACTTTCATTGTTCAATGTTTTTATTAGATCTTAAGAAATTTCATATCTCTCTACAAAGATATTTTATAGAATAAACAGTTAAAGAGGGTGGTAAGTTGTTAAAGTAAACTAACAAAACAAATGAACACACTGATTAACAAAGGTTTGATCTAATAAAAAAACAAAGAAAAAGTAAGTTTTTATACGCCTTTAAGTAATACTATTTATCTATTTTTCCTAACTGTTTGACAGCTTCCAGGAAATTTTCTTTCCCTGTTTTGGATTTATTTCTCACCTTCAGCCGATAATTATAAACGGTCTGAGGAGAATAATGCAAGAAGCTGGCGATCTTCACACTGTCACAAATGCCCAAACGGATCAACGCATAAATCCGCAATTCGGGCGTCAACATCTCCCCTTCTTTCGGTACGATCTGGCTGCCTTCCTGCAAAAGAGAATTGAAATCATCCACAAAATCAGGGTAGATATTCAGGAAGATCGTATCAAAGCTTTTATAAAACTCTTTGAGTTCATCGTTGACCAACGTACCGGAATGTATCTCCTTATACAATTCGTCGGTTTGATTGGCTTTGATCTTGCGATAAACCCTCTTACGGAAATCTTCCATCTTGTCAATATACGAAGAACACATCGTAAATACATAACTTATATATTCCTCCTTCACATGATTAGACTCCGACAATTCGTCATTCAGTTTGTTCAGTTCTTCGTTTTTGCGTGTGAGTGCCTCATTGAATTCTTTGAGCGACTGCCTTACCTTGGCCAATATTTTTAATTGTTTATAAATATAAACCAAAGCAATGGCGAGAATACAAAGCAAGAAGGTGATGACAAAAAGAGATTGCACAAGCTGTTCCTTTTCTCCTTTCATCTTGATGTCGTAAGCCGAATTAATGATAGGCAGGATGCGGGACATCTCCAGGGCACGCAAGCGGGCTTTGCAGAAGATGGCATCTTCCAATGAGGATTTAATATAAAGGTAAGAGCGGTCTATCTCTTTTTCCTGATACAATAATTCTGCCAATTCGGAGAGCGACATATATTCTTTCACCCCACTGCGCATATCTCCTATGGCCGATATCGCCAGGTATTTCTTCTGGTTCCTCCTATCTCCCAAGGCGGCATAAGTCTCTGCTATCGTATGTGCCATCATGGCGACAATGCGGGGATCGTTTGTATACTCTTCCAACACCTTTAAGCCTTGCTCCAAAGCCTTCTCTTTCTGTCCTTCAAGCCTTAATTTAGCACAGGAGACCAACTTATAACCTACATCTTCCGGATTATTGATCGTCTGCAGGATGGAGTCTTTATAGTTTCTCTCCAGGAACAGGTAATTTTCCTTTTCTTCGCGGGTCACAGAATAGGCCGCCATCAACATATACAACGAATGATAAAGGTGATGGATATAGGCCGTTTCTTCGTTTGTAAATGCGGCCCTGTCCAAAGCGTCTATGATATCCAATGCTTCTTTATACATGCCCGTCACAATCATTGCTTCCGCTTTATTGAGATAGGAGATGTTTTTACGCCGTTCGTCCTTCCGTTCAATCGCAATCTGTAACCGCCGGCCGGCAATGACCAAGGTCGAATCCATCTGAAAATTCTTATATTCTTCAAATAAAGACCCCAAAACATCAAACCGTTCTTCCGTAGAAGAAGCGTGATACACCTGCATTTCAAGTGCACGGATCCGTTCCTGTTTTTCTGCCGTATACATAGATCTTTCCTGGATACTCTGATCCAACACATATAATAGAGAGTCCAACTGCGGATCTGCTTCACCCCTACAAACCAAGGATGAGAGAAGATAGAAAAGAAGAAAAAAGTGTTTTTTCATAGGATGCAAACATTCAGTTTGTAAAAATAAGAAAAAGGTATGAGATCTTTCCTCTTTATAAATATTTTCGCTTTTTTTGGGGGGTATATTCTATTGCCGATGCGCATCGGCAATATTGTCGAAGCGCATCAGCAATATTGACGAACGTGATCAGCAATGTTGCCGATGCCCATCGGCAATAAAAAAGAGCTGTGTTTTTGTACACATAAAATGGCGTTTTTTTCTTCCAACTCTTTGAGATTGGATTGGAGAAAGGAAGGTGTTTAGAGTGATAAGAAAGTGCTTGAGGTTACAGAAAAGTGTTTGGTTAACAAGAAGATATATCGGATAGCAGGACGGTATCTCAGATGACAGGACGGTATCTCGGATGACAGAACGGTTTTGGAGCGATAGGAAAGGTTTGGAGTAACAGGTAGGTTTGGAGTAACAGGTAAGGTATCTTGGCTCCTCTTCTTGGATAAGAAGAGGGGGACCGCCGGCTCAGCCGGGGGTGGAGCAGTTTGATCTATTATCATATTGTATATCAAATAAATACACAACAGAAAAAAAACAGCTATAAATAGTTACTCTAAAACAGGTATATACATTTATAAAGAATTCAAACTGCTCCACCACTGCAAGCAGCGGTCCCCCTCTTCTTATCCAAGAAGAGGAGCCAAGATAGTGCTAGTCACTAATAATTAATTGTAAATTATAAATTGTAAATTATAATCTCTCACGCTTCACCCATCACTAACCACTAATCACTAACCACTAATCACTAATCACTAACCACTCATCATTAATCATTAATCGTTAATCATTAATCGTTACTCCCTAAACCAACCGCCCCATTTCTTTGTTTCTTCTAAAAAAGGACAGCTATGAAACAATTCAAGCCTTTATTCGTTTGCAGCCTGGTACTTCTGGCAGGAGGATTTTTGCAGGTTTTTGCTCAAAACAAAAAGGAGCAGAAAGAAAAAGAGGTAAAAGTATTACTTCAAAATGGTTCGTATAAGATAGATGTACACAGGGCCTTACCCAGAAGCGGAAGAGCCATCAATCTGACCTCCCTTTATACGCTCGAAATACGGGGTGACTCCGTCTTTTCGCATTTGCCCTATTTTGGCAGAGCTTATAGCGTTCCGTACGGAGGGGGGGACGGTTTACATTTCGCGGAAGCTATGGAGGAGGAACTTATCTCCCAGGATAAAAAGGGAAATACAGAGATTAAATTCCAGACACGTACATCCGAAGATCTCTATCAGTTCAATATAAAGGTATTCAACAATGGCTCTGTCAGTATCTATGTGAGTCCGACTAACCGGCAAAGCATCTCTTTCCAGGGTGAGTTACGAACAAAGGAAAATACCCCCAAAGAAGATTAAAGGCTAAGTTTCCCCTGCCGGCTATCTCTTTCTTCGATGCGCCGATGCACCTGGGCGGTAAACTCATAGTTCTTAAGTCCCCAGTCCGGAGCAATCAAGAGCTCCTTCGGCGACTGAGAGACGAATCTCTCCACGACAAAGCGGGGGTTTAACCGCTCGATAAAATCAATCACCAGATCGATATACTCCTCCACTGTATAAAGATGAAACAACTCCGGCTGTTTTTCGAACTCTTCTCCCATCCGCGTATGACGGATCAACTGCAACTGATGCAGCTTGAGGGTAGTCAGGGGCAAAGAGGATAAGGTAGTGGCATGTTGCAGGATCTCTTCTCTTTTCTCTCCGGGCAGTCCCAATATCAGATGCGCCCCGGTATATATGCCCGCAGCGGCTGTTCGTTCGATAGCCTGCGCGGCTTCCTGCCAGGTATGCCCCCTGTTTATCCTTTCCAGTGTCTTGTCCAATGTACTCTCTACCCCATATTCGACCAAGACAAAAACGGTCTTTGCAAGCGTCGCCAGGTATTCCAGTAAGGCATCCGGCATACAATCGGGGCGGGTACCGATAATCAGCCCCACGACACCCGGAAAAGCCAAGGCCTCTTCGTATTTGCGTTTCAACACGTCAAAAGCCTCATAGGTATTTGTATACGCCTGAAAATAAGCCAGGTATTTCATCTCCGGATACTTACGGGAGAAAAAACGAATGCCTTCGTCCAGTTGTTCACTCACCGACTTCTCCGTCCGGCAATAGTCCGGGCTAAAGGTTTGGTTATTGCAATAGGTACACCCTCCCCAGCCTTTGGTCCCATCCCGGTTGGGACAGGTAAAACCGGCATTGACGGATATCTTCTGCACTTTGTAAGGAAACACCCTACGCAGAAAATCCCCGAATTCGTTGTATCGTTTTTGTTGATTCACCCGACAAAAGTATAAAAAGCTGCGCGCAGCAGCACAGAATCTCTCAGAAAATATAAACGGGCAGGCGGTTTCTTCTCATTATATGGAAAGACTGACCCGCCGAATTTATTTTTTTATTATCTTGCGTCACTTTGTTTCCATCCATTTTAAAACAGTCAAATGACAACTCTTATGAAATTTAAATTTACACTTATCACTTACCTGTTTTTCCTCTGTTCGGCTGCTTGTTGGGGAAATCATATAAAAATAGACCTCAGCCCATCTATGAAAGTTGTATTGGATAACAATCCGAAGTTAAGTGGCCATGGGGAATTAAGGGTTTTTATGAACAATTACAAAACCTTTGAAGACATGCCGAATTTCACGAAGAAAAAGCCGGCTCCCTGGTATGCTCTTCGTGATACTATCCGCAAAGTAAAAATAAACCATTCGGGTGTACAGACTATTGGTAATTATGCTTTTGCGGACTGTACCAACCTGAAAGATCTTCAATTCGATTTCGGATCAGCTGTAAAATCTATTGGTGATTACGCTTTTACCAATTGTCAGCGTCTTCGAAATATTTATTTTTATGGAGATTCAACCCTCTCTTCTATCGGTAATTTTGCTTTTTCGCATTGTACAGAACTTTGGTGGGCCAAAATACCCGCTTCCGTAACCTCTTTAGGACGCGGCATTTTCCAGGGTTGTTCCGATTTGCACTTTATCACGGTTTATTGGGAAAAACCTTTAGTGGTGACAGAGGATGTATTTGCAGGAATAGATATAGGAACGATCCGTTTAACGGTGCCCAAAGGCACACTGTCACGCTATCAGGAAGCAGACGTTTGGAAGAACTTCAAAGAGATAGAAGAAGAAGAAGAGTATTATAATATGGCGAATGCTTTTTCTGAAAAATTGGGGGATTTTGTCTCTCAGACAATAGGCGAAAAGACATTGGTCTGGATTATTTTATGTTTGTCTATTGCTTTATTTATCATACGATTGATAAATAAAAACAACGGTTATGCAAACAATCGTATGTATCTCTTCTCCCATATCTTATTCCTGACTGTCTGTCTATTAGAAGTAGTGTATCTTGCTGCGATCGAGAATGACCGGGAATGGTTCTGTATGCCCGACGAGGTCGGTTGGTTTTGGGTAATTGTCAATTTCTTCCTGTTTGCAGGGGTCATTTACAATCAGATACTCTGCTTTATCGGTTCATTGAACGCTATACAATCCCGAGCAAACGTAACGTGTAACTTCTATTGGGGGATTGTTTTGGCGGGTATATGCCTTGTCCTTGCTTTTCTTGTTGCTGTTTTCGGCTCTGAAGACTTCGCCTGGATGATGATCGTTATTATGTTTCTTTTGCAATTGGTTCAGGTGGTCTACTTTTTTATTCGTTTCGACCAAAACCTCAGCGGTGCTTTATGGATGTCCGTCGTTTACTTAGTAGGGCTGTTAGGTACAATGGCCGCCTTGGCAATCTTCATGCAATTATTGGTTGTCGCCTTGTTAGGCTTAATAGTTATTGCTATTGCATTAAAATCCACCGGATTGGGATTTACGGGAAAGACAAAAGGGGTAGTGCATTACGCGGATGGAAGCTCTGAGAATATAACAGAAAGTGGCCGGGGAATAACCGGTGAAACATACTATAAAGGAGATGACAGTGGAAAAGAGTTCATGAAATAAAAACGATTCGTAAGTAGCGAAAAACAGACAAAGTTCATCCTATGCAGCGTTAACCACGCGACAAAAGGCGGAGGCATTGCCGTATTAATTTATTTATGTAAGTTTGTGGCTTAAACAAAATCACTTATTTCCATGAAACGATTAGGCATAGAGATCCTGCTTCTTATATGTATGTGCGTTACCCTTTCGGCACAACAGGGTAGCAAACGTGTGAACTTGAAAGAAATTATTGACGGCGGCTTTCGCCCGGTTACCAGTATCGGTGAAATGCGTTCCCTGCCGGACGGAGAACATTATACGGCCGTCAACCGGGAGCGGACAATGATTATCAAATATGCTTACAAAACAGGGAATCCGGTGGATACCTTATTCAACACCCAAAAAGCCCGGGAGTGCACCTTCGATACCTTTGAAGGCTATCAGATCAGCAGTACGGGTCACCGAATCCTCGTATGGAAAGATACTGAACGTATCTATCGCCGTTCTTTCAAAGCGACTTATTATGATTTCGATGTGCGCCGTAACTTCGTGAAACCGTTAAGCAATACGGGTAAGAAGTTAATGATACCGACCTTTTCGCCGGATGGGCGGATGTGTGCCTATGTGATTGATAACAACATCTGGTTGAAGAAATTCGATTTCGATACAGAGATACAAGTGACCAAAGATGGGGAAATAAACAAGGTCCTCAACGGTATAACCGACTGGGTCTACGAAGAAGAGTTCTCGGTCACCAACCTGATGGCCTGGTCACCGGAAAGCGATTACCTGGCCTTTGTGTGTACGGATGAATCCGAGGTACCGGAATATTCGATGCAGGTATATGGGAAAGGGACGTATCCGGGTTATTACAACTTCAAATATCCCAAAGCCGGAGAAAAGAATTCCCGGGTAACTCTTCATTCATACAGTGTGGAGACGAAAGATATCAAACACCTGAGTGTTCCGGGAGAGACCGAGACGTATATTCCCCGGATCGTATTCACCACCCATGCAGACCAGCTGGCGGTCATGACACTCAACCGCAACCAAAATATTTTCAATATGTATTATGCCAATCCGAAAAGTGGTGTTTTCCGCCTGATACTGCGGGAGGAAAACAAGGCATATGTAGACTCGGAATGGTTGAGCTCCATCCAATTTACAGAGGCGGGCTTCACCTATGTAAGCGAGCAGGATGGGTATGCACATATCTACCAGTACTCTCCGACCGGGGTGATGCAACGCCAGGTAACACAAGGCAACTGGGATGTAACGGCTTTCCTGGGCACGGACCAGGCTACCAAAACGGTGTACTATGAATCCGCTGAAGAAAGTCCGATCCGTCGGGCGATATACAGCATCGACAATAAAGGGAACAAAACACGGTTGACTCCCGAATCCGGTGTAAACCGGGTGGCATTCAGTAAGAACTTTGCCTATTTCGTTCATTTCTATTCCAATGCCCAGACACCGACGCGGATCACGGTAAACGAAACAAAATCGAAAAAGACCTTACGCGTATTACAGGATAATGCAGCCTTGGCCAACAAACTGGCCGGTTATGCCTATAGACCCAAAGAATTTATCAAAATACAAACGGCCTCCGATATCGAATTGAATGCCTGGATTGTCAAACCGGCTAACTTTGACGAGTCGAAGAAATATCCGGTGATGATGACACAATACAGCGGTCCGAACTCGCAACAGGTACTCGACCAATACGGGTTTGATTGGGAGCAATACCTGGCAGCCAACGATATAGTCGTGGTCTGTGTAGACGGACGAGGCACAGGAGCCCGCGGAGAAGCCTTCCGCAAATGTACCTACCTGAAGATGGGCGAACTGGAATCCAGAGACCAGGTGGAGGCTGCCCAGGCATTGGGCAAATTGCCTTATCTGGACGCCACACGCTTTGCCATCTGGGGATGGAGCTTCGGAGGGTATAATACCTTGATGGCCCTGAGCACAGGCAACGGCACTTTCAAAGCCGGCATAGCCGTAGCCCCTCCTACCGATTGGAAATATTATGACACTGTCTATACCGAACGCTTCATGCGTACCCCGCAGGAGAACTTCGAAGGATATAAAGCCACCTCGCCCATTGAAAAAGCCAAAGACCTGCAAGGCAAACTATTGCTTATTCACGGTACAGCCGATGACAATGTGCATTTCATGCAATCCCTGGACTATGCCGAGGCATTGGTACAAGCCGGAAAACAGTTCGACATGCATTTCTACAAAGACAGAGACCATGGCATCGCCGGAGGAAATACCCGCTATCATCTGTATACCAAGATGAGTAACTTCTTGTTTGACAATCTCTAATCAAGCATATGGCAGCATACGTAAGAAAACCCGACTGGCTGAAAATCAGGTTAGGAGGCAACGATCAGTTCACCCGTACAAAAGAGATTGTCGAATCACATTGTCTGCACACCATATGCACCAGCGGGAAATGCCCCAATATGGGCGAATGCTGGAGCAGAGGTACGGCAACCTTTATGATCGGGGGAGAGATATGTACCCGCTCCTGTCGGTTCTGTAATACATTAACAGGCAAACCGTTGCCACTCAACACTGAAGAGCCGGCACAGGTAGCTGAGAGTATACGTCTAATGGGATTGAAACATGCAGTCATCACTTCGGTCGACAGAGACGACCTGCCGGATATGGGCGCCCATCACTGGGCAGAGACGATCCGTACCATAAAAAGAGTGAATCCGGAAACCACCATCGAAGTATTGATTCCTGACTTTCAGGGACACCTGGAGTTAGTGGATATCGTGATTGATGCTGCTCCGGAAATCATCTCCCACAATATGGAAACGGTACGGCGGATAAGCCCTTTGGTACGGAGTGCAGCTAAATACGAGACAAGCCTATCCGTATTGGAACATATCGCTCGGCGTAATGTCATTGCCAAATCGGGGCTTATGGTCGGCCTGGGAGAGACGGAAGAGGAGATGGATGAAACGATGGACGACCTGATAAAAAGAAAGGTATCCGTTCTTACCATCGGTCAGTACCTGCAACCCTCCAGAAAAAATATCCCGGTATATGCCTATATCAGACCGGAACAATTTGACATCTATAAAAAGAGAGCACTGGAGAAAGGATTCAAAACGGTGGAGAGTGCTCCTCTCGTTCGTTCTTCCTATCATGCGGAAAAACATGTCTGAAACTCAGAGTATATGAACATTTAACCGGACGGATTGTTACTATCAGAGAAATAAGGATATCGAACCCATGAACAGAGTCAAAAAGAATATGCAAAATCAGGCGGTAGGTTTATTACCTATACTGCTGTTCATGTTTTTAAATAACTTCTTATCCTATAAACTTTCTTTTGTTATTGCCGTTATCAGTTGCCTCCTCTGCCTGGTATTGTACCGGATGTTGAGTAAAGATAAAATCTATCAGTTCTTATTGTTACCGGCCTCCGCTACTTTTATCCTCTATGCGGTATTCATTTTCTTTCAGATAGAACCGATTTTATTTGCCTATTCGCCTATTCTTATCGAGGTATTACTGGTCGTTGTTTTGGCAATCATCGGTTTCTCTCGACGAACGGTTTTACGCCGTCTCAGAGACTCACATTTTCCTTCCTACAAACGTATCCTGTTACGAACAGCCCTGAATGAGTTTTACTTTTTAGTACAAATCGTGCAGAATGTATTTACCCTGTATCTATTTGTAATTCTGTTCTACACCATACTCCCGGAGGAAACGCATGAAGTACGTATGGAACATTTCATCTACCGTGACCTGGGATTAATACTGGGTATCGGCATCATTCTTTACGAACATATCCGTGTTTCATGGATGAAAGGAAGCCTGAAAAAAGAAATGTGGCTGCCTGTGCTCGATGAAAAAGGGAAGGTCGTGGGTTGCATGGCACGCTCGGTTAGCCGGAGTGTTACCAAAAAATATTTCCATCCGATCGTTCGCATTGCGGTGGTCTATAAAGGCATGTTGTTCCTGGTAAAAAGAAATATAAACGAGTATGTAGCACCCGACACTCTGGATTATCCTTTTCATGCATATGTGCTTTATCATCAAAGCCTGGATAATGCAGTAAAAGAGGCTTTGGGACCTTTTGCACAAGACAAAGAGATACCGGCTCCGCGTTTTCTCATCCGCCATACGTATGAAGATGAAAAAGTGAAGCATCAGGTATCCTTATATACCATCTGTTTGAAGTCGGAAGAACAACTAAAGGTCTTGGAAAAACTGGGGGGTAAGTTATGGACCGGTAAACAAATTGAAGAGAATAGGCAAAAAGGGATATTCAGCTCCTATTTCGAAGAAGAATATCCGTATCTGAAGAATACGGTTTTATTCGCAGAAAGTTACTGTTGCAATCCTTCCCCGGATAAACAGGATATGTAAAGCCCTGCTTTATTGTTTATCTTTTTCCCAGTTCTATCACTTCCAGATCGCGGATCTCTCCTTTATCGATTGTAAAACGTATCAGGGTACGTACCTGATGAAAACCGCTTTTCCCGGCTGCTCCCGGATTTATATGCAGGCATTCCAAGGTTTTATCATACATCACTTTCAGTATATGTGAATGACCTGAAATAAAGAGTTGGGGACGATAGGTATACAGCTCTTTACGTATTTCCGGCGCATATCTTCCCGGATATCCTCCGATGTGTGTCATCATTACTTTTACCCCTTCCTGTTCGAAACAAAGAAGCAGCGGATATTGCCGGCGCAAAGACTGCCCGTCGATATTCCCATAAACAGCACGTAATGGTTTAAGTGTAGACAACCTCTGCATTATCTCCTCTGAGCCCATATCACCTGCATGCCAGATCTCATCACAACTATCAAAATATTCGACGTATTTATCATCCCAATAAGCATGGGTATCCGAAAGTAATCCTATGCGCACCATCGTTTCAATTCCATTATTTCTGATGACAAAAGTACAATATAATTTGTATCTTTGGCCCTTATCACATCCATGCATATAATTGGTTTAAGAGAAACATGAAACAATACAACTTTGATGAAGTCATTGAACGGAAGGGCAGTTTTTCTGTAAAAGCAGAAATGCTGAAAGAGACTTTCGGCCGGGAAGATCTGCTCCCTTTATGGGTGGCAGATATGGATTTTCGTACACCGGACTTTATCGTCGACGCACTGAAAAAACGGTGTGAACACGAAATATTCGGATACACCTTTGCTCCGGATACCTATTACGAAAGCATCATCCAGTGGGTACACTATAAATACCACTGGTATATCCAACAGGAATGGATCAATTATATTCCCGGCATAGTGAAAGGTATTGGATTCGCCCTGCAATGTTTCACGCAACCGGGAGATAAGGTTATCATACAACCGCCTGTATATCACCCTTTCCGGATTGTACCGGAAAGTATGCAACGCCAGGTGGTGTACAATCCGCTCAAAGAGGTGAACGGTACATACGAAATGGACTTCGAACATTTAGAATCCATCATCGACAAAGACTGTAAAGTTTTAATTGTATGCAGCCCACATAACCCGGGAGGTATTGTCTGGCCTAAAGAGACATTGATACAACTGGCTGAGATATGCGCCCGCCATCATATCCTGGTTATCTCCGATGAGATACATGCCGAGATGGTCTACCCGGGAAACAAACACCATCCTTTCCCGACTGTATCGGAAACGGCTGCCTCCTGCAGCATTACCTTCATGGCACCCAGCAAAACATTTAATATTGCCGGCATTGTCAGTTCATACGCAATCATCCCCGACGAACAACTGCGCCAGAAGTTTTATTCTTTCCTGGAGGCCGGTGAATTTGGAGCGGGCACCCTCTTTGCCTACACAGCCACAACGGCTGCGTATACTTATGGGGCGGAATGGTTGCAACAGATGCGGCAATACGTCATGGAGAATGTGCGGTTCGTCACTGAATTTCTAGAGTATCATATACCCCAGATCAAAACATATGCCCCGCAGGCGTCTTTCCTTTTGTGGTTGGATTGTCGGGGATTAAAGCTGTCCCAGGAAGAATTGGTCAACCTTTTCGTCAACAAAGCACACCTGGCTTTAAACGACGGAAGCATGTTCGGTCCCGGTGGGGAAGGACATATGCGTTTGAATGTCGGTTGCCCCCGCGCCCTACTGGAGGAAGCCCTGAATGCGTTGAAAAAAGCATTGGATAAGAAATAATTAGTATCTTTGCACACATTAATAATTAAAACGACTGATAATGAAAATTGCAAACAACAAATACGTAGCAGTAACTTACGACCTGAACGTAGGCGAAGGCGAGGAACGTGAATTGATGGAACGGGCAACCGCAGAACATCCCTTACAATTTATCTATGGGGTGGGTACTATGCTTCCTGCTTTTGAAAGTGCTCTGAAAGGCCTTGAGGTAGGTTCAAGCTTCGACTTCAGCATAGCTCCTGCAGACGGATACGGTGAATACTTTGACGAAAATGTAGTAGAATTGCCTAAGAACATTTTTGAGATCGATGGTAAATTCGATGCAGAGACAGTAAAAGAAGGAGCTACTCTTCCGATGATGACTGCTGACGGTCAACAAATGATGGGCTCAGTAAACGAAGTTAAAAAGGACGTGGTGGTTATGGACTTCAATCATCCCCTGGCTGGAGAAACACTGCATTTCACAGGTAATGTGATTGATGTGCACGAACCTACAGCTGAAGAAATCGCTGCGATGACTGCACCGGCAGGCGGATGCGGTTGCGGATGTGACGATTGCTCCAGCGATTGCGGAGATCAAAGTCACGGCAACGACGGATGCGGATGCGGCAGCTGCCACTAATATAATAATAGACAGTTGACTCTTACACCTCCTATATAATCTCTTTATATAATAAGTATAAGAGTCAACTGCCTGCTTAACGAAACACCTATGAATTCTTTCGGAAACATCTTCAGACTTACTTCTTTTGGCGAATCTCACGGTCCTGGTATCGGAGGAATAATAGATGGTTGTCCGGCAGGAGTAGAATTGGATATGGATTTTATCCAAAAGGAGTTGGATCGTCGCCGTCCCGGACAGTCTTCCATCACTACTCCCCGTAAGGAAGAGGATAAAGTAGAGTTTCTCTCCGGGATTTTCAAAGGAAAAACAACGGGTACACCGATAGGATTTATCGTATGGAATAAGAACCAATATTCCGCCGACTATGAAGAGATAGGACAGACCTATCGTCCTTCTCATGCCGACTATACTTACCAAATGAAATACGGGATACGGGATCCACGGGGCGGTGGACGATCCTCTGCCCGGGAAACGATATCCCGCTGTGTGGCTGGGGCTATTGCCAAGATTATCCTGAAACAAAAGGGCATAACTATCGAGGCCTACACCTCACAAGTCGGACATATTAAACTGGAAAATAATTATACGGCTTATGACCTGAATATGACGGAAAACAATGCCGTTCGTTGTCCTGATCCCCGGAAAGCGGCGGAAATGGAAGAACTGATCCATGAGGTTCGTTCCCAGGGAGATACCATTGGCGGAGTTATTACCTGTGTCGCCAAAGGAGTGCCGGTAGGTTTAGGCGAACCTGCTTTTGGTAAGTTGCACGCCTCTTTAGGCCATGCCATGTTGACAATCAACGCTGCTAAAGGGTTTGAATATGGCGATGGCTTTGATGCTCCGCTCTTCCGTGGCTCGGAGCATAACGACGCCTTCTTTAATGACAATGGGAAGATTAACACCCGAACGAACTATTCAGGCGGTATCCAGGGTGGCATCTCCAACGGACAGGATATTTATTTCCGTGTCGCTTTTAAATCGGTTGCTACCGTTCTAATGGAACAGGAAACGGTGACAATAGAGGGTGAAGAGACCCTGTTAAAAGCCAAAGGAAGACATGATCCCTGTGTTCTACCAAGGGCGGTTCCTATTGTGGAAGCCATGACAGCTATCACGTTGCTCGATCACTATCTGTTACAAAACGGGCGACTCTGATCCTATTTACTTCTTTGAATATCAGTAAAGGAAACAGTATTGTCAAGCCGTTTCCACCCCATTTATATACTTAAAGGCTGCTTTTTTGATACATTCTGATGTACTTCCACGGCATAATGAATGCCATTATAGCCAGTCCTCCGAATAGGCTTATTCCGACTAACAATAACCTCAACCCTTCCGGATCACCAGCCGGAAACTCAGAATACTCTGACACTACAGCCAATACCATATATAAGGAACCAAGTCCGAACAGAATAGAAGAGACCATACTAACTGTAAGGTTTTTCCAAAAGAACTGACCGATATGGCTTGCAAGTATTATAATCCAAAAAAACAGAGAAACATAAAGCAAGGGAGTTATACAATCTTTGAATAACGCTATGATAAAGTCCATAATACCTAATAGAGCTAAGGTAGAAATAGTAATCTCAGGTAAGAAGGTCCAGATAAAACGCAATTTTACTTTAGTGGCAGATGTTTCCATAAGACGTGTTTATTTATTAAACTTGAATTTCTACCTATTCAAACGAACTACCTCTTTTCCTTAGTATAAGACCTGCCTGATATTTATCTAACTCCCTGTTTTTCTTGTACAAAAAGTATTAGATATTTTTTAAGATTGTCCACATCATGAAAAACAGTTACTCATGATGATAAGGTTCGTTGTTCAGAATGGTCATTGCGCGATAAAGTTGTTCGGTGAAAATTAACCGTATCATCTGGTGGGAGAAGGTCATTTTGCTGAGGGATATTTTCTCTACTGCCACTTTATAAACGGCTTCACTGAATCCATAAGGACCGCCTACCACAAACACAAGCCGTTTAGCTACCGTATGCGTTTTCTTCTCTATATATTGGGAGAATTGCATGGAGGTATACTCCTTTCCATGTTCATCCAATAAGACCAGATAATCACCCGGTTGCAAAGCTTTTAAGATAAGCTCGCCCTCCTTCTCTTTCTGTTGCGCTTCAGACAAGCTCTTCGTGTTTTTAATGTCTGGAATGATTGTCATTTCAAACGGGATATAATGCGTTAAACGGTTCCTGTATTCATTGATAGCTTCCGCAAAATACCCCGTATCCGTTTTACCAATCACAACAAAGGCCACTTTCATCTTGTTCTACATTTAGTTCGAACTGCGAAAGTACGAGAAAAATATGTACCTTTTCTACAAAAAAGTGAATAATTATGGTTGAAATCACAGAGTTAGAGTAACGATATACCTCCCACAAATTCAAGGCTGTTATTCATCATGCTTATTCAATATAGAATGTTATAACTCTTCCAATCCCCTTTCTAAGTCCATCAATAAGTCGTCAATATGCTCCGTACCTACCGACAGCCGCACCGTGCCTGGTGTAATGCCTTGTTCTAGTAATTCGTGTTCATGAAGTTGCGAATGTGTAGTCGTAGCCGGATGAATAACTAACGATTTTACATCTGCCACATTAGCCAAGAGCGAGAAGATCTCCAGTTTGTCAATAAAGCGGTGTGCTTCTTTTTCACCACCTTTTACTTCAAAAGTAAAGATAGAACCTGCTCCACGGGGGAAATATCGGTTGTACAAATTATGATCGGGGTGTTCAGGCAATGACGGGTGATTTACCTGCTTTACTTTCGGATGGTTTTTCAGATAATGAACCACTGCTAATGCGTTCTTCACATGCCGTTCTACCCGCAAGGAAAGAGTCTCCAAGCCTTGTAGCAGAATAAAAGCATTCAACGGACTGATTGTCGCTCCGGTATCGCGAAGCAGAATGGCTCGAATACGGGTGATGTATGCTGCCGGGCCTGCCGCATCAACAAAACGGATACCATGGTAACTTGCTTCAGGCTCTGTCAGTTGAGGGAATTTTCCGGAAGCAGCCCAGTCGAACCGACCGGAATCCACAATCACTCCACCTAAAGATGAACCGTGCCCACCGATAAATTTTGTAGCGGAATGAACCACTATATCGGCTCCATATTCAATCGGACGGATCAGGTAGGGTGTCCCGAAAGTATTGTCAACGATAAGAGGAATTTGATGTTTGTGAGCAATAGAAGCTACCGCCTCAATATCGATGATGCTTGAGTTCGGATTGCCCAACGTTTCAATAAAAATGGCTTTCGTATTATCCTGAATAGCCCTTTCGAAATTCAATAAGTCAGACGGATCGACAAACGTGGTTGTTATTCCGAAAGCAGGCAAAGTGTTTGCTAGTAAGTTATATGTCCCTCCATAAATAGTTTGGGCTGAGACAATATGATCGCCTGCCTTTGTTATGTTTTCAAATGCATAAGTAATGGCTGCTGCTCCTGAAGCGACAGCTAATCCGGATATACCTCCTTCAAGGACAGCCAGTCGTTCTTCGAAAACGCTTTGTGTAGGATTAGTTAAACGACCGTAAATATTTCCAGCATCCGTCAACCCAAAACGAGCAGCCGCCTGAGCCGAATCACGGAAAACATACGAGGTGGTCTGGTAAATAGGTACTGCTCGTGCACCGGTAACAATGTCGGGTTGTTCTTGGCCTGCGTGAAGCTGTAAAGTCTCATAATGCCATTTTCTTTTTTCCATATTACTTTTTCTTTTAAAGTATAACTATCTATTTTTCTGACAAAGTTATGAAATACAGAAATATCATACAGTACAATTCATAAATATGGAAAATATAACTAATTTCACCACTTATACAGAATCAATTTTCTAATCAAAAGAATAAAAAATACTCTTAATAGAATAATGTTCTATGGATACATTGGATAAAATAGATTTAGATCTCTTGCGTATTTTGCAAAAAAATTCCAAGCTGACCAATAAGGAGCTTGCGGCGAAAGTCAACCTGTCCACTACTCCTGTTTTTGAACGTTTGAAACGTCTTGAGGCAGATGGATATATCAAGAAATATATTGCTGTATTGGATGCAGAAAAGCTAAATCTTGGATTTGTGGTGTTTTGTAGCGTTAAGCTTAATAGGCTCAATCGTGATATTGCCACTGAATTTTCTCATATAATACAAGAGATTCCGGAAGTAACAGAATGTTACAATATATCGGGAGCGTACGATTTTCTACTAAAAATACATGCCCCGGATATGAAATATTATCAAGAATTCATCTTGAATGTACTGGGAACGATTGAGAGTTTGGGATCTCTGACAAGTACGTTTGTAATGGCAGAGGTGAAGCATGAATATGGAGTGGGAATATGATAAGTTATGTCACGAATATCCCCGCTTAACTTATTTCATCCGATAAGCATTTCAATCGGAATGCTTTGCGAGAGACAAACGGTCATTCCGAACAAGTGACGGCTTGTGCATATGAGTTTTTTATCTAATTAACAGAGCTTCCTGATTTGTTTTCGTAAGTTTGCATTCATTTTACAATGCGGATACTACTAGTTGACAATAATGATTCATTTTCCTACAATCTACTACATCTGATTAAATCGGTATGCGTAGATAAAGACACTGTTGAAATTCGTTCTAAAGATAGAATCAACATAAATGAAGTAGATAATTTTGACAGGATAGTATTCTCTCCCGGACCCGGAATTCCTTCTGAGTCGGATATCTTAGGCGATATAGTTCGAAGGTATGAGAAAGACATTCCTATATTGGGTATTTGTCTTGGACATCAAGCAATAGCGGAAACTTATGGAGCCATTCTTTATAATCTGTCGAAGCCTGTTCATGGTATACAAAGCGAAGTAAAAATTACAGATCATACCGATTTATTTCAGGAGATGACTCCTTCAATAATGGCTGGAAGGTATCACTCGTGGGCAGTTTCGAATAAGAACTTGCCTGAATGCTTGAAAGTAACGGCAACGGACTGTCAAGGAAATATCATGGCGTTATCGCATAAACAATACGCTGTGTATGGGGTTCAGTTTCATCCCGAATCATTTATGACAAAATATGGAGAAGCAATCATGCATAATTTCATACAAAAGAATTTAAGATGAAAGCACAAGAAATACAAACCTTGATGAACGCTTACGGCAAGAGCCAAATACCTTTTTTATTTGCTGTAACCTTTGAGAAAGATAAGGGCATCTTCATAGAGCAGCCAATGGAACAGGCTGATATTCTTTTTCGTACGCCACAAGTTAATAATATCAAGGAAACTATAACAAAACCGACTTCGCACTTTCCTGAAATAACTTCGAATCCCATTTCATTTGAGGACTATAAGCAACGATTCGACAGGGTAACAGAAGGCTTGATGCGTGGAGATTCTTACCTTACCAATCTAACGGTGCGGACGCCTATTACTCTCAATATCGGATTGAGAGACATTTTCTTGTTGAGTCAATCTCCTTATGGGCTGTATATACCTAACCAGTTTGTATGCTTCTCTCCAGAACGCTTTGTTAAGATTGCCAATGGCACTATATCAACCAATCCGATGAAAGGAACGATTAGTGCTAATCTCCCCAATGCAGAGCAAGTTATTCTTTCCGATGAAAAAGAAACTGCCGAACATTGTACAATTGTTGACCTGCTGAGGAACGATATCGGGATGGTTGCTGAGGGTGTGAAAGTGGAACGATTCCGTTATATCGATCGTATTTCTACGCAAAATAGCGATATTCTTCAGGTTAGCTCAGAGATTTCCGGGAAACTCTCTGGCGATTATCTTTCTCATCTTGGCGATATTGTTTTTCGTATGTTGCCCGCTGGTTCTGTTTCGGGTGCTCCAAAACAATCGACCTTAACAATAATAAACAAGGCAGAATCTGAATCAAGAGGCTATTATACAGGCATATTCGGTTACTTCGACGGGAAGGAGCTTGATACAGCTGTCTTAATTCGTTTTATTGAACAATCGGAAGAAAAATTCTATTTCCATAGCGGTGGCGGAATTACTGTGAATAGCGTTGCCGAATCCGAATATAGTGAAGTCTTAGCAAAGATTTATTTACCATTCCTATGAAAGAAACATTCAGCGAAGCAATTAAACTAAAGGATGGAAAACTGTACAACCTACCTTACCATCAAGCCCGCATAGAGAGAACACAAGCTAAGTTTTCTGGAGAACGAATAATCCTTTCCGATGTACTATCTTTCATTCCGAGGCATGTACAACGTGGACTTTTCAAGTGCAGAGTAGTATATGGCAGTCAAGTTGAGAAGATTGAGTTCATTCCTTACTTCTATCGTCAAATAAAAACGATTTCCATCGTTATAGATAACGACATTGACTACTGTTTCAAATACACCGACAGGACAAGGTTAGACGAATTATTAAAACAATCCGCTTGTGATGATATTATCATCGTCAAACAAGGTTTGATTACCGATGGCTTTTCATCAAATCTTGTTTTCGAATCCAAAGAAGGATTATTCACACCAGACACTTGTTTATTACAAGGTACAAAACGTCAATATCTTCTTGATACAAAGAAAATCAAGGAAAAGAGAATTGTTCTTGATGATATAAATGCATATAGCCATATTCATTTTATCAATGCGATGATAGACTTAGAAGATGGGGTTTGTATGGATATGGCTCGGTTGAGATCTTTATATTGAGTGGTTAATATTCTTTTTCGGCTGCTCAGGCTCACTCTAAAAGAAGCCGGAGGAGAAACGCCTTGTGGTTATTCGAATAGCAAAGACTTAATCTGACAGTTGTAGGTTCTTTATAATTATCAGGTTCCAGTTTTATGGTTTATAGAGAAAGTGTGTTGACTGTTCAATCCCTTGTATAATACCGCATCTCTAAAAAATCACTATCTTTGTGGTATTACTTATTAAAAAAGGGAAGAAGAGTATGAAACGATTATTAATAACATGGGCATTAATATTTGCTTTTTTCACTGTTCAGGCAGCTGATATCACTCCTATTTCTACGGCTTTGAAAGGAGGAGATGCATCTTCACTTACCGCGGTTATAGATAAGGAAGTAGATATGGCTCTGCCTGGCTCATCCAAAAAATGCAATGCGGCTGAAGCGGTGGTTATGTTAAATACCTTTTTTAGTTCCAATAAACCCTCTGGCTTTACCGTATTACACCACGCCGATAAAAAAGAAAATGGCTTTTTCGTAGGCAAATTGCCTACCTCATCGGGTGAATACCGCGTGAATATCACCTACCGGGCAGAGGGAGACAAAGCAATCATACAATCAATCAGAATAGAATAAAAAGAGAAGATGGAGAATCTTATAGAGGACTTAATCAAGTTAGCTTTCGCAGAAGATATTGGTGATGGCGATCATACTACGCTCTCATCGATCCCGGCAACAGCTATGGGAAAGAGCCAATTGATAATTAAGGAAGACGGCGTACTTGCCGGAGTAAAAATAGCCAAACGTATATTCCATGCTTTCGACCCGGATCTGCAGATAGAAGTGTTTATCACAGACGGAACGGAAGTGAAATATGGGGAGATCGCCTTTACTGTCGAAGGGAAGGTACAGTCACTCCTTCAGACCGAACGCTTGGTGCTTAACGTGATGCAACGCATGAGTGGTATTGCTACGACTACCCGGAAATACGTAAAGGAACTGGAAGGAACAAAAACCCGCGTACTTGATACCCGTAAAACAACACCAGGCATGCGTATGTTGGAAAAAGAGGCTGTAAAAATAGGAGGTGGTGTGAATCACCGAATCGGCCTGTTCGATATGATCCTGTTGAAAGACAACCATGTTGACTTTGCCGGTGGCATCGAAAAAGCTATCACCCGTGCCCAGGAATACCTGCGTGAAAAAGGTAAAAACCTAAAGATAGAAATCGAGGTGCGCAACTTCGAAGAACTGCAGCAAGCTATGAACGTCGGTGGTATCGATCGTATCATGCTGGATAACTTCAATGTAGAGAATACCCGGAAAGCCGTAGAAATGGTCGGTGGACGTTACGAACTGGAATCCTCCGGCGGTATTACTTTCGCCACCTTGCGCCAATATGCAGAAACAGGTGTCGATTACATTTCAGTCGGTGCGCTTACCCATTCGGTGAAGAGTCTAGATATGAGCTTGAAAGCCATGTAGGAACCTACGCCATTTGCCCTTATGCCATAAATAGGTTAGTCCGTATAAAGCCGGCTGACAACGCTGTCTTTTAACTGATACTTCTCACCTCCATGAGGGCAAATGGCTAATCCTTCTTCATCGAACTCAAGCCGTTCACCGGCTTCACTTACCCAACCTATCTGGCGGGACGGATTTCCTACCACTAATGCGTAGGCAGGTATGTCTTTAGTGACTACGGCTCCGGCTCCGATCATAGCATATTCTCCGATCATATGTCCGCAGACAACTGTGGCATTGGCTCCGATTGTGGCTCCTCGACGAACCAAAGTTTGAACATACTGCCCTCTCCTATTGATCGCACTACGAGGGTTTATCACATTTGTAAATACACAACTGGGGCCAAGGAATACATCGTTTTCACAAATCACTCCCGTATAGATCGATACATTATTTTGCACTTTCACATGATCGCCAAGGATCACTTGCGGCGAAACCACTACATTTTGTCCGATGTTACAAAAGTTACCAATCACACATCCTGTCATTATATGTGAGAAATGCCAGATACGCGTACCATCTCCTATCTTACATCCGGGGTCTATCACTGCCGTTTCGTGGGCTGTATATAATCCTTCTTCCATACGATTTATTTATAGAGTAAAAAGATAGTAGGTTTCTTATGCATATCGGGTAGCTTTCCTTTCCATTCCGACAGGGCGCGGGTATGAATATATTCATCGGCGCAAGAGATATTACACGCGATACATAGTTTTGTCGATGGACGACAGGTGCGGATCAGTTCTTCGGCCAGTTTATTGTTCCGATAAGGAGTTTCAATAAATATTTGTGTCTGGTGTTCCGTATAAATACGACTTTCCAGTTTTTTAATGGCCAGCGTACGCTCGTTTCCTTCGATGGGCAGATATCCCAGGAAAGCAAAACTCTGCCCATTAAAACCGGAAGCCATCAGCCCCATAAGAATAGAAGAAGGACCCACCAAGGGAACGACCTGATATTTTTTACGCTGCGCCATAGACACAATGTCTGCCCCCGGATCAGCAATAGCCGGACAACCTGCTTCTGAAATCACCCCGACAGATTCTCCTTTTGACAAAGGCGTCAAATAAGCCGTTACCTGTTCCGGTGTCGTATGTTTATTTAACTCATAAAAAGTAAGGTCGTCAATAACAATAGCCGGATCCGTCTTTTTCAAAAAACGACGGGCCGTCCGTATATTTTCAACAACAAAATGTTTGATTTGCCGGATCACCTCCCGGTTATACTCAGGTAATACTCTCCGGTGGTCTGTTTCCCCTAAAGTAACAGGTATCAGGAAAAGAGATGCTTGCATATAATTTGTTTTGGGCAAATATACTATTTTTGCAACAAAGAAACAGCATGATGACACTTCCTCCCGATTTTATCGAACGTACGCGTTCATTGCTTGGCAATGAATTTACCCGGTTAGAAACAGCCTTAACAGCTGAAGCACCCATCAGCATCCGAGTCAATCCTCTCAAAGGAATAACAAAAGTATCCGGAGACCCGGTAGATTGGTGTAGAGATGGATATTATCTGCCACAGCGGTTATCTTTTACTTTTGATCCTCTTTTTCATGCCGGTGCATATTATGTACAAGAGGCCTCCTCTATGTTTCTGGAACAGGCAATCCACCACTATATTGCGCAACCGGTAAAATGCTTAGACCTATGTGCCGCTCCCGGAGGGAAATCAACCCACCTGGCCAGTATATTACCGGAAAACAGTTTACTTGTCAGCAATGAGGTGATTCGTTCCCGGAGTCATATCCTGGCAGAGAATATAACAAAATGGGGAACCCCTTATACGATCGTAACCAATAACGATCCGGAAGAAATGGGACGCCTGACACATTTGTTTGACCTTATCGTCACGGATGTACCTTGTTCCGGTGAAGGCATGTTCCGCAAAGACCCGGCAAGCATTACCGAGTGGAATGCCGCCAATGTAAAACTTTGTGCTTCCCGTCAACGACGGATCATTCATGATATATGGGAGGCTCTCAAACCCGGCGGATTATTGATTTATAGCACCTGTACTTATAATACTGAAGAAAACGAAGAAAACATTGATTATATCATAAATGAATTGGGAGCAGAGGCTCTCCCTATTCCTATCCAGGAAAAATGGGGGATCACCGGTCCCCTAAAATACAATCACCCGGTTTACAGGTTTTTCCCACACAAAAGCCGGGGAGAAGGATTTTTCCTGGCTATACTTCGAAAGGATAAAGGAGAAATCAAAGAATCTCCGTTGAGATCAAAAAGAAAAAAAGAAAAAAACAAAAACTCCCTTCCGGTTCCTCCGATTGTTTACAAATGGATAAAAGAATCCGAAAAATACCATTTCGAAGTACAAACGGATAGTATACAAGCCTTTCCATTGACACAGATTGAGGCGTATCAACAGATACGAAAGCAATTACACCCTATGCATGCAGGTATCCGGATCGGAGAAATAAAAGGAAAAGACATTCTCCCCAATCATTGCATAGCGGTAAATCATGCCCTGGAGTCATCCGCTTTTCCTACCGTGTCCCTTAATTGGGAAGAAGCCATCCGATACCTAAAAAAAGAAGTTCTTCTTCTTCCGACCGATACAGAAAAAGGGTATGTATTAGTCACTTACAACGATCATCCCTTAGGGTTTGTCAAAAATATAGGTAATAGGGCCAACAATCTTTACCCCCCCGAATGGCGAATACGTACCGGATTTATTCCGGATGATATCCGGATCTTAGAAAACTCCTGATTCTTTAAACTATTAGAGCGTAAAAAATTCAGCAGTACTGACTTCTTTACGCTCTAACCCTATATATATTCTTATTTATTATATCGGCACTACTCCCTGTTCTGCCAAGAGTTTCAACCCTACATCCTTCAATTTGAATTTTTGAATCTTTCCGCTTCCTGTAAGTGGGAAACTATCTACAATAAAGACGTATTTCGGTATCTTATGACGGGCGATTTTACCTCTGCAGAAATCTTTTACCTCTTCGGTAGTCAGACAAGCTCCTTCTTTTAGAATAATAAAAGCCCCAACCTCTTCTCCATATTTTTCGGAAGGGATAGCAGCCACCTGAATGTCTTGTACCCCTTCGAGATGATACAGAAACTCTTCTATTTCCCGTGGGTATATATTTTCACCTCCGCGAATAATCATATCTTTTATACGTCCGGTAATCCGATAATTACCCGACTCCTCTTTCATTCCCAAATCGCCACTGTGTAACCAGCCATCTTTATCAATAGCCTCTGCCGTAGCTTGCGGATTCTTATAATATCCTTTCATCACCAGATAACCTCTGCAACAGATTTCCCCCTGTTCACCCACAGCACATATTTTTCCTGTTTCCGGGTTTATTACAGCAACCTCTGTGAAAGGATATTCTTTACCAACCGTTGTACAACGTTCTTCAAAACTCTCCGCCAAGGTGGTATGCGTCATTCCCGGTGAAGATTCAGTCAAACCATATACACTGGTAATATGCGTAATGTGCATCTTTTCCGTTACATTCCTCATCAACTCTATCGGACAAAGCGCACCGGCCATGATACCTGTTCGAAGAGATGTTAGGTCAAACATATGGAACATCGGATGATTTAACTCAGCAATAAACATCGTAGGTACACCATATAAAGCCGTACACCTTTCTTTGTGAACAGAAGCCAAAACCACCAGGGGGTCAAATCGTTCCACCATCACCTGGGTGCATCCGTGCGTCAATACATTCATTGTAGCCAACGTTATTCCAAAACAATGAAATAAAGGCACACAGCAACAAAGTTTATCTTCCGAAGTGAAACCCATGCCTTCTCCGGTAAAGAAACCATTGTTTGTTATATTATGATGACTCAACATAACACCTTTGGGAAAACCTGTAGTCCCTGATGTATATTGCATATTCACCACGTCCCAGCAAGTAACCTGCTCTTTGGCTTCCACCAATTCCTTGTCGCTTATATTTTGTCCTAAAAGCAATAATTCGGGTGTGTTATACATACCCCTGTATTTTTCCTGTCCGATATAAACCACATTTTTTACCGTAGGAAAACGTTCACTTTTTAAATAACCACGTTGGGATTCTTTCAATTCTGGGAGCATCGTATAAACCATATCCACAAAGCTACCGTCAAAGACTCCTTCTGTAATACAAAGCGTGTGTATATCAGCGTCCTTTACCAGATATTCCAGTTCGCTTTGTTTATAATTTGTATTCACTGTGACCAAAACCGCCCCAATCTTCGCCCCAGCATATAAAAAGGTAAGCCAGTCCGGCACATTGGTAGCCCAGATACCTACATGAGTTCCTCGTTTGATTCCCACCGAAAGCATCCCTTTGGCCATATCGTCCACCCGTTTATTGAATTGACTCCAGGTAAAGCGAAGGTCACGGTCTGAATAAACCAGGTATTCTTTATCGGGCGTTACGGCAGTCCAATGTTCCAACCATTGACCCAATGTTCTTTCTTGTAATTGATATTCCATAATATAATCAATAAGGAGTATATACTATCCCCAGGATACGTGCTGTTTCATTGGAGGCTGCATGCACATGGTGAGCGACAATAGAATCATAGTAAATACTATCACCGGCATTCAGTATATAGGTATTCTTTCCATAGTTAATTTCAATCACTCCTTCCAAGACATAAATAAATTCTTCCCCTTCATGCATGGACAAGACAAAATCCACCCCCTCTTCCGATGGAGAAACATCGATCAGAAAGGGTTCCATATGACGTCCCGACTTATCCTGCGAGAGCGAGTGGTAGCCCATATGTTTACGTCCTTGGGATTCATTATTCGTAAATCCGATACTGTTCGTATCTGTACTGTCTTTTTTCCGACAGATCACCGGCCCAAGTTCGGTCTGATCATCCAGAAATGTTCCCAGGCGCACCCCCAACACACGTGCTATTTTAATAAGGGGGGCCAACGATGGGAAATCCAGATTTCCTTCAATACGTTCTATTTGTTCGATACTTAAGCCGGAACGAGAAGCAACTTCTTCTAAAGTAAGCTGCTTTGATTCACGAATACCCTTGATTTTCTCTCCGATAATCTTGTTGTTTCCCATACTACGATTTGATACTTATTTATTCTCTTTTGATTATGATTTGTAATAAGAAGATGCAAATTTACATCAATATTTCATTTTTCATAACAAAACAGAGAGAAAAACAAAAGCAAATACTCTTATCTGTATGATTAAAGGATAAAGACAAACCCACCCACTTTTGTTACAATTCATAAGTAAATACGCATATTTTCTTCCGATTGAATATTTATTCCAAAACAAACCTTCCCTTTTTTCATTTTTTTATAGAAATGGCTATTGGAGGGGCTTGTCTAATTTAGTAAGTTTGCAACTGTTTTTTAATTTAGCTAAAATAGTTCCAATTGATTACATCTGGTATCAATACGTTTTTTAGCGCGCCACAAAATAAGATTATATGGAAAACATTCAAACAGGACTTTTATTGATGACAGTCGGGATGACTACAGTATTCATAATCCTTCTGATAGTTATTTACCTGGGCAAAGGACTTATTGCATTGGTAAATAAATATGTTCCGGAGGAGGTTATTGTAAAAAAACAAAACCCGACACGTGTAGCAGTTGCAACAGGGAGTATATCTTCCCAAGATACGGCAGCAATTGTTTCTGCTGTTAGTGCTGCCACAGGTGGACAGGGCAAGGTGACAAAGATTGAAAAAATATAAAATCATATACTTAATTTAATAGCATGAAAAGAGAGATCAAATTCAGTTTGGTTTTCAGGGATATGTGGCAATCTGCCGGCAAATATGTTCCCACAGTAGACCAACTGGTCCGTGTAGCCCCGGCCATTATAGAGATGGGTTGTTTTGCTCGCGTTGAAACAAATGGAGGGGGATTTGAACAAGTAAACTTACTTTTTGGAGAAAATCCCAATAAAGCGGTTCGTGAGTGGACTAAACCTTTCCACGAGGCAGGTATTCAAACCCATATGCTGGATCGCGCCCTGAACGGATTACGGATGAGTCCGGTTCCGGCTGATGTACGTCAGTTATTTTATAAAGTCAAAAAAGCGCAAGGGACAGATATCACCCGTACCTTCTGCGGATTGAATGATGTGCGTAACATTGCACCATCCATCCAGTATGCAAAAGAGGCAGGTATGATTTCACAATGCGCCCTTTCCATCACCCACTCCCCTATCCATACGGTAGAATATTATACTAAAATGGCATTGGAACTGATTGAATTGGGAGCAGATGAGATCTGTATCAAAGACATGGCAGGTATAGGTCGCCCCTATTCATTGGGACAAATCGTAAAAAACATCAAAAGTAAATATCCGGAGATACCTATCCAATACCATAGTCACGCCGGTCCGGGCTTCAGCATCGCCTCCATCCTGGAAGTATGTGATGCCGGTTGCGATTATATCGACGTAGGTATGGAACCGCTTTCCTGGGGAACCGGACACGCTGACCTGTTGACCGTACAAGCCATGTTGAAAGATGCCGGATATATCGTTCCGGAAATCAATATGGAAGCCTATATGAAAGTACGCAGCATGGTACAGGAATTCATGGACGATTGGTTGGGATTGTATATCAGCCCTAAAAACCGTTTGATGAATTCCCTATTGATTGCTCCCGGATTACCGGGGGGAATGATGGGCAGCTTAATGGCCGACTTGGAAAAGAACCTGGAGACAATCAATAAAAGTAAACAAAAAAATAACCTTGCATTGATGACTCAAGATCAGTTACTGATTAAGTTATTTGATGAAGTGGCTTATGTATGGCCTCGTGTAGGCTATCCTCCATTAGTTACCCCGTTCAGTCAGTATGTAAAAAACCTGGCTATGATGAATGTGATGCAGATGGAAAAAGGAAAAGCACGCTGGAGCATGATTGCTGATGACATCTGGGATATGCTACTGGGAAAAGCAGGTCGCTTACCAGGCACCTTAGCCCCTGAAATCATTGAAAAGGCTAAAGCAGAAGGACGCGAATTCTTCACCGGTGACCCGCAAACGAACTATCCGGACGCATTGGATAAGTACCGGAAAATGATGAACGAAAAACAATGGGAAGTAGGCGAAGATGATGAAGAACTCTTCGAATACGCTATGCACCCTGCACAATACGAGGCCTACCGCTCCGGAAAAGCCAAAGTTGAATTTATTGCAGACGTTGCTAAACGGAAAGCAGAAAAAGCAAATGAAGGGCAGGCTGCCACCAGCTCCGCTCCTGCAACAACAGCAATGGTTCTACCAACTACTCCCCAGGTAATGAGCGTAGATGTAAACGGTCAATCCTATCGGGTAACGGTTGCTTTTGGAGATACGGGCAATACTCCTGCTACTCCTGCGGCAACTCCCCAAGCGGCGGTTACTGCTCCGGCTAGCGCTCCTGCCTCCGGTGCCGGACAAGAAGTGCTCTCTCCTTTAGAAGGCAAATTCTTCCTGGTGAAAGACACTTCGGAAACACCACTTAAAGTAGGTGATATGGTAAAAAAAGGTGATCTGCTTTGTTATGTAGAAGCAATGAAAACCTATAATGCTGTGCGCTCAGAGTTTGATGGAACTATCACTGCCATCCTCCTCACCCCTGGTGATACAGTAGGTGAAGACGACGTAATAATGACGATACAATAATGGGAGATATATTAAAAAATTTATATGAGATGACTGCGTTCAGTAATATTATTGCTGAACCGCAGTTCTTGATCATGTACGCCATTGCACTGGTATTGCTCTATTTAGGTATCAAGAAGCAATACGAGCCACTCTTATTGGTCCCAATAGCATTCGGTGTACTACTGGCCAACTTCCCGGGAGGAGAAATGGGAGTAACACAGGCGAATGAGGAAGGGCTTATCAATGTTCAGGGAGTCATGAAAAATATCTGGGAAATGCCATTGCACGAGATTGCACACGAGCTGGGTATTATGAACTTTCTTTATTATATGTTGATTAAGACAGGTTTTCTGCCTCCCATCATCTTTATGGGTGTAGGGGCTTTGACCGATTTTGGTCCAATGTTAAGAAACTTACGCTTATCCATCTTTGGTGCAGCGGCTCAACTGGGTATTTTCACAGTCTTATTAGTGGCCATCTTGATGGGATTCACCCCTCAGGAAGCTGCCTCGTTGGGTATTATCGGTGGAGCAGACGGACCTACGGCCATCTTTACTACCATCAAATTAGCCCCGCATTTATTAGGGCCTATTGCCATAGCAGCTTACTCCTACATGGCACTGGTTCCGGTGATTATACCTTTGGTAGCAAATCTATTATGCACCAAAAAAGAGCTGAAGATCAACATGAAAGAACAAGAGAAGAAGTTCCCTTCAGACACAGAAATTAAAAATATGCGTGTATTGAAGATTCTCTTCCCGATAGCAGTGACTATCATTGTGGCCCTGTTCGTCCCCAGTGCAGTTCCTTTGATCGGTATGTTAATGTTCGGTAACCTGATAAAAGAAATAGGTTCATCTGTTAGCCGTTTATTCGACGCTATATCCAATAGTATCATGAATACGGCAACAATCTTCCTGGGGCTTTGCGTCGGAGCTACTATGACAGTTGATGCATTCTTGAACTGGACAACAATTGGTATCGTCATAGGTGGGTTCCTTGCCTTTGCCCTTTCTATCTCGGGTGGTATTCTGTTTGTCAAAATATTCAACCTATTCACTAAAAAGAAGATCAATCCGCTGATCGGAGCAACCGGTTTGAGTGCGGTTCCGATGGCCTCTCGTGTGGCTAACGAAATCGCCTTGAAGCATGATCCTAAAAATCATGTACTTCAATATTGTATGGCCAGTAACATCTCTGGTGTTATCGGTTCTGCTGTTGCAGCAGGGGTATTGATATCATTCTTAGGATAAAGAATAATTAATAATAAGAGGGCATAGACTGTATAATGAATACAGTCTATGCCCTTTTTATTTCCCCCAAAACCTTTTTTTATTCATAAACCGTTCGTTTTCTTGAAATAATTGTATTCAAATGCTGTAATCCAAAAATATTTACTTTAATTTGTGACCTAATTATTTGGAAAGTGATTTCCTTTTCTTAAATGTGATTGAATATGAAGGACACTCTTGAAACCAATTTGCCGGAAGAAACGAACAAATTGGAAGATGCTAAGGCTCCGATGGAAACGACGGAAAGTAGTACAACAGAAAGTAACGTAGTAAACCAGGCAAAACCTGAAGAGATGGTTGCTGAAGTAGTAACGGAAGAAGCTCCCGCTACAGAAGAACCATTGGAAGTAATTAAACCAAGCGAACAACCGGAAGCATCTGTTTCTGAACCTGCTGTTGAAGAACAACCGGAAGAGTCTACTCCTGCAGAAACAGTAGCTGAAGAAACGGCAAACGAAAAGCAAGAAGGGTCCTCGGCCACAGATAAACTAACCAAAGAAGAAATCATCGTCAAATTAGCAGAGTGGGTAGTCGCAGCGACAGAACCTGCACGAGGCGAGGTGGAATCATTAAAACAAGCATATTACAAACTTCGCCGCAATGAAGTGGAAGAACTCAAAAAGATCTTCCTCGAAGAGGGTGGAATAGAAGCTGATTTTAAAGCTCCGGACGATGAAACAGAGGTTAGATTCAAAGAATTACTCGCTTCTTATAAAGAAAAGCGTGCCGCGATACATGCTGAAGAGGAAAAGGTAAAAGAAGCGAATTACACACTCAAACTTCAATTGATCGATCAATTGAAAGCCTTGACGGAAAGCCAGGAAGATTTCAATAAATTATACAACGAATTCAAAGATATCCAACAACGTTGGAAAGAGATCAAACTGATTCCACAAGAACATGCCAATGATCTGTGGAAAAGCTATCAGGTCTACAGCGAAAAGTTCTATGATATCATCAAGATAAATAATCAGTTCAGAGATTACGACTTTAAGAAAAATCTGGAATTGAAAACAGCCCTTTGTGAAACAGTTGAGAAATTAGAAGAAGAAACGGATGTTATCTCCGCATTCCATCAATTACAAAAGCTGCATCAACAATGGCGCGAAATAGGACCGGTGGCCAAAGAATTGCGTGAAGACCTGTGGACACGTTTTAAAAATGCTTCCACAACAATCAACAAACGTCACCAGGAACATTTCGAAAAACTGAAAGAAAGAGAACAAGAAAACCTGGAGGCTAAGACTGCTATTTGTGAACAGATAGAAGCCATCGATTTTGAAACGATCAAAACATTTAAAGACTGGGAAGAAAAAAACAAAGAAGTGATTGCTTTACAGGAAAAATGGAAAACAATCGGTTTTGCTCCTAAGAAATTCAATGTCAAAATATTCGAACGCTTCCGGGCTGCCTGTGATACTTATTTCAACAAGAAGAGTGAATTCTACAAAGGGATCAAGGAAGATATGGAAAAGAACCTTGAACAAAAGAAAGCTCTTTGTGAACAAGCCGAAGCATTAAAAGAAAATACAGACTGGAAAGAGACTACGGATAAAATGATTGCTCTCCAAAAAGAGTGGAAAAAAGTCGGACCGGTCACACGCAAGCATTCCGATGCTATTTGGAAACGTTTTATTACTGCCTGTGATTATTTCTTTGAACAAAAGAATAAAAATGTGGTATCCCAAAAGAGCGTGGAACAAACCAACCTGGCAGCCAAAAAAGAATTGATTGAAAAAATCAATACACTGCCGGAGATTACAGACGCTGATGAAGCTCTGACTCAGCTAAAAGCGTATATATCCGAATGGAGTGGTATCGGTTTTGTGCCTTTCAAAGAAAAGGATAAGATATACAAAGAATTCCATGAAGCTGTAGACAAACAATTTGATAGACTGAAAGTCGATAGAACCGATCGTAAAATGCAATCGTTCCGCAACAACCTGAACGACATGGCCAACGATGAAAAAGGAAAAGGCAAATTGTACGGCGAACGGGAAAAACTAATGCGTATGTACGATAGAATGAAGAATGAACTTCAAACATACGAAAACAATATCGGATTCCTCAGTATTTCTTCCAAAGGAGGAGGCGGTCTCGTGAAAGAAATGGAACGCAAGATCGAAAAGATCAAAGAAGAAATGGAATTGACGATTAAGAAAATTAATGCGATTGATGAAAATCTGGAATAGGGCTGCATACTGATCTCAGAGATCAGCCTAAACGGAAGTTGACAGTTAAGCGTTGTAAAAACGTTTGGTTGTCAACTTTCATTTTATACGATAAAGAAACAGTGAAATTACATCTTTTTAATCCGGGATATGAAATGGGGGTATGGATCGGCTCTGTAAACTATACGGCACCGGGAAACATACAAAGAATGCGTGAAGAATTGGCCCTATTGCCTGTCTGGTATGCAGCTCCCCATGATTTTGTCTGGGTAAAAGAACCTGTTCCAATAGACTCTTTTACTGCTTTACCTTCTGATTTTCCGGCACTAGCTACTCAGGTAAACCCTCACGAACTAACAACCTCTTCGTTTCCCCTGATGGAAGCCTGCCCCTGGGGATTATCGCCCCAAAGCATACACGCATTCGAAGAAGTGCAGCAAACCTGTGAAAAGATTCATATACCGACTTGGAAAGAGGCATACACCACTTTAATAAATCGAAAGACTGCAGCTATATGCCTGGATAAAATACGTGAACAATTACCCGGAGTATCCCTTCCCACAACCCCCACCTTCTGTTCTTCCATGAGCGAAGTGCAATTGTATATGAAGCACCACCTCCCTCCTTTTATGTTCAAAATGCTTTACTCCTCCTCCGGACGTGGACTCCTATGGATAGAGGATCCAGAGTTACAGGAAAAAGATGCCGAATGGGTGACCGGAGCTATCCGAAAACAAGAAAACATAAGCATCGAACAAGGCTTAGAGAAAAAACTCGACTTCGCCATGGAGTTTTATATAAAAGAATCAGGAGAGACGAGCTTTGAAGGCCTTTCCCTGTTTGAAACAGCCGGAAAACGATTCTATTCGGGCAACCGCCTGGAGCCCCAGGAGAAGATGCAAAAAAAAATAACCGAATGGATAGGAGAAGAATCCTACCGGGAAGTACAAACTGTAGTCAGTCGTGTTTTAAAAGAAGTCTACGGAGGCATTTACACGGGATATCTCGGAGTGGACATGATGGTATATACCAACGAAAGAGGAGAGGTAACCATCCACCCCTGTGTGGAAATCAATATGCGCTACACAATGGGTATGGTTGCTTTGCGGATATTCGAACGTTTCGTTGCTTCGGAGGCTACCGGCTATTTTCAAATAACACACGAGAAAGAAGCCTACGCCCTTCATGAAGCCATGCAAAAGGAATACCCCTTAAAATGGAAAAGCGGAAAGCTCCTCAAAGGATACTTCCCGCTTTGTCCTGTCTACCCGGAAACACGTTACCGGGCATATGTGATCATAGAATAATCAGCGTACTTCCCGGATAATATCCAAAGACTCTTTACAAAGTGCAGATATTTTATCCCACTCTTTCGCTGCAATAACCTGGGCTGGGAAAAGATTCGACCCCATGCCCACACAAGAAACTCCTGCTTTTACCCAGGCACTCAGATTTTCTTTTGTCGGTTCCACACCGCCGGTTACCATAAGCATAGACCAAGGCATAGGAGCCTTTACATTTTTCACAAAAGAAGGACCTCCCACATTGCCTGCCGGGAATACTTTGCACACATCGCATCCTACTTCCTGAGCATAACCAATCTCACTGACCGAACCACAGCCCGGTATATAAGGAATCAAACGACGGTTACACACCTTTGCGATCTCCGGATTAAACAGAGGACCTACCACAAAGTTTGCCCCTATCTGCAAATAGATAGCTGCCGTAGCCGGATCCACAATGGAGCCTATCCCCAGAATCATTTCCGGACATTCTTTGGCAGCGAACTTTACAAGTTCAGCAAATACCTCCTGAGCAAAATCACCCCGGTTAGTAAATTCGAAAACCCGTACACCACCAGCATAACAGGCCTTCAACACATTTTGAGCAACCGTTATATCGGCATGATAAAACACAGGTACCATACCTGTTGAACGCATTGCTTCCAGCGTTTGTAGTTTATTGAATTTAGCCACTTTATTCTAATTCTAAATTGTAAATTATTATGATCTATTAGCGGGAAACACGGCCGGAGCCATCCCCTCCCATTAGTTTTTCAACCTCATCAACAGTCACCTGGTTATAATCCCCATAAATCGTATGTTTCAGGCAAGAGGCAGCAACGGCAAATTCCAACGCCTTCTGGTCATCAGAAGGATAAGAAATCAATCCATAGATAAGTCCCCCCATGAAAGAGTCACCCCCTCCTACACGATCCACAATATGTGTGATATCATAACGACGGGATTGATAAAGCTTACCATCGGCATACAAAACACCTCCCCAGGTATTATGGTTGGCATTCACGGCACCACGCAAAGTGATAATCACCTTCTTCGCACGGGGGAAACGTTTTTGCATCTGTACACAAACCGACTCAAACTCAGCTGCATTCACTTCACCATGAGTGGCTGTCACATCAAATCCTTCCGGTTTAATGCCAAAGACCATTTCACAATCTTCTTCATTGCCTAAGACCACATCACAACAGGCTACCAAAGCAGGCATCACTTCAGACGCTGTCTTTCCATATTTCCATAAGTTCTTACGGAAATTCAAGTCACAACTAACAGTCACACCCAGTTTGTTTGCCGCCTGCAAAGCTTCCAGACAAACATCGGCTGCTCCCTGGGAAATGGCCGGAGTAATACCTGTCCAATGAAACCAGGTCACCCCTTTCAATACTTCTTCCCAATCAATCATTCCCGGCTGAATATCTGCAATAGAAGAGTGCGCCCGGTCATATACGACCTTACTGGCACGGGCTACAGCCCCTGTCTCTAGGAAATAAATACCTAAACGGTCCCCTCCATATACAATATGATCGGTTCCTACTCCATATTTACGCAAGTCCATCACACAAGCTCGTGCGATATCGTTCTTGGGTAAACGAGTTACAAATTCAGCCTTTAAACCATAATTGGCAAGCGATACAGCTACATTGGCCTCTCCACCGCCAAAGGTGGCATTCAGTTTATCCGTCTGATTGAATCGGAGATAGTCCGGAGTAGCCAGACGTAACATGATCTCTCCAAAAGTAACAATTCTTTTTTCCATGTTTCTTTTATGTAATTTTCAAGACGGAGACACAAAAACACAGATAATAATCAAAACTTCAGTGTCTTTATGTCTCCGTTTTTATTCGGGTACAAAGATATGTATTATTTCATAGATTTAGCGATACCCATCTCTAAACCTCTTAATTCGGCTAATCCGCGAAGACGTCCGATACAAGAATATCCCGGATTCGTTTTTTTATGCAAATCATCGATCATCAGGTGTCCATGATCCGGACGCATAATGATACGACGTTGTAACTTCTGCTCCACTTCAAGTAAGGCTTTCATGACTCCATACATATCTACATCGCCCTCCAAATGATTGGCTTCATAGAAATTACCTTCTGCATCTCCCTGGGTACTACGGAAATGAACAAAGTAAATACGTTCGCCCCAACGGCTTATCATGCCGGCCAGGTCATTATCCCTGCGGACACCATAAGAGCCGGTGCAAAGACAAAGACCATTGCTCTCATTCGGCACGGCTTCCACTATTTTGCGGAAATCTTCTTCCGTACTGAGAATACGCGGCAAGCCCAGGATCGAATACGGAGGGTCATCCGGATGGATCACCATCTTCACTCCCGCCTCATCAGCAACAGGCGTGATCTCTCTCAGGAAATAGATCAGGTTCGCACGCAGTTTCTCCGCATCGATATCTTTGTAACGATCCAATGCTTCCTGAAATTGCTGTACCGTAAAACTCTCTTCCGAACCGGGTAAACCGGCAATGATATTACGGGTCAACAACTCCCGTTCTGCCGCATTCATTCCCTCAAAGCGCGCTTTGGCTTTTGCTTTTTCCGCTTCCGTATAGGCTGCCTCCGCTCCGGGACGTTTCAGTATGAAAAGATCAAAGGCTATAAATGCCGCCCTCTCAAAACGAAGCGCCTTGGAACCATCCGGCATTTCATACAATAGATCGGTACGGGTCCAGTCCAATACCGGCATAAAGTTGTATGTCACTACTTCGACGCCACAAGCACCTAAGTTGCGGACACTCTCTTTGTAATTATCTATATATTTCTGAAAATCACCCGTCTGCGTTTTGATATGTTCATGCACAGGTACACTTTCTACTGCCACCCATTTCAAACCGGCATCTTCTACCGTTTTTATCCGTTTCAGGATCTCTTCTTTGGTCCAAACCTCGCCATTAGGTATATGATGCAATGCAGTTACAATACCTGTAGCCCCAGCCTGACGTATATCGGCTAAACTGACGGGATCGTTCGGCCCGTACCAGCGCCATGATTGTTCACATAAATACATTTCGTTCATTATTAATTGTTTATTACTAATCGGTAAACGGTAATCGTCAATTAGAAGGTCATCCTTTTCCCTTCTCTGTTATAATTGACAATTTTATAATTTATAATTATTTAGATCGTATAAGCATCGAACCCGCCATCTACGATAGCCAACGTGCCGGTAACAAATTTAGAGGCGTCACTGATCAGATACTGAATGGTTCCAAACAATTCATCCGGTTCACCAAAACGATTGAATGGAGTATGGGTTAATATCGACTTGGAACGATCGGTATAAGATCCGTCCGGATTCAATAATAAAGATTCATTCTGTTGTGTGATAAAGAAACCGGGCACAATCGCATTCACGCGCAGACTGGATCCGAATTTTTGTGCCAATTCTGCTGCCAGGTATTTGGTGAAATTGGCGATGGCCGCTTTGGCACAACCATACCCTACCACACGTGTCAACGGACGCAAGGAGGAGATAGAGGCAAAATTCACGATACATCCTTTTTCTTGTTTAGCCAATTCGGGAATAAAGGTCATCGTTGGTAATACAGTTCCAAATAAGTTCAAGTCTACCACCTTACGGAAAGCATCAATCTCCAGATCCAGAATTGTTTTATCCGGTGGAATAGTTGCACCTGCCATATTTCCTCCGGCAGCATTCAACAAAACATCTACCTTTCCATATTTGGCCACAATATCCGCCCGGTTTTGCTCCAATACTTCTTTACTTAATACATCCGACGCAAAAAAGACGGCCTCCCCTCCCTGAGCATTGATTTCTCCGACTAATTTCTCTCCGGCTGCTGCATCCCGGTCAAGGATAGCAATCTTTGCTCCTTGCCCTGCCAGATAACCGGCAATACCTTTTCCTAAAATACCGGCTCCTCCGGTAATTACGATCACTTTTCCTTCTACACTAAATAAGTTTTCCATGTTTTTCTATCTTATTTTATTAAATGATTCCACTTATCTATACCCACCCCGCGGATGAACATTTGCACAAATGTAATAAATTTTGTTACCGCCCCATGTGTTCGCACACAAAAAAGTAAAACAATGCTTGTTTCTTCCGCTTTTTTTTGCCTATTTTGCCTACCTGAATACGCATTATCAATAAAAAAACAACATATGAAAGCATTTATGGATTCCAATTTCCTATTGCAAACAAAAACAGCACAGGATCTTTATCACAAGCATGCGGCAAAAATGCCTATTATCGATTATCATTGTCACTTAGATCCCAAATTAGTTGCTACCGATCATCGCTTCCGTTCCATCACCGAACTTTGGCTGGGAGGTGATCATTATAAATGGCGCGGTATGCGCACAAACGGGATAGACGAACGGTATTGCACCGGAGATGCCACCGATTGGGAAAAATTTGAGAAATGGGCAGAGACCGTTCCTTACACCATGCGCAACCCTCTTTATCACTGGACGCACCTCGAATTACGCACAGGATTTGGTATCACCAAGCTTTTAAATCCTTCTACTGCCCGGGAAATATTTGACGAATGTAATGAGAAACTGCAATCTCCCGAGTTTTCTGCCCGTGGTCTGATGCGGCATTACAACGTAGAAGCAGTCTGTACCACCGACGATCCGATCGACTCTTTGCAATGGCATAAACAGACCCTGGAGAGCGGCTTCGAAATCAAGATGTATCCGACCTGGCGCCCGGACAAAGCCATGGCCGTAGAGAATCCGGAAACTTACATCGCCTATGTCAATCGTTTATCCGAAGTGAGCGGTATCTCTATCGCTTCTTATCCCCAATTACTGGAAGCCTTAAAAAAACGGCATGACTTCTTTGCCGATCATGGCTGCCGGCTTTCGGATCATGGAGTAGAAGAGTTCTATGCAGAAGACTACACAGAAACAGAGATAAACACGATCTTTAACAAAGTCTATGGAGGCATCCATCTTACCCGGGAAGAAATACGTAAGTTTAAATCGGCCTTATTGGTCGCTTTTGGGGAGATGAATTGGGAAAAAGGCTGGACACAACAATTCCATTACGGGGCACTTCGCAATAACAGTACCCGCCTATTCAAAAAATTAGGACCGGACATCGGCTGCGACTCTATCGGAGAATACACCACTGCCGCTGCATTGTCTAAATACCTGGATCGCCTGGATCAAAACGACAAACTGACCAAAACAATCATATACAACCTGAACCCTTGTGCCAATGAGATGATTGCCACCATGATCGGCAACTTCCAGGATGGTACCCTACCCGGAAAAATACAATTCGGCTCCGGCTGGTGGTTCCTCGACCAGAAGGATGGCATGGAAAAACAAATGAATGCCCTCTCCTCTTTAGGATTGCTCAGTCGGTTTGTGGGTATGTTGACCGACTCACGCAGCTTCCTTTCTTACCCGCGTCATGAATATTTCCGTCGCACCTTATGTAACCTGATTGGTACAGATGTGGAAAATGGAGAATTACCGGCCTCTGAATTACCCTTCCTGGGACAAATGGTCGAAGATATCAGTTATAATAACGCAAAGAATTATTTCAAGTTCTAAGCAAATATATATTTCGCTTATCTCATTTCTCAAAGGGCTGTCCAAAAGAAAAAATGGACAGCCCTTTTTTTATTTCATCAGATTTCTTTTTCCTACCTTTGCCTGGTTCCTTTTTATTTGCGTGCACATGAAAAACAAAAAGAAAACTCTATTCATTCTACTTGCCTCATTTTGTACAATCGTTTTTGTATTGCCACTTATTGCATTCTGCATAATAAACTGGGGCATACTTCCTTCCCATAAATTAACCCCGCTCGTAGTCAATGAGGTGAATAAACGCATTGACGGACAACTCGCATGTGAGAAAATAGAACTGACATTCCTGTCGACTTATCCCCATTTAGGACTTCGCATAACGAACGGGAATCTCCTCTCCCATGCCATGAAAGACAACCCCAAAGATTCGGTCGCCGACAACCAGCCGATTGATTCTCTCTTGCATTTCAGCCAGACGACCCTCGTTCTTCATCCCTTAGATTATCTGTGGGAAAAGAAAATAACCATCGGGGAAGTATGTATAAATAATCCGTATTTTTATGGATATATAAGGGAAGACGGAAAGGCCAACTGGGATATATACAACGATGAGACAGAGCCTTCCGACACTTCCGACTCCTCTATTTCTCTACCGACGATCGACCTGCAGAAAGTGCGTATAATAGAAGGGCATTTCATCTACGACGACCGGCAAGCCAATATGTATGCAGAGATAGAAGGATTCTTCCTGCAATCGGCCGGCTCCTTGATTGACGGAGGAAATACATTAGCCATCGAAACAGGATCGTCCTCTATCCTGTTCCAAAGCCCGGACTATACCTTAAAGAACTCCCTGGCCCTGCACCTCAAAAGCAACATCGAATTAACCGATCATTTTCATACTGTGACATTATACGGGGCCGAAATGAAGATAAACAATCTACCCTTTACCGCCGACGGCTCGGTAACCAACCTGCCCGATAGCAAAATGATCGGTATCAACATCGAGATGGGACTGAAGGCATCAGATATGAATGACCTTTTGTCTTTTATCCCCGATATTTATCTGCAAAACCGGGAAAATATCCTAACAAACGGAGCTGTCACATTGGATGTCAACATCATGGGTGAACTGGGAGAAAATGCCATTCCTACAGTAAATGCCTGTTGCCAAGTAGAAAAAGGTTCTTTTTTCCTCAAAGACGTCAAACAAGGCATAGACAATCTGGAACTGGATATGGATCTGCATATCGACGGAATGGAACCGGCATTGTCTTCCATAAAGCTGGAAAAATTGATCCTGGAAGGATTGAATACATCCCTGTCCATACGGGGGGAGGCTAACAATCTACTTCTATCCCCCGCCGTACATGCCTCAGTAAAAGGACAAATCGACTTTACCTGCTTGGCCGAGGAATTTCTTAACCCGGATACTCTTTCCCTGCAAGGCCTGATTGATACAGACCTGGAGACTTCTTTCCTATTAACAGACCTGATGGATGGTCGCTACAATAACGTAAAGATAAAAGGCAACCTGGATATCGATACCCTTATCGCTCGAAGCCTGCCTTACGACCTGGATATGTTTGTCTCTCATATGCACTTTGCTGTCGACTCAAGCCAAACAACAAGTTCCTATATCGCGGGCAATGATTTGATGAAGGCTCTATTTACGGTCGACAGTATGCAGATCAGATACAAAGAAGAAATCAACACCAACCTGACCCGGCTGCACCTGACAGCTAAAACATCACCGACGATCGATACGACTGCCGTCATGCCCATCACTTCCCATATACAGATCGAAAGCATCAGAACCCGCTTACCCGACTCCGTATGGGTGGTAGCGAAGAACACCTATCTACGTGGAGGTATCAAACCGTCGGAATCAGATAAACAGATCCCCCAACTCCTGGCCGGCATAACCGTCGACTCCTTGCGCTACTTCGATATGCCTTCACACATGGGAGCTATGTTCGCCAACAGCTCCTTCAGTATCGAAGCGTTGCCTTACAGAGATGCCATCCGCCAACGCTTCCAATCTCGTCAGCCAGACAGTACCCGCGTTTTGGCCCGAAGAGACACCACCGGCAGACAAATACGTGCAGCCGGAAGAACGAACAGAACAAATACAAACGATACAGCAACTCCTTCGGGTGAGCTCTTAAAAAACTGGGAGGTACGGGGAAGTGTAAGTTTCAATCAGATGCGCCTGTTCAGCCGGATGTTTCCCCTGCCTATGCATATGGAAAAAACAAAAGTGAAATTCGATACAAACAACATCCAATTCTCCGATGCCCTCTTCCACGCCGGCAAAAGCTGCTTCAAACTAAACGGAGAAATCAACAGCATACGCCGTGCCCTCCTTCGGGGAGGCAAACTGCAGGGTAAATTCTCCCTCTCCTCCGATTATATCGACTGTAATCAGTTGATGCAAGCCATAAATAAAGGTATGTTATATGCTGAAAGCCAACTATCCCAACCGGAATCCGGAAAAGAGGAAAAACAACTGGAAGAAATAGAAAACAACGTTTTACAAGATTCCATGACGATGCAAACGGATACGACAGAATTGCTTTTTGTTGTGCCTGCTTTTCTCGATATGGCTTTGGATATAAACGCCCGGAAAATCGATTACAAAGAACTGAATATGGAGAATGTGACCGGAGAAATTGTGCTGCGTAACCAAAATATCAACCTGCGCCGACTTGATATGCAATCGAACATAGGCAATGGAAACATCAGTATGTTCTATTCCTCTTCCCAAAAAAAACAAGCACAGGTGGGCTTTGACATGAGTATGCATAATATATTGGTAGAAAAACTGATCCATTTATACCCCGCCATCGACAGCCTATTGCCAATGTTACGCTCTTTCGAAGGGGTGGTGGATTGCCAGATGGCTGCGACCTGTGACATCGACTCTACCTCTTCCATTATCCTGCCTTCCCTTCATGCCGGTTGTTATGTACATGGAAAAGATATGGTCTTACTCGATGGGGAGACTTTCACGGAGATATCCAAAACCCTTATGTTCAAGAACAAAGAGAAAAACCGGATTGACAGTATCTCTGTCGACCTGGCCATCAAAGACAATAAAATAGATATCTACCCCTTCCTGATAGAAATCGATCGTTACCGGGTGGCCGTAGGAGGCACACATAAACTGGATATGAATTTCGACTATCATGTATCCGTCCTCAAATCACCCGTTCCTTTCAAACTGGGTATAGACGTCACAGGCAACCTGGATAAACCCAAATACAAAATCACCAAATGCCGCTATAAAGACATCTTCCAACCAGCCAAAGAAAAAGAACTGGAGGCTAGCCGAAGCAACATACGCGCAGAATTACGGGATTTCATCCGGCAACAAATCCTGTCAAACGCACCGGAACTGGCCCTCACCGCCCCGGAACCTTGAAAGGGCTCCACTTTTCAAATGGAATCATAGATCGCTTCGCAAAGCGTAAAGCAAAATGGAGAATAAGGTAGTGACTAGCACTATCCTGGCTCCTCTTCTTGGATAAGAAGAGGGGGACCACTGCTT
>NZ_QVMG01000015.1 GCF_010500925.1 Parabacteroides sp. 52
GTTCGACAATATTGCTGAACAGCATCGTCAATGTTGCCGATGCCCATCGGCAACAGAATATACTCTATAAAAAAGGATTCTCTCTATCTATAAAAATAAAACGCATACGAATTGTTCGGTATTAACGAACAACCTTATTTAGTTTTTTCGTAAGTTTGCCCTCCTGTTTATACTATATAGTAAGACATACTATGGATTGACAAATCACAAAAACAAACGATAAATGAAAAAAATTATTCTTTTGGCATTCTCTCTTCTTGCCGTATCGCCTCTTTTCCTACAGGCAGCCGAGTTGGATGGTTATCAAAAATTGAGAGGACAGATTATTTCGTCCAATGCAGAGAATACCTCTTTCATGACCGGGCATTATGCCTTCGACACGAACAAAGAGACTTCTTTCCGATCTGAAAAAGAAGGAGGTTGGATTGGTCTCGATCTGCAAAATGCGTATTCCATTCAAAAGATCAGAATCTACCCCCACGGAGACCGGGTGGAACGAATGGTAGGATGCGTTTTTCAAGGAGCCAATAATCCTGAATTCAAAAACCCTGAAACATTATTCACCATAACCACCGCCCCTTCGGTCAACCATTATACCATCTACGATATTTCATCGGCGAACACCTACCGTTATGTCAGATGTATTGCCAAAGAGGATGAATATTGTCATATAACCGAATTGGAGTTTTACTGCCATGCGGATGAACAAAACATCGAGTACACCATGTTAACCAACCTGCCAACCATTTACCTGGAGACTGGTGGCAGCTTCAACTTCAACAGCAGGTCGCATTACGAAAAAGCCAAAATCACCGTACTCAGCGACAAAGACACCACGACTAACGATGTAAACATAAAAGGAAGAGACGATTTAAACTGGAATTTAGATAAAAAGTCTATTGACCTCCGGTTTGACAAAGCCCAGCAATTCATGGGGCTTGCCGCCGACACGACAGACTGGGCCCTGATCGCATCCCATGCCGACAAGACCCTGCTTCGCAATGGACTGGCTTTCCGCATGAGTCGTTTTTTCAAATTCGAATTTACTCCCTCCTGCCTATTTGCGGATGTCGTATTGGATGGATTCTATTATGGTACATTCTTCGTCAGCGACCCGATTGAAGTAGGGAAAAACCGGATCGACATCGATGAAATGACCCATTCGGATAATTCCGCACCGGAGATCAGCGGAGGATATCATTTAAAAATAGACACCGACGCAGACCATGCCACTGTTCACTTCAGCACCCCCAAAGGAGTAGATATTGCCGTACTCTCCCCCCAACACAGTGAAATCACGAAAACACAACTGGCCTGGATTGAAAGTCATATCAACAAATTAGAAGCCGCTCTTTACGAAGACCCGGAAACTGCTTGTGAAAAATACATAGATATCAACAATGCCGTTGCCTATTATCTGCTTTCCGAACTGACAGCCAATCACAAAGCATATAGTGATTTACATTGTTATAAAAAGAGAGGGGATGATAAATTATACTTCGGCCCGATCGAGAACTACGACCAGGCATTTCTGAATGACGGCTATGTAGACGCAACCGGTTCGATTTTGGAAAGAAACCAAGGATTCAAACAATGGTTCCCAATCATTATGCAGACAAAGGCCGCCAAAGAAGCGTTGGAAACGCAATGGAAACGCGTAGATTACAACCACCTGAGATACGAATTAAAGAAATATATTGAGGATACGTCCGCCGATTTGGAAGAATCACAAACTCTTAATTACAAACGCTGGGATTCATTAGACAAATATGTCTTAACCCATAGCGGCGAACTTTTCGATACCTATGCCGACTATATCGAGCAATTGGTAGATGCCGTAGACACCCGGTACGACTGGTTAAAAGAACATGTCGCCTTACTGCTTGCCGACAAAAGACAATTCCTTCTTACCTCCAAACCGGAAAACGAAAAAGTAAATTGGAGATATACCACAACGGCTCCTACGGATGCCAATTGGTTTGCCTCCTCATACAATGACAATCAATGGAAGGAAGGGAAAGCACCTTTTGGCACAGAAACCGGATACTCCACGCAGTGGAATACCGAAGAGATTTATCTTCGCAAGACATTCACCGTGAGCAGTACAGTAAAGGATGTTATCCAGAAACTGTATCTGAATTTATTTTATGACGACAATTGTTCTGTTTACATAAACGGCATATTGGCTAAAAAATGTACCGAGGCCGTTAAAGGGTATCATACTTTCGAAATAGAAAAAAGCCTGTTAAAGGCAAACACCAATACGATTGCCATCAAATGCACCCGGACACAAGGGGGACAGATGATCGATGCCGGGGTATTCGCCACCGTTATTCCGAACACGGTAGAAAACGAACATATCCTTCCTGAAAACAAGACATACACCTACAGTCTCCTGGAGAATATCCTGACGATCGACAATATATCCTCTCCTGCTATCGTGAGCGTATATACTATAGAAGGAAAATTGGTAGCTCAGCAAAAAGCGAATGCACAAACAGCCCGCTTTACCCTACCAGCGAGAGGAACTTACCTGATACATATCGGGAATGAGACATTGAAAATAGCCTATTAAGTTATTTCTAAATAACGCAAAAAGGGTATGACTTCTAACTGGTCATACCCTTTTTTCTATATTATAAAAAAGTTTATTACATCAATTGCTTGAAAGCCTTTCCCAACATCTCTGTTATATCTCCGGCAATCAGGCTTTCTTCCGAGCGAAAGGCAGCAGCCAGATCTCCGGCAGCCCCATGCAAATAAACACCTAACACTGCGGCCTCTCCCGGTTCATACCCTTGCGAAAGCAATCCAAGCAAAATACCGGTTAACACATCCCCACTACCCGCCGTAGCCATCCCCGGATTACCGCTATTATTGAAAAACACCCTTCCGTCAGGAGTACAAGTAGCCGTATAGGCCCCTTTCAGGACAATATACATATTCTTTTCAGAAGCAAACATTCTTGCTTTTTGTAAACGTTCGTAATCCGAATGGCTCTCTCCGGCTATCCGGTCGAATTCTTTCGGATGGGGAGTCAACAGACTATTGGATGGTATCTTATTAAACATATCATGATTGGAAGCCAACAAATTAATTGCATCCGCATCGATCACCAAAGGTTTCCCAAAACGCTCCAACAACCGCTCAACAGCGGCGGCCGTCTCAAAACTTTGTCCGATACCCGGTCCAACTGCCACAGCCGTATAAGGTGCCAGCTCCGGAACCGTAGTAAAATATTCTTTATGCGGATCAAAACTAAGCATTGCTTCCGGGAAAGCCGTTTGGAAGGTTTGCTCTCCCCGGAAAGGAATATGTGCCGTCAAAAGCCCGGCCCCACTGCGCAAGCAGGCCCGCGCGGCCAATAAGGAGGCCCCCATTTTACCTTTACTTCCTGCCACCAACAAAGCATGGCCATAATTTCCCTTATGCGCAAAACGCTCACGCGGCCTTAACAAGGAGACGATATCTTCTTCCGACACCTGCACATAAGGGGTCGACATCTCTTCTACCGCAGTCGGATGAAGGCCGATATCCAATACCTTCCATTCCCCGACATACACATGATTCTCCGGAAGCAGAAAAGCCAACTTTGGAAAAGCAAATGTCAACGTCACATCCGCCCGGATGATAGCATCGGGATTATTCTGCCGGTTATCTTCGCCAAAGAGTCCGGAGGGAATATCAATTGCCACCACCGTAGCATCAGACTCATTGATATAATTAACCACAGCAGCAAAGCCACCCTCCAGAGAGCGATTCAAACCCGAGCCGAAAAGCCCGTCTATAACAATATCCTGTTCCCCCAGCTGCGGAGCTTCGAAAGGACCTGCCACTTCCGTAAAAGCGACCGACACTTCTTTTTGCAGACGTTCTTTGTTTTTATCACAATCCAAGGATAAATGATGAGAAGGGTTAAATAAATAAACCTCTACCTTATAAGACTCATCAGCCAGGAGACGGGCTATCGCCAAGGCATCCGCCCCATTGTTTCCCGGTCCGGCAAAAACAAAAACACGGGATTGCCGGGAAAAGTGACGGACAAACTCCTGCACAAACAAAACAGAAGCCCTCTCTACTAAATCAATGGATGCAATCGGCTCATGTTCAATTGTATATTTATCGAGTTCCTTCACTTGCTCCGTAGCAAATATCTTTATCATAATGAATTGTGTTATGCGTTATTTGTTTTTGCTCACAAACGTACAAAAAAACTGAAAAATATTGTACCTTTGTCCGCTCATAATTTGAAGGCAACATGGACAGAATTCGTCTAAAAGACAAAGATTTTGAGATATTTATTCCCGAGAAAGAAATTCAAAAGGCGATAGAGAAGATGGCCGCTTGTATCAAAGAAGATACAAAGGATGCCAACCCTTTATTTGTTTGTATCCTGAACGGTGCTTTTATGTTCACCGCAGAACTGATGCGACAGCTCGATGGCCCTCACGAATTAACCTTTGCACGTTATTCTTCTTATAGAGGGACAGAAACCACAGGGAAAGTGAACGAGATTATGCCCGTCAATGCAGACATCAAGGGGCGCATGGTGATTTTACTGGAAGACATCATCGACACAGGTCTTACCATGCAGTATGTAAAGGAGAGACTGAAGCAAGAAGGGGCATCGGATGTACGCCTGGCTACCATGCTCTTCAAACCGGAATCCCTGCGATGCTCTTTGACCCCCGATTATGTGGGATTAGAGATCCCGCCCGATTTCATTGTCGGTTACGGTTTAGATTATGACGAAATGGGACGAGCTTATAAAGATATTTACAAGCTTGCTGAATAAAAACAGACACAAGAGAACAAATAACATATTATATTAATAAAAAGACACGAACGATGTTGAATGTTGTAATTTTTGGAGCCCCGGGTTCAGGAAAAGGAACACAAAGCGAACGGATCATTGATGAATTCGGATTAGATCATATATCTACCGGAGATGTATTGCGTAAAGAAATAAAAGAAAACACCGAATTGGGCAAAATCGCTCAGGGTTTTATCGAAAAAGGACAATTGGTTCCAGACGAACTGATTGTGGATATGTTGGCTAACGTATTAGACGAGAAGAAAAACGACAAAGGAGTTATCTTTGACGGATTTCCACGTACAATCCCTCAGGCTATCGCTCTGAAGAAAATGTTGAACGACCGGGGTACGGATGTTTCCGTCATGCTGAATCTGCATGTAGAAGAAGACGAGCTTATCAGTCGTTTATTGGAACGCGGAAAAGTATCCGGTCGCTCAGACGACAACCTGGAAACGATCAAGTCTCGTCTTGAAGTTTACCATAAACAAACAGCACCTCTTGCTGATTATTACATCAAAGAAGGAAAACATGTTGCCATTCAGGGCGTAGGTTCCATTGATGAAATATTCAACCGCATAAAAGAGGCTTTGCAAGACTTAAAAAAAGAAGCATAATCAGTAAAAAACAATATGGCTGAATCAAACTTTGTCGATTACGTAAAAATCTATTGCCGCTCTGGAAAGGGCGGAAGAGGATCGTCTCATTTTCGTCGCGAGAAATACATTCCCAAAGGGGGGCCCGACGGAGGTGATGGAGGGAGAGGAGGCAATATCTACCTGCGGGGTAACCGCAACTACTGGACGCTTCTTCACCTGAAATTTGAACGTCACATCCTGGCCACCAATGGTGGCGGAGGTGGCGCCCAACGCAGTTCCGGTAAAGATGGAGAGGACCGCATCATTGAGGTCCCTTGCGGAACCGTCGTTTACGATGCAGAAACGGGAGAATACCTTTGCGACGTAACCCAAGACGGCCAACAAGTCCTACTTATCCAAGGCGGACGGGGTGGATTAGGCAACTGTCATTTCAAGACATCCACCAATCAGGCTCCTCGTTACTCCCAGCCGGGTGAACCGGCACAAGAGCGAACCGTCATTATGCAGTTGAAACTCTTGGCCGACGTGGGATTGGTAGGCTTCCCTAATGCAGGTAAATCTACCCTCTTGTCCGTTTTATCGGCGGCGAAACCCAAAATCGGAAATTATCCTTTCACCACCCTGGAACCCAATTTAGGGATTGTCAGTTACCGGGATAACCGCTCTTTTGTCATGGCCGACATTCCCGGTATCATCGAAGGGGCAAGCGAAGGGAAAGGATTAGGACTTCGTTTCTTGCGCCACATCGAACGAAATTCCTTATTACTCTTTATGGTGCCCGGAGATACGGACGACATAAAAAAAGAATATGAAATTCTTCATAACGAATTGGTTAAATACAATCCGGAGCTATTGGATAAACGCCGTGTGCTGGCTATCACCAAAAGCGATATGCTGGATGAGGAGTTAGAAGAAGCTTTGTCTGAAGATTTGCCCGATATTCCGTATATTTTCATTTCTTCCGTAGCACAGAAAGGATTGGTTGAATTAAAAGATTTACTCTGGAAAGAATTAAACAAAGACAATTTCCATGAAGCGGAACGCATCGTTCATAAAAATATCGATGTCAGTTCTTTTGTCTTTGACGACGACGAATCCTTGGTCATTCCAGTAATGGAAGACGACGACGAACTGTACGAAGAGTATGAAGAATACGAGGATTGGGAAGACGACGATGATACAAATCAATAAACCGATACAGATGTTGCAATTCCCCCGACTGGGGGAAGATGGCAACATCTTTCATTTTATAACCACCCGTCACGGGGGTAGAAGCAAAGGACTGTATGCTTCCATGAACCTGGGTGAGTATGGCGGAGATGCTCCCGAAGATGTGGCGTACAACAGAGAAGTACTCTGTCAAAGTATCTCTCTCCCTACCCGACAGCTCTTTGTTGCCAACCAGGTACACGAAAGCGAATCCCTCCTATTGGACACAGAGTTTCTATCTCTATCCGCCGAAGAACAGAGAACGGCATTACAAGGCATCGATGCACTTATCACAGCCATTCCCCATACAGGCATTGCCGTATCAACCGCCGACTGTGTCCCTATCCTACTCTATGCACCGGATAAAAAGATCGTTGCAGCCATACATGCCGGTTGGAGAGGCACCGTATTGCAAATCGTTCTCAAAACCATTCAAAAGATGGTAAACACATTTACCTGCTCTCCCTCGCTTATGCGCGCCGGCATAGGCCCTTCTATCAGCAAAGAGCGTTTTGAAGTTGGAGAAGAGGTGGTAGATGCTTTTCGCATGATCGGCGCAGACCTCTCCAGGATAAGTAACCGGAACAGACACACAGGTAAATCACATATCGACCTTTGGGAAGCCAATCGTTTGCAACTGATAGAAGCCGGACTCTCTGCCGAAAACATAGAGGTGGCCGGCATTTGTACCTACACCCAATCCGAAGACTTCTTTTCTGCCAGACGCCTGGGGATAGAAAGCGGACGTATGTTATCGGGTATACTATGCAAAGAATAAAAAAAAGATGATACAAATTTCATTATCCAAAGAAATAACCGAGGCATGCCCTGAATTACATATACTGGCAATCTCCTGCCAGGTGAAGAATTCAGAACCGGATGAAAGATTATGGGAAGAGATCACGACTTTAACAGAAGAACTACGCGCTTCTCTTCGTATGGAAGATATCAACAAATTACCTTCCATCCAAGCTACCCGGCAAACATATAAACGTCTCGGGAAGGATCCTAACCGCTACCGTCCTTCCGCAGAGGCATTGCGCCGGCGTATCCTACGGGGGTTGCCTCTTTACAAAATAGATACGGTTGTTGACATCATCAACCTGGTATCCATTCAAAGTGGCTATTCCATTGGAGGATTCGATGCGAACAAAATAGAAGGAGACCTCACTTTAGGAGTTGGCAAAGCGGGTGAACCCTACCAGGGTATCGGACGGGGTGAGTTAAATATTGAAGGCCTGCCCGTTTACAGAGATAAGAAAGGGGGAATAGGAACACCAACCAGCGACGAAGAACGCACCAAAATCGACAAACAGACCACCCAGTTGTTAATAATCATTAATGGATACTCCGGTAAAGACGGTTTACATGAAACAGCTGCATATGCAGCCAATTTACTGAAAGAATATGCTTTAGCCGATAAAATAGAAGGGATGATCATTTCCGCGGAATATACAAAGAATATTACACTTTTATGCTAAAAAACATGTTCTTTCTTTTGTAATTATAGATAAATACCTAATTTTGTCGCTGTTAAACATAATTAATAACCAAAAAATGATTGAATTAATTGGAACGAATGCCGGCCTTGTATGGAATACGTTGAATGAAGGTGGCAAAATGAATGTTAAGGATGTTAAGAAAGCAACCAAAATCAAAGCAGACAAAGACCTGTATGCAGCACTCGGCTGGTTATCAAAAGAAGGTAAATTGTCTTTTGAAGAAGTTGAAGGAAATGTATTCGTGGCATTGATCTAATTGCCGAACGAAAGAAAAAAAGAAAGGAAGGCTGTTCAATAATCTTGGACGGCCTTTTGTTTTGTCTCATTTTAAATACCAAAAAAATCAAACGATTGTTGCTAAAGTCAATTCTAAATCCTACTTTTGTATACAATTTGGTGTGAAATGACCGAAGATCATAAAAGATTGTTAGCTGTATTTGAAGTAAGGGTTCGCGATTTGATGGCATTATGTGACAAACAAAAGCGCAAAATCGATGAACTGACGGATGTATTAAATCAAAAAGAAGTAGAATTACAGCAGGCAAAAGACATCATTGATACATTAAACACCAAATGTGACAACATGCTCACAGCACATATGGTCTCCGCCAATGAAGGAGAATTGAAGAGTGCGCGCATGCGGTTATCAAAATTAGTGCGGGAAGTAGACAAGTGCATTGCACTATTAAATGAATAGAAGCGATGGACGATAAGTTTCTTATACATGTAGAAATAGCCGATAAAAGCTATGGTATTTGGATCAATCGGGAAGAAGAAGAATTGATTCGTGAAGCCGCAAAACGACTTCGTAAAAAGCTTTATCAATATCGACAAAAGTATGCAAAGTCCGAACTGGATATAAAAGATTTGTTAGCCATGGTCGCCTTAGAGTTGGCTGTAAATAACAGGCAATGGGAAGATAAGAATGACACAAGTCCTTTTACAGATAAGATACAACAACTAACAAACGAACTGGAAATATACTTGGAAGAAAAGTAATTTCCTCTTTGTTTTCAATAGAAATTTTCCGCACTATTTCACACGGGAATCCGTGGAGAGATAGTGCTTTTTTATTATAAAACATATGAACTAAATTATTATTAAAAATGGAAATGTATACAATCATAATTTCAATCGTAACCTTCCTTCTCGGAGGATTACTGGCATGGTTGGTGATGCGCGTTCTTCTGAAGTCCAGATACACCAACGTATTGAAAGAGGCGGAAAAAGAAGCCGAGGTAATCAAAAAGAATAAATTACTGGAAGTAAAAGAAAAATTCCTTCACCTGAAATCCGATCTGGAAAAACAAGTATCACAACGCAATGCCAAAATTCAGTCAGCCGAAGCGAAACTAAAACAAAAAGAGCTGACCATCAACCAACGCCAAGAAGACGTTCAACGAAAAAACAACGAAATTGAAGCCATCAAAGAAAATCTTTCCACCCAAATAGAATTGGTAGAAAAGAAAAAACTGGAAATGGACAAAATGCACCAGCGCCAAATCGAACAACTGGAAGCCCTTTCCGGTCTCTCTGCCGAAGAAGCCAAAGAGCGTTTGATCGAATCGTTAAAAGACGAAGCCAAAACAGACGCTGCTTCTTACATCAACGAGATTGTAGAAGAGGCCAAAATGACAGCCAACAAAGACGCTAAAAAGATTGTCATCCAATCTATCCAGCGAGTGGCAACAGAGACAGCTATTGAAAACTCTATCACCGTATTCCATATCGAATCCGACGAAATCAAAGGACGTATCATCGGTCGTGAAGGACGTAATATCCGTGCATTGGAAGCAGCAACCGGAATTGAAATCGTTGTAGACGACACTCCGGAAGCCATCGTCCTCTCAGGCTTTGACCCCGTACGCAGGGAGATTGCCCGTTTGGCTCTGCACCAACTTGTCCAGGACGGACGTATACACCCGGCCCGTATCGAAGAGGTGGTCACTAAAGTACGCAAGCAGGTCGAAGAAGAAATTATCGAAACCGGCAAGCGCACAACAATAGATCTGGGAGTACACGGTCTTCACCCCGAACTGATCCGCCTAATCGGTAAAATGAAATACCGCTCTTCTTACGGACAAAACTTATTGCAACATGCCCGTGAAACAGCCAACCTTTGTGCTGTGATGGCATCCGAGTTGGGTTTAAATCCCAAGAAAGCCAAACGTGCCGGATTGTTACATGACATCGGTAAAGTACCCGATGACGAACCAGAATTGCCACACGCCATCCTAGGTATGAAATTATGTGAGAAATACAAAGAAAAACCCGATATCTGCAATGCCGTGGGAGCTCACCATGACGAGACAGAGATGCAAACCCTATTGGCTCCTATCGTACAGGTCTGCGACGCTATTTCCGGAGCACGCCCAGGAGCACGTCGGGAAATTGTCGAAGCCTATATCAAACGCTTGAACGATCTTGAACAATTGGCTTTATCATATCCTGGTGTTGTTAAAACATATGCTATTCAGGCTGGCCGTGAACTTCGTGTGATCGTAGGCGCAGATAAAATAGACGACAAAGACACCGAAAGCTTGTCCAATGAAATCGCTAAAAAGATTCAAGACGAGATGACCTATCCGGGTCAGGTTAAGATCACCGTAATCCGTGAAACACGGGCGGTAAGTTATGCGAAGTAATATCGACAAACAACAATAAAAAAAGGAGATTCCAACGAATCTCCTTTTTTTATTTCCCCGCACCAGGCGGATTATTCTTTTTTTCTATTCAACACATGCACACCATCAGGACTTCCGGCCCTGATCTTTTGCTTTTTTCTCCGGCTGGTTTTGCGCCCGTTTCTTATTGCGCCAAAAGCTTCCATCGCGCTTGCTGCCAAACATATTGCGTCGTTTCGACTCCTGTTTGATTGCTTCCTTTTTAACAGCTATCGCTTCTTTCACCTGGGAAGTCTCAAAGGGATTCCCACCGGCTACCGGAATCTGTATACCTATCAGTTTATGAATATCCTTCAACAACGGCACCTCTTCCGCATCACAAAAAGAAAAAGCGACTCCACTACGCCCGGCTCTTCCCGTACGTCCGATACGATGCACATAGGTTTCAGGCACATTCGGTAATTCATAGTTTATCACGTGCGTCAAATGATCCACATCAATCCCCCGGGCAGCAATATCCGTTGCTATCAAGACACGGGTGGTATGGTCTTTAAAATTACTCAAGGCACGTTGCCGGGCATTCTGGCTTTTATTTCCATGGATTGCTTCGGCCCCGATATTTGCTTTTGTCAACACACGAGCCACCTTATCCGCTCCATGTTTGGTACGGGTAAAAACCAATACCGACTCCAGGGAAGGATTCTGCAACAAAGATTTCAATAAATCAATCTTATCTTTCTTTTCCACAAAATAAACCGATTGCTCAATCTTCTCCACCGTAGAAGAAGGAGGAGTAACCTCAACCTTTTCCGGTTCATGCAGAATGGTTCCGGCCAATTTCTCTATTTCCGGAGGCATGGTAGCCGAGAAGAAAAGAGACTGTCGTTTTTTGGGCAACAAAGGCAATAAACGTTTGATGTCATGAATGAACCCCATATCCAACATACGGTCCGCTTCATCCAACACAAAATAGTCCAAGGTATGCAATTTCACAAAGCCCTGGTCAATCAAATCCAACAGACGCCCCGGAGTAGCCACCAACACATCTACCCCTTTTTGCAAGGCATCGGTTTGAGGCTTCTGTCCCACGCCACCGAAAATCACGGTATGCCGCAAGCCCGTATAACGACCATAGGCCGCAAAACTTTCATCTATCTGTATGGCTAATTCGCGCGTCGGTGTTAAAATCAACGCTTTTATTCCTCGTTTTTTACCCAACACATCCTGTTCATACAGGCGTTGAATAATCGGAATAGAAAAAGCAGCCGTTTTTCCGGTTCCCGTTTGGGCACAACCCAATAGGTCGTAACCTTCAAGTACAATAGGTATTGCTTCTGCTTGTATAGGGGTTGGGGTTAAATAACCTTCTTTCTGTAAGGCCTTTCGAATAGGCTCTATAAGTTCTAAATCTTCAAATGTCATTCAAAATAGGGTGAGCCGTCACGGCCCGTTACGTAAATACTAAGTGCAAAGGTACATCAATAATCCGACTTCTCTCTGCTATCGGGGGCATAAAAAAAGACTGCTCCCCTAAAAGAACAGTCTTTCTTATGGCAAAAGAACAGAGTCTTATACTCTCTTTTCTTTAATTCTTGCTTTCTTACCGGTCAGTGCACGTAAATAATACAATTTAGCGCGACGCACTTTACCTACCTTGTTCAAGGTAATACTTTCAATAAATGGAGAATCCATAGGGAAAATTCTTTCTACACCTACGTTTTCTGACATCTTACGAACAGTGAAACGTTTTTTGTCACCATGTCCTGAAATGCGGATAACCACACCTCGGTACTGCTGAATACGTTCTTTGTTACCTTCTTTGATACGGTAAGCAATCGTAATAGTGTCTCCACTTTTGAATGCAGGATGCTCTCTTTTGGTAGCAAACGCCTCTTCTGCAATCTTAATTAAATCCATTGTTTTATAGCTTTTTAATTGTGATATTGATCGAAACGCAATATAACGGGCAACATTTCCCGACAGCGATTACGTAAAGCGGATGCAAAGAAACGAAACATTTGCGAGAATACCAAGAACTACTCCCCTATTTTTGTGTATCTTTGCAAAAAAGATGGATTATGACATATCGTTTTACGCTTTCTCTATTTCTTTTCTCTCTGTTTCTTCTTTTCACGGCCTGCGTCCGGGAGGATGAAATAACAGAAACGATCAATTATATTACTGTGGGTGACAAAGTTCCCGACTTCACGGTCGAAGATGGAACAGGTGGTCACTTTTCGTCGAGCCAGTTTGTGGGCAAAAAGTCTTTGTTGGTATTTTTCAACACTACATGCCGGGATTGCCAGCGGGAATTACCGACCATACAATCTCTTTGGGAGACCAAGCTCAAAAACAATCCCGATTACACATTAGTCACGATAGCCCGGGGAGAAGAAAAAAGCAAAACCGACTCCTATTGGACAGAATATGCATTCACGATGCCTAAATACCAGGATCCTTACCGGAAGGTATTTACTCTTTTTGCCAACAATACCATTCCGCGGTTTTATTTTATAGACAAAGAGGGGATTGTAAAATGGATGGTTATTGAAAATCTGTATATGAGCAGCGATCAATTGTTTGAAAAAATGGAGAATGACTGAAAAGGCCTGATCCTTCAAAAGGCATAATGCCGGCAAAGCCCACCACCAGCCAGAGAAAAAAAGAAGAAGGTATCCTCCCGAACCCCTCCTTCTAAGCACAAGTAAAACAAAGTGTGTTGTGTGCGTGCATGTGCGCCATAGTTCCAATTCACTACAAAGTCATAATTCTAATCTTAGGTAAAGGTTTTGGTTAGCTTTGAACCGACATCTAAGAGTAGAACCCTCCAAGCCTATCGTCAACTACTTAAAGAACAATCTTTTCTTCTTCGCTGAATCTACTTCTCATATAGAAAATCCTAACACCTATCTCTTTCTTTACTTTACCAAAAGTAAATGTAACAGATGATTAATCCATGCTATTCATTGCCTATTTTCTTTTCTTGTCTATCAAAAGAAGTAACACTTTCTTTAGCCATATTCGAAAAACGAAACTAAATAGATGAGAGATTGTTTTTTTTCATTTTTAATAACTTTTCCACCCTTTCTTTCCTAAGCATGTAACACCTCTTGGCGGCGATCATATTCAGGCTTTCCAGGATCCAACAGCAAAAAGGCGCCGTTTGATAGTGCGGTTATATTCTCCTTTTATCTTGTCATACACAGTTTGGGGAGGAGAAATAAAAATGTCGATAGCCGTCGACACTTGTGCCGATATATATCAGCACAAGTGCCGACAATTATCGGCAATTGTGCTGACGATCGTCAGCAATTTATTTTCTCGGAGGAAAATGCACTTTTTCACCGGAAGGAGGGTACCGGAAAAGAGATCCTTGAATAGAAAAAAACAAGAATCAATAGGGAGAAAGTATACATAAAGAAGATTCTTCAGCTCATTTCAACAAATCGGGACGCAAGCGGGCGGTACGTTCCTGTGCCTGTTGCAGACGCCATTCGTCGATCTTTCGTTCATGTCCGGAGAGTAAGACATCCGGCACCTGCCAGCCCTTATATTCGGCAGGGCGGGTATAGACGGGAGGAGCCAATAAATTATCCTGGAAAGAATCCGAAAGAGCACTTTGCTCATCCCCAATGGCTCCCGGGATCAGTCGTACGACAGCATCCGTTATAATGGCTGCAGCCAATTCGCCACCGGTAAGGACATAATCGCCAACAGATATTTCTTTGGTAATGAGATGTTCGCGGATACGATAGTCTACCCCTTTATAATGTCCGCAAAGGATAATGAGATTATCCAATAAAGACATTTGGTTCGCCATCGGTTGATTAAAGGTTTCCCCATCCGGAGACGTATAGATCACCTCATCATAACTGCGTTCTTGTCGAAGAGCCGAGATCGCCCTGTCCACCGGTTCGATCTGCATCACCATACCTGCCTCTCCACCAAAAGGATAATCATCCACACGTCGCCATTTATTGGTCGTATAATCGCGCAGGTTATGCAGGTGTATTTCTGCCAATCCTTTCTCTTGTGCTCTTTTAACAATGGAACAATTAATCATTCCGTCGATCATCTCGGGCAGTACAGTAAGTATATCTATTCGCATAGTGTCTCAAACAATTTCTTTAAGTGACTCTTCTTAGGCCGCAAAGGTATTGTTTTTAGAGGGATTTTTATAGCCGTTTTAATTATTAATTCGTATTTTTGCCCGTCAATTTGAGAAAAGCATTAAGGAACAAATTTTAGAACAATGAATATATCTTATAACTGGCTGAAAGAGTATCTGGCATTCGACCTGCAACCGGAAGAAGTGGCAGCAGCCCTTACCTCTATCGGATTGGAAACGGGTGGTGTGGAAGAAGTTCAAACGATCAAAGGCGGACTGGACGGATTATTTATCGGTGAAGTATTGACTTGTGAAATGCATCCGAATTCCGATCACCTGCATATCACCACTGTCAGTGTAGGAGGTGAAGAAGCCTTGCAAATCGTTTGTGGAGCACCGAATGTAACAGCCGGTCAAAAAGTGATCGTAGCCGTTAACGGAACGAAACTATATAAAGAAGAAGAGTCTTTTACGATTAAAAGATCCAAGATTCGCGGTGTCGAATCCAACGGTATGCTTTGTGCCGAAGACGAGATTGGCATCGGAAACGCCCATGACGGTATCATTGTTTTACCTGCTGATGCAAAGGTAGGAACGCCAGCCAAGGAATATTATAACATCAAAAGTGATTATATCCTGGAGGTCGACATTACCCCTAACCGCGTAGACGGCACCTCGCATTTTGGTATCGCCCGCGACCTGGCCGCTTATCTCAAACAAAACGGAAAACCGGCGGAATTGAAACGTCCATCGGTAGATGCTTTTCATATCGAAGATAACTCTCCGGCTATCGAAGTCGTCGTTGAAAATACAGAAGCTTGCCCCCGCTATTCAGGAGTAAGCATCAAAGGAGTGACCGTAAAAGAAAGTCCGGAATGGTTGCAAAACCGACTGAAACTCATCGGACTTCGTCCTATAAACAATGTGGTGGATATTACCAACTTCGTATTACACGAAATGGGACAACCCCTGCATGCTTTTGACTACAATAAGATCAAAGGCGGCAAAGTCATTGTCAAAACAATGCCTGCCGGCACCAAATTTGTCACTTTAGATGAAGTGGAACGTACCTTGAACGAGCAGGACTTAATGATATGCAATACGGAAGAGGCCATGTGTATCGCCGGTGTGTTTGGCGGTATCGACTCAGGCGTAACAGAAAAAACAACGGATGTATTCCTTGAATCGGCCAACTTCAATCCTACGCGGATTCGGAAAACGGCACGCCGGTTCGGGTTGAACACCGATTCCTCTTTCCGTTTCGAACGGGGATTGGATGCAAACAGTACGATGTATGCCCTGCAAAGAGCGGCCTTATTGATAAAAGAGATTGCCGGAGGTACCCTTTGCGGCACCTTGCAAGATGTATATCCTACCCTGGTAGAGCCTTATACGGTTGAACTGAATTACAAAAAGATAAATACATTGATAGGAAAAGAAATTCCTGTCGAAACGGTGAAGAGCATCCTCGAAAGCCTCGAAATGCAAACGATTGCCGAAACGGCTGAGGGCTTGACCATTCATGTGCCTGTATACCGTGTCGATGTGCAACGGGATGTGGATGTCATCGAAGATATCTTACGTATTTACGGTTATAACAACATTGATTTCAGCGATAATGTAAAATCCAATCTCAGCTACCAGACGCCAACGGACCGTAGCAATGAGTTGCAACATCTGATTTCCGAACAGCTCTGCGGATACGGATTCCATGAAATCCTGAACAACTCTTTGACGAAATCAGCTTATTACGAGACACTGACAACCTATCCGGCAAACCATACGGTTATGTTGATGAATCCTTTAAGCACTGATTTGAACGGAATGCGTCAGACTTTACTTTTCGGCGGATTGGAAAGTATCGAATACAATATAAAAAGAAAAAACGGAAACCTTCGCTTCTTTGAACTGGGCAATTGTTACGACTACAATGCCGATAACAAAAAAGAAGGCGAAACCCTGGCTGAATACAAAGAGGAGTATCGCCTGGGCATGTGGATTTGTGGAAACCGGGTGGAAAACAACTGGGCACATCCCACCGAGAAATCTTCCGTGTATGAGTTGAAAGCTTATCTTGAAAACATATTGACCCGCTTGGGCATCGACAAGAAAAAAATCATCTTCGGAAATCTTACAAACGATATCTATTCCGCCGGATTAAGCCTTACAACCCCTGCCGGTCGCCAATTAGGCACAATGGGTATTGTACAACCCAAACTGCTCCAGGCAGCAGACATCGACACGGAAGTATACTACGCTGAACTTTCCTGGGATTTGTTAATGAAAGAAATCCGCAAGCAGAAAGTGACATTCAGCGAAATATCGAAATTCCCGGCTGTCAAACGTGACCTGGCTTTGCTTTTAGACAAACAGGTGGCTTTCACTGAAATTGAAAAGATCGCCAACGAAAGTGAGCGGAAGCTACTCAAAGACGTCAAACTGTTCGACGTATACGAAGGCAAAAACCTACCGGCCGGAAAGAAATCTTATGCCGTCAGCTTCTTCCTGCAAGATGAAGGCAAGACATTAAACGAAAAACAAATCGATGCCATCATGAAGAAGATCCAGACAAACCTGGAACAGAAACTGGGAGCATCACTCAGATAATGAACAATTAATAATTAACAATTATATCTCATGGGAAGAGCGTTTGAATACCGCAAAGCAAAAAAATTTAAACGTTGGGGAAATATGGCCCGCGTATTTACTAAGTTAGGAAAAGAAATCACCATAGCCACAAAATCAGGCGGCCCTGACCCGGATGCCAACCCGCGCCTACGTGTATTGATGCAACAGGCGAAAAAGGAAAATATGCCCAAGGAAAATGTGGAACGTGCTATCAAGAAGGCTACTTCTAAAGATTACACCGACTACAAAGAAATGAACTACGAAGGATATGGTCCTTTTGGCATTGCTATATTTGTTGAAACAGCCACAGACAATACCACCCGTACGGTGGCCAATGTACGCAGTTATTTCAATAAATACGGGGGTTCATTAGGCACAAGCGGCAGTTTGGAATTTATCTTTGACCACAAAGTCATCTTCCATGTGGTAAAAAAAGAAGATATTGCATTGGAAGACCTGGAACTGGAATTGATTGATTTCGGTGTAGAAGAGGTGGAAGAAGATGAAGATGAAATCATTATCTCCGGAGAATTCTCTCAAAACGCAGCCATTCAGAAATACCTGGAAGAAAATGCATTCGAGATAAACAGCGCTGAGTTTGTACGTATGCCGAACGACTTGAAAGAGGTTAGTCCCGAACAACGCGAACAACTCGATAAGTTACTCGAAAAACTGGATGAAGACGAAGACGTACAGAATGTCTTCCATAATATGAAAGAAGATCTTTCAGACGAAGAATAACCATTTTTTAACGATGAACGATTAATCATTAATCGTTCATCGTTCATTCAATTACTTACTGGCCTTCAAGCCGCGGATAACCGAAGAGGTGAATCCGGATAATTCCATTTCATTCAACCCCTTTATCGTAATACCTCCGGGAGTCGTGACCTTATCTATTTCCGTTTCCGGATTCGTTTGATTGGCCAAAAGAAGTTCGACAGCCCCTTTGACCGTATTGACAACAATCTCCTGCGCTTCACGCGGATAAAAGCCCAACTCCACGCCACCTTCAATCACTGCACGGATATAACGCATCGCAAAAGCAATGCCACTGGAAGCAAGAGCTGTACCGGCAGCCATCAACCGTTCTTCTATCAACATCGCATTGCCCAATTCATTAAAAATCTGCAACAGAAGGTTCGTCTGCTCCTCCGAAGCATTCCGGCTGGAAACAAAAGTCATGCTATGCATCACTTCTATTGCTGTATTGGGCATGACACGGAAAATAGTTGGAGTAACCATACAGTCGTATTCCAGATCCTTTGTCAGGAAAGTATTCAATTGATCAAAGGTAACACCAGCCGCTACCGAAACAATCATCTGCTTGTCAAAATCAAGTACGGGTTTAATCTCATTCACTATTTCTTCCACCCGCCAGGGTTTCACTGCAAGGACAAGGATATCCGCCGCCTGGGCTGCTTCCCGGTTGTCATGGGTGAGTACAAAATCCGGATGCATCGCTTTGATTTTGGCAAGCGACTCTGCCGAGCGTGTGGTACATATGATATCTGAAGCCTTAAAAATACTTCCTTTGGCCAATCCACAGGCAATGGCTCCTCCGATATTACCCGCTCCTATTATCGCGATCTTCATTTGTTTGAGATTGTTATATTTTATCAATTGCAGCGACAAATGTAGAGAAAATAATCGGATGTCTGAAAGGGTTATTGTATATTTGCACACAGATGTCACACTTAAATGCAAGTATATGAAGAAGTTTCTCGCTATCTCTACGATGATAGCCTGCTCGCTCACAACAGTTGGAGCACAAGAAAATAACGGGTATGTATTTACCCCTGTAAAAGAACTCAAAATCACTCCCGTTCAAAATCAAAATCGTTCCGGAACATGTTGGTGTTTTTCCACCTTGGGATTTATCGAATCGGAACTGATCCGCATGGGAAAAGGCGAACACAACCTGTCGGAAATGTTTGTGGTAAACCATACTTACAGAGATAAAGCAGAAAAGTATGTCCGTTTACACGGCAATATGGAATTTGCACAAGGAGGAGCCTTTGATGATGTTATCTACGCTATCAAACATTACGGTATCGTTCCCGAATCGGTTATGCCCGGCCTGGAGTATGGAGAAGACATTCATGTGCACGGCGAAATGGATGCTGCCATGAGAGGTTACGTGGATGCTATCATCAAAAACAAAAACAGTAAATTATCTACTTCCTGGAAAAAAGGATTTGCCGGTATAGCAGATGCTTACCTGGGTGCTTTGCCTACGACTTTCAATTATGAAGGAAAAGAATATACACCGCTTAGTTTTGCCAAAGAATTAGGAATCAATGCCGACGACTATGTGTCGTTGACTTCTTACAGCCATCATCCTTTCTATTCGGTTTTCCCGATCGAAGTACAGGATAACTGGCGCTGGTCTGGTTCGTACAACTTGCCGATCGACGAACTCATGGAAGTGTTTGACAATGCCATCCACACAGGATATACCATTGCCTGGGCTTCTGACGTGAGTGAAATCGGATTCACACGCAACGGTGTAGGTGTTGCTCCCGATATCAAAGCAATTGAAACAGCTGGTTCCGACCAGGATCATTGGGTAGGACTGAGTGCTACCGAAAAGAATGCAGAGATTCGCAAACGGGTTGAACAACCGGGTGTACAGGAAGTAACTGTTACACAAGAAATGCGTCAGGAGGCTTTCGATAACTACCAGACAACGGACGATCACGGTATGCAGATCTTTGGTATTGCCAAAGACCAAAACGGAAAGAAATTTTATATGGTGAAAAATTCATGGGGCACAGACAGTAAATACCAGGGTATATGGTATGTATCCGAAACTTTTGCCAAATACAAAACAATGGATATCATCGTACACAAAGATGCTTTACCCAAAGCTATCAAAAATAAATTGGGTATCAAATAAAGCAACCTGAAAGGGTATACAAAAGAAGAAAAGGCGGAATCCCATCAGATCCCGCCTTTTCTGTTTTCAATACAAGAACAAATCATTTCACAAGTTTCAGCGTATAGTTAAGGTCAGAGTCTATTCGCGCCATTTCTTCATTCAAAAATAGTAAGTCTCCCTCTTCCAAAAGAAGAAAAGCAATTTCTTTTCCTCCATCATTGGGGAATAATTTATAAACGATTGCCTGTTCATCCCCGGGAATGCCTCTTTGTATTTTACGTTTTCCATACGTTGAAAAAGGCTTATCCTGCCCGTCTTCGGCATCCAGATAAGTCATCTTCAGATTAAAAACACCGTCTTCACTGTCTTGTTGGAAGTACAAAGTCAAATCATATGCAATACCCGGCACGTCTGCCCCGGGAAGCAAACCATTATACCTTCTCTCTATCACGGCTCCTTTGCCTTCTTCTATCGGCAACGAATCACGCATATTCACTACCTTTTCAGGTGTTTCAGAAACAACAATCGTTTCTTCTTCTACCATAGAGGGGACCTCCTTCTTGGCTTGTTTATTACTACAAGCAACCAGCAAAACAAGGGCTAATAAGCCCATTACATACTTTTTCATTTTATTATTCTATTTGGGTTTCACCTTGCACATAGAACAACATACCACCTAGTAATTGTTTTGAAAAACCATCACTTTGTGAATCAATACATAAATTGCCGTATGAAAAAAGTGTATCGTTTTTATCTTAGATTAAAGCCCAGGCGCCCTAACAAAACGGCTTCTTCAGGCAATGCGTTCAAGACAGTATATGCCTTAAACTCACGGGGATAATTATAGTTTTTACGGAATAATTCGAAGTCCTCCTTCTCCTGACGCAAAGAAAGGTCTACGGGCAACGGATTGAAACAGGATAAAATGGCCTGTTCCACCCGGTTCGTCGGGAAGGCAGAAAGATCAATGAATGGGTTGGCGGGAGCTTCCGGCTGCACCTGCCCTATCCGGTCAATGGGTATTTGAAAGAAGCGACTGATCTCTTCCAGGCAGATACGCGTAGCATTCGCCTTTCCATCTGCCGAAAAACCGGCAATATGAGGGGTCGCTATAGCCGTTTGCGCCAATAACTCAGCCGATATATGCGGTTCGTTTTCCCAACAATCAAGGATTAACTGATTTATCTTCCCCTTTTCCAAGCCATACAGCAGAGCGGAGGTGTCATGAACAGCTCCCCGGCAACTGTTGATCAACCAGGGCTTCTTTTCTAATCGCTGCACAAAAGGAGTATCGAGTAAATGATAAGTTGGGTGTTTCCCCTCCCGGTTTAATGGGGTATGAAAAGTGATTATATCGGCTTCCCGCGCCAGCGTATCGAGAGAGACAAAACCGTCTCCGCCCTCTTTTTCCGCACGCGGAGGATCATTGCACAATATCCGCATGCCATAAGCCGTACAAAGCGCTTCTACTTCCCGGCCCACATGGCCTAGTCCGACAATACCCAGGGTTTTGTTTGTCAAAGGTTCGTTTGTGCGCAAAGAAAGAGTGACCAGACAGGCTAAAACATATTCGCCAACCGAACGGGCATTACATCCCGGAGCATTCTTCCAACTTATACCGGCAGCCTCACAGTAGCGGGTGTCAATATGATCAAAACCGATGGTCGCTGTTGTGATTAATTTGACACGGCTTCCTTCCAGAATAGAAGGTGTGCATTTATCTATACTGCGCACAATCAACACATCGGCATTCTGCACGGCTTCCGCAGTAAACTGACTGGAAGGTATATAGCGAACCTCACCTAAAGGTTCAATCACTCCCTTCAAGAAAGGGATGGTATTGTCTGCCACAATAATCATAATCGTCTTTGCTTCGGCTTGTTTTTTCGTGTGTAAAGGTAGAGAGATTCCATGAAAAGAGAGAGGAAACCGGAACAAAAAGCCTATTTGTCTAATTTTTTAGTCAAATAAATGATAAAATATTTGCCGACTAACTTTTTAGTCATATATTTGCACCGGTACATAACAATAAGAAAGGATAAAATGATGCAACTCACCAAAGCAGAAGAACAGGTCATGCAATATTTATGGAAACTGGGAGAAGCTCCGGTACAAGAGGTACGTGAATGTTTTGAGGATCCGAAACCCTCGCGCACCACTGTGTCTACGATTATTCGTATTTTGGAAAGCAAGGGATTTGTCGACCACAAGGCCAGTGGACGCGGATTCACCTATTACCCTCTCATAGCCAAAGCCGATTATTCCAAAGATCAGCTTTTTGGTATGTTGAAAGATTATTTTAATAATTCTTTTTCTTCTATGACTTCTTTTTTCGCCAAGGAATCCAATCTGAGTGTTCAGGAAATGGAAGCCTTACTGGAAGAAGTTAAACGGGAAATCAAAGAGAGTCAAACCAAATAATCGTGAGGTATGGAAACGTTCGGAATATATAGTCTGAAAGTAGGTCTTATACTTCTCGTATTCGGGAGTATTTATCAATGCTGTTTACGCCGGGAAAGTTTTCACCGCTTCAATCGCTTCTTCCTGTTGACAGGTATTATGGCTGCGCTGTTTCTTCCTCTGATAGATGTACATTATCCGGTGGAAGAGATGGCTCCTTCTCTTTCTGTTGTGCCTTCTGTCCTTCCCCTCTCCTCTCCTTCTTATGTACCGGAGACGGTGAGTGAAAAGACAGATAACCCTTTCTTATTCAATGATCTCCTATGGGTTATCTATTTCCTGGGAGTAAGTGTTCTACTGATATACCGGTTCATCGGCTTATCGCGGTTGTATGCGGTTATTCGTACCTATGGTTATCAGAAACTCAACAACTATCATTTGGTAAAATCACCGGCATTTGATGCTTCTTTTTCTTTCTTTCGTTTCCTCTTCCTTCCGGATACCTTGATCCAGGCTAATGAAGAAGAGATGATTGTCAAACATGAAGAAGCACATATCCGACAATGTCATTGGTTTGATCTGTTACTGACCAATATATTGCAGATCGTCTGGTGGTTTAATCCTTTTGTATGGTTTTATGAAAAAGCTGTGCGGGAAAATCATGAATATTTGGCCGACAATGCCGTCCTGAACAAATACAACAGGGCCGATTACCTGTCTGTGATGGTCAATCTATGGCTAAAAACCCCTGTTTTTCCGCTGGTAAACTCATTCAGTTATTCAAACCAATTAAAACGTATAAAGATGATGAATAAAAATAATTCCCATCCATTAAAGAAATTATTTGCTTTATTGATACTGCCTGCACTGGCTCTCTTCTTCTGGGCCTTTGCCGAACCGGAATATACCGTGACTCACGCCGAAACTTCGTTACAGAAAAAGACTTCTCCTGTCTCTCTAACGATAACACCAGAAAAAGACACGCTGACGAATAGTGTCGTAATTGGAGGTAAAAAGATGAAATTACACAAACCTCTGCTTGTGGTGGATGGAAAAGAAGTATCTCATTCCTTCCAAGATATCAAAGCAGAAGAGATCGCCTCCCTTTCCGTACTGAAAGAACATCTTGCCACCCACTTATATGGAGAGAAAGCGGCTAACGGAGTCATCTTAATTACCACCAAAAAGGGAGAACAATCCCCCTCTGAGGAACTAACAGCCATTCTGGAGAAAATGGATGAGTCCTTAATCAAAATCCAGGGTAAAGTAACAAGTGAATCGGGAGAGAAAATAATTGGCGCCAACGTAGTAACCAAAGATTCGCCCCGAGGGACTGTTACCGATCTGGATGGCAACTTCATACTGCATGTCGAACCCAATGCAATTATTGAGGTAAGCCATATCGGTTACCAAAAGTCTCCCTTCAAAGTGGAAGAAAACAAACAGAAATATACGATTCAGTTAAAAGCCAAATGAACAAAAGGGCTGTCCAACTTTACTTTTTGGACAGCCCTTTCTTCTTTTATTCCGTTTCCTTTTCAATCTTCTTCTTTATATTCCAAAATATCCCCGGGTTGGCAATTCAGTTCTTTGCATATCGCCTCAAGCGTTGAGAAACGAATCGCTTTGGCTTTTCCCGTTTTAAGTATCGATAAATTGGCAGGCGTGATATCAATCCGCTCGGCTAAATCCATCAACTGGATCTTACGTTTAGCCATCATTACATCTAAGTTCACAATAATTGCCATATGCTATTTAATATTTTTCTTCCTGTACGGACTCTGAGGCCTCCGGTTGAGTTAGTTCGGCTACCTGAGGTACAGGCCAGTCCACTGCTTTCATCTTTTTTATCACCACAAGAGAGAGGATAAAGAGAATTGCAGCTCCTGAAATCCAATACCAATAAGCAGTAGGTCCGGTCAGATCTACCAGGTATTTCGCATCCGGGTAATACCGCATCAGGAATACGGAGGCTCCGTTATTAAGTATATGTATAAGGATTACGGGCAATAAACTTCCGGTCTTATAATAAATCCATCCCAAAAGGAGTCCGATAAAAAAGGCATTTACCACCTGGGCCGGATTGCCATGAACAAGCCCAAAGATAAGGGCAGATACAAAAATCGCCTGTGCCGGAGACAGCTTTTGCATGAATAGACGCATAAACGTCCCACGGAAAAGTAATTCCTCCATAATCGGCCCTACAATTACCACAGCCAATATACCAAACAGGTTCCCACTCATATCTATAAACATATCTTCTAATAGATTCGGAAGCGGCACATAGGTTGCAAACACATCATACAGTATGTTATAAGAGAGAACCAAAGCCAGGCATAACAAAATCATTTTGACAGGAGAAGCCATCTCCCAGGTTTGTTTATCCGTATTAAAATAGTGTTTTTTATACAAATACAAGCTTAGAAGGATAGCCGAAAGAAGAGTACCTATGGCCATGCCTGTCATAGATATAGCCCCCCCGGGTTCACCCCCTTTCGCCATACTATTTATAACGGAATAGATTGCAATCGGGAACATTACACAAATCTGTATTGCGAAATAGATCAATAACAGTTTTATTGTTGTTTTTACCATGATAATTATTTTTTATATTGTTAATTTTTATTTTTTACACCTCTCTCTTTATTCGAAAGTTTCTACACACTTATATTGTCAGATCCTGTTCCTCTTTCAATTTTAAACCCACCGAGAAAATCTCTGCCACCAGGAAAGATACCAAGCCCAGGATCAACGTACTCGCTTTAATAATACTGCCGTTACTGATTACATAATCCGGAATTTGAATGGCTTCCATCGCCTGCTGATAATAAAAATACTCTATACAGACATTTACGATAAACAGCGTGATGAAACCTCCTCCGATTTCCCGTAACCGGGTTACATTGACCCATTCAAAAATGATCGACTTATTCACTGCCAGAATCAGCTTGATAAAACAAACCACGATAAGGAAAAAGGCCGCTATCAAAAGTAATACACCAAGGAATACCCAAAACATATTTAACGGACGGGAAAGGCTTGCTGGTGCCAAAACCACTGTTTCCATAGTCCTTGCCGGAAGCCAGCTTTCGCTTTTCTGATTATACACCGAATCCGTCATCTGCGCATAGTCTGTCGGAACAAGTGTCAGATAATAAAGATCAGTATCCACAACTCCCGTTACTCCCTCTTTATAACCTCGCATGAAACTATCTTTCGAATCACCGAATTCTTCGACAAAAAAGGCGGTAAGATGAAGTCCAAAAGCACATATAATCAGTAGTGTAATTAAATTAAAACGTTTCTTCATAACTTCTATTTTTAATTGTTTTTCAAATATTATTTATCGTTTTTCGATACGCAAAGAAATACATAGTTTTTGAATTCCGCAAGTATTTTTATCGTTTTTCGATAATTATTTTCTGTTAAAAGCGGACACAGTGTTCGTTTCCGAACACTTTAAACCAATCAACAACGCAGTAAATCAGACAAATAAGTCTTTGGCATAGGTTTTGCCAACCATTGAAAAAAAGCATTACAATGAAAAGATTCTTCCTTTTTCTTCTTCTCTCAGGAACAATAATCCAGGAAATGCGTCCACAAGAGCATGTTCATCGACTCAAACTGACTTTAAAAGAAGCCATTCAGTTGGGACAATTGCAATCGGTTGATGCGGCTGTTGCCCTGAATGAGTTAAAAACGGCCTACTGGGAATACCGTACACATCGGGCCGATCAATTACCGGAGGTGACTTTCAGCGGAAGTCTTCCCAATTATTATAAACGATACAATAAATACCTGAAAGAGGATGGTTCCTATTCTTTTATCCGTAGCCACTCTTTAGGGTTGAAAGGGGAATTAGCAATCACACAGAACATTGCACTCACCGGCGGCCAAATAGCCCTGAACTCTTCCCTGGATTTTACACGTCAGTTGAGCGATAACATATACAATGAATATATGAGCGTTCCTATCGGGCTTACCTGGACACAACCCATCTTCGGTACCAATCATCATAAGTGGGAACATAAAATCGAACCGATAAAATACAAAGAAGCCCAGGCGGCTTATATCGAAAATGTAGAAGATGTTACATTAAAAACGATCAGCTATTTCTTTAACCTTTTGTTGGCGCGCGAGAATCTGACCATAGCCAATCAAAACCTGGAAAATGCAGATAAAATATACGCAATTGCTGTAGCCAAGAAAGAGATCGGACATCTTTCCGAGAGTGAACGGATGCGTCTGAAACAATCCGTCCTCCAGGCCAAAGGGAGAGTTACAGAAGCTCAAGCGAACGTAAACGCCAATATGTTTCAACTTCGTGCCTTTTTAGGTCTGAGCGAACAGGACATCATTGATCCGATATTGCCGGAGTTGGCACCCAACCTGCGGATGCATTATCAGGAAGTATTAAAGAAGGCACAGGAGAATAACTCTTTTGCCCAGAATATTTTACGCCGCCAATTGGAAGCCGACTACGAAGTGGCTACAGCCAAAGGAAATCAACGAAGTATCAACCTGTTTGCTTCTATCGGTTATACCGGCAAAGATAAAAAAATGGCCGATGCTTACCAGGCATTGCGGGACAACCAAGTATTGGAAGTAGGTGTTTCTATCCCGCTCATCGATTGGGGCAAACGGAAAGGGAAAGTAAAAGTAGCCGAATCGAACCGGGATGTCGTGCTTTCACGCACCCGCCAGGAACAGATCAAATTCAATCAGGACATATTTCTGCTTGTAGAGAATTTCAACAACCAGGCGATGCAACTGGAAATAGCCGCCGAAGTAGATGAACTGGCAGAAAAGAGATACCAGACCTCGATTGAAACCTATCTTATCGGAAAGATCAGCATCCTGGATCTGAATGATGCACAAACATCCAAAGACAATGCCCGCCAAAAACATATACAGGAATTGTATATGTTTTGGAACTATTATTACAACATCCGCAGTATTACCTTGTATGACTTCCTGAATAACCGTACCCTGGATGCAGACTTTGAAGAGATTATCAGAAAATAAGAGTATACAAAAAAATCTGCCTATCTTTACAAACAATAACGAGACCTATGATATTAATAGTTGATGATGACGCCGTTGTCCGTTCCTCCCTCTCTTTTTTATTAAAAAGAGCCGGATATATTTGTGAGGCTGTTTCCTCTCCCCACGAGGCCTTAGAGATTGTACGCGTCACCGCTCCGCAATTGATCCTATTGGATATGAACTTCAGCCTGACAACATCCGGGGAAGAAGGCATCCAACTATTGAAACAGATAAAGATATTTACACCCGAAGTTCCGGTTATTCTCATGACAGCCTGGGGATCCATTGCTCTGGCTGTACAAGGGATGCAGGCTGGCGCATTCGATTTCATCACCAAGCCCTGGAACAATTTGGTATTATTAAACACCATCCGTACCGCCCTCGCACTGAGCGAACAACAGAAAGAAATAAAACATCCATTGAACCGGGAAGAGGCAAAAAACACTTTTCACTTCGACAAAATCATTGGACAAAGCCCGGCCCTATTGGATGTATTAGGCACTGTCTCCCGCATTTCCCCCACCAACGCCTCTGTTTTAATCACCGGAGAAAGTGGCACCGGCAAGGAATTGATCGCCGAAGCCATCCACATGCATAGTCCCCGTAAGAAAGAACCTTTCGTCAAAGTGAATTTAGGCGGCCTCTCGCAAAGCTTGTTTGAGAGTGAGATGTTCGGCCATAAGAAAGGAGCATTTACTGACGCCTACATCGACCGGACCGGACGTTTTGAGATGGCTCACAAAGGAACGATCTTTTTGGATGAGATCGGTGATCTGGAATTATCCTGTCAGGTGAAACTGCTCCGGGTATTGCAAGACCAGACTTTTGAAGTGTTGGGAGATAGCCAGGCACGCAAAGTGGATATTCGGGTGGTAAGTGCCACCAACTGCGATCTGAAAGAAATGGTTGCCGCACGTTCTTTCCGGGAAGATCTGTTCTACAGAATCAACCTGATAAACATCCACCTGCCTTCGCTACGGGAAAGAAAGGAGGATATCCCTCTACTGGCCCGTTATTTTGCCCGTTTACAGTCTGAGACGAATCATCTACCGGAGGTTGATTTTTCATCCGAAGCACTTGTCTATCTACAAAGTCTGCCTTTCCCCGGCAATATACGCGAATTAAAAAATCTGGTCGAACGCACGATACTCATTTCCGGCAAAGCCCGATTGGAGGCAAGCGACTTCAAAAAACAAAACCTTTCAGCGACGGATCCGGCCTCCCCTGTTGCTGTGTCATGGGGTGGCATGACTTTGGATGAAATAGAAAAGAGAACCATTTTACAAGCCCTGGATACCCATAAAGGCAATCTATCACATGTAGCATCCACATTGGGTATCAGCAGAGCCGCCCTATACCGCCGGTTGGAAAAATACGGAATCGCTACAGACAAATAAAATACAGCCGGATGAAACTGAAAAGACTTTTTGGGATACTGACAGTTCTTTTGTTAACCACAATGGCTCTATTGACCTATCAGGCTTTTTATGCCTCTTCTATTTATCAATTCTTCATCGTTGAAGGATTGGTTCTCCTCACGGTAATCTACCTTATCGTTTTTTATCGTCGCATCGTTAAGCCCTTATACATCATTGGCAATGGCATGGAACTCCTGCGCGAACAAGACTTCAGCTCCCGGCTGGGACGGGTAGGACAGACAGAAGCCGACAAAGTAGTTGATGTCTTTAATAAGATGATGGAACAACTCAAAAACGAACGTTTGCACCTGAGGGAACAAAACCATTTCCTGGATCTGTTAATCAATGCATCCCCCCTGGGAGTCATCATACTCGACCTGGAGAGAAAGATACAATCGGTCAATGCAGCAGCCAGTCAAATGATCGGGATCCACTGCATGGAAGAGTTTGTTGGAAAAGAATTTACAGAAATCGATTCTCCCCTCACTGCGGAATTAATTCACATCCCTTTACACGAAGCGCCGACCATCCGGTTGAATAATGCCCATATATACAAATGCACACACTCTTCTTTTGTCGACAAAGGATTTCATCACTCCTTCTTCCTTATAGAGTCGCTGACGCAAGAAGTGTTTAAAATAGAAAAGAAAGCCTATGAAAAGGTGATAAGAATGATTGCCCATGAGGTGAATAATACGACAGCCGGTATCACCTCAACCCTGGACACCCTCGAAAATGCCTTCCGGGAAGTAGAAAACATGGAAGATGTATGCGAGGTATTACAGGCCTCGATCGAACGTTGTTACCGGATGAGTCATTTTATAACGAACTTTGCCGATGTGGTTCGCATACCCGAACCGGAGATCCGTCAGTATGCACTAAACAGCGTGGTTATTTCCTGTAAACGTTTTATGGAAACGATCTGCCGGAACCGGGATATCCACATCCTGATGGAGCTGTCGGAAACCTCCCCTGTAGTATCTATCGACAATAGCCTTTTCGAACAAGTATTGGTTAATATCATTAAAAACGCAGCCGAAGCGATTGAAAACAAAGGAGAAATATATATCCGAACCACCCAATACCCGGCTTGTCTCGAAATAGCCGATACGGGTAAAGGCATAAAAAAAGAGACTGAAGCCAAACTCTTCACTCCCTTTTTCTCAACCAAACCCAACGGACAAGGCATAGGTCTTATCCTTATCCGGGAAATCCTGCAAAAGCATCATTGTACTTTCTCGCTTCGTTCCTATCCGGACGGATTGACACGATTCAAAATCTTTTTTCACGAAACGCCTCTAAAGGAAAGCTTCATTTAAGCATATCCTTTCAGCATCCCATAAAAATATAAAGGTTTAAGCGCATACACCTTCACCAACCAGGCCAGACGGGATTCTTTGGATGCATCCATCAGGCTGAAAGGGAAAGAACTCTTTCGTTGCTTTGCGAAGTCAAATTCACACATCAACACATGTCCGTAATCCGTCACAATCGGACAAGCGGCATACCCATCATATTTTTCCATAGGTTCTTTGCCCTCCATCACAGAAATAAGATTCTTTGCAGCAATCGGCACTTGCATACGAATAGCGGCCGAGGTTTTACTTGTTGAGATACCGGCACAGTCACCCAGGGAAATAATATTAGGATAAGTCTTATGAATCAATGTTTCATTATCAACCATCACCCAGCTGTCCGCTGCCAGCTTGCCTTCTGTCCATCCCAAGCCGGCGTCGCGGATAAAATCCGGAGCGGACATCGGTGGGGTGAAATGCAGAAAATCATAATCCTCTTTGAAAAAGGTAGAGATCTTCTCTTCATTTACCGTTTCTATTTTTTCAAAATGTACTTGTTTGGCGGCCGTATCCACTCCTTTGACCCGTACATTCACTTGTATAGGTATATTTCTCTCTTTATAGATATCCAACAGGCGAGGGGTAAAATAAGGCACATCATATAATACTTTGGAGGCGGTATAAAAATGAAAGTTCACCTTTTCCCGGGCTTGCTGCTTGCGGGTATAATGCTCTGTCAACAAACATATTTTCTTGGGAGCGCCCCCGCATTTATGCTTGGTATAGGTGTCTGTATATATGCCTTTCCCGCCTGTCTTTGCAAATTCCTGTATGGCCTTCCAGGTTTGCTGAGCCCCCCGGTAGTCGTAAATAGAATGGGCATTCCCTTGTCCCAGGGTGTCATAGGTGATACCTTCGACCTTATTCCAGTTAATCTGCAAACCGGGAGTCAACACCAAAAAGTCATAGGATACTTTCCCATTGGCAGCGGTCCTTATTTCATTCGTAACCGGATCGATAGCCGTAACAGTGTCTTTCATCCAGACAATGCCTTGGGGGATACAGTTTTCTTGTTTTTTCCATACCTCATCCGCGTTGTAAACACCGGAGGCTATCAAGGTAAAACCGGGTTGATAATATTGGCGGTCGCTCGGATCTATTAATACAATTTGTGGATTCTTCAACCAACTTTTCAAACGGGCAGCCATACTGATACCTGCAGCTCCCCCTCCGATAATAACGATCTTTCCTTTTGCCTTGCTTGAGAAGGCTTTTGATTCTTGTGAGTTTATAAAAGGTAAGAGACCCAGTGCTGTTGCATATTTCAGAAAGTCCCGTCTACTCAATCCCTCTTCTTCCATTTGGTCTAATTGTGTTTTCATTCAATTAAATTATTTTCTTCCGTATTCTATGTAAACGACAAAGGTACACATAAAAAAAAGAGGATGTGGCCTCACCACATCCTCCTTTGCTTAACTTATATAAATAAATCATAACCATTGTTTCATGAAACCATCCATCTTCTCTGCATTCTCTTCCAGGCTTTGCAATAATTTAAACTGCGCTTTGGTGCGCACCAGGTTATGCTCCGGATAATGAATCTTATAATAGGTGTCTCCATTGATATAATCCGTAAAGAAACGCACGGTTTGCATATAGGTCAATAAACGGCCACCATAAGGCAACATGGATATTTCCAACGGAGTCAGAAACGATTGGGCTCTTTCCATATATCCCCGGGCATAAGCCTCGAAAATCGGCAGATTCACATTTACATTATCCAGGTTCTTATCGTCTTCCGCTCCTGTATTGGCTCCCGTACGGATGAAATCACCGATATCCGAAAGTACAAAACCCGGCATTACAGTGTCTAGATCGATGACACAAAGAACCTTGCCTTCTTCATCAAACAGGATATTATTTACCTTTGTATCGCAATGATTCACGCGTTTTTTCAATTTCCCCTCCCGGTATAAATCTTCCTGGATACACATGGCTTTGGCCCGTTTCTCTATCTCGTCCACTAAATCTTTTACTTCAGCCAGGCGTCCGACAGGGTCCGCTTGAACGGCTTCGTGAAATTGCTGCAGACGGAATTCCATATTATGAAAGTCGGGGATCGTCTCTCCCAGGGTTCCTTCCGGGATATCGGCCAACATGGACTGGAAATCACCGAAAGCAAGTCCGGCTTCATAGGATTTTTCGGGGGTTACCTCTTCGTAACTTTTACTGCGGGAAATCAAGAGGCAAACACGCCAATAGCTGTCGCCATCGAAATAATACAGTTTCCCTTCGTTCGTCGGTAAAAAGGTTAATACTTTGCGATCGATATCTTTTTCGCCTTTCGCTTCCAGTTTCTTGCGGATATGCGTGGTCACTACATGAATATTGTTCTGCAACATATCCACATTCGTGAAAATATGATGGTTGATTCGCTGCAAAATATACTTTGTCTCTCCGTCATCCGTGACGACCTTCAATGTATCGTTGATATGTCCGTTACCAAACGGTTCAGCCGAAACCGCTTTACCTTCCAGAGGGAACTGGGCAAGAATGTGCATCAATTGCTCTTTTGTTTTTGTCATGGTATTTCTATTTTATTTGCGTGCTAAAGTTGGCTGCAAACTTAGATAAAAAAAATGAGCGCATCATGCTTTTTACAGTATTTAAGAAGAAAAGAAGGCAAAATGCGTGAAAAAATAAATTGCCGATAATCGTCGGCACAATTGCCGATATATGTCAGCACAAGTGTCGACAATTATCAGCACAAGTGTCGACGACTATCGACACTTTTATTTCCCCGCACTCGGGCGTTTTCATAGGCAAAAAAAAGCCCCGGTATTTCTATACCGGGGCCTCTTTCAGGTTCGTTATTAACCTGTTTATTTCTTGTTACGGTTACCGTAGCGGTTCATGAACTTATCAACACGTCCTGCCGTATCCACCAATTTAGATTTACCGGTATAGAACGGGTGAGAAGTATTAGAGATTTCAATCTTTACCAGCGGATATGTTACTCCGTCAATATCGATAGACTCCTTTGCGTTGATCGTTGAACGCGTAATGAAAACGTCCTCGTTAGACATATCTTTGAATGCTACTGGACGATAATTTTCAGGATGAACACCTTTTTTCATTGCTTTATTATCTGTTTTTAATTTATTATTCTTCTTTAAAAAGGTCCATTGACAGTATCAATGTATCTTTAATAGTCTGGTAACCGGTAAATTTGGGTGGCAAAGGTATGGATAAGTGTTGAACAAACAAAGAAAAACGATTTATTTTTTACTCAATATCTGATTTTGGCGTATTTTAAGGGTTATTTTTTATGCTATAAGACATGTTTTATGGCGATTCTTATTATCTTTGTCCAAGTTTTTAAATCATTAACGTAATACATATACTACAATGGTAAGTTACAAAGAATTAGGCCTTGTAAACACGAAAGAAATGTTCAAGAAGGCTATGGCAGGTAAATATGCAATCCCTGCGTTCAACTTCAACAATCTGGAGCAAATGCAAGCGATTGTTCAGGCTGCAGTAGAAACCAACTCTCCGGTAATCCTTCAAGTATCAAGCGGTGCACGTAAATATGCCAACCAGACTTTACTTCGTTACCTGGCAGAAGGAGCCGTTGCTTATGCCAAAGAACTGGGTTGTGCCCAACCACAAATTTGTCTTCACTTAGATCATGGTGACTCTTTCGAATTATGCAAAAGCTGTATCGATACAGGTTTCTCTTCTGTCATGATTGATGGTTCGCATTTATCTTATGATGAAAATGTAGCTTTGACCAAAAAAGTAGTGGAATATGCACATGCACACGATGTGACTGTAGAAGGTGAATTAGGTGTATTAGCAGGTGTAGAAGACGAAGTAAGCTCTGACCACCACACATATACCGAACCGGACGATGTAGTCGACTTCGTTACCAAAACGGGTTGCGACTCATTGGCTATCTCAATCGGTACATCTCACGGAGCTAACAAATTTACACCGGAACAATGTACCCGTGACGCAAACGGTCATTTGGTACCTCCCCCATTGCGTTTCGACATCCTGGAAGAAATCGAAAAAAGAATCCCTGGATTCCCTATCGTATTACACGGAGCCTCTTCTGTTCCTCAGGAAGAAGTGGAAACAATCAACAAATTCGGTGGTGCATTGAAAGATGCAATCGGTATCCCGGAAGAACAATTGCGTAAAGCAGCTGCTTCAGCCGTTTGTAAAATCAACATCGACTCTGACAGCCGTTTGGCTATGACAGCCGCTATCCGCGAAACATTCGCTACCAAACCAGGCGAATTCGACCCACGTAAATATTTAGGTCCAGCTCGCGAAAATGCAAAGAAGCTGTACAAACACAAAATCGAAAACGTTTTGGGTTCTGCCGGTAAAGGCGAATGTAAATAAATATTGCCCTTCTGAAGAATACTTTCCCAAGTATTCGCTAAACATACAAAGAGCTATAATCCAATGATTATAGCTCTTTTTTTTATCTCATCAAATGAATCATTCCTCCAACCCTCCTCTGCGAAGGTGATTCTCCATTCTCCATTTTCAATTTTCAATTTTATCTCCTCTCCTTTCATATACAAAAAATGCCGGAAACCATTTCGATGGTTCCCGGCACTTTTTATATTTCTTTATAAACGGCTCTTATTTATTTGCCGGAGAATAGTTCTTATTCAGTACTTCCAACAACTCTTCTGTGATGTTGTATGCATCGTTTGACAATAATACATTATCTCCTCCCGTATTGCTCAGGATAATCTGATAACCACGGTCCACGTTAAAGGCTTTCAATTGAGAGATAACCGTATCACGTAATACTTCATTCATTTGTTGTTGTTCGGTCATCAACTCCTGAGACAGTTTGGCATCCAATTCCTGAATATCTTCATTTTTCTTCACCAGACGTTGACGTTCTTGTTCAGCTCTTTCTCTTGACAAGAAAGCATTATTATCAACTTTACGTTGGAATTCAACCGCATCCTTTTCCAAGTCACGCATTTTCTGAGAAAGATTCAAACGAGCATTCTCCTGACTCTTCATCTGTATCTCATACAAATCCTTTGCATAGTTATAATTCATTAGAAGAGAATCTATATTTACATAGGCAATCGGCAGAATAGCGGTTGCTTCATCTCCTTGTGCAAAGGCCTTTGTTACTGTAGTTTCCTTCTTGTTTGAAAATTGCATAACAAACAAAATAATAATTGCGACAGCTAATACGCCATTAATAACGTAATTAATGTTCTTCATACTGTGTAAATTAGTTCTTTATACTTTTTTAATTTATTTCATTCATTCGCTCAAAGAGACCTTTTTGTTTCATCGCCTCGCGATGTTGTGTCTTTGCGCAATAGATACCTTTCTCACGCAGTGCTTTGTTACCTCCGACATGTGTATTAGGAAATTTCCCTCCCTTTTTCACAATCACTTGAATAGCCAGCAACACAACACAAATAACAAGAATTATAACCGTAAATAAGAGGGTTGTAAGCATTTTCTTTATATTTGTGGACGCAAATATAAGAGTTTAAGTGATTATAAAGTACCTTTTTGGTATTTTATTCTATATTTTTTCGTAGCCAAGATCTTTCTGAAAAAGATTAAGAACAGTATAATAACATCTATAATAGATTATAACATTATGAAGATTACAGACTTAAATCCAAAAATCGTATGGAAGTTCTTCCATGAAGTGACCCAAGTGCCCCGTCCCTCTAAAAAGGAAGGCCAAATTATTGCATACCTGGAAGGATTTGCCAAACAGTATAATATAGCCCTTAAAAAGGATGAAGCCGGCAATATCCTTATGTCTAAACCGGCCACTGCAGGAATGGAAAACCGGCCAACGGTTATCCTGCAATCGCATATGGACATGGTCTGTGAAAAGAACAGCGACAAAGTATTCAACTTCGATACCGATCCTATTGAAACAGTGATCGATGGAGAATGGTTACATGCCAACGGCACCACCCTGGGAGCTGACAATGGCATCGGGGTAGCTGCCGAATTAGCCATACTGGCTTCCGATGATATCGAACATGGTCCGATTGAATGTTTGTTCACGGTTGATGAAGAGACCGGTCTGACAGGGGCTCAGGCCTTAAAAGAAGGTTTCATGACAGGAGATATTCTGCTCAACCTGGACAGCGAGGACGAAGGTGAAATATTCATCGGATGTGCCGGCGGTAAAGACACCAAAGCATTGTTTACCTATACTCCGGAAGAGGCTCCAAAGGAATATCAATACTTACGTATCACCATCAAAGGATTGAACGGTGGACACTCCGGTGGTGAAATTCACAAAGGACTGGGTAATGCCAACAAACTATTGGTTCGTTATCTTTATCTATTGAAAAAAAATTACCCATTCCTGTTGTGCGAGATCAATGGAGGCAACCTGCATAACGCCATTCCCCGCGAAGCCTATGCGGTTATCGGCATCCTGCCCCGTGACAAAGAAAATGCGCGTATATTATTGAATCATTTCACGGCAGATATAGAGAACGAACTCAAACATGTCGATCCAAATGTACAGATAATCATGGAGTCTACCGATCAACCGGCCTTCTGTATCGACAACCAGACAGCGACGAACCTATTGTACAGCCTTCATGCCTGTCCACACGGTGTTATTGCAATGAGTCATGACATCGAAGGCCTGGTAGAAACATCCACCAACCTTGCCTCTGTGAAGATGAAAGAAAACAACACCATCCTGGTAGGTACAAGTCAACGCAGCTCCATCGAGTCTAGCAAAATAGCGATTGCCAACACAGTGGCTTCCACCTTCTTACTGGCCAACGCCAAAGTTACACATGGAGATGGATATCCGGGCTGGTCTCCCAACCCCAACTCCAAGATCCTTCAGGTTGCTGAAGACTCTTATTCCAAACTCTTTGGCAAGAAAGCAAAAATCATGGCCATCCATGCCGGATTGGAATGTGGTCTTTTCCTTGAGAAATATCCTCAGTTGGATATGATCTCTTTCGGCCCAACCTTACGCGAGGTGCACTCTCCCAGCGAAAAGATTAAAATCGACACCGTAGACTTGTGGTGGAAACATTTACTTGAAATATTAAAGAGTCTGCCGGCAAAATAAAACGAATAGATAAACGTTATAAGAGAGGATGTTGCATAACATCCTCTTTTTTTATGCTTTAGGCATTCATTTAATAAAAGTCTGAAATGAAAAGATATACGATATTATTTCTATTTATTCCCCTCCTGGCTAGCATATTGCTGCCGGCTTGTGACAATGGATTCGACGATGACTATTCGACCAACCCGGGTCATCGCTTAAGTTTTTCCAAGGACACCTTATCTTTCGATACGGTCTTCACGACAATCGGATCGGCTACCCGTCAATTCATGATATACAACACCAACAGCAAGCCTCTCAATATGGAGAATATTCGCCTGGCGGGAGAAAACAACAACGGTTTTTATATCAATGTAGACGGACGCAAAGGCACTTCTTTTGACAATATACGGATCGAAGGAAAAGACAGCATGTACGTTTTCGTGGAAGTCAAAGTAGATCCCAACGGCAGTAACCAACCGCTGATAGTACAGGATTCCATCCTCTTTTCCGTCCATGGAATCCGGCAAAGCGTATTACTCGAAGCTTACGGACAAGACGTACACCTGCATAAAAACGGTTTATTAATTACCCAAGATTCTATTTTCAAGGCCGACCGCCCTTATCTGATTTATGACAGTCTGTATATTGCTGAAGGAGCCAAGGTTGAGATTGAAGAGGGAGCCATATTCTATATGCATGACACAGCCAGTATCGTTGTCCATGGCAGCATACAAGCCCATGGGAGTCAGGAATTCCCCATCCTCTTCCGGGGTGACCGCCTGGATTATATCCTGGAAGAGACCCTGCCTTACGACCGTTCACCGGCTCAATGGAATGGATTTATTTTCCATCCGGAGAGTTACGACAATACAATGGATCACGTCATTATCCGTAATGGGAAAACAGGTATTTCCTGCGAAGCGGCTGACCCGTCCGTATCCAAACTGAAAATAACAAACTCACAGATAAGCAATATGGATGGTACTGTATTGGCGGCTATCAATTGTAATATCGAAGTGATCAACACGGAAATGACCAATGCTACGGTTGCCATAGCCGCACTTATTGGCGGAGAATACCGTTTTATTCATTCCACATTGACCAATCAGATGACTTTATCTCCCCGAAGAGATTCTATACCCTACGAAGTAAATACACAAAAGAAATCGCACACATTGGTATTATCCAACATCTTACCGGGAAGAAAAGAGACAGCTCCGCTCACTGCCACCTTTGATAATTGCATTATCGACGGGAATTACAGCCCCGGTATCAAACCGTTGACAGGTGAAATCCTGTTAAACGAACAAGAAGGTACCACCTTTGACTACCGCTTCAACCACTGTGTCATAAAAACAGTAAAAGAAGACGGAAATACGAACTTCAACGAAGTCATCTTCACCAAAAAGAACCTGGCTTACCGGCTTCTGGGAGGAAAAGACAATAAATATGCTTACGACTTCCACCTGGCAAACGACACCACCGCAGGGGTAGGTAAAGCCGATCCGGCCATTACCGCTTTATACCCGGTAGACCGCTATGGAGTAAACAGGCTGACAAGTCCTCATGGCCCAACAATCGGAGCCTACGAATTTGTCCCTGAAGAAAAAAAGGAGGAATAAAAATCGCTTCCTCCTCCAACCAACCTTCCTATGAAATCATTTTTTATTTTTATATTTCTCCTTTGCGGCGGGTACTTCCCGGCAAACGCCCAGATAAACTTCCGGGTGATGTGGTACAATGCAGAGAACGTATTCGATCCGGCAGATAATCCCTCCACGAACGACGAGGAGTTTTCACCCTCCGGCAACCGCCGTTGGACCTACAAACGATACCGTCACAAATTACAACAAATAGCCAAAGTGATCACGGCTGCCGGCGAATGGGATACGCCGGCATTGGTTGGCTTATGCGAAGTGGAAAACGATTCGGTCATGACCCACCTTCTGCGTCAGACTCCTCTGCGCCAGCAACACTATCGCTATTGCATGACCCAAGGATCCGATCCGCGAGGTATTCAGATTGCCCTGCTCTATCAACGAGACAAATTTGCCTATCAAGGACATACCTCTTATCCTGTTCACTTCACACAAAAACAAGAAAAACCCACCCGTGACATCCTGCATGTATGGGGAAGGGTGAATGAAAAAGAGATTCTCGACGTATTCCTTTGCCATTTTCCTTCCCGCTCCGGGGGAGAAAAAGAAACAGAAATATACCGGATCGAAGCGGCCCGCCTCTTGCGCCACCTCTGCGATTCGGTGCACAGCCAACGCGAATCCCCCTATCTCTTATTAATGGGTGATTTCAACGATACACCGGCAAACAAAAGCATCCGCGAGATATTGCATGCACTCCCTTTTCAGACAGACGCACCCGCCCCATACGCACCTGCCCCTTTACCTGGTACTCCTTCCGCTCCGCCCCTTCTCCTGTATAACCTATTTGCCGACCCGGCACGATTTCCCTTTCCGGGAAGCCATAAATACCAGGGAGAATGGGCGCAACTGGATCAAATAATCGTCAGTAGTCAATTGATTAACAAAACCGGACGCATACAGCTCCTTCCCGAAAGCGTCCGCCTATTCACCCCCTCCTTTCTCCTTATCCAGGATAAAACAGGACGAGGCCTACGCCCCCACCGCAGTTTTTATGGCTTCCAATACGAAAAAGGATACAGCGACCATTTGCCGCTACTCATCGACCTGCATATCACCTATCCGTAAAAAAAACAATGCAGCTCAGCATTTCTCATTGATAGCTAAAACAGCCTTAGCCATTCTCAAAAATGACACTACTTCCCCAAAGAGTATACGTACCAGCAGAAAAGCGGCGGCAGGAAGTGATAACGATTTACTTGTACGGATGAATCCCAAGTGGACATTTGAATCTATTTGCCCTTTTTAAGGGCATTCTATTGTTGCTGATGGGCATCGACAATATTGCTGAAGCCCTTCGACAATGTTGCCGATGCGCATCGGCAATATTGCTGATGCCCATCAGCAACAGAATACACCCTCCATAAGTACCTTTTTTTAACGCTTTGTTGACGCAAGATATGAAGCGGGGGTGTATCCTCGATAAATTATAATTCATTACATTTGCCGGACCAGGTTGATAGCAAGAGTCCTGTTGCAGAGGCAAGAAATAAATATTATTACTTTTGCAATAAGATTGTTTCAGATGAAGTATATACTGTTATTCGTATTCGTTAGCCTGTTGACCGGCTGTCATTCTACTAAAAAGGAGAAGGAAGGCTGTCTATACGTATCCGTTTTACGGGGTCCTTCCGCCATTGCATTGGCTTCATGGATGGAGAATCCTCCGGTTATAAACGGGAAAAAGGTTGTTCTCGACATAGTCGATTCGCCCCTGCAAATGCAAGCAGCGATCCTAAAAGAGACAACGGACATGGCCGTTTTACCTATGATCACGGCTGCCAACCTGCACACCAAAGGGGTGAACTACCTCTTGGCCGGATGTCCGGTATGGGGTACCTTGTATCTTGTAGGAAAGCCGGATGCCCGACAGGTGCATTTGTTCGGAGCCGGAACCACTCCGGATATATTGGCGCGGTATTACCTGGACACAAAAGAAAAGAAATACACATTGAATTATACCTTAAATACCGCCTCGGAAGTAGCCCAGGGTTTATTGAGCGGAAGAGTTGAAGCTGCCGTACTAAGCGAACCTTTTGTCAGCCTCGTCTTGAACCGGGACAAGACGATACAGTTACTGGCCGACCTGAATCATCCGGACGTTTCTTCCCCGGGATTTCCTCAGACAGCCATCTTACTCCATCCGGCATTGCAACCGGCCAGGAAACAGATAGACAGCCTACTTCAAGGCTGTTGCCAATACGCACAGGAATATCCCACAGAGGTGATTCGTCTCTTGCAGTCGCGGCAGGTGTTTCCTCAAGGCATACTCAGTGCGGCTACGATCGAACGATGCAAGATTCACTACAAGCCCGTATATGAAGCAGAGAAAGAGATTCGTTCTTTTCTGCAGTTAATCTACACATACGCTCCCCAGGCCGTAGGGGGAGAATTACCCGATCACACTTTTTACAGCGTCGCGGAATGAAAAAGAAAGGAATCATTACCATCGCTTCCATAGTCCTGTTGTTGATCGGCTGGCAAATGATAGCCCTCTGGGTTAACCAACCGGAATGGATGCCTTCCTTGCCGCGACTGATAACAACATTAATCGAACTCCTCACCCACTCTTCCTTCTATCTGTCGGTAGGTTTCACCCTTTTGCGCGGCCTTTGTGGCATCTTCCTCTCCCTGGTTACAGCCACCTGCCTGGCGGTCCTCTTTGCCCGGTTCGCATGGCTTCACGAACTCTTTCGTCCCTTATTGAGCCTTATGCGCTCCGTGCCTGTCATCTCTTTTATATTATTAGCTGTACTCTTTTTACATCCGGAAAGCATCCCGCTCTTGATTGGTTTTCTTACCATGTTTCCTCTGTTGACAGAAAATCTGACAAAAGGCGTGCGTGCCTTGCGTCCGGAATTGTATATATTCTCCCAGCAGTTTCGGTTAGGTAGAAGAAATAAAATCACGCAAATCATCTATCCCCAACTGAAACCCTTTTTATACAGCGGATTAGCCTCTGCTGCCGGCTTCGGATGGCGTGCCATAATCATGGGTGAGGTGCTTTCACAAGGCTCCTGGGGTATAGGCAGTGAGATGAAAAAGGCACAAACATTTATCGCCGTCCCGGAATTATTGGCTTGGACTGCGGTAGCTATCCTGATCAGCTATCTGACAGATAAAGGGATCCATGCACTCGCGACTCAGAAAATCCCAATAACTTATGCCTCGAAAAACAAAGAAAAAATGCCTCCAAACGGATACTTGGGATTGCCTATTCAGTTAACGGATGTATCTTACCGGTATGGCGTCTCCCACTTCTCTTACTCGTTTCAAGCCGGAAAGGTATATGGTCTCTCCGCTCCGTCCGGCACAGGAAAGACTACACTTATAAATCTGATAAACGGCACTTTGATCCCCACAGAAGGGAAAATAAAGATAAACCGAAGAAAAGGCATTGCTTCTCTCTTTCAAGAGCCTGTATTGCTTTCACACCTAACGGTTGAAGAAAATATAATGCTTCCGCTCAGTCGTTTGTTTACCCGGGAAAAAGCCTACTCATACATACAATCCCTGATCAAAGAAGTTGAAATAGAGGAACTGACCGGACGTTATCCCGATGAGTTAAGTTACGGCCAACAGCAGCGGGTAGCCTTGATACGGGCTTTGGCCTATCCTTCCCCTTTCCTGTTTATGGACGAACCGTTCAAAGGCTTGGACAGTGATTTAGGCAAACGAATCATCGAATGTGTAAAAAGAAGACAGGCCACCCAAAAACAAACCATCCTGTTCTCCTCCCATCAGATAGAGGAGCTGATGCTTCTGGCAGAAGAAGTCGTTTATTTAAAAACACCCTGTCATTTATAGATAAAGACTTCATTTACCGGAAATAAATGACTATCTTTGTACACACAGACAATCAAGTTCATTCTGATCTCTATCTTTTCTGCTACATTCCAGGCAAGATACCCAGGTTTTCTCTTGGTAGAAACAGACTTTTTAAACTTCCTTGTTTTATTTCTATAGCTGGCGTCGGTGTCCTTATACACCGGTAATTATTAATCTATTAAATGCACATATGGCAAATTCAGGATCATTCAACAAACGAGACAACGAAAAGAAAAGACTTTCCAAACGATTGGAAAAACAACAGAAAAAAGAAGAGAGAAAAAACAACAACAAAGGAAAGTCGTTCGAAGACATGATTGCGTATGTGGATGAAAATGGAGTGATAACAAGTACCCCACCTGAAGCTAAAAAAGAAGAAGTAAATCTGGAAGATATATCTATCTCAACACCTAAGAAAGAAGAAGTCGAAGAAATACTCGTGCACAGAGGAAAGGTTGATCACTTCAACTCCTCCAAAGGGTATGGTTTTATAAAAGACCTGGGAACGAATGAAAAATATTTCTTTCATGTGAGTAGCACAGAAGAAGAAATAGATGAAGAAGACATTGTTCTTTTTGAATTGGAAAGAGGACCTAAAGGCATGAATGCCGTTCATATAAAGCTGGAGGTCAAATAATATACATAAAATAAAAAAATCCGGGATTATTTTAGTGTTGATAGCTATCGTCAGTACTGTTGACAGCTATCGTTACTACTGATGATAGCTATCGTTACTACTGACGATAGCTATCAACACTAGAATTTCCTCTGCCAATTATTCTTCCACTAAGAAAATTCTTTTAATTTTTTTTGTAACGCCTGACGGGCAAAGAAGATGCGACTCTTCACCGTACCCAAAGGCATTTCCATGCGTTCGGCTATCTCATTGTATTTATATCCGCTTAGATACAGAGAAAATGGAATTCTTAATTCATCACTCAGGTTTTCAATCGCATTATTCATCTCTTTGAGATTATAAGATGCTTCCGGAGAATCAAATCCCGATTCATTTATTACATCCAGGTTGTACAAGTCGGCATTTCGGTCAACAACAGTCTGTACACGAACCACCTTATGATAGTTGTTTATAAAAATATTACGCATTACAGTAAACACCCATCCTTTAAAGTTCACATTGTCTACAAACTTATCCTGATTGTCCAACACCTTCAGGGTTGTTTCTTGCAACAGATCCTGCGCATCTTCCCGATCAGCCGTTAACATCAAAGCAAAATTCAACATATTTTCCTGCAGGTTAATTAAATTCTTTTGAAACACTTGTACTTCCATAGTTCTTTTATTTTTATTATTAGTTTTTTTATTTTACCGTTACCGTTAAATGATAAACAAATATATAATCAAAAAACACATTAATAAATTCGACGGCAAACATTTCCAAAACAAAATCAATATTTTTCATTTACAATTAAATAAAACAAGAATATGAACACTTTTAACAACCTCTTCAAGTTGAATATTTCACTTTTCACAACCAAGTGAACAATAAATACAACTTTTTTCAGATAAATCAATAAAGAATATGTTTTTCAAAGCATCCCAACAAGTACAAATTCCCAAAGAAGAGAAAAATTAACTCTTTTTCACTCCCTGAAACGAAGCAGAAAAGTCTTCCAAATGAATCTGAAAAAAAAACGAAAGATTTGAACAAACTTATTATAATCCTATTACCTTTGCCTGCGACATATGACAAAAAACAGATGGAAGAGATTATTAAAATACAGTATTACCATAGCCCTTGCGGTGAGTTAATACTTGGTTCCTACGACCATCATTTGTGCCTCTGTGATTGGCGGTACAGAAAAGCCCGATTGGCGATAGACGCCCGTCTGCAAAAAGGATTAAAAGCACAATACAAAGAAGAAAAATCGCCGGTAACTGATAAAGCCATTTCTCAATTAAACGAATATTTCGACAAGAAACGTACTTCTTTTGATCTTCCGTTATTATTTGTCGGAAGTGATTTCCAGAAAAAGGTATGGGAGACCTTACTTCAGATCCCCTATGGCAAACTGGAGACGTATAAGGGATTGTCCAACCGCCTATATAATCCAAAGGCCGTACGCGCTGTGGCTGCCGCCAACGGGGCAAACAGCATCTCCCTTATTGTGCCTTGCCACCGAGTGATCGGGAGCAACAAACAATTAGTCGGTTACGCCGGAGGCATTCAGGCCAAAACCAAATTACTTCAGTTGGAGGGGACATTTCTAGACGGACAATTAAGAATATTTTGAACAACTCCTCCAATCGCATGTTGTAATAATAATGTGAAAGAAAAAAATAATATATCCAAAAACAAGTCGTTCTTATATTAAATAGGTAGAATTTGAATACTGGCAAACGGGTGAGGATAGATTGAGTATAGAATTTAGAACATCTTAAACCCTAAACAGACCATTTTTTGATCTTTTTTATGCTCACCTTTGCCTCATAACTTTAATAGGTAGTAAAATAGGTATGGATAAGAAAACTGGCAAAAAAGGCTTTGTCACACAGGTTATCGGTCCTGTTGTTGACGTCCGGTTTGAAGCGGATGAAGAAAACAGAATTAAACTTCCCCATATTCATGATGCCATAGAAATCTATGGGCCGGATGGAAACGTGCTGGTCCTGGAAGTGCAACAGCATATCGGAGAAAATACGGTACGTACCATCGCGATGGATACGACGGACGGGTTGAGACGGGGAATGGAAGCTTTCCCTACCCACTCCCCCATCACCGTTCCTTTCGGCGAACAGGTCAAAGGACGTTTGATGAATGTAGTAGGGGCACCCATTGATGGTATGCGCCCGTTGAATAAAGAAAAAGGGGCACCGATTCACCGGGAACCGCCCAAATTTGAAGACCTAAACACCACTCAGGAGGTCTTATTCACAGGTATCAAAGTGATCGATTTATTGGAACCTTATTGCAAAGGAGGAAAGATCGGTTTGTTTGGAGGTGCCGGTGTGGGCAAGACCGTACTCATCATGGAGTTGATAAACAATATCGCGAAAAAGAATAACGGTTTTTCGGTTTTTGCCGGTGTAGGCGAACGTACCCGGGAAGGCAATGATTTATTGCGTGAGATGATCGAGAGTGGGGTGATCCGCTACGGTGATGCATTCAAAAAAAGCATGGAAGAAGGAAATTGGGACCTGACAAAGATCGATTACGAAGAAGTAAGTAAATCTCAGGCCACCCTGGTTTTCGGTCAAATGAACGAACCGCCGGGAGCCCGTTCCTCCGTTGCCTTATCCGGTCTGACCATTGCTGAATCATTCCGGGATAATGATGAGACTGGTGGACCGAAAGATATTCTTTTCTTCATTGATAATATCTTCCGTTTTACCCAAGCAGGCTCAGAGGTCTCCGCCTTATTGGGACGTATGCCTTCGGCTGTGGGTTACCAACCGACACTGGCTTCGGAAATGGGAGCCATGCAGGAACGTATCACCTCCACCAAATACGGTTCTATCACCTCTGTGCAGGCCGTATACGTACCGGCCGATGACTTGACAGACCCTGCTCCTGCCACTACATTTACCCACCTGGATGCAACCACTGTGCTCAGCCGTAAGATCACCGAACTGGGTATTTATCCGGCCGTCGATCCTTTGGAATCGACCTCCCGCATTCTTGACCCGCTGATTGTCGGGGAAGATCATTACCAGACAGCCCAACGCGTAAAACAAATACTGCAACGCAATAAAGAGTTACAGGACATCATTTCTATCCTGGGCATGGAAGAACTTTCGGATGAAGACAAAATGGTGGTAAACCGAGCCCGGCGTGTACAACGATTCCTGTCCCAGCCTTTCAAGGTAGCCGAACAATTTTCCGGTGTTGAAGGGGTCGCTGTCGATATTGAAGATACTATCCGGGGGTTCAAAATGATCCTTGACGGAGAAGTGGATTATTTGCCTGAGCAAGCTTTCCTCAATGTCGGCACCATAGAAGATGCGATTCGTAAAGGAGAACAAATACAGGCGGAAGCCAAACAATAAAAGAAATGGAGTTAATCATTATAACCCCTATGGGGATTGTGTGTAATAGACAAGTGGACAAAGCGTCTTTTCCCGGAAGCTTAGGAGTCTTTACGGTCTTTCCCAATCATGCACCCATTGTCTCTACAATCAAAAAAGGGGTTGTCAGATACAATGCGAAAGGGGAAGCTGTTGAACAGGAAATCGAGGTGAAAGAAGGTATTGTAGAAATAAAACAAAACAAAATTTGGATTTTTACGGAACAATAATTTCCTAATACAAGAAAAAATGGGAATAGCATACATTAAATTGAAAATTAAACTTTTTATTCTGGTTGTAACCGTCTATACGGCTGTAGGCATACTGGGCGAAATCATTTTAGGATTTCTGCTTCCCAAAGAATATTTCGGATTATATCCGGCAATCGGATTCTTTTATCTGATAATGGGACTGATCCTGACGTATACCTTAGACCGGTATCGCAAAACCCATCCGGACAAACTAATGAATGTTTTTATGACTGTAAAAATGATCAAATTTGTTTTTACTATCATCTTCCTGATCTTGTATGTGACACATGAACCGGAAATCAAAATGCAATTTTCCATCTCCTTGATGTGTAATTACTTCATATATTCTCTTATTGAGATGTATATTTACTATTTGTATAATAAAAAAATAACCCAAAACGGGAATAATACAAAAGATGCAACTAAGCAGTAAACTGAAACACAACCTATTCCTACTCCTTCTTGTTTTCCTTTTGATACCGGGCAGAGTGGCTGCCGGGGAGGTCGATGTCAAAGAAATCGTCTTTGAACACCTGGGAGATTCCTACGAATGGCATATGACCCAGTGGGGAGAGAAAGAGTTCGTCATTCATCTACCGGTGATTGTCAAAGGAAAAGAAAAGGGGTGGCATATATTCTCTTCTGCCCGATTGGCACACGGAGCGGAATATGAAGGTTTTCATATCGCCTCTGAAGGAGAATACAAAGGAAAGGTTGTTGAGATAAACCCTGCCGGGGATAAGGTACGTCCTTCACTGGATATATCCCTGACTAAAAACGCCCTGGCACTATGGATCAATTGTATTGTCTTATTATGCCTCATTCTGCCTTTGGTTAACTGGTATAAGAAATCCACTCATACCCCTCCCTCCGGTTGGAAAGGGGCGGTTGAAATCTTAATGATTAATATCCGGGACGAGGTGATTAAACCCTGTATTGGGGAGGATTATAAACGCTTCACTCCCTACTTATTGACGGTATTCTTTTTCATTTTCATCAATAACATTATGGGATTGATCCCGTTCTTTCCCGGAGGAGCCAATGTGACAGGTAATATAGCGATCACTTTGGTGTTAGCTCTCTGTACGTTCCTGGCGGTAAACCTGACCGGCACAAAAGAATACTGGAAAGAGATCTTCTGGCCCGAGGTGCCAGTCTGGCTTAAACTGCCTGCACCGATAATGCCGGTGATCGAAATATTCGGTGTATTTACCAAACCTTTTGCTTTGATGATCCGTTTATTTGCCAATATCATGGCCGGGCATTCGGTCATCCTGGGATTGATCTGCCTGATATTTATTACCGTCTCTATGGGGGCGGCAATAAACACGGGAATGTCCATATTGGCCGTATTGTTCAGTGTCTTTATGAACTTCGTAGAAATATTGGTAGCGTATATACAAGCCTATGTGTTTACTCTTCTTTCGGCCGTATTTATCGGTTTATCGAAAGTGAAACAGGAAACACATTAACCCATTGAAATTATTAAACAAGAGTTATAAACATTAAATTTTTAGAGTTATGTTATTAGCAATCTTATTACAGGCAACAGCCGGAATGCAATTAGGAACCTTAGGCGCAGCTATTGGTGCCGGCCTGGCAGCTATTGGTGCCGGTTTAGGTATTGGTAAGATCGGAGCAGCAGCGATGGAAGCTATCGCCCGTCAACCGGAAGTATCTAACAATATCCGTATGAATATGATTATCGCCGCCGCCTTGGTAGAAGGGGTAGCGCTTTTCGCTGTTGTTGTTTGTTTCCTTGCCATTTAAAAAAAAAGCTTTATGTCGTTATTAATTCCGGACAGCGGGCTTCTTTTCTGGATGACTTTATCCTTTGGTATTGTCTTCTTTATCCTGGCGAAGTTTGCTTTTCCTGTCATCCTAAAGGCTGTTGATCAAAGAAATGCCTACATCAAGGATTCTTTGCAATCGGCTCATGAGGCAGAAGAAAAGTTGGCGGCTTTGCATTTGCAGGCTGAAGCGATCCTGGAAAAGGCGCAGGATGAACGCAAAACCATCCTGCACGAAGCCCAAGAAACCAAAAAAAGGATCGAGAGTGAAGCCCTGCAGACAGCCGAAACGGAAGCCCGTATGCGACTGGAAAGAGCCATGGCAGAGATTGAAGAATCCAAGCGAAAAGCATTGGTAGAAGTGAGAGATCAGATAGTGGATATCTCGGTCAAAATTGCCGGAAAAGTGGTAAGTGAAGATTTGACAAGAGATAAAAAGCAGAAAGAGCTTATCGATCGTCTTCTGCAAGAGGAGATAATCTATAAATCATAGAAAAATGGATAGAGGTACAATTTCCAGAAGATATGCAATCGCTCTTTATAAATATGCACAAGCGCATCAAAAAGAGAAATGTATTTACGACGAGACCCTTGCCTTGAGTAAGAGTTATGTGCAATATCCTGCCATGAAACGTACGTTAGCAAGTCCCGTCCTTCCTGGAAAGCAAAAAGAAGAACTTATCGTATTGAGCGCCGGAGGAAATATAAGTGAAGAGTTCCAGACTTTCATCCGGCTTATCATCCAGCAAAAACGAGAGGACTTCCTGCAAACGATATGTTTGAGTTATCAGGATATTTACAGGCAAGAGAAGAAACTCCTGCATGTGGCTATCACCACCGCCGTACCGATTGATAAAAAGATGGAAGAAAAGATTGTCGGCAGACTGGAACAGCTGACTGCCGAAACGGTAGACATTATGAATATAGTAGATCCCCAAATTATCGGCGGCTATATTATGCGATGGGACACCTATCGCTGGGATGCCAGCATAACCTCCCAGCTGAGACAAATAAAACAAGGTTTAAAATTGAATAGGCTATGACAGAGAATATAAAGGTGAGTGAGACTTCAGATATTATCTATAAGATGCTGGATCAGATGGATCCGGATAAAAGTCTGGAAGAAGTGGGCACAGTTATTCAGGTAAGTGACGGAGTAGCCCGTATATACGGATTAAAAAATGCCGAAGCAAACGAGTTATTGGAGTTCGACAATGGTATAAAAGCCATCGTGATGAACCTGGAAGAAGATAATGTCGGCGCAGTACTATTAGGCTCTACGGAATTGGTCAATGAAGGGGATACTGTCAAACGTACCGGGCAGATTGCTTCTATCCACGTAGGTGAAGGCATGATAGGCCGGGTGATCAATCCATTGGGAGAATCTATCGATGGATTGGAACCGATCACAGGGGAACGCATTTCCCTGCCTTTGGAAAGAAAAGCTCCCGGAGTCATCTTCCGCCAACCGGTAAACGAGCCCTTACAAACAGGTATTAAAGCGATTGACGCCATGATACCCATCGGACGTGGTCAACGCGAATTGATTATCGGAGACCGCCAGACAGGAAAAACATCCATAGCCATTGATGCCATTATCAACCAACGCAAGAATTACGAAGAAGGGAAACCGGTATATTGTATCTATGTTGCCATCGGACAAAAGGCTTCTACTGTTGCCGCATTGGTAAACACATTGCACGAAAAAGGAGCGATGGATTATACCATAGTGGTTACTTCCACCTCTTCCGATCCGGCAGCCATGCAGTATTTTGCTCCTTTTGCCGGGGCTGCTATCGGTGAATACTTCCGTGACACAGGCCGGCATGCACTGATCGTATACGATGATTTATCCAAACAGGCTGTCGCCTACCGGGAAGTATCCCTGATCCTGCGTCGTCCTTCCGGCCGGGAAGCCTATCCGGGGGATATTTTTTATCTGCACTCCCGCCTGTTGGAGCGGGCGGCAAAAATCATCAACCAGGATGAGATAGCCGCTCGTATGAATGACCTGCCCGACACTCTCAAAGGACGGGTGAAAGGAGGTGGCTCATTAACTGCTTTGCCGATCATTGAAACACAAGCGGGGGATGTGTCTGCTTATATTCCGACAAACGTGATCTCTATTACCGACGGACAGATATTCCTCGATACCGACCTCTTCAATCAAGGTAACAGACCGGCTATTAATATAGGTATATCGGTATCCCGCGTAGGAGGTAAAGCCCAGGTTTCTTCGATGAAAAAGGTCGCAGGCACATTGAAAATCGAACAGGCTCAATACCGCGAGTTAGAAGCTTTCACGCGCTTCGGGGGAGATATGGATGCGGTCACCGAACAAGTGATCGATAAAGGACGTAAAAATACGGAATTACTCATCCAACCGCAATACCAGCCGCTAAACACCGGGGAGCAAATCGCTATCCTGTACTGCGGCACCCATGGTCTGCTCAGGAGAATACCACTGGAGCATGTGAGCGAGTTCGAGAAAAAGTATCTGGAAGAGCTCAGGCTTCAATACAAAGAGGATGTATTAACTCCCTTAGAAAAGGGTATCATCAATCAAGACATAGAAAAGATCTTAAAAGAAGTAGCAGCCTCTGTGAGTAAAGAATTTAAAGGATAAAGATCATGGCTTCACTAAAAGAAGTAAAAAATCGCATTGCCTCTGTCGGCGGCACCCAGAAGATAACCCAGGCCAGACAAATGGTCTCTTCCGCCCAGTTACATCATGCGCAAAGCGTTTTGGAAAATGCAATTATGTATAAAGAATCATTAGACCGGCTGGCTTCCGGTCTGTTGAGTCTTTGTATGGATTACGAAACACCGTATACGACAAAGAACACATCCGGCCCGATAGCCATGGTTCTTATGGCATCCAACTCTGGCATGTGTGGTTCTTTTAATGCCAATATGATCAAAGAATTACAGAGCCTTCCGGCTTTATACCCGGACGACAAATTAATCTTTTTCCCTATTGGTAAAAAAATACGGGAGGCAATAGAACATGCCGGACTCAATATAGGTACCGACCCCGGAACAAACCTGGACGCACTTGCCGGTAGAACATCGTATGAAGAAATTGCAGAGACAGCCTCCTTATTCATGGAGCTCTATCGTTCGCGGAAAGTAAAAAGAGTAGAGATGCTTTATTATCACTACCAAAGTACGGCCATACAAGAGATAAAAGAGACCACCCTGCTCCCCTACTCTTTCTCCCAGGACCTTGTCGCTAAAAGTACGGAAGAGAAGGATGATTTCATCCTCGAACCGTCGAAAGAAGATTTATTGGACACATTGATCCCCATGCTTCTAAAAACGAATCTGTATACAACAATCATGGATAGTCAGACCTCCGAACACGCGGCACGCACCATGGCGATGCAGCTGGCAACAGAAAATGCGGATGAGATTTTAGGCGGACTACAACTGACATACAATAAACTAAGGCAACAAAATATCACCTCGGAGTTATTAGATATCATCGGCAGCTCATTTGCTTAAAAGCTTTATTTCTCAATCGCATATGGACCTGTCCGAATCTGCCTCTAATGATTCGTTCCTTCAAACAAATCATGTTGTACCTTGGATTGACTGCCTTTTATTTTATAATTATTAAAGGTATAACTCAGTGTCAAGGTGATAGATGGATATTTCGGTCGAATACGGGTAATCGATTGTAAATCCGAAGTCGTTATGTTACTCACATAACGGGCAGAGTTAAATACATCCCGGAAAGAAAGTGTAGCGGATAATTTCCGGTTGAGCATTTGCTGACGAACCGCCAGGTTGACATACCAGAAAGCATCCGTCTTCCCTTGTGTGGTTACTGAAGGCCCTACAAAGTTGCCATCGAATTGGATACGGGTATATTTCGCCGCTTCAAACGTATTGTTTAAAGCCACTTCGTAATTCGTACTCGTCTCCTTTTTATCACTTCGTGAGAGTTTATTTACCACCTTATAATGATACAGACTGGCATTCAGATTCACATGCCACCGACGCATGGCTTGTATTTGTGCACTTACCTCCAGTCCGGTCGAATAGTCGTTCCCTACATTGGCCATAGAGTCCAATGTCACTCCGGCTTCATACGGGACACGCAACCGTTCGATCTTATCCTTACGGCTCCGATGAAAAACAGAAGCCGACAAAGTATGTTCATGGATATTCTTCTTATAATTAAGCTCATACGAATCTATATACTCGGAACGTATATCGGGATTCCCGATCTCGGCAGAATAATAATCACGATAGGTAATATAAGGCTCCATATAAAACAACTGCGGCCGGGTTATACGCCGGGAATAAGAAGCCATCAGTTGATGCTCCTTCGGGAAGTTATACCCCAGATGCAAAGATGGGAAAAGATCAAAATGATTAAATGTCCGGTTTTTTCCTTTTATGGAACTGCGTAAAACCCGGTGTGTATGCTCCCCCCGGAGTCCTACCTGATACTGAAACGATTTATAACTATCCGACACAAGGGCATAGACCGAGTTTATGCCATGCTGAAAATAAAAGGTATTATAGATATCATCCCGCCAGTAAAATTCTTTCTTCTCCGGATTCCAGAATTCCATACTGTAATCCCCATCCTCCAGATAAGAGAAATATTGATAACCAGACTCCAGACGTCCCGTTTCCCGGTACGGAAAGATATAGTCCACATTCCCACGTACCGTCCAACGATGTTCGTCTTCATAGGCACGGTGTCCCTGTTGGCGTTCATTGTTTTTATCGAACAGGTCACTTTGGAAATACTCCAAGGCATCTCCTCCATATTTCAAATAGAAAGAGGCAGTCAACTGATGCCCTTTATCATTCAATTTATGATCGGCTCCGATACTTCCCTGAAAATAAGTTTCATGCAGGTCGTAATAGTCACGACTCAAATAATCTCCGGCTTCAAACATCCCTTTATCGGCCGAACGCTCCTCCCGATAATCCAGGTCGCCTTCTCGTTCCCTTCCTCCATATCCGCCTTCAAGATCCAGGTTCAATGTCGTTTTAGGCAAAGAATACATCGCTCCGGCTTTGAGAGCATAATTGAAATTATTACTCTTCCTCGGTCCATCCGAATGGGACATCGTTGTGGTATCACCCAAAAGAGTTGTTTTTTGTTGATTAAAATCACTCTTTAAAAGCCGGTCCGTCCACACCCCTCCGACATACCACCGGGAAGCATCGTTTTGTTGAGTTATCAGAAAATCAGCCCCCCGCGAAAGAAGTGTACTGCCTGTTAGATTCACCATTCCGCTCAGGCCTCGTTGGGAATGCTTTTTGGTGATGATATTTATAATCCCGACATCCCCTCCCGTATCATGACGGGCAGAGGGAGTGGTAATGATTTCTATATTTTCAATATGTCCGGCCGGTATTTGTTCCAAAGCCTGAGTACCCGAAAAGACACTGGGTTTGCCATCCACGTAAACCGCAAAACCACTGCTTCCCCGGAAGCTGACTTCGCCTTCTGCATCTACCCGAATGGAAGGTGTATTTTCCAATATATCAACAGCCGAACCACCACTGGCCAACATATTGGAGGATGCTTCTATCACCCGTTTATCCAGTTTATAGATGATCTGTTTCTTCTGTGCTACCACCTCTACTTCCGCCAGGCCGATTTCCAGAGGTTGCATCGCAACGATCCCCAAATCCAAACAAGGAGAGGCAGGAGACAAAACAATATCCTGCCGCGTATACACATCATACCCTACCAGGCGAATCAATAAAGAATAGGCTCCCTCTTTCATATTCGAAAAACGAAAGACCCCGTCCGTATCAGGCAGTATATGCATAATCGGTTGCTCCTTTCCTTGAATGAAAAGGAGAACATCCGCAAAATCTATCGGTTGATTATTATTAGCATCAATCACTTTTCCTTTGATCCCAGGATGATCCATTGCTAATAAAGAAACACTCATACACAAAAACACACAGATGAAATAAAAACACTTCTTCATTACCCCACAAAAGTCATTTGTTAACAATGACGCGAAGATAGTGTTTCCTTGAAAGCGGATAGCATATTACACTGTTAAGGAATCCTATTTTTTAAAACTGAAAATGGAAGCAAAAATCGTTTCGCAAAGCGTAAAGCAAAATGGAGAATAAGGTAGTGACTGATACTATCCTGGCTCCTCTTCTTGGATAAGAAGAGGGGGACCACTGCTTGCAGTGGTGGAGCAGTTTGAATTCTTTATAAAT
>NZ_QVMG01000016.1 GCF_010500925.1 Parabacteroides sp. 52
ACAGGGAAAAGCTACCTGGCTTCGGCTCTTGGATATCAAGCCTGCCTGAAAGGATACAAAGTATTATATTCTAATACTTCCCGGTTGATGGGAACACTTAAAGCGGCAAAAGCTAAATTTATTCTGTTTAGTTCCATTGGATTGTTTTTCAGTGAAACATACAAAACGCACGCACGAATATACTTAAAATGTCACTTCCCGATACAGGATATGTATATATCATATTATCAGCTAAATAGCATTTTTGGCGGTACAAAGCTCAAAAAACAAGTGTATAGAATGTGTTGAGAACCAATTATTTAGCATTTTATCCGGTGCAAATGTACTATTTTTCTTTAATTTGCCAAGATGGCGCATGATTAATGTGTTGAAATACTGTACATTATAATAATTGAGCAAAATAATGGGCGAGGTGAAAACGGAGATTTAGACGTTTTTATAGCTTTTCATCTGTTCCGATCACTTTATCCGCATCATTCTTCTGCTTCCTTTTTGCCTGATAATACGCAGAAATTAACTCTTGCACTTCATCCATTGTTATCTCCCCTTCTATCTGTCTTCGAGCAATTTCAACCAAGTAGTTTGAGGCCTTCAAGCCATCGACTGCTTGCAGACCAATTGCCATGCTCCAGTTAGCGGCTCTTTCTCGCTTTTCTGGGTCGGGGTGTTGGAGGTATTCTTCGAAGTTGGTCATTTGTTTCTATATTATAGTTGCCCTCCCACACCTTTAAACTTCTCAACAAACATTGATATCTTTTGAAAGACACTTTGTTTTTTAGTCAGATACTGCGGATTTAATGGACTCATCTTTGGTAAAATAGCATTTAGTTCTGTTCCGTTTTCGCTTGCAAACTCCCGCTTTAAAGAAGTTGTGATGTAACGCTTTGCCGCTTCCTCATTCAAACTTTCTTCTGTAATTAGTTGCCCCGCCTCTTCTTTTTGTTTGCGTTGGGCATATTCGAAGAATGAATCTATTATATTAGCTTTATCTTGAATGACATCAAGGTTTGTATTGTTAATAAAATCAACGACTAAGCTCTCTTTTGCTCTATTTCCAATACTTGCGCGAATAATCCTACGAATTTCTTCTATCAATGAAACTTTATCTTTGGTCTTTTTATTATGCTCAAAAATAAGTTCAAGAATATAATCAAGGTTTATTTCTTGAGATTTAAGCAGATCTACTTCAAAGACTACATCATCCCAGTCGATTGTCGATTCTTCCGCTTCTTTACTGCTTTTCTCTCGTCTCAACCAATCACGTATATCATTGTATGTTGACCGATAATCCTGAACAGTTCGATTTGGCAACAATTCTATTTCTTGCATCGTGGCAATATCATCATCTGTCACATAATGAGTCTCTTTAAATGTTTCGATAGCTGCAGGGTCGTTTATGTCTATTTCTTGGAGTGCTTTGAGATTTGTAAATTCATCATAGTTCTGCAAGATGTTTTCTACACGCAAATACTCTCCAAATAGTTTTGAAAATTCCTTTTTGTCTTTCTCTGTAACGATTTCATCCGGATTTGGAAACTTTTCGTTCAACTCTTTCACCACTTCAAGATAGCCTCTGCGGGCTTCTCCTGTGGCAATATCCGTAAAACCTTCCAAATATTCTTTGTAGCTCTTTTCAAGAACTACATTTCTCGTACTACTATCTCCAAACAGAGTAATCGCATCAATTGTTGCTTGCTCCAAATTCCTGAAAGTGATAATATTACCAAAAGTCTTTGTCGCATCATAAATACGGTTGGTACGTGAGTATGCTTGCATTAAACCATGATAACGCAGGTTTTTGTCAACAAACAATGTGTTAAGAGTAGGCGCGTCAAAGCCTGTAAGGAACATCCCAACAACAATTAAAAGATCAACTTCTTTACTTTTTACTCGTTTGGCAAGGTCGCGATAGTAGTTTTGAAATTCTTTACTTTCAACACCATAACTAGTCTTGAACATAACGTTATAGTCACTGATAGCCTTAGCTAAAAATTCTTTGGAGCTACTATCCATTGCAGAAGGTTCAAAGGTTTCATCAATTATCTCACCTATGGCATTTTGTTCTTCATTGGCAGCAAATGAGAAGATTGTTGCTATTTTCAGCGGTTTTTCGCTCTCTCGTTGTAAACGATTCAATTCCTCATAATAACATTTTGCAGCATCAACACTACTGACAGCAAACATAGCGTTAAACCCTTTATTACTTCCTTGATTTCTATGGGTTTTTATCTTGAAATTATGTAAGATGTATTGAGAAATTTCTTTGATACGAGCAGGATGGAGCAAGGCTGCTTTGTTTTCTGCGGCACTTAACTTTTTCTCATCATGTTCTGATTCTATTTCCTTAAACTGAGGTCGAACATCATTGTAGTCTACTTTGAACTTCAGTACTTTCTCATCCCTAATGGCATCAGTAATTACATAAGAATGCAATTCACGACCAAATACACTTGTCGTAGTTTCTGCTCCCAAAGCATTTTCAGGGAATATGGGTGTTCCGGTAAAACCGAATTGATAGAACTTCTTAAACTTTTTCTTCAGATTTTTCTGGGCTTCGCCAAACTGAGAGCGATGGGCTTCGTCAAAGATGAAGACTACTTGCTTTTGATAAATGGGTAAATCACCCTCACTTTTCATCAGGTTATTCAGCTTCTGAATAGTTGTAACAATAATCTTATTGTCGTCTTTTTCAATATTTCTTTTTAAGCCCGCTGTACTATCCGACCCGTTTACGCTATCCGGAGAAAATCGTTGGTATTCCTTCATCGTTTGAAAGTCGAGATCCTTCCGGTCGACTACAAAAAATACTTTATCAATAAACTCAAGCTGTGTTGCTAATCTAGCAGCTTTAAAACTGGTGAGGGTTTTACCCGACCCCGTAGTATGCCATATATATCCGCCACCTTCTGCTTTCGACCATTTTTTTGATTGATACGAGCTTTTTATTTTCCATAAGATTCTCTCTGTTGCTGCAATCTGGTAGGGTCTCATGATAAGAAGTGTATCACTTGTATCAAAGACAGAGTAGGTAAGTAGCACATTTAAAAGAGTATTTTTCTGGAAAAATGTAGCCGTAAAGTCTTTCAAATCTTTGATTAGCGTATTATCCGCTTTTGCCCAATTCATAGTAAAGTCGAAGCTGTTTTTATCTCGCTTTACTGTGTTGGCAAAATAACGGCTGTCCGTACCGTTTGAGATAACAAAAATCTGTAGATATTTAAAGAGTGAGTTTTCGCTATTAAAACTCTCTTTGGTATAGCGATGCACCTGATTAAATGCTTCCCTGATAGCAACCCCGCGTTTTTTAAGTTCTACTTGAATCATAGGCAAGCCATTGACCAGTATAGTAACATCATAACGATTAGCATACATTCCTTCTTGTTCGAATTGCGAGATCACCTGCACCTTGTTCCGGGCAATATTCTTTTTATCTACTAAGTAGATGTTTTGGATATGCCCATCATCAAAAACAAAATCGTAGATATAATTATCGTGTATTTTCCTTGTTTTTTCAACAAGGTTGTCACTCGGTTTATCTAAATACTCTTCCACATAACGAGCCCATTCGCTATCCGTAAACTCCATGTTATTGAGAGTCTGAAGCTGTGTCCTTACATTGGCGAGCATAGCTCTGGCTGTAGTGAGGTTGGATGGATTTTCATAGCCTTGACTGATTAAGTCTCGTATAAATTCACGTTCAAGAGCTGACTCCGTTTGATAGACAACGGGCGGTTCACTTACCATTGAATACTTGTTATATTCATCCAGAACAATAAAATTGTTCGATTCTGCTATGGTTCTATATTGCTGCATTTCCTTCAGTTTCGTTATTGTTAATACTTGATCTAAAATGATATGTGGGTATTATTAGGTCATTTACTAAGTACCTTAATACTCTTTTGTCATTTTCTTCTATAATAGAACTCTCTTCACCATGATGTTTAGAATGACTGGAGAGATTAAGTATTCGACGATAATATGCACTACGTGCTTCTTGTGGCAAGAGTTCTTCCCAATTAGTGTATCCGAGAAACGTAGATGTTTTTTCTAAGATATTGCGAAGAAAATTAAAGTGATACTTTTGAATATCGCCAGACACCATTACCTTTTCTAATTCAGATAAAAGAAAAAGATGATAAGAAAATGGAGAGTCCTTAGAGTCTTCAAGCGAAAAAGTTCCGTCGTTCAACTTTTCCAATCTCCATTTTTTTGAATGTTTCACCTTATAACCATAACGTGAGTCAGCATTGTTAAACTCATTAAATAGCACATTGTAAAACAGAGGATTATGCGTTGTTATAATGAACTCTAAATTAGATTGGCTTGATTTGATTAATCCGGCTATATTTACAGCCAACTCAATTAAATGATTATCGTCTAATGAACTTACAGGGTCATCTATAAAAACGTATTTCAAGTCATTAAATTGATCGGTCTCGCGCTCTTCGATCTCTGCTACATTTAATACACTAATAATTTGCTCCAAAAAACTATAAAAAACACTCCATATAAAACAACTTTCCTCGCCCTTAGATATTTTTATATTTCCAGGATGTTCATCATTTCCACGTTCAAAAGAAAAACGAACCTCAGAGAAATCTTCACTGAAAAGAGGCGTTAATCTGTCGCTGGTATAATATTGGAAGTTCGCAACAATATTTGGCTCCTGCCCTTGATCCTCAAGTACCCATTTGGTAAAACTGTTTGGTTGTATTTTTAGTTTTCTGTCTGCGTCTGCATCCAAGTCATTATCCCAATAAAATAGATCTTCGGTAAAGGCGTTATAGTAAAGCATTTTGATTCCTGATTCATTCTCGCCTTCTGCATCTGCATCTTTTGGGGATATCAATTCTTTAAATTCACGCGACAATCGTGTTTTTCCTGTGCCATTAAAGGCGTAAATTAATTGAACTTTCTTATTAGCATCTTTAAGAGTTTGTGCTATTTCTGTTAATGACTGTCCCATATTATGCCTTTAAATTATCTTTGGGAAATGTTAGTAACATGTCTCGGTAATATTCATACTGCTTGTTTCGTAACTCTATCTCTTTAGGAAGACCTTCGCTTATTGAAGTAGTCAGCGTGTCGAATTTGTCAAGAATGAAAACAATACGCTCTTGTTCTTCTGGTGAAGGGACAGGAATTACTGCCGTACTTAAACCTTTAGCGTGAATTGCAGAAATTTTACCTGAAGATATATGTTTCTTAATTTGATCATGGAAACGTTTAGTGCGTGTAAAATAAGCGACATATTTAGGGTTTAACGGGCTTCTGTACGAGAAACAGGCATCATGGATAATAACACCTTTATCACCTAACCAAGCTGTTCCCTTTCCAAGATCTTCAATTGTCTCACCAGCTGCAACAATTACAACATCTCCCTTTTCTGCAACTCTCAATTTTTTAGTTTCAACTAACACTTCACTAAGAAATGATTTGCTTTCGTTTGCCCAAGTACCATAATGAGTATACATTTCACCATAATGTATGCAAGGAACACCCTCTAAAATCATATTGTTCCTTACGAATCGTTTGCCTCTTTGAAACTCTCCAATTTCTCCTAATGGTATCTGCTCAACTTTTTCCTCATCAAAATTGAAAAATTCTTCTCTATAATAATTATACTGTTTTTTACGAGCTGTAAGCTCTGCTGTAAGCTCTGCTGTAAGCTCTGCTGTAAGCTCTGTAAAAGTATCGAGAATACGAACGATTTCTTTTTGGATTTTGAGAGGTGGAATGGGGATATTAAAACGTGCTACATCTTTTGCATATACGTGAGGCACACCACCACCAGATTTTAAGTCATGAACTTTATCTTGAATATTTAGTAAAAAATGATAAACATAACGTGACAAAGCTTGTGATTCATCTGCTTTAATCGAAAAGGCATCTCCCACGAAAATTGGTTCATTCCAATACATTACAAAACCAGCATATGCACCAGACCCAGCAACTGTAATTGTTTCACCTTTGCGATTAAACTGGTCAATATAATATGCAGGCTGTTGTCCACCAGAAATAACGGGATATTGACCTTCATTTGAAGTACTCTTAGTAATCGAAGTGCCTCGTTTTAACTCTGCAACTTCTCCCAACTTCTTCCATTTCACCTCAACCCCCTCTAACAATTTCTCTATGTACCTCATGCTTCAATCTCCTTTATTATAGCATCAATATCAGCACGGAGCGTGTTTATTTTGGCTACGTTTTTTTCTATCTCTGCATTCAGTTGGACAATATCTACTTTCTCACGCATATCCTTCGCTTCCACATAGGAGCTAACGGAGAGGTTGTAATCGTTTTCAGCAATCAGTTTGTTGTCAATAGATTTTGCCACATGCTCAATATCCTCTTTGCGGTCGAACAACTTCATAATCTTTTCAATGTGTTTATCTTCAAGCACATTATTATTGGTTACCTTCTTGAAAAAATCTTCACCGCTTGCGTCTATAAACTGGGTTGTATTCTCGGTTTTATGTTTGGAAAGCACCAGAATATTTACTGCAATTGAAGTCCCATAGAATAAGTTTGGAGCTAAAGAAATTACAGTCTCTACAAAGTTATTATCTACCAAGTACTTTCTAATCTTCTGTTCGGCTCCACCACGATAAAAGATACCAGGAAAACAGACAATAGCCGCCCTACCTTTACTTGAAAGATAACTCAGTGCATGCAATACAAAGGCAAAATCAGCCTTTGATTTAGGAGCAAGCACACCGGCGGGGGCAAAACGGTCATCATTAATCAGCGTGGGATCATCCGAACCAATCCAGTTTACCGAATAAGGCGGATTGGAAACGATTGCGTCGAAAGGTTTTTCATCACCAAAGTGAGGATCTCTCAGCGTATCACCAAGCGCAATATTAAACTTGTCGTAGTTGATGTTGTGCAAAAACATATTCATACGAGCTAGGTTATAAGTGGTATGGTTTATTTCCTGACCCCAAAAACCTTCTTCAATAATATGATTGTCAAAGTGTTTTTTGGCTTGTAAAAGCAAGGAGCCCGAACCGGCAGCAGGGTCATAAATCTTATTCACGCTTGTCTGTTTGTGCATCGCAAGCTGTGCAATGAGCTTGGAAACGTGTTGCGGCGTAAAAAACTCACCTCCCGATTTCCCTGCGTTAGCGGCATAATTAGAGATGAGAAATTCGTATGCATCGCCAAACAGGTCTATCTGGTTATCCTCGAAATTTCCAAAATTGAGTTCTTCCACACCCTTCAATACGGCTGCTAAACGACTGTTTTTGTTTTCAACGGTATTGCCAAGTCTTGTGCTGGTGGTGTCAAAGTCGGCAAACAATCCCTTTATATCTTCTTCGGAAGGATAACCATTTGCAGAACTTTCAATTGCGTCAAAAATAGCTTTTAAGTCTGTATTAAGATTGGGGTTGGTATTGGCGGTTTTGGCTATGTTTACAAAAAGTTGACTAGGATAGATAAAATATCCTTTAGTCTTGACGGCGTCATCTTTTATTTCTGGTGTTATTACATCATCGGATAAGTTTGCATAGCCAATACTGTCATCACCACCTTCAATGTAATTAGTGAAATTTTCACTAATAAAACGATAGAAGAGTGCTCCCAATACAAACTGTTTAAAATCCCATCCATCTACAGCCCCACGTACTTCGTTGGCTATTTTCCATATTTTGTTTTGCAATTCAGCTTTTTGATCTATGCTTGTCATTCTTATATTTGTTTGTAAACCTTTTGATTTTACTTGTCTTTTTATCTCCTTTCAGACATTGTTATTGTTATATGAACGACTTTTAATCAATTCTATCATATCAACTTGTAATATTTCTGCAATTTGGTTCAACACTTCCAAACTCGGTTGCTTTCGATTACACGCATAGGCATTAATCGAACTGAAACTTTTGCCCAGTTTTTCGGCAAGCCAAGTTTGCTTAATTCCTTTTTCATCAAGTATTTCCTTTATTCTATTTAGCTCCATTAGATTGTTTTTCTTAGTGAAATATACAAATTGCTCGCACAAATATAGTGATTTATTTGCGATAAAAATAAAGCAAGGACAAATATCCTCGCTTTATCTATTCTCTTTTTCAGGCTGTTACTTGTTTTTCTTCAATTTGCAATTTCATGTAACACTCTTTATTATTCGTTAATCGCCCAATGACCACTATAGCCGTTCCCAATATAGGCAATGTTCTGTTATTTTCTCTTGAGGGCCTTGAGGTCCACCTTGGGGTTCACTTGTTTTTTTATAGGACCAAATTCTTAAGAACAACTATTTATTTTGCTTCAAATTCTCCGCGTCGCGTCTTAGTCGTTCAGCTTCTTGCTCTTTTAACCTCGCTTGCTCCAAACGCTTGGCTTCTTCCAATACTGCTTTCTCATGTTGTTCTACTTGCTTTCGGATAACTTTTACACTATCTCGCTTATAATCAAAGATAATTTCCAAATTCCCTATTCCATCCGGCGTTATTTCTCCTTGCATCTTAACATAGCGATATTTCAGGTCGTTATCTTTATAAGAGGCAATTCCCTCTCGCTGGTAGTATATCACAAACATACACACAAGCAAGGCGATACCCATACCGATTACACTAAAGAAAATTTTGTTCGAGCCAATACTGAATGTATGGTGGCACTCAGTCTTCACAGGTTTGCGAACCTCGTCTATTGCTTCTTGTAACTTATCAGTTAGCTCACTGATTGCAGATAAGTCTGGCAACTCTATTTCGGGTTGAACAACGGTAGGAATATTATCGTTCCCCTTTTTAATCAATTTCTTGATTTCTTCAAAAAGCGTGTACACTTCGTTTATCTCTATATTTTTCATGATCTTACTGTTTAATTTGTTAATACATTTACATTTGTCGTCCGAACTTTCGTCTCGGTTTCTTCTTTAATCGCTGTTGGCGAAGATATTCGGCTTCATTCTCATCGAAGCCGCTTCCAGGCTGAATATCAAACAATCCACCCAAAGCAGAACCGACTGATCCGATTGTTGATATAACGGCATTACTGGTAGAGTGAGATTGTTCCTGACTTTGACTTACCGACTGACTACGGGCGTTTTGTCCCAACTGATAATCAATTTTCGAATAACTAAACATCTTATCCACTTTAGAACCATTGAACAAATAACCATTCTTCTCAAACCGGACTCCCTGCACTTCATCGGAATTCCCTTTGGTCTTGAATTCGGTTTTTACCCCTTCTTTTTGCAGTTCATTCGTTAATTGTTGCCAGTTCTTGCATTTTGGCACCAATGTTTTGAGAGAATTGTATATCTCGTATTTGGTCTTATCCGGCTCTTTCAAGCGGTGTTCTTTTACGTTCTCTTTGCCGGTGGCGAAGTATAAACCATATTTCTCAGTCAGTTCCTTGCAGATCTTCTCACTTCGGAAACGGTCGTTGCTATCTGTAATCGTCTTGCCATTATTATCCACCCGGTTATAAACCAAATGGATATGCGGATGTTCCTTGTCGAAATGCCTCGCAATGATATACTGTGTGTTCACTATACCCATTTGTTTCATATAGTCGTAAGCAATCCGTCCCATCAGTTGATTAGATAGATTATCTTTATCTTGTGCGGAAAAATCCAGCGAGATATGACAAACCGGTTTTGATACACGGCTATTCAGGCTTGCTTGGGTCACGAAACTCTGAACGATGGAAGCTTTGCTCTTCACTCGAAGCCCGTCAAAATCGACAATCTCCGTATTCTTCTGTTTGTCCAGAATGTAATTGACCACACCCTTGAACGCTTTACCCTTTACTATTTTTGCCATCATCTTCAATCATTTCAATTACGTTATCAATCTTATCTGCCAGATAGAGGTATTCACTTCTTGTATTGATATATCCTTCGGCGTTTGCTCTTCTGGCAATCTGATTCAGGTTGTTTCCCATACCTGATAGCTTTCGGATATAATCGTTCAGTTCAGGTGTGAGGCGTGGACAAATTTTACTTCCAGCCATACACTGACGAATGAAATCACTTCGGCTAATTCCTGCCGATTTGGCTTTCGTCTTTAGCGAAAAGTACTCGCGAGAATCCATCTTAAAGCTGACCATATAGGTGCGCTTCTCGCCTAATCCTTTGGTAGGGCGACCACCTGTTTTTCTCGGTTTTTTATCTTCCATTTTTAATTGCTGTTTTACTATTAGACCAGCGGGATTTCCTCCCATTTTGGGGAGCAAGTGGCGTTTTGGTATGACCAAAACATAAACTTGCTCCGCTAAAAATCGTAGATTTTCCATTAGAGTCTAAATCCGGTCTTCTTACGAGGATTTACCCTGTTCTTTGAAGAATTGTCAAGCACTAACCCAAATTCTTCCATTAGTATTTTCAAGGCAGGATTACGTTTAATCATGTCTTGAAGAATTGCTGTCGGCTGTTTCGCCTCAAGTAGAAAATCGGCGATATCGTACCCCTCTTTCCGTTGCTCCGGCGTTGCTCGTTTCTCCAAGAAATCGAAAATTTCGACTTCTATGTTTAGGCTCTTCATTTTATCGGCTTTCACTTGCCAATCCTCCCATGCCCCCAAATCTGGAAATAGGATTGTCTTTCTGGCTTTAAGAACTTGTAAGTTCTCATCATTGAAGCAGCCATGCTTTCCTCCGGTAGCGATCCATTGAAACTGGGGCATATAGAAAGAAGAGATTAAAGCGGTCTTTTCGCTTTCTACAATTGCTACCGGCAGATTGGATTGACTGGCGAGTAGGTGTTCGCCAAAGAAGCATTGTTTCAGGTTGAAGTTTTCTTGCTTCAGGAGCGAGTGTACCCATGTGATATGATTGTATGGGTGCTTAACTCGCTTTCCGCTCTCCGGATCGTATAACATTACCTTTCCTGTGCGCACTCTTCCGGCAATATCCCTTTGCCAGAAAACAGTTGCTCCCTCCCAATGTTTGGCAGAACCGACCTTATACTTCATCATAAGCTTCATCGTTTCATCTTCTCCGAGCTGAGAAGACAGATATTGGTACAGCTTATTCTTCGGATAGCAAGACAAGGAAGATTCGACTAACTTCGAGTCAATATAGCTTGGCTCTTTTTCTTTCATAGGAGAAAAACTTCTTTGTATTGTAGGCTGATAATCCGAAAAGCTCTCTCGCCGCTCTGGGTTTTCTTCGAAATACTGCTTTGGTATGAAGTGGTACCCACATTTTTCTTCTCGGTCGCATCTACCCACATGATTTGGAAACGAAACCTTATTTTCGGTGTCGATGTAGCGAGAAAAGGACTTCTTTTGTTCACAAGTCGGGCAGGTGTGCCGCGTTGCGATTCCTTTATAGGGTTCTAATATATATCTATAGCTCATTATGTTTTTTACATTTTGTATACTTTCTGCATTTCTCGATAAACGGGACTGTTAATCAATGCTTTACTCTCGTTGAAATGTGTGTGTCGGTTTACACAACCTCGCACTTTAAGTATGGTAAAAGCATGAAAAAGCGGAAAAGTGAATTGTTTTACAAATTGTTATATACCTGAATGTCTTTGATTTAGAATCAAAAGTGTAGAGAATGTGGAAAATGCGCTAAAGCAATTTCCGGTATCGTCCATGTTTGTAGTTATCAAGCAAGCCATCCTTGAAATCACTAAGCATACGTTTGAAGCTATCTGCTGATATGGAAAACTGAGAAGCAACTTGTATTCCTTCCGCTGTAGAGAAGTCTGACGGAAGTGCATTATACAATCGCTGTTTGTCGGAGGGAAGCTGCTCCAAAGTTGTAGAAGAGGCAATAATTTGTTGAACCTTACGTGCAGTCTTCTGATAATAACCAACCAACTCGATAGCCCCTTCTACGCTGACTAAATCAATAGAATCTTTAGAGGCTTCTCCACAGAGCCAGCGAGCGACTTGCAAGATCAGGCAGAAGCGAATAGCATATATTTCCAACTTACTGTAAATACCCATCAACGTCTCGTTGATTTCTCGATTACATTGATCCGTATTCTCTCGTTGCCAGTCGTAGAGTCGCTTCCTAGCATCTTCTTGAAAATATAACTCAACAGGAATTATATCGCCATTGTCATCGGTGAGGTATTCCTGATTGATAAGTTTCTGCATCAGGTTATTCCAAGTAGGAATTACATGCCGAGATAACTGCTGATCGCTCCAATACTGCTTTTCTAAATTGTTTGGCAACACAAATAGAATGCGGTCTAAAAAACCGTTTTGATTACGCTCGCCTTTCGCCATCTCTCTCAACACTCCATGCTGAATGGTGCCGATTACGCCAATGAAGGAGTTTTTGACTGATACAGAGTTTTTGGATCCACGTCGATCCAAAATTATCGGCTTACCATTGTAAAGAGAGAGCCAGAACTGTTCCTCAGAACCCTTTGTGTAGCGATTGAAGTTCTTAAACCAAGAAGCTAGCTCGTCCGTGTATAAACAAATTCCTCGTTTGTTATTTTCGTGGATGAAGGCAAGGCTTTCGGGGGTTATATCTGAAACAACAAACTTTTTCAGAACGGGTTCGTTTGGCTGTTCGCTAATTCCTTTCTCCTCACGCTCTTTCCGACTGAGATAAAGAAGCTGTTCGTATTCCTTAATCTCTTTCTTAAACGTAACGGCATTCTTTGCGTCATGCTCAAACAAAGGATGAAAAGCAAAGCTAAGTGGATGGCTTTTGTTTACTCCCGGACGACCAATCAGGGCGATATAAAGAATCGCTCGTTCTGACCAGCCTTCCTTTAACTTGGCAACATGCGTATTCCCAATTCCAACTGATAGTACAAAACAAAGTGATGCTGCAATGTAATCAATGGGATAGTTGAGGCATTCTCCTGTCGCATAGATAATATCCTGAATCTGATGTGGGAGCACTTGAACCGGATAATCTGAGCCGTACATCTTCCCTTTACAATGTAGAGCTTCGTGGATGATACCCTCTGCTGTAATTTTATTTTCCATAATCGTTGGCTTTAAAAATTACGACGTGCAGGTCGGCGACGGATTCCTTGGTTGACACGGGCTTCAACTTCTTCTTTCAGTTCCTCTATGGTTTTTCGTTTACCTTGAGTAATCCATGCCATTAGTTCATCTTCAAAGAAGAACAGTTTCTTTCCTCGTTTATAGCAAGGAATAAGTCCTTTTCTCGCCAAAGCGTAAACGGTTGGTTTGGCTTTCATAATCAGCCGACACGCTTCTTCAATTTCTATCGGAACTCGCTTTTCTGTCGGTTGACTTTGCTTCGTCTCAACCAAGCTTTTCAGTTCTGATACTTCTTTAATAAGATAAGCAACCGCCTCGGGTAACTTATCGAAAGTAATGTTTTCGTTGCACATAATTCAATTGGTTTTTAATTGTTTCAGTGCAAATAAAAATGGTGTTTCAACGGTGATACGGATCACCAGAGAAACACCAGAAAAACATTTTGAGATAGTGGTTAATACTGTTCCTTACTTTGTATCGCCAGCTTTGTTTAGATTTTCCTGTATTTGAATTGTGCTATTTGGTTCGAATATCTTTAGTTTTTTCTTAATGGTTTTCAGTTCCAGATCTTTCAGTCTCTCTTCAAACACGGCTTTGAGGAATCGGGCGATTCCCCATTGGTCTGTTACGTCGAAGTGATTCCAGATATTCCAACCAAAGTGGCAAATATCAACAGTGGTCAGGTCTTTTACTTTTACCGGCTTGAAAGTGGGCGTATTTAAGTCGCTTCCGGCTGCGTAGATTTCTATGTTTTCACAGAGTAAGTCCATGTCGGCATCTGACACATAGAGGGCTAGTGTTTCTTGCGTGTACCTGATTGCTGTATTTAGCTTTTCAGTATATTGTAGGGTAAGTTCTTTTTGCTTTTCTGCCCGGATTTCATCCAAAGAGAGTTGTTTTACTGGTTCTTCCTTCGGCTTTGGCACTTCTTTTATTTGTTTGCGTTTAGGGAAAAGTAATTTACCTGTTTTATCCAATAAGCCTTTTATTGCTATAGTAAGAACACAATAGGATATTATCCCAAGTCCGGCAATAAGCCAGAAGATGGTGTTTGCCGAGAATGTATCAACCCCTTGAGCAACAACCGTAGCTCTCACAATAAGACCAATAGCAAAGCAACCAATCGCTACTGATAGGTAGATTATGATATATTCATGGTATTTATTCTTCATTATTATCTATTTTCTCTGGATCAAACATTTTAGTTATCTTCCTTTCCATTTCATCTATTATTGAGATTGCTTGTGCCTTCATTGTTTCTGACAATTTGGAATTTGTCATTTTGTATCGAAGATCTTCAAACATTGCATGCCGTTTCTCCATTTGGTCTTTAGATTTCTGTTGTTCTTCTATTTCTACTTGTTTTAGCATAAATATTGTGTAATTATCAATTTCTTTACACAAATGAATGAGATTAAGTGCTCTCTTTACTTCATCCAGTTGGTTTAATTCTTCATAAGCTTCATACCTTTTAAGAATGTTTAGATTTTCATATTCACGAAAATGGATGTAAAGATTTCTACGCGGACTATTGAGGCTAGACGTAAGTTCTTCTAATTTCTTCCTAAGAGATTCCTTTTTGTTTTCGTTGCCATCACGATCACCATTAATATCCATATTCATTAATTGCTGCCATAGGCTTTGGGCATTTTTCTCCTTATTATAGCCATAGAGATATGTTAATCCTGACACTTCTGTTACATATATCCTTCGTAAATGAAGTGACCTTTCTACTCTGGATTTTGAATTCATATATGCTCTAATAGAACAGGTTAGATCACAATGAATAAATCCAATCATCATGCGTAACATAATAAGTTTGTGAAGCGCCTCTATGTTTGTTGCTGACTTTATGTTTTTGGATGCAATAAATTTTTCAGCTCCTTCACACATTAAGTGGTTTTTATACAACGAGTCTATGCTATTGCTTGTTTTTATTAATGACTCGCTAGACAAATATGCTATTCGCTCATCTGAAGAAAGCTTTATTGCTATATTCTCTTCGACAAAAGCCTTTATGTCAAATGCAGGAATCATAGGTTTAATACTTGATGACACATTCTTAGGAACAATTCTTTTTATGATGTCAGTTATTATCATCGAAACTTGCGAAATATGCATATGAATAAGCAAATATTTTGATGTCGCCTTGCAGTATTTATCTTCTTCTGTAATATTATTAACCTTTTTATAACGTTCTATGGGTTGGTCATAATGCGCTGTGCTATGCCGCATTTGCACATCGCAATGCTCTTTTCCTAATATAGCCAATTCATTATCTATTTTTACGACATAAGAATTTAATGACGAATTATTTAGCGCTAAAATCATGGGCTTTAACAAAGACCAAACACCATCATTTTTATTTCCTAAAAAATAACTATAAGCTTCGCATAGGCTGAGATTAATATTCTGTATATGATAGCGTTTCTCATAAATGAAAGTTGTTTCTGGCAGAAATCGCAGTGATGACATCAACTCATGCAAAATAAAGTTGCTCCCCAGTAATAAATCTTCTGTTTTGCTGAGAAAAGCGATAATAGTGTCCTTATACTCTATATCATCAGCTCTTATTTCTGTGAGGCTAATGCGTAATTTCATCATAGCAGGAAAGATATTTTCCAAATCTTTTATAGCTCCTTTGCAATTTTGCACTAGAAGCTTCAGTGAATCTTCGCTTGCCGGTACGCTCATACAATCTCAATTTTTATAGTATAGTTGTTTGTGTCAGCAATGCTGTCGCAAATTGGGGCAACACTGTCCGCACAATTTGTCGCATCAGTGATGATACAATTCAAAGCAACCATCAATTGTTCTTATTGATCAGATTAACAACCACTTTCACCATCACATCTTTCTCTTCTGTCCGGCTTTCGGCAATCATAAGAGTAAGGGCAACTAAGGTGTTGTTTTCGATAAGTTTTGTTCCATCTATTTTATATAATATCCCATTCTTCTCCAGAAACCAAAGGAAAAGAAATGCGGCTATTCGTTTGTTCCCATCACTGAAAGAATGGTTCTTTGTTACAAGATAGAGCAACATTGCTCCCTTTTCCTCTACACTGGGGTAAAGCTCTTGCCCATCAAATGTCTGGTATATCGTATTAATAGAACTTTTGAATGACTGGTCTTTTTCGTTTCCAAACAAGTCACTTCCTCCAAACTTGTTTCTAAGATACTCAATTGCCTCCATTGCACTCTCATAAGTCGCTCGAAAGGACTCCTTGGGAGTGGTTTGTTCCACAGTTAATTCCTGATAGTCGTATCTATCCAATGTGTCCAATGCGTAGGTGTAATCACTTATCACTTGCAATAATCCGGTTGCTTCATCGGCTGACAGTTCTTTAGATTGCAATACATTCGACAAAAGCTTAACGGTCTGCTTTAGATCGCTATATTGTTGTATTTTAATCTTCTCATTTACAGCATACCCTTTTATCAGATACTCTTTTAGAATTCTGTTAGCCCAGATGCGAAATTGGGTGGCATTTTGAGAATTTACTCGATAACCAACCGAGATAATAGCATCTAAATTATAAAATTTAGTTTGATATTGTTGCTTCTCATCATTACCCATATGTTCCAAAATGGAACATGTGCTAAGTTCCTCTAGTTCTCCTGTTTTATATATGTTACTAAGATGTTTTGTTATGGCTGGGCGTTTTGTACCAAATAGTTCTGCTATTTGTTTTTGCGAGAGCCACACGGTATCATTCTCGAGTCTTACATCAAGATTTGCACTCCCATCCGGAGCCTGATAAATAACTATTTGACTATTACCAATGATCTTTTCTTCTTTATTCATGACTGTATTTTATTTTGTCCCAACATTGTTGAAACTTTTATTTCAAACTTATTTTATTCGCTGATTCTCTTTTCTTCTCACTCACCAGTTCCGCATACACCTGAGTTGTACTCACATTTTTATGCGTAAGCATTTTGCTGACAGTATAAATGTCTGTGCCTAAGGCTATCTGAAGGGTCGCAAACGTGTGCCGAAAACAATGATAGGTAATGTTTTTCGTAATCCCGGCTTTCTTGAGCCAGTTTTTTAAGGGGTATTGTGTCATGGAACGCTGTAGTCCTTTGAACACTTTCCCTTTTCCACGTTCACCGCAGAGTTCCAACGCTTCGAAACTGATGGGGAGCGTTGTTTCTGTTTCAGTCTTTTCTGTACGTAACCGTAAGCAGTATCCATTGTCGGCGCCAAGAACAATTTCATCCCACGTCAAGTTGAGAATGTCACTGATCCGTAATCCTGTCAGGCAGGAAAAGAGTGAGGCGTTTTTAAGTACCGGAATATCACATGGCGTATTTGCTAATAGTTTCACCTCATCATGGGTTAGGTATTCTTTGCGAACGTCCTCGTATTCTATCTTCTCTAAAAAGTCATTTACGTTTTCCTTGATCCGTTTATCCCTGTATGCAATTTTTAATAATCCGCGGAAGGTAGAGAAATATCCGGCTGCCGAATTACGAGCGATCTTATGCTTGGGCCGATTCAGTTGATTTGCATTCAATAGATAAGAGCGAAACTTACGACACAAATCTACATTTACATCACCAAAAGTGCACTTGCCATTAACAAACTTATAAAAGTGATCATAAACTCTCAACCATTTCTGATCTTTAGTTTTACTCATTTCGCTGAAGTAAGCTAAGAAATCTCCCTTCATCTTATGTTTATCCAAGAATCCGTATTCCTCATTAATTATAGATTGCACACGGATAGAGCGGATGGCTTCTGCTTTCAAAAGCATTTCATTATTATACTCACGCTCTACTTCATTCTTTGGATGCAAGTAGATATAGATTCCTAAATATTCCCTCCGACTCATCTCCATTGTTTCGGGATTGCGGATGGCCGGATAGAAGTCCAGGTATAAACTCTCCATATCATTTTTGATAGGTCGGCGACGTAAAGTGACTTTTGATATTGACATGGCTTATATAATTATCGGGTTTAATACATTGTCTAATTCCTGTTTGGCAATCTTGATTGACTTTCCAATCTTTACTTTAGGAATCTTATGATACTTCACATAATGATATATCTGATCCCGGCTCATGTTATACTTTTCCATGGCTTCCGGAACTGTATAGTATTCCAGTCTTTCCGGCTCTATTTCTTCTTTTAACTTATCCACATGATATTTCGAGTAAAACACATATTTGCCTTCTTTCTTTTTGGGGATTGAGTTTTCAGAAACGAATGAGTATACGGAATTGATAGTCATATTAAACTTTTCCTTTATATCATCTACAGAATACCATTCGGCAATGCCGGTATGCTGGTTCTTCTTGGAAAAGTAAGCGTCCACATGTTTACGACTGAAATAAGTCTTTCCTTTGTTTAATGTACGAGGAAAGTTGTTTTCCTTAGCTACTTTAAAAATCCATGATTCGTTTACCTTATATTTTTCTTTTACCTCTGCAACCGTACAAAGTTCAGATATGGGCTTGCGATCGGTAGAGGGTTTTGCTTTGTATTCCTCTTTTGCATCAAACATGGTGTCAATATCTTTTCTACGAATAAATGTTTTCCCTCCTATTTGAACTGCCGGCAAACTGCCGGAATGTAGATATCGATATACCGTAACTCTTCCCACGCTCAATAAAAAGGCTGTTTCTGATACAGAGAGAAATTCTTTGTCTTTGATCTTTTCATACTGATCACTAATCATCTCCATCTCCTGCATCGTGCGATAGTTGATAGCCGTCAACTTCATCTGCCGTTTATTATCCTTATACGCTCTTGAGTTACAAGTGTGTGAGCAATAACGGGTCGTAGTCTTGTAAGCATTGAATGTAATGCCACAAAACTCACAGATCTTTAGTATACTTCCTTGTTCTTTCATCTTATTTCGCCAATATTTTGTATCGCTATGTTTCACCTTGTTTCATGGTGTTCCAATCATGCATCGTTTATTTATATTAGAACTTGAAAAACAGACATGAAAACACAGTGGTACAGCCGCGGTACAAAAGTAAGCGAAACAATTGAATTTAACAATAGGGAAGCATTAATTAGATAAAATATAACTGATTTACAATAAGATACTTTGCTGTTAATGATAGTTATTGGAAATGAATGATAATCTCAACTTATTTTCCGATACAAAAGTTCGCAAATATATTCCCTAGTATGTCGTCGTTGCTGATTTGGCCTGTGATTTCGCCGAGGTAGTGCATGCATTCACGGATGTCTTGGCTGAGGAGGTCGCCGGGGAGGGAGGTGGAGAGGCCTTCGGTGACGCGTTGGATGGCGGAAAGGGCGTGGGTGAGGGCTTCGTAGTGGCGGAGATTGGTGACGATCACGTCGTTTGAAGTGAGGTCGGGTAGGGCGGCGGCTTGGAGGAGCTGCTGCTGGAGGGCTTCGGTATTGACCTGTTGTTTGGCGGATATGTAGATGCGGGTGGTCGGAACCTTGCTAAGAAGTTCTTGCTTGTCTTTCAATTCTTCCGGGGAGAGGAGGTCGGATTTGTTGAATACCAGTATCAGGTGTTTGTCTTCGCTGCGGGGCATGATTTGTTTGGCGAGGGTTTCGATTTCGGCGGCCGGGGTGGTCAGATCGATCACCCAGAGCACGATAGATGCCTGATTGAGTTTCTGGAAGGTACGTTCGATACCCAATGATTCGATGGTGTCGGTGGTCTCGCGGATACCGGCCGTGTCGATAAAGCGAAAGGTGATGCCGGAGATATTGATGGTGTCTTCGATTACATCCCGGGTGGTACCGTGGATATCGGAAACGATGGCGCGCTCTTCGCCTACCAATAAGTTTAATAAGGTGGATTTGCCGGCATTCGTTTCTCCGATAATGGCAACAGGGATACCGTTTTTGATGGCATTGCCAACGCTGAAGGAGTTCGCTAGTTTACTTATGAGTTGTTCGATATCCAAAGCCAGTTGCCTCAGACGTGCTCGGTCGGCAAACTCCACATCCTCTTCCGTAAAGTCGAGCTCCAGTTCAATCAAGGAAGTAAAATCCAATAGTTGGCTGCGTAAATGGATCAGTTCGTTACTGAATCCACCCCGCATCTGATTGATAGCCAGGCGGTGTTGTCCGGCGGAGGTAGAGGCGATCAGGTCGGCTACTGCTTCAGCCTGGCTGAGGTCCATTTTTCCATTCAGGAAGGCGCGCTGGGTATATTCTCCGGGTAGTGCCAGTCGTGCGCCTTTGTCTATCAGTAATTGCAGGATTTGCTGTTGGATGAAGACCGATCCGTGGCAGGTGATCTCCACCGTGTCTTCACCGGTATAAGAGTGCGGTGCATGAAAAAGTGTAACAAGCACTTCGTCCAATAATCGTTTTTCCTCTTTTATCTCTCCGAAATGCACCGTATTGGGTGAACAATCCGTTAGCTTTTTCCCGGCAGGGGAGGTAAACACGGTATCCGCTAATTCGATACATCCTTTGCCGGATAAACGTATAACAGCAATTCCTCCACATCCGGGAGGAGTTGAAATCGCACAAATAATAGTTGGCATAATCCCTTCTTTTATACAAAAATAGATTTAAAATGGATAATAGGCAAATGGTCGAACGTCCGTCTTTCTTTTTGCCAGCTTATCCTACGGGGATTTTAAGTTTTTGTCCGGGGCGGATCATTGTGCCTGACAGGTTGTTTGTCTTTTGCAGGACTGAAGCGGTTATGCCCGGATATTTCTTTGAAATGGTATAGAGTGAATCTCCCGATTGTACGGTATAGGTGATAAAGCCCTTTTCCGTTTTTTCGTTTGCCGACGTGTTAGCAGCAGCTTGCGTCGGTGTTGCCGCTTGGGTTTTGGAGGCAAAACGTACGCCTCCGTTGTCGACATACAAGACCAAGCGTTTCCCTTTGCCCACACGATTCGATCCCAGTCCGTTCCATTTCCGGATCTCTTTGGCGGTCACCCCGTACCGGTCGGCAATGGTGTATAGGTTTTCTCCCGCTTGGGCGGTATGGGTGATCTTTTCCCGGGTGGAGGACTGGCCGGAGCTAATCGCGTTGTAAGGTATGCTGTTGGCCAGTAATTCATCTACTCTATGTGTATAAATCGTATCTTCTACCTCTACAAAGGTATAGGTGTCTGCTGCCGGTAATTTCAGGATAGACGCTTTGGTATTGCCCGGAATAATATCCCGTTTGTATTGCGGGTTGAGTGCCCGTAATAAGTCGATATCCACATTTATCAGGTCCGTGATTTGTTCGAAGTGCAACATTTTATTCACCATAATGGTATCTGTCGCTAAAGGCAAATTGGTTTGTACCGGACAGAGATTGTGTTCGCAGTAGAAGTTCATCACATAGTTCGCTGCAATGAAAAGAGGAACATACGAACGAGTTTCCCGGGGCAGGTAATTGAATATATCCCAAAAGTCCGTTTTGCCGTTTGCCCGGCGAATGGCTTTGTTGACAGTGCCGAGTCCGCAATTATAAGCCGCCAGTACCAGGTTCCAGTCGCCGTATATGTTATACATATCTTTGAAATAGCGGCAGGCTGCATGTGTTGCTTTCAGCGGATCCCTTCGTTCGTCAACCAGGCTATTTATTTCCAATCCGTAGCTTTTTCCGGTCGGCAGCATAAATTGCCATAAGCCGGCAGCGCCCACGCGTGAGACGGCCACCGGATTGAGTGCACTTTCCACGACAGCCAGGTATTTCAATTCAATGGGCAGGTCGTGTTCGTCCAGTATTTGTTCGATCAGGGGGAAGTAGAAGTCGGCCATTCCCAACATATACTTGACCAGGTTGCGTCGTTTCTCCGTATACAGGTTGATGCAATCCCGTACCGATTTGTTGTATGTCATAGGAATGATGCGATGGATACTTTCCAAACGCTGTTGGTAGATCGAATCCGGGAAAAAGACATTGGTATTGTCGTCATGGCAAAAGTCCTCTCTTTTTGCAAAGTATTGAACATGCCAGGAGCGTAACAGGCTATCCACGTTGGCATCCAGGCTTTCAGGGATAAGCCCTACTTCGGTCAGGATCGAATCGGTTGACAAAACCGAATATTGTTGTTCGTCGTCCGCCACTTCCTCCAGTGTCGTTTCAGTCTGTGCCTGTAGGGCGGGCATCAGAAAGCAAAGGCATACCCATAGGGAGATACGTTTCTTCATATGTTGTTTAGAATTTTATGCTGCAATTAAAGCCATACGTTTGTGCGCTGTAAGCCGTCTTGGGGGTGACGGTAGGTTCTATTCGCATGGATAAATCCGGCGAGATATCGAAATCAAACAATTGAGCATCGACATAAGCGTCCAGGATACTGATGATGTATACACCGGCTGTAATGATGATACTCAAGTCGCGGAATCGTCTGAAAGAGTCTTTCCGGCGTTTCAGCCCATCTTTGAAGTTGCTGTCGTTTATTTTTGTGGCCGGATCTTCACCGGGTGGAACAAAATTGGTCCAGCTTCCCCATTCTTCCGGTTTCTTATCCGGGTCTTCTGTGAGCAGATCCTTATAGGCATCCCAATAATCTTTGTAATTCCGGTTGTTCCATGATATGGCATAGGTACATCCCATAAGTCCGCCATATACGATAGGCAGCTTCCAGTATTTCCGGTTGTATATTTGTCCCATTCCCGGAATAAGTGCATACAGGATGGCTTTGTTGGGATCCGGTTTAAAGCTTATGTCTATCGGTTTGATATCTTTTATGTCGGCATCCGCAGTCCGGAGAATCGCTTGAACGGTAGAGTCGGCCGGGGAGATAAGGGTGGTGTCGGCCACTTCATAGACTTCCACCTTTTCCTCCTGCGCTTTACCGGTTAAAGGAAAACACATCCAAAGTATCAGAAAGATGATGATGCTGTTTCTCATTTCAGTTTATCCAGTAGGCTGACTAGTTTTTCCAGTTCTTCTTCGGATGCAAAAGGGATGGTGATCTTACCCTTTCCTTTGTTGTTGTAAGATAATTGAACTTTAGACTGAAAGAAACGGGACAAATGTTCCTGTAATAAGGTATATTCTTCCGGGAGCATCGGTTGGGCCGCTTTGGCTTCTTTCTGCTTTTTGGGTTTTTCGGAAGAGTTTCGTACCAGTTCTTCTACGCTGCGCACCGAGAGGCTGCCTGTCAGTATTTCTTCATACAGCGCCAGTTGTACTTCGGGATCGTCAACGGAAATCAGGGCACGGGCATGTCCCATGTCTATTTTTTTGTCTTTCAGACCCATTTGTATGTCTGCCGGTAGTTTCAGTAACCGCAGGTAATTGGCGATGGTAGCCCGTTTTTTTCCCACCCGTTCACTCAGGCGTTCCTGGGTCAATCCGTATATGTCGATCAGCTTTTGATAGGCGAGTGCGATTTCAATGGAATTCAAATCTTCCCGTTGGATATTTTCGATCAATGCCATTTCCATGACATTCTCATCTTCGGCCGTTTTAATATAGGCAGGGATACGATCCAGGCCTGCTATTAACGAAGCTCTGTACCGGCGTTCTCCGGAGATGATCATATAACTGTTCCGTCCGGTTTCTTTGAGGGTGATGGGTTGTATTACACCCAATGCACGGATGGAGGTGGCAAGTTCTTCCAGGGCCTCTTGCTCAAAGACAGACCGGGGTTGATCCGGGTTCGGTTTTATTTTGCTTATTTCTATTTCGCTGATGGACGACGACCCACCGGTCTTCAGGTCGTCCATGGTGATCAACGCATCTAATCCACGCCCCAGGGGCGATTTTTTCATTGCTGTCATAAATATAAAGTTGACAGTTGACGGTTGTCAACTATGAGTTCTTGCTTATAAGTTCTTTTGCCAATTGCATATGATTCAGAGAGCCTTTGGATTCTGCATCATACAGGAGTACCGGTTTGCCATAGCTGGAAGCCTCGCTTACCTTTACGTTGCGTTGAATCACGGTGTCGAAGACCAGATTCTGGAAAGGCCGTTTGACTTCTTCGTATATCTGGTTGGCCAAACGCAGGCGTGAGTCGTACATGGTTAATAAGAAACCTTCTATTTCGAGTGCGGGATTCAACTTTGATTTGATGATCTTGATCGTATTCAGTAGTTTGCCGATACCTTCCAAGGCGAAGTATTCGCATTGCACGGGAATGATTACCGAATCGGCAGCTGTTAGTGCATTGACGGTGATTAAACCCAGGGAGGGCGAACAATCGATCAGGATATAATCATATTTTTCTTTCAACGGCTGCAGGAGTTCTTTCAGGATGCGTTCCCTGTCGGTCATATTCAGCATTTCTATTTCCGCTCCGACCAGGTCGATATGTGAAGGTATGATTTCTAATCCATCCACTTCGGTTGGCAGGATTGCTTTGGAAGCGTCGTCTCCATTTATCAGGCATTCGTAAATAGATATCTCCACCTGGCGGATGTCGATGCCTAATCCGGAAGAAGCATTGGCTTGCGGGTCGGCGTCTACGACTAATACTTTTTTCTCAAGCACAGCCAATGAGGCAGCCAGGTTTATCGTGGTAGTTGTTTTGCCAACTCCACCTTTTTGGTTTGCTAAAGCTATAATTTTTCCCATATGCTCTTTTTATATTTGGGGGACAAAACTAACGATTATATGCAGAATGCAATCGGGACGATTCAAAACAATGTTCGTTTTGTTGATAAATTACCCATACTGTTGATAACTCGCAAAGATAGATAGTTTTTTTTAATTCCTGCGTTAAGGATATATAATGTGGTGCTTGGGACGCTTGGAAGGTGGGAAGGAATGCTCTTGTATCGGTGTTTTTTCGTGTGGGAATGGCTCGGATGTCTTCTGTTTTACTGGCCGAAATTCTGTTGCCGATGCGCATCGACAATGTTGCTGATGCGCATCGGCAATATTGCTGAACAGCATCGTTAATATTGCCGAAGCCCATCGGCAATAAAATACTCCCTTTGAAAGGGGGATATATTGCAGGCTTTGTGTCTTCTTTGTTTGACGGTTGTCTCTATATTAATAATGTATAGAAAAAAAGGAAGGCCAAAGAGTTCGGGCTGTATGCTTAGGGTGTTTGCTTAATAAATATTAATAATAACAAATAAATCAATAACATCTTATAGATATACGGATGAAAATCACTACCTTTGCACCGTTTTGGCAACAGGAATATCGTGTTTCTTAGGTGTAACGTATTGGTTATGCGGATATAATAGGTATGTTTCTGTGTGTTGAAAGTGAAAAGAAATTTATAATTTGAGATATATTAAAAGTTTAAAAAAAGAAAGAAATGCCTACAATTCAACAATTAGTTAGAAAAGGAAGGGAATCTTTGGTAGTAAAAGGAAAGTCACCTGCGTTGGATGCATGTCCTCAAAGACGTGGTGTTTGTGTACGTGTTTACACAACGACTCCTAAAAAGCCAAACTCAGCCATGCGTAAGGTAGCGAGAGTACGTTTGACAAACGGTAAAGAGGTGAACTCTTATATTCCGGGAGAAGGACATAACCTGCAAGAGCACTCTATCGTGTTGGTGCGCGGTGGTCGTGTAAAAGACCTTCCAGGGGTACGTTATCACATTGTACGTGGTACATTAGATACCGCAGGTGTGGGTGGTCGTACGCAAAGACGTTCTAAATATGGAGCGAAGCGTCCGAAACCAGGTCAAGCAGCTGCAGGAGCTAAGAAGAAGTAAAAACATCCCTTCAAACTGAGAATTTAAATTAAGTATTAAAGCTGGTTTGAGTTATTTGGATACGCTATATAGGTTGAGTAAATGATTCGGAGGAATCGTTGAAGACTGAAAACCGGAAGGGTTTTCTTAGAAAAAGAAAGGCAACCAAAGACAAAAACAAAATTTTGAAAACAAATGAGAAAAGCAAAACCAAAGAAAAGACAGATCCTTCCGGATCCCGTCTTCGGTGATGTAAAGGTTACGAGATTCGTTAACCATTTAATGTATGATGGCAAGAAAAATGTTGCCTTCGAAATTTTTTATTCCGCTCTGGAAAACGTTAAGAATAAATTAGCGAACGAAGAGAAGTCTGCTCTCGAAATTTGGAAAGCTGCGCTCGATAATATTACTCCTCAAGTCGAAGTGAAGTCACGCCGTGTAGGTGGTGCTACTTTCCAGGTCCCCACAGAGATCCGCCCGGATCGTAAAGAGTCCGTTTCAATGAAAAACCTTATCCTCTATGCACGCAAGCGTGGTGGAAAGACAATGGCTGATAAATTATCTGCAGAGATTGTAGATGCATTTAACAACCAGGGAGGTGCTTTCAAACGGAAAGAAGATATGCACCGTATGGCTGAGGCGAACCGTGCCTTTGCTCATTTTAGATTTTAATTTTAAGGAAAATAAAGAGGAAATAGCAAAATGGCAAGCAAAGCTGACGAACAATTAAAGTATACCCGGAACATTGGTATCATGGCTCACATTGATGCGGGTAAGACGACTACATCAGAACGTATTCTGTTTTATACCGGATTGACTCACAAAATTGGTGAAACACATGATGGATCCGCTACAATGGACTGGATGGCTCAGGAGCAAGAACGTGGTATTACGATTACTTCTGCTGCAACCACCACTTTCTGGAATTACACAAATGATAAGTATAAGATTAACCTGATTGACACCCCGGGGCACGTAGACTTTACCGTAGAGGTAGAGCGTTCATTGCGTGTGTTGGACGGTGCAGTTGCTGCATTCTGTGCGGTTGGTGGTGTTGAGCCTCAATCGGAAACAGTATGGCGTCAGGCTGACAAATATAATGTACCCAGAATCGGGTATGTAAATAAAATGGACCGTTCGGGTGCGAACTTCTTTGAAGTCGTACGTCAGGTGAAGGATGTACTGGGAGCAAATCCTTGTCCGATTCAGATACCTGTCGGAGCGGAAGAAAAATTCCAGGGAGTGGTTGACCTGATCACCATGAAAGCCCTTTACTGGCATGACGAAACAATGGGTGCGGAATATTCTACTGAAGAAGTTCCGGCTGAACTTCGTGCCGAAGCGGAAGAATGGCGGGATAAAATGCTCGAAGTCCTGGCTGAATGTGATGATGTGTTGATGGAAAAATATTTTGACGATCCTTCTACCATCACAGAAGAGGAAATCCGTGTAGCTATCCGTAAAGGAACATTGGCTATGCAGATCAATCCGTTGATCTGCGGATCTTCATTTAAGAACAAAGGGGTTCAACCTTTATTGGATGCCGTTTGTGCTTATTTGCCAAGTCCTGCCGATGCTGAATCTATCGAAGGTACAGACCCGGATGATTCAGAAAAGATTATCGTACGCAAACCTTTATTCGAAGAACCTCTGACTGCGTTAGCATTTAAGATTGCAACCGACCCTTATGTAGGACGTCTTTGCTTCTTCCGTGTATATGCCGGTCAATTGGATGCAGGTTCTTACGTATTGAATACACGTTCAGGTAAGAAAGAACGTATTTCTCGTTTGTTCCAGATGCACTCAAACAAACAGAACCCAATGGAGGTGATTGGTTGTGGTGACATCGGTGCAGGAGTAGGTTTCAAAGATATCCGTACAGGAGATACGCTTTGTGACGAAGCTCATCCGATCACACTGGAATCTATGGAATTCCCAGATCCGGTTATCGGTATTGCCGTAGAGCCTAAAACGCAGAAAGACATGGATAAGTTGGGTATGGGATTGGCCAAACTGGCAGAAGAAGATCCAACGTTCCGTGTACAAACCAACGAAGATACAGGACAGACTGTCATCAGTGGTATGGGTGAGCTTCACCTGGATATCATCGTAGACCGTCTGCGTCGTGAATTCAAGGTAGAATGTAATCAAGGTCGTCCGCAAGTTACTTATAAAGAAGCTATCTCTCAATCGGTTGAATTGCGTGAAGTTTATAAGAAACAATCCGGAGGTCGTGGTAAGTTCGCAGATATTATCGTACGTGTAGAACCGGCAGATGCTGAATTCGAAGGTACACTTCAGTTCATTGACGAAGTGAAGGGTGGTAATATCCCGAAAGAATTCATTCCTTCTGTACAGAAAGGTTTCGAAAAAGCCATGAAGAATGGTGTATTGGCAGGTTATCCTCTGGATCAATTGAAGGTTACTTTGATCGATGGTTCGTTCCACGCGGTTGACTCCGACCAGTTGTCTTTCGAAATCGCTGCTATTCAGGCGTTCAAAGAAGCATCTGCCAAGGCGGGTCCTATCTTGATGGAGCCGATCATGAAGATCGAAGTAGTAACACCGGAAGAAAGTATGGGGGATGTAATCGGTGACTTGAACAAACGTCGTGGTCAGGTAGAAGGTATGGAATCAAGCCGTACCGGAGCCCGTATCGTGAAAGCGAAAGTGCCGTTGGCAGAAACATTTGGTTATGTAACTGCTTTGCGTACCATCACTTCAGGTCGTGCAACCTCTTCTATGCATTTCTCGCATTATTCACAGGTATCTACAGCTATCGCTAAACAGGTACTGACAGAAGTGCAAGGTCGCGTAGACTTAGTAAAATAAAACAAAGATGGGGGAGAGGAAATGGCTCTTTTCCCCCATTTCAATTTATAATTTATAATTTACAATTAAGTAATGAGCCAAAAAATCAGAATTAAATTGAAGTCTTACGACTATTCTTTGGTAGATAAATCTGCTGAGAAAATCGTAAAGACGGTAAAGGCCACCGGAGCTGTTGTTAGCGGTCCGATACCTCTGCCTACGCACAAGCGTATTTTTACAGTGAACCGTTCGACTTTCGTAAACAAAAAGTCACGTGAACAGTTCGAACTCTCTTCTTATAAGAGATTGATCGATATTTACAGCTCAACTGCTAAAACAGTTGATGCATTGATGAAACTGGAATTGCCCAGTGGTGTTGAGGTTGAAATTAAAGTGTGAGTTATTTAAAAATTAAGTGAAATGCCAGGATTATTAGGAAAAAAAATCGGAATGACATCCGTATTCAGTGCCGAGGGAAAAAATCTTCCATGCACTGTTATCGAAGTAGGTCCTTGTGTTGTTACACAAATTAAGACGCTCGAAAAAGATGGCTATCAGGCTGTACAGTTGGGTTTCCAAGACAAAAAGGAAAAACATACGACACAACCGGAAATGGGTCATTTTAAGAAAGCCGGTGTAACTCCCAAGAGATACTTGGCCGAGTTCAAGAATTTTGAAACTGCATACAATCTGGGTGATGTAATCACCGTAGATTTCTTAGAAGATGCAGGTTTCGTAGATGTAGTAGGTACATCAAAGGGTAAAGGTTTCCAAGGGGTTGTTAAACGTCATGGTTTTGGCGGGGTAGGTCAGTCTACTCACGGTCAGCACAACCGTTTGCGTGCACCCGGTGCTATTGGTGCCTGTTCTTATCCTGCGAAAGTATTCAAAGGAATGCGCATGGCTGGTCAAATGGGTAACGAACGGGTAACTGTTCAAAACCTGGAAGTGATAAAGGTAATTGCGGAGCATAATCTTTTATTGGTTAAAGGATCTGTTCCAGGAGCAAAAGGTTCAATCTTATTAATTGAAAAGTAATGGAACTGAGTATATTGAATATTAAAGGTGAAGATACCGGAAGAAAGGTTACTTTGGATGATGCGATTTTTGGCATTGAACCTAACGACCATGCTATCTATTTGGATGTGAAACAATTTTTGGCAAACCAACGTCAAGGAACACATAAGGCAAAAGAAAGAAGCGAAATCGCTGGTAGTACCCGTAAACTGATTCGTCAGAAAGGGGGAGGCGGTGCCCGTCGCGGTGACATCAAATCACCTGTATTGGTAGGTGGTGGCCGTGTATTTGGTCCGAAACCAAGAGATTATAGTTTCAAACTGAACAAAAAAGTGAAAAGTCTGGCCCGTAAATCGGCTTTGGCTTATAAAGCAAAAGAAAATGCAATCTTTGTTGTAGAAGACTTCTCATTCGAAGCACCTAAGACAAAAGAATTCATTGCTATCACTAAGAACCTGAATGTGGCTGATAAAAAGCTACTTATGGTATTGCCGGAGAAAAATAATTTTGTATATTTGTCGGCTCGTAATTTAGAGAAGGCAAATGTTATAACAGCTTCAGAATTAAATACCTATGGAATTTTGAATGCAAAGAGCCTGGTGTTGACAGAAAGCACAGTAGCTGTTATTGAGAAACATTTTAACGCATAAGGAGTAGAGAAATGGGAATAATTATTAAACCTATCGTAACTGAGAAACAAACAGCGATCACTGAAAATATGGCGAATCGTTATGGTTTTCGTGTTTCTCCTGATGCTAATAAGCTGCAAATAAAGAAAGCTATTGAAGACATGTATAACGTAACCGTAGTAGACGTGAACACCATGAACTACGATGGTAAACGTAAAAGCCGTTACACCAAATCAGGTGTTATTAACGGTAAATCTGCGTCATTCAAGAAAGCTATCATCACGTTGAAAGAAGGAGAAACAATTGATTTCTTTAGTAATATCTAAAAAAAGAAATGGGAATACGTAAATTAAAGCCCACAACACCGGGGCAGAGACACAAAGTTATTGGTGCATTTGATAAAATCACTGCAAGTACACCAGAGAAGTCTCTTGTAACAGGTAAAAGACGTACAGGTGGTCGTAACAATACCGGTAAAATGACAATGCGTTATATCGGTGGCGGTCACAAGAAAAAGTTCAGATTTATCGACTTCAAGAGAAATAAAGATGGCATTCCTGCAACAGTAAAGAGTATTGAATACGATCCAAATCGTACTTCACGTATCGCTTTGTTGTATTATGCGGATGGAGACAAGAGTTATATCATTGCTCCAAACGGATTGGAAGTAGGCCAGACAGTGGTTTCAGGTAGCGATGCCGCTCCTGAGGTAGGGAATACGTTGCCTATGGCAAATATACCTGTCGGTACAATTATTCATAATATTGAGCTTCGTCCGGGACAAGGTGCTAAAATGGTACGTTCTGCCGGTGCATTTGCTCAGCTGACATCCAAAGAAGGTGCTTATGCCATTATTAAGATGCCTTCTGGTGAAACAAGAAAGATTCTTGCTGCTTGTAAAGCTACAGTAGGTAGTGTTGGAAACTCAGACCATGGTCTTGAAAAATCAGGTAAAGCCGGACGTACCCGTTGGTTGGGACGCCGTCCTCGTGTTCGTGGCGTTGTTATGAACCCGGTTGATCACCCAATGGGTGGTGGTGAAGGACGTGCTTCAGGAGGACATCCTCGTTCACGCAAAGGCTTATATGCTAAGGGCTTGAAAACAAGAGCTCCGAAAAAGCATTCTTCCAAATATATCATTGAAAGAAGAAAGAAATAATCTGATTAATTAAAGAAACTATGAGTCGTTCACTAAAAAAAGGCCCGTATATTAACGTAAAGCTTGAAAAGAAAGTTTTTGCTATGAATGAATCAGGCAAAAAGACAGTCGTTAAGACATGGGCAAGAGCTTCAATGATTTCCCCTGACTTTGTAGGGCATACAATTGCAGTTCATAATGGTAATAAATTTATTCCTGTTTTTGTAACCGAGAATATGGTAGGTCACAAGTTAGGCGAATTTTCTCCTACGCGTACTTTCCGTGGTCACGCCGGTAACAAGAAAAGATAATATCGGTAACAGGAACTCAAGAATCTGAAAATAAAAGAATCGAATAAAATGGGTGCTAGAAAAAGAATATCAGCTGAAGCAAGAAAGGAAGCCCAAAAATCCATGTATTTCGCGAAATTGCGGAATGTGCCTACTTCTCCTCGTAAAATGCGTCTCGTAGTAGACATGGTACGTGGGATGGAAGTATTCCGTGCATTGGGTGTTTTGAAGTTTTCGAATAAGGAAGCTGCAGCAAGAGTAGAGAAATTGCTTCGTTCAGCTATTTCCAATTGGGAACAAAAGAATGAACGTAAAGCAGAAACTGGCGAGTTGTATGTATCTTCAATCAGCGTAGATTGCGCTACTACATTGAAGAGAATGCGTCCGGCTCCTCAGGGTAGAGGTTACCGGATTCGTAAACGTTCGAACCACGTAACTTTGTTTGTAGATACACTAAGTAAAAACGATAGTCAAAATTAATTGTAGATGGGACAAAAAGTAAATCCGATTAGTAATCGTTTGGGAATTATCCGTGGTTGGGATTCCAATTGGTACGGCGGCAAAAATTACGGAGACACTTTGTTGGAAGACAGCAAGATCCGTAAATATCTGAATGCTCGTCTGGCCAAGGCTAGTGTATCGCGTATTATCATTGAGCGTACGCTTAAGTTGATTACCATAACAGTTTGCACATCGCGTCCGGGCATTATCATCGGAAAAGGTGGTCAGGAAGTGGATAAGTTGAAAGAAGAGTTGAAAAAAATTACCGACAAAGAAGTTCAAATCAACATCTTTGAGGTAAAAAGACCTGAATTAGACGCTGTCATTGTCGCAAACAATATTGCTCGTCAACTGGAAGGCAAAATCGCTTACCGTCGTGCGATCAAGATGGCTATCGCCTCTACCATGAGAATGGGAGCCGAAGGTATCAAGATTCAAATCTCTGGACGTCTGAATGGTGCTGAAATGGCTCGTTCAGAAATGTATAAAGAAGGTCGTACTCCGTTACATACTTTCAGAGCTGACATTGATTATGCTCTGGCAGAAGCGTTGACAAAAGTGGGATTGCTCGGTGTGAAGGTTTGGATTTGTCGTGGTGAAGTGTATGGTAAGCGTGATTTAGCGCCTTCTTTTGCACAACAGAAAGAATCTGGTCGCAGAAACGACAATGCCGGAGCTGGCAACAGAGACAGAGGAGACAGAAACTTCAAGAAGAGAAGACCTACTAATCGTTAAACATTAGAATTTAGAAAAGATGTTACAACCTAAGAAAACCAAATTCAGAAGGATGCAGAAAGGCCGTATGAAGGGCGAAGCCCAACGCGGTAATCAACTCTCCTTCGGATCATTTGGAATAAAATCGTTAGAGAATAAATGGATTACCGGTCGTCAGATCGAAGCTGCCCGTATCGCTGTAACTCGTTACATGCAACGTCAAGGACAAGTATGGGTACGTATCTTCCCGGATAAGCCAATCACTAAAAAACCAGCCGAAGTACGTATGGGTAAGGGTAAAGGTAATCCGGAAGGATTTGTGGCCCCTGTTACTCCCGGACGTATCATTTTCGAGATAGAAGGTGTTCCTTTTGATATAGCTAAAGAAGCCTTGCGTTTAGCTGCGCAAAAGCTTCCGGTAACAACCAAGTTTGTTGTCAGACGTGATTATGACATGCAAAATCAAAATGCGTAATTGTTATGAAGATTGCAGAAATTAGAGAATTAAGTACAAATGAGTTGCTGGAGAGAGTAGCGGCTGAAGTAGCAGCTTACGATCAGAAAGTGATCAACCATAGCATTTCTCCTATGGATAACCCTGCTCAGATTAAACAACAACGCAGGACGATTGCGCGCCTAAAGACAGAGTTGCGCCAGAGAGAACTTAACAACAAAAAATGAGCCTGATGGAAACTAGAAATTTAAGAAAAGAAAGAACGGGCGTGGTTACCAGCAACAAGATGGATAAAAGCATCACGGTGGCTATTAAATGGAAGGAAAAACACCCCATGTACGGTAAGTTCGTTAATAAGACGAAAAAATATCATGCTCACGACGAAAAGAATGAATGCAACATTGGCGATACTGTAAAAATTATGGAAACTCGCCCGTTGAGCAAGACTAAGAGATGGAGATTGGTACAAATAATCGAAAGGGCTAAGTAAGAATGATACAATCAGAATCAAGATTAGTAGTTGCTGATAACAGCGGCGCTAAGGAAGCTTTATGTATCCGCGTATTAGGCGGTACGAGAAAGCGTTATGCCACGGTAGGAGATGTGATTGTTGTCGCAATCAAGAGTACAATTCCTTCCAGTGATGTTAAAAAAGGTGCGGTTTCAAAAGCCATTATAGTTCGTACGAAAAAAGAAATACGCCGTCAGGATGGATCTTATATCCGTTTCGACGATAACGCGTGTGTGTTGTTGAATGCAGGGGGCGATATCCGCGGTAGCCGTATCTTCGGCCCGGTAGCTCGTGAACTTCGTGCAACGAACATGAAAATTGTATCACTTGCACCTGAAGTGCTTTAATTTGTAAATCGTAAAGTAATGAGTAAATTACATATCAAAAAAGGCGATATAGTATTTGTGAATACCGGAGAGGACAAAGGCAAGACAGGTCGTGTTTTACAAGTATTTGTAAAAGATAGCCGTGCTATTGTAGAAGGTATTAATATGGTATCAAAGCATACCAAGCCAAATGCGAAGAATCCGCAAGGAGGAGTTGAGAAGAAAGAAGCTCCCGTTCATATTTCTAACCTGAATGTGATCGATCCTAAATCAGGAAAACCGACACGTATCGGTCGTAAGTTGAATGATAAGGGTGCTTTAGTACGTTACGCTAAAAAATCAGGGGAGGAAATAAAGTAATGACTAATACAGCCAGTCTTAAAAAAGAATATCAGGATAGAATTGTTCCTGTTTTGACAAAAGAGTTTGGATATAAGTCAACGATGCAGGTTCCTGTATTGAAGAAGATTGTTATCAATCAAGGTTTGGGTATGGCTACAGCCGATAAGAAAATTATCGACGTGGCAATCACCGAACTTTCAAATATCACTGGACAAAAAGCGGTTGCCACCGTTTCTAAAAAGGATATTTCAAACTTCAAATTGCGTAAGAAAATGCCGATCGGTGTGATGGTAACATTGCGTCGCGAGCAGATGTATGAATTCCTGGAAAGACTTGTTCGCGTAGCTCTTCCTCGTATTCGTGACTTCAAGGGTATCGAAAGTAAACTGGACGGAAGAGGTAATTATACCCTCGGAATCCAGGAACAGATCATATTCCCTGAAATTAATATTGATAATATTACCAAAATATTAGGAATGAATATTACCTTTGTGACCTCTGCGAAAACAGATGAAGAAGGGTATGCTCTTCTGAGAGAATTTGGTTTGCCTTTTAAAAATGCAAAAAAAGACTAAATAGATATGGCAAAAGAATCAATGAAAGCCCGTGAGGTGAAGAGAGCAAAATTGGTTGCTAAGTACGCCGCTAAAAGAGCTCAGCTTAAGGCAGACGGTGACTACGAAGCTTTGCAGGCTTTACCTAAGAATGCTTCTCCTGTACGTTTGCACAACCGTTGCAAAATTACAGGTCGTCCGAAAGGCTATGTACGTCAGTTCGGTATTTCACGTATCCAATTCCGCGAAATGGCCTCTAACGGTTTAATCCCGGGCGTAAAGAAAGCAAGTTGGTGAGAAAGATTTTATTTATTTAAATATTGTCCCGGTAGACGGGATCAATTTAATTATTTTATATATGACAGATCCTATAGCAGATTATTTGACGCGATTGCGTAACGCGATCAAAGCGAAGCACAGAGTAGTAGAAGTGCCAGCGTCAAATTTAAAGAAAGAGATCACAAAGATCCTTTTCGACAAGGGCTACATCTTGAATTTCAAGTTTGTAGAAGACGGTCCTCAAGGTACAATTAAGATTGCCTTGAAGTATGACTTGGTAAATAAAGTAAATGCGATTAAGAAACTGGAAAGAGTTTCTACGCCTGGTTTACGTAAGTACACCGGTTACAAAGACATGCCGAGAGTATTGAATGGTTTGGGTATTGCTGTTGTTTCTACTTCTAAAGGTGTGATGACTGACAAAGAAGCCCGCGATCTGAAGATCGGCGGTGAAGTATTATGTTATGTTTATTAATTAGGAGGAAAGAAGAATGTCAAGAATAGGAAAATTACCCATTCAGGTACCGGCCGGTGTAACAGTTACCATTAAGGATAATGTAGTAAAGGTAAAAGGCCCGAAAGGAGAACTTTCTCAGGAAGTGAATCCGGATATCGCTATTAAATTAGAAGATGGTGTTATCGAAGTTTCTAGACCGACCGATGAACGTAATCATCGGGCATTACACGGTTTGTATCGTTCACTGATCAACAATATGGTGATCGGCGTATCTGAAGGATATCAAAAAGAACTGGAACTCGTAGGGGTTGGTTACCGTGTATCGAATGCAGGTCAGTTGTTGGATTTATCTTTAGGTTATACACACAACATTTATTTGATGTTGCCTCCTGAGATCAAAGTTGAGACTAAGAGCGAAAGAAATAAGAATCCTCTTATTATCCTGGAATCCGCTGATAAACAATTAATCGGACAAGTTTGTGCAAAGATTCGTTCATTCCGTAAACCTGAACCATACAAAGGAAAAGGTATCAAATTCGTGGGTGAAGTAATTCGCAGAAAGTCTGGTAAATCAGCTGGTAAGTAATCTACGTAAACTGAAATTAGCATGACAACGAAAGAATTAAGAAGACTTAAGATAAAGAAAGGCGTACGTGGTAAGATCTCAGGAACACCTGAGTGTCCACGCCTGACTGTGTTTAGAAGCAATAAGCAAATCTATGCACAGGTTATAGATGATACGACCGGTAGAACGTTAGCCGCTGCTTCTTCTTTGAAAATGGAAGAAAAGTTAGCTAAAAAGGAAATGGCTGCGAAAGTAGGACAACAAATTGCAAAGACAGCGCAGGAAGCGGGTGTGCAAGCAGTTGTTTTCGATCGTAACGGCTATTTGTATCATGGGAGAATTAAAGAATTAGCAGATGCAGCACGTAATGGTGGCCTTAAATTTTAATGCAGATGGTAAATAGAGTTAAATCAACCAACGACATAGAGTTGAAGGACAGATTGGTGGCTATCAACCGTGTTACGAAAGTAACTAAAGGGGGACGTACATTCAGTTTTGCTGCCATAGTCGTTGTAGGAAACGAAGACGGTATCATCGGTTGGGGCTTAGGCAAAGCCGGTGAAGTAACAGCAGCCATTGCAAAAGGTGTTGAAGCTGCTAAAAAGAACCTGATAAAGGTTCCTGTTCATAAAGGAACAATCCCTCACGAACAATTCGCTAAATTTGGCGGTGCACAGGTTTTCCTTAAACCAGCCAGTCACGGTACCGGAGTAAAAGCCGGGGGTGCGATGCGTGCCGTATTGGAAAGTGTGGGTGTAACTGACGTTTTGGCTAAATCAAAAGGATCTTCTAACCCTCACAACTTGGTGAAAGCGACTATCGTTGCACTGGGTGAGTTGAGAAGTCCTTTTATGGTTGCTCAGAACAGAGGTGTTTCTGTAGAAAAAGTGTTCAAAGGTTAATTGGGAGGAAAAATTATGGCAACTATTAAAGTGAAACAAGTTAAGAGTAGAATTAAATGCCCGAAAGACCAGAAAAGAACATTAGATGCACTGGGTCTGCGGAAGATGAATCGTGTAGTAGAACACGAAGCAACTCCTGCTATTTTGGGTATGGTGACAAAAGTGAAACATTTGGTTTCAATCGTAGAGTAATAATTGATTAAAACATATAAAGATATGAATTTATCAAATTTAAAACCGGCTGAAGGATCTACCCAAACCAGAAAAAGAATCGGACGTGGTCCGGGTTCTGGATTAGGAGGCACTTCAACAAGAGGTCATAAAGGACAAAAGTCTCGTTCCGGATATTCCAAAAAGATTGGTTTTGAAGGGGGACAGATGCCTATCCAGAGACGTTTGCCGAAGTTTGGTTTCAAGAATATTAACCGTGTAGAATATAAAGCGATAAATCTTTCCACCTTGCAACAATTGGTAGATGCGAAGCAGATGACCAAGATAAGTGTAAGCGATCTGATTGAAGCAGGCTTTATCTCTACCTCTCAGTTAGTTAAAATTCTTGGCAATGGTAGTCTGACTGCAAAGATAGATGTGGAAGCACATGCTTTCTCTAAAAGTGCAGAAGCTGCTATACAAGCCGTAGGTGGAACAGTTGTTAAACTCTAAGTCATGAGAGCAGTTGAAACAATAAAAAATATTTGGAAAATAGAGGATCTGAGAAATCGGATCCTCACCACTCTTTTGTTTGTGGTGATCTACCGTTTCGGTACATATGTAGTTATCCCTGGGGTTGATCCTCAGTCGTTGACTGCCTTGCAAGATCAGACAAGAGGTGGTTTGTTAGCCTTACTGGATATGTTTTCCGGAGGAGCATTTGCGAATGCTTCTATCTTTGCATTAGGGATTATGCCTTACATCTCTGCTTCTATCGTGATGCAGTTGTTGGCAATCGCTATTCCTTCTTTCCAAAAGATGCAAAGAGAAGGTGAGAGCGGCAGAAGAAAGATTAATCAGTGGACACGTTACCTGACAATTGCTATTCTTCTGTTCCAAGGACCTACTTATCTGGTGAACTTAAGCGTTCAACTACGATCGGTGGGTGCTGCTTTACCGGGCGGCATGTTCTTCAGTATTTATGCTACAATAATCTTGGCTGCAGGAAGTATGTTTGTCTTGTGGTTAGGAGAAAGAATCACAGATAAAGGTATTGGGAATGGTATTTCATTCATCATCCTTGTGGGTATTATTGCCCGCTTACCCCATTCTTTGTTCCAGGAATTTTATTCTCGTATAGCAGAAAAGGCCGGTGGGCTGATTATGTTCTTGGCTGAAATGGTATTCTTGTTGTTTGTGATTGCAGGAGCAATCCTGTTGGTACAAGGAACACGTAAAGTGCCCGTGCAATATGCAAAAAGAATTGTTGGAAACAAACAATATGGTGGAGCCAGACAGTATATCCCTTTAAAGGTGAATGCTGCCAATGTAATGCCTATTATTTTTGCACAAGCGATTATGTTTATCCCGATTTCTATTGTAGGTTTTTCTAATACGGGTGAAGTAAGTCCGATTTGGAGTGCCTTTATGGATAATACCGGATTTTGGTATAACTTCGTTTTTGCCGTACTGATTATCCTGTTTACCTATTTTTATACTGCCATTACAATTAATCCGACGCAGATGGCTGACGATTTGAAACGTAATAACGGATTTATTCCCGGTGTAAAACCAGGCAAAGCAACCAAAGATTATCTGGATGGTATAATGGACCGTATAACTCTTCCTGGCGCATTCTTCTTGGCTTTGGTGGCTATTATGCCTGCTTTCGCCAGAGTAGCCGGAGTAAGTATGGAATTTTCTCAATTCTTTGGAGGAACTTCTTTATTGATCTTGGTAGGGGTTGTGTTGGATACATTACAGCAAGTAGAAAGTCATTTGTTGATGCGTCACTATGACGGATTGTTGAAATCTGGAAGAATTAAGGGACGTACAGGTTCAGCTGCTGCTTATTAAACATATGATCTATCTAAAGACAGATGAAGAAATAGAGTTGATGCGGGAAGCCAATCAACTGGTAGGTAAGACGCTTGGCGAATTAGCAAAGCATATTGCCCCGGGAGTTTCTACGCTTCAACTGGATAAGATCGCAGAAGCGTTCATTCGGGATCATGGTGCGGTTCCTGCCTTTTTAGGCTATGGTGGTTTTCCGGGTTCATTATGTACTTCTATCAATGATGTGGTTGTGCATGGTATTCCTTCTGATAAAATAATTTTGAAAGAAGGAGATGTAATCTCGGTAGATTGCGGTACTACGTTGAATGGTTTCACGGGCGATTCGGCCTATACTTTCTGTGTAGGTGAAGTGGCTCCGGAAGTGAAAGAGTTATTGAAGACAACTAAAGAGTCTCTTTATCTCGGTATTCAACAAGCCGTAGAAGGAAAACGTATAGGGGATATTGCGTATGCTGTTCAGACTTATTGTGAATCCAAAGGATACTCTGTTGTCAGAGAACTGGTAGGACATGGTATTGGTCGGGAAATGCATGAAGAGCCGGAAGTCCCCAATTATGGCCGCCGCGGTTATGGTCCTTTATTACGCAACGGAATGTGCATATGCATAGAGCCGATGATTAATTTAGGACGTCGGAATGTAGTCATTGAAAAAGACGGGTGGACTGTACGGACGAAAGATAACAAATGTTCAGCTCATTTTGAACATTGTATCGCGATACGTCCCGAAGGCCCTCAGATTTTATCTTCATTTGATTATTTAGAGGAAGTATTAGGTAATAATGCAATATAATTTATGGCTAAACAAGCAGCAATAGAACAAGACGGAGTAATTGTAGAAGCGTTGTCAAACGCTATGTTTCGAGTTGAGTTGGAGAATGGACACGAAATTACCGCTCATATTTCAGGGAAGATGCGTATGCATTATATAAAAATCCTTCCCGGTGATAAGGTGAGAGTAGAGATGTCTCCATACGATTTGTCGAAAGGAAGAATTGCTTTTAGATACAAATAAAAATAAACAAGATATGAAAGTAAGAGCATCTTTAAAAAAGCGTACCGACGATTGTAAGATCGTAAGAAGAAAAGGTCGCTTATACGTGATTAACAAGAAAAACCCGAAGTTTAAACAACGTCAGGGATAATTTATTAATTTTGCAAATTAATTAGTAAGTAATATGGCTATAAGAATAGTAGGGGTAGACTTGCCACAAAATAAAAGAGGAGAAATAGCGTTGACATATATCTATGGTATAGGTCGTAGTGCTTCAAACTCTATCTTGGAAAAAGCGGGTGTTGATCGCGATATCAAAGTGAAAGACTGGACAGATGACCAGGCTGCAAAAGTGCGTGAAGTAATTGGCGCAGAATACAAAGTGGAAGGGGATCTTCGCTCTGAAGTACAATTGAACATCAAACGTTTGATGGATATCGGTTGTTACCGTGGAGTACGTCATCGTATTGGTCTGCCTTTGAGAGGACAGAGTACAAAAAACAATGCACGTACACGTAAGGGTAAAAAGAAAACAGTTGCAAACAAGAAAAAAGCTACTAAATAATAAGAGTTAATATGGCAAAGAAAACAGTCGCAGCAAAGAAGAGAGTAGTAAAGGTTGACGCTTATGGTCAAGCTCATATTCATTCTTCTTTTAACAATATTATTGTAACGCTTGCCAACAGCGAAGGTCAGGTAATCAGTTGGTCTTCTGCGGGTAAAATGGGATTCAGAAGTTCTAAAAAGAACACTCCTTATGCCGCTCAGATGGCAGCACAGGATTGCGCAAAAGTAGCGTTTGATCTTGGCTTGAGAAAAGTGAAAGTATACGTAAAAGGGCCGGGTAACGGACGTGAGTCTGCTATCAGAACCATTCATGGTGCAGGAATCGAAGTAACTGAAATTATTGACGTTACTCCGCTGCCACATAACGGTTGTCGTCCTCCGAAAAAGAGAAGAGTATAATTAACTATAAGTTTCTTTATTAATGAATCCCGGATTGTGAATAGATTGCATATTGACCTTATCCTCTCTGTAATCGCGGCTGCACGGTTCTTGATTCATACGGAACATTAAAACAATTAAAAAATGGCAAGATATACTGGACCAAAAACAAAAATTGCCCGTAAGTTTGGTGAACCTATCTTCGGACCGGACAAAGTACTTTCTAAAAAGAACTATCCTCCGGGACAACACGGTAATTCTCGTAAGAGAAAGACCTCTGAATATGGTATACAGCTGAAGGAAAAGCAAAAAGCAAAATACACTTATGGCGTATTAGAGAAGCAATTTAGAAACCTTTTCGAAAAAGCTTCCCGCTCTAAGGGTATTACCGGTGAGGTGCTTCTTCAATTATTAGAAGGACGCTTAGACAATGTAGTGTATCGTTTAGGTATTGCTCCTACACGTGCAGCTGCTCGTCAGTTGGTTTCTCACCGTCATATTACCGTAGATGGTAAAGTGGTAAACATTCCTTCTTATGCTGTGAAAGCCGGACAAGTAGTGGGTGTGAGAGAAAAATCTAAATCTTTGGAAGTTGTTTCTGAAGCCTTATCTGGTTTCAATCACAGCAAATATCCATGGATTGAATGGGATCAGGCTTCTATGACCGGGAAATTACTGCACTTGCCCGAAAGAGCCGACATTCCTGAAAACATCAAAGAGCAGTTGATCGTAGAATTGTATTCTAAATAATAATTGATTTCCATGGCGATATTAGCATTTCAAAAACCCGATAAAGTATTAATGTTGGAAGCGGACAACTTCTACGGAAAGTTTGAATTTCGTCCGTTAGAACCCGGTTACGGTATTACTATAGGTAATGCTTTGCGCCGTATTCTCCTATCATCTCTTGAAGGTTTTGCTATTACATCCATTAAGATCGAGGGGGTTGAACATGAGTTCGGTACCATCCCCGGTGTTATTGAAGATGTAACAAACATTATCCTGAACCTAAAACAAGTAAGGTTCAAACACATTGTAGATGACATTGAGAATGAAAAAGTAAGTATTACTGTTTCGGGCTCCGAAGTGTTCAAGGCCGGTGATATAGGTAAGCAACTGACAGGGTTTGAAGTCTTGAATCCTGACTTGGTTATTTGTCGTTTAGAACCGAATGTGAGTTTTCAAATTGAATTAACCATCAACAAAGGACGTGGTTACGTGCCTGCTGATGAAAACCGGGAACTTTTTGCCGATCTTCGTGTCATTGCGATCGACTCAATCTATACGCCGATCCGCAATGTGAAGTATGTAGTTGAAAACTTCCGTGTGGAGCAAAAGACAGACTACGAAAAGTTGGTTCTTGAAATTGAAACTGATGGTTCTATTCATCCGAAAGAAGCGTTGAAAGAAGCAGCGAAGATTCTGATACATCATTTTATGTTGTTCTCAGATGAAAAGATTGCTATCGAAACGGCCGATTCGGACGGAAACGAAGAGTTCGACGAAGAAGTACTCCATATGCGTCAGTTGTTAAAGAGCAAATTAGCCGATATGGATCTTTCTGTTCGTGCTTTGAATTGTTTGAAAGCAGCAGATGTTGAAACACTGGGTGAACTGGTGAAATTCAATAAGAACGATTTGTTGAAATTCCGTAATTTCGGTAAGAAATCGCTCACTGAGCTGGATGAATTGCTTGAGAGCCTGAACCTATCATTCGGTATGGATATCACAAAATATAAATTAGATAAAGAGTAAGTAAACGATGAGACATAATAAAAAATTCAACCACTTAGGTCGTACAAACACTCACCGTGCAGCGATGCTTTCCAATATGGCCTGTTCTTTGATTAAACACAAAAGAATCTTTACAACAACAGCCAAAGCAAAAGCTCTACGTAAGTTTGTTGAACCGATTATTACCAAGTCTAAAGAGGACACTACTCATTCCAGACGTATGGTATTTAGCAGTTTGCAAGATAAAAATACTGTAACAGAATTATTCAACGAGATTGCTCAGAAAGTGGGCGATCGTCCAGGTGGATACACCCGTATCATTAAAACTGGAAATCGTTTGGGTGACAATGCTGCTATGTGTTTTATCGAATTAGTTGATTTCAATGAGAATATGGCGAAAGAACCGAAGAAGGCTGCCGCTAAAACAAGACGTTCTCGTAAAAAATCAACAGAAGAGGCTCCTAAAGCTGCCGCTAAAGCAGTAGAAGAAGCAGCACCTGTAGTAGAAGAGGCACCAGTTGTAGAAGCTGCTGCTGAACCAACAGAAGAAAAAGCGGCTGAATAAATAAGCGCTTTCTATATAAAAAAACGACTGGTATGTTTTCATACCGGTCGTTTTTTATTTGTATCAACCTCTGCGCATAGGAAGTATCCGTCTGAGGTCGGTTTTTATTAAATGCCTACTTTTCATAAACAATAGTCTTTGGATTTAAATTGTTTCTTTATATTTGCAGTAGATCGGATGTGTCTTGGCTATTTCAACTAGATGTAAAGGCATGCGACTTTCGTTTTTACAATTCCAAAATCTTTTATGGTTACTGATTATTCTGTTTTATATATGTAGAACAATGCATGAGTTGTGTATATATATATGATCTTACAAGAAGATATTAACTACTAAAACCCACACACACATGAAGTAAGTTGATAAATGAGTAAGAAAAATGAGTATTAACAGTAAACCCAAGTACGATGAGTAAAAAGTACCTACTAATGATCGTGTTGCTATGCAGCATGGTAACTTTGTATGCCCAAATCCCAGGTCAATCCGTTTATACGGAAAAACCGAATGATCCCGAAGCATTTTATTCCCCTGTATCAGACGGAAAGCAGGATGTCAGTGATGCCCTGCAGCAAGCCATCAATGAGACCAGTAAAAAGTATAATTTCGGTATTGTTTTCATCCCGGAGGGAACCTACCGTATCTCCAAAACCATTTATGTGCCTCGGGCAATCCGCTTGATTGGTTACGGAAGCAAACGCCCCCTGATTGTATTGACTAAAAACGCCCCTGGTTTCCAGAACGAGGTGCCTGATGACAAAGGCAAAGCCGCTTATATGTTCTGGTTCACCAGTTCCCGCGTAGAACCGAGAGGTCCCATCCACGACGCAGGTGCCAGCACCTTCTATAGTGCCATGTCTAATATCAACCTGAAGATAGAAGATGGTAATCCGCATGCAGTCGCCCTGCGCACCCACTTCGCCCAACATAGTTTTGTCTCTCACCTGGATATTCATATAGGAAAAGGCAAAGCCGGCTTGTTTGAAGTGGGAAATGAAATGCATAACGTCCGTTTCTTTGGAGGAGAGTATGGCATTTATACCACGAAAACATCCCCCGGCTGGCAGATGATGGTTGTGGATACCTATTTTGAAAAACAACGCAAGGCCGCTATCCGTTCCCAGGAAGGTGGCATGGCTATTGTACGTCTGCAAGCCAAAAATGTACCGACGGTAGTCGATATTGAAGAAAACTATCTTGATAAATTGGTCATGGAAGATTGTTATTTCGAAAACGTCCAAGACCAGGCGATCCTTATCAGCAACGAGAACAATGCGGCGAATCAGATCAGTCTCCGCCATATCGTGTGTAAAAATGTACCTGTCATCGCCTATTACCGCCGCAGTAAGACCCAGACAAAAGGTGGAACCGCTCTTTACCAGATACAAAACTTCCGCCACGGTTTGCATATGGACAACCTGATGGCCCAGCCGGAGATGCGTACCGTTTCCGAATGGGAACCCCTGAAAACCCTTCCTGTTTTTGCGAAAAGCGATATTCCCGCTTTGCCGCCTATGTCCTCCTGGGTGAATATCCGCGATTTAGGAGCAAAAGGGGACGGGCAGACGGACGATACCCAGGTATTTATCGACGCCATTGACAAATACGAAACGATTTATGTACCGCAAGGATGGTACATTCTCTCCGAATCATTGGTGTTAAAACCTCACACCAACCTGATCGGATTAAACCCTATATCCACCCAGTTTATTTTGAAAGAAAGTACACCCGCCTTCAGTGGCTTTGGTGCGCCTAAACCATTGGTGGAAACACCGCAGAAAGGAACAAATATAATAAACGGTATCGGTCTCAATACCGGAGGGTATAACTACCGCGCTGTGGGGTGTAAATGGATGGCCGGAGAACATTCTTATATGAACGATGTGAAATTTGTCGGAGGCCATGGAAGCATGGCAAGACCTCGTCCGCAAGAAGAAGGTGCTCCGCAAAGATACCGTCAGGCGGGACGAATCAGTTCCCCCTCCAACCCGGTTGCCACCCAAGGCAAAGACCTCGCCTGGGATAACCAATATTGGAGCCTGTGGGTGACCAATGGCGGAGGCGGAACCTTTAAAGACATATGGACTGCTTCGACTTATGCAGCCAGTGGGTTGTATGTGAACAATACCTCTACGTCCGGTCGTATTTATGCCATGTCATTGGAGCACCATATGCGCAACGAAGCCACATTTAAAAACGTATCTAATTGGAAAGTCTATGCTTTTCAGTTGGAGGAAGAGAGCCGGGAAGGGCAGTTTTGTCAACCATTGGAGCTCGTCAACTGCTCGGATATGCTTTTTGCGAATCTGTATATGTTCCAGGTGATCCGTGTGAATACACCATTTTTCAGTTCTATCCGTACATGGGATTGTAAGGATATTGAATTTTTGAATGTACACAACTACGCACAAACAAAATATGCCGCCATTCTTCCTCTGTACGATATCAATAAAGAGATACAGGTGCGTCCCTGGGAAATCAATCGCCTGTATATAACCGGAAAAGAAATGCGGCGGGAAGCCTTGACGGGGCAGATTGGGAAAGTAGAACGCCTGGGCACCGGATTTGAGTTTGCCGAAGGAACCACGAGCGACAGCAAAGGCAATATTTATTTCTCTGAACAACGCCTGCGCCGTATTTACAAATGGTCGACAGAGACGCAATCTTTATCCCTTGTTGCCGATTTCCCCTGGGAACCGTTGTCTTTGGGTTGTGATACGGAAGATAATCTGTTGGTGATTGTCAAGTATGCTCCGCAGCCGGGCTATCTGGTAGACGGCAAACAAGAGACGGCTATGCACTACCCGGATACGCAGGGAACCTCTTTCGCCGGATGGGGAAATGCCGGTTTCGAAACGAAAGTATACGCTATCCATCCGGATAATCCGGAGGAGACATTCCGGGTATTAAATAAAGTGCCCATGGGATCTGTTGCTCCTGTCTACAAAGCCCTTTATCCCTCCAATAGGTGGCGCGATTTTCATGACTTTAATACAGTCGTTACTTTCAAACCGGCTGCTTGCTTTCTGGCGCCGGACGGGAAAACGATTATCCCCGACCAATACGACCTGGCTCGTGCCTCTTCGGTATTGGAAGCCTTCCCCGGCAAACCGTTCTATGCCTCGGATGAATACGACAAACGCATGGTTCGCATGGAGGTCGATACCGATGGAACCCTTTCCCGTATGCAATATTTCGTTGAAATGGGTGAGTTTGGATCGGCTGTGGATAAAGAGGGGCGTTTGTATGTGGCCGACGGGCAGGTATATATCTTCGACACAGACGGAAAAAGGGTAGGGGATATAGAAATACCGGAACGACCGCTTACCCTTCGTTGGGGTGAAAAAGATGGGCAAAGCCTGTTTATCAATTCCCATAAGTCGCTCTTCCGGGTGAAAATCAAATAAGTAAATAAAACCAGACAGTATGTATAAACCATTTAATACTAAATTTATGAGTAAGAAGTTAATCTATTCCTTGTTTTTTAGCGGTCTGTTATTGACTGCCAATGCACAAAATGCACCTTCGTTCGAGATCGAATCCTGGGTGACACAGCCTGATCGCTCGGCTTTGTTTGAAAAACAAACAGAGAAAATCCCTTTCACAACCCAGGGGCGTCGTGGGGGAGCTACCATCGTGATTGATGAACAACAAACGATGCAAAGTGTAGACGGTTTCGGTTTTGCCCTTACCGGAGGAAGTGCCGAGTTGATGATGTTGATGACTCCCGCAGCAAGAACCGCTTTGTTGCAGGATCTATTCTCCACGAAAGGAAATAATGCCGGTGTGAGTTATATTCGTCTGACGGTCGGCGCCTCCGATTTGAATAGTTATGTTTTCTCTTACAACGATTTGAAGCCAGGGCAGACGGATGTGAACCTGGATAAGTTCGATCTGGCTCAGGATAAAAAAGATGTTATCCCTGTGATGAAAGAAATTCTTTCCATCAATCCCGATATCCTGATCCTGGCTTCTCCCTGGTCGGCTCCTACCTGGATGAAAACAAACGATAAGGTGAAAGCCGGCTCTTTGAAACCGGCCTATTACGAGGTGTATGCCCGTTACTTTGTCAAGTACATACAGGCAATGCAAAACGAAGGGATTCGTATCGATGCCCTTACGATACAGAACGAACCTTTGAATGCAAACAATACCCCGAGCATGCGTATGACAGCGCAGGAGCAGGGTGAATTTATTAAAATGCACTTGGGTCCTGAGCTGGAGAAGGCGGGCTTGAAAACCAAGATTGTTTTGTTTGATCACAACCTGGACCGCCCGGATTATCCGTTGACCGTGTTGAATGATCCCGATGCAGCCCGTTATGTAGACGGCTCCGGTTTTCACCATTATGGAGGGGATATGAGTGCCATGACGGTGGTGCATAATGCTTTCCCGGATAAACACCTGTATTTCACCGAACAAATGATCGTGGAACGTCCGGGTAGCCCCCATATTGCCATCGCAGCGCAAGTCAAACGAATGATCGTGGATGTGACCCGCAATTGGAGCCGCAACGTTATCCTTTGGAATTTTGCTGCCGACCCGCTGAACGACCCACATACCGACGATGGCGGCTGCTCCATGTGTCAGGGAGCGGTGACTATCGATGGCGATAAGGTGACAAAGAACCTGGCGTATTATGTCATAGCCCATGCTTCGAAGTTTATCCGTCCGGGTTCGGTTCGTATCGGTTCAACAAATGCAGGCGATATGTCTGTCAGCCTGACTACGGACGAGGAACGCCGGGAAGTAGTACGCGTTGCTACCCATGCCAGTAACGATGTCTTGCCGAATGTGATGTTTAAAACGCCGGAAGGCAAATATGTATTGGTGGTTACCAATACGAGTTGGCATACCTCCTTCTTTCGTATTCAGTTCAGAGGCCAATATGCCAATGTCAGACTGAATCCGGGTGCGGTAGGTACTTATGTGTGGTAATGTATGTAGGGGGATAAGATAACGATGAACGATTAGTGATTAACGATTAATTATTAGTGTTTAGTGATAAGTGTTTAGTGATGAGTGTTTAGTGTTTAGTGTTTAGTGATGAGTGGATTGAAGATCGTTAGGCGAAACGTGAAAAATTATAATTAACAATTTATAATTAACAATTAAAAAGAGATGTTGCCCGTACCGGCAACATCTCTTTTTTTATGGGGTTATTTTACTGTTGATAGCTGTCGTCAGTACTGTCGATAGCTATCAACAGTACTGTCGACAATTATCAACAGTACTGTCGACGATCGTCGACAGTAAAATTATCCCTGCATAGAACTGCATTTTTCTTCAAATTGGTTGAGAATGGATTTATAACAGAATGGTGTTTGGGGGTGATGGGAAAGTGTTGGGGTGATGGGAAAGTGTTGGGGTGATAGGAAAGTGTAGGGGGTAACAGGAAAGTATATCGAATGACAGGACGGTTTTGGAGTGATAGAAAAGGTTTTGGAGTGATAGGTAAGGTATCTCGGCTCCTCTTCTTGGAGAAGAAGAGGGGGACCGCCGGCGTAGCCGGGGGTGGAGCAGTTTGATGTGTTTTGATGTATTATTGTATTGAATATCAAATAGATATGTAATAATGGAATAGCTGTAAATAGTTACTCAAAAATAGGTATATACATTTATAAAGAATTCAAACTGCTCCACCACTGCAAGCAGCGGTCCCCNAAGAGGAGCCAAGATAGTGCCAGTCACTAATAATTAATTGTTAATTATAAATTGTAAATTATAATCTTTCACGCTTCACTAATCACTAAACATTCATCACTAAATACTTATCACTAAACACTAAACACTTATCACCAAACACTCATCACTAATAATTAATCGTTAATCACTAATCGTTCATCGTTAGTATTCCATCCTTCATTTTGCTTTCCGCTTCGCGAAACTTTTTTGATTGCTTTCCGCTTCGCGAAGCGATCATTGATTCCATACCCCTTAAAGCGTACTTTTAAAACAATTGATTGACGTATTCAAGCAATTGAGCAGGGTATTTCAGGGGAGCTTCTATGTGTTTGCCTTCGTATAACCAGAAACTTTTAGGGCAGGAGGCTCTTTCGTATACTTCACGTGCACCAGCAATTGGTATTACATCCTCTTCGGAATGGATCACCAATAGTTTGGTGTCTTTTAATTCTTGTATATCTTCTTTGGCTGCATATGGGGAAGTAACGTATTGCCGGACATATTCACGTGCTTCGACAGGGGAGGTGGCAACGGCTATATCGGTAAAGGAGGCCATCATCCCGTCCAGGATTAAGGCGGATATCTTATCCTGGTTGTTTTTAGTCAGATGGGTGGCTACCTGTGTGCCGATGGATGCACCATATACCCACAGGGGAGTTTGGGATATATCCTTTCGGAGGATTAACAGATCGAATAGTTGTTGAGCATCGGCGGCTATACATAGATGGGTCGGTTTGCCGGTGGATTTGCCGTATCCTCTGTAATCCATCAGGCAAATGCGGAACCCGTCTTCCACCAAAGGTTTTACGTGGTTGATCCATTGGGAGGCATTGGCCCCATTGCCATGAAAATAAAGGATGGTTGCTTTTACCTCTTTATCCGGTTCTAACAGGATGGAATGAATGGTGTCTGCATCTGCGGTAAAGAGGATTTCTTCGTAGGTCAGGGATTCTATCGGTGCCCATTGTTTATTCGGATGGTAGAACTTCTCATCCCATTGCCCTTTTACACTCTGAATAAATAAAATAGAAACTAAAACAAAAATAATCTTTTTCATAACTCTATTAATTTGTGTTGATTTGTATGCAAATATAGAGTCGTATGACAGGGTGAAAAAATAAATGGGACAGACAGCTGCAAATGTGACAAATGACTGAAAATTAACCGTTCGTCACAGTTTTTGTGACGAAATGCAAGCCTTTAAAGAACCATTCGCAATAGTTCGGCAATGACTTCAGGGTCATAACCCATTTCTTGCGCTTTCAGAAAATCCGTCTTGGCAGCTTCTTTTTCGTACAAGGCTAATTTTACTTTTCCGCGCAGGATATGCAGGCTGGCTGTCGGTGTGCTTTCTACGAATATCTTATTGATATCGGCCATTGCCCGGGCATTTTTGCCCATCAGGAAATAAAGGTCGGCGCGTCCCTCGTATAAGTTCCAGTTGCGAGGGAATTTACTGATCAGGTAATTGTATATGATTTCACTTTCGTCGTAATTGCCCCGCATCTTTTCGAGGAGGGCAAATCCGAGTCTGCCCCGGACGGTTTTGTCGTTCAGTTCGAGTAGTTTGTCAAAATCGTTTTCCGCAGCGAGGAAGTTTTTCACTTGCAGGAAAAGCAATCCCCTGTTATATAAAGCCTCCTGGTTCTCTGTTTCGAGCATCAAGAGGGTGGTGTAATCCTGTATGGCTTTTTCTGTTTCTCCCATTTCGGCATAGAGGGAGGCACGATTGTCTAAAAGCATAATACTGTTGGGCAAGCGGCTGAGAGCCGAATTATAAGAGACGAGCGCTTCATCATACTTCCCTTGCCGACGCAAGACGGTGCCCAGGTTGGTCAATAAAGCGAAGTTGTTCGGGTTGGCCGGCTCCAGGCGCATGGCGGCACGTATGCTTTCTTCGGCCGCTTGCAGGTCGTCCTTCTCCAGGAAGTCGTAACTTTTTTCGATCCACTCGGTATAGGTCTGGCTATATCCTGTGAAAGAAAGGAAGGAGAAAAAGGCGAGGCATATGAAAAATCTCATGGGGTCAGTTATTAATAATCAATACTAGTCATTATTTGTTCGGCAAAGCTATAAAAAAACAGAAAGCCTTGCAGGTATTTAGGACAGTATAACATTTAGAAATTCAATTTGGCACTTCCTGCAGAGATAATATTCCGTATCTTTAGCCGTTAATATTCTATTGGGTAAGAATGAAAAGAGGATATGAATAGCATATATGATTCCCGGCAGCGCCTGAAATTTGTATTTATTATTGTTGCAATGGCTATTGCGGCGGCTTCGTTGGTGGCATCGGATATATTGGTGAAGAACCTGGCTAAAGAAGAGCGCCAGAAGATGGAGCTTTGGGCCGAAGCGATGAAAATCCTTATAAATTCCCAGGAAAAGATAGAGGATGCCCCTATGCAGGATATGACTTTGGTGTTGAAGATTGTAGAAGAAAACACGACCATTCCTCTGATTCAGGTAGATGAGAATGATTCTATTCTCAGTGTACGTAATTTGGGTTATGAAATTCCGGTGGAGATAAGTGAGAATGATTCTATCACTACGTATAATTACCAGGACAATGTAGGTCGGGGGCAGCAGGAAAATGAACGCAAGAGGCTTGAAAAGCTAAAAGCCAAAAGAGCGCCTATTGTGATCGATCTGGGAGATACCCGGGAATATCTTTATTACGATGATTCCATCATATTGAAACGACTCAATATATATCCTTATGTACAATTGACCATCCTGTTTGTTTTTGTGTTTGTCTCTTTTCTGGCTTTAGCCAGTACGAAAAAGGCGGAACAAAACAAGGTATGGGTCGGTCTGTCTAAAGAGACGGCTCATCAGTTGGGTACTCCTATATCTTCCTTGATAGCCTGGGTGGAGTATCTGAAAACCAAAGAGATCGATCCGGCTTTGTTGAATGAAATGAATAAAGATGTCGTGCGGTTGGAAACAATAGCCGATCGTTTTTCGAAGATAGGTTCTAATCCGGAGCCGATCCCGGTCAATATCAATCATTCCATCCTGTCGGCATTGGATTATATGCATACCCGTATCTCTTCCAAGGTGAAAATACATACGATCTTGCCGGATACCCCTACCTTGGTGCAAATGAATGATGCCCTTTTCGCCTGGGTGGTGGAGAACCTGGTGAAGAATGCCGTGGATGCTATGGATGGGCAAGGGGATATTACGTTTAAAGTAGAAGAAGTGAAGAACAAAGTGCGTATAGATGTGTCCGATACAGGCAAAGGCATTGCTAAGTCTAAATTTAAAACCGTATTCAGTCCCGGTTATACTACCAAAGCCCGGGGCTGGGGGTTGGGGCTTTCTTTGGTTAAACGTATTATCGAGTCTTATCATAAAGGACATATATTTGTGAAAAGTTCGGAGGCCGGAAAGGGCACAACCTTCCGTATCGAATTGAAAAAATACGGACATTGATGGCTTTGGATGCGGAATTATCGGTGGTTGACTGCAAAATATCTTATTATATGTTGTATTTGTGTTTAGTTTTTTCATACCTTTGCAAGGTTTTTACAATAAAAAGGCTTTGGGTAAGTTTGATGCATACAAAATAGATCTGAAAAATCTCGCCCCGGGAGTGCATACTTTTGAGTATCAGCTGGGTAATGATTTTTTTGTGGCTATCGATGGAGATGAAGTGCAAAAAGGCAAGGTGAAAGTGATTGCTACTGTCAAACGCACATCCGTTGCATTTGAGATGGATTTCCAGCTTCAGGGAACGGTAGTCGTTCCTTGTGACAGATGTCTGGACGACATGGAATTATCCATAGACACCCCCAATAGGCTGGTTGTCAAATTAGGCAAAGAGTATGCCGAAGAAAGTGACGAAGTGGTCGTTGTTCCGGAAACCGAAGGGGCTATTAACCTGGCTTGGTTTCTTTATGAATTTATCGCTTTGTCTGTTCCTATGAAGCATGTACATGCTCCCGGGAAATGTAATAAGACCATGTCATCGAAACTGAAAAAGCATGCTTCACGTACGGCGGATGATTCAGAAGATGAATATGAAGAAGATGCATCGGAGGATGATATTTCAATGGATGAAGGAAGTGCAACTGCTTCCGATCCTCGTTGGGATGCATTGAAAGGATTAATAGAGAATAATAATAATTAAATAAATAATAAAATGGCACATCCTAAAAGAAGACAAGGAAAATCAAGAACAGCTAAGAGAAGAACCCATGATAAAGCTGTAACTCCGACAATGGCTATATGCCCTAATTGTGGAGCATGGCATATTTATCACACCGTTTGTGGTGAATGTGGTTATTACAGAGGGAAATTGGCAATCGAAAAAGAAGCAGCTGTGTAATCACCGGCTTCTTTTTAGGTAAAAGGTAAAAGAAATAGCCCTAAAAGTCCCTTTTAGGGCTACTTTTTTTAAGAATGAACTTGTATAGATTGACAAGTAAAACATGTATAAGATGATAAATGCGGTTATAACAGGAATTGGTGGATATGTTCCGGAAGATGTGATCACAAACGATGACCTTACGAGATTGGTAGAGACGTCTGATGAGTGGATTACAACGCGTGTCGGTATCAAAGAACGCCGGGTGCTGAAAGGCGAAGGACAAGGTTTGTCTGTGATGGCTATTCAGGCAGTCAACCAATTACTTGAAAAGACAGGTGTGAATCCTGAGGAGATAGAAGTGATATTATGTGCAACGACTACTCCTGATTTTGGTTTTCCGACAACAGCTTCTATTGTTGCCCATGAAACCAAATGTACCCGTGCCATGACTTTCGATATGCAGGGTGCTTGTTCCGGTTTTTTATATGGCCTGGAAACAGGAGCGAATTATATTCGCTCGGGACGATATAAGAAGATCATTGTTGTTGCAGGAGATAAAATGACCTCCATAACAGATTATACCGATCGAAATACTGCGCCTTTATTTGGTGATGGCTGTGCGGCTGTTTTACTGGAGCCGACAACGGAAGCCTTAGGAGTGATGGACACTCTTTTGCGCACGGATGGCACAGGAATGCCTTATTTGAATATGAAGGGGGGCGGTTCGGCTTATCCGGCAAGCCATGAGACGGTTGATAAACATATGCATTATGTGTATCAGGATGGAAAATATGTATTCAAACATGCTGTCATGTATATGGCGGATGCTTCTGTCGAAATCGTGGAACGCAATCATTTGAACAAAGAAGATATAGATTGGATTGTACCTCATCAGGCGAATTTGCGTATCATTGATGCAACAGCCAAACGATTGGGTGTAGAAGATAAAGTAATGATCAATATCTATAAATACGGAAATACCAGTGCCGGTACGATACCTCTTTGTTTATGGGAGTATGAAGATCAATTGAAAAAAGGAGATACATTGATTCTTACCGCTTTTGGTGCAGGATTTACCTGGGGAGCAATGTACCTTAAATGGGGATATGACGGAAAAAAAGCATAAATCAGGATTTGTAAATATCGTTGGTAATCCCAATGTAGGTAAGTCTACATTGATGAACCGACTGGTAGGGGAGCGTATCTCTATCATCACGTCGAAGGCGCAGACCACGCGTCACCGGATCATGGGGATCGTGAATACCGACGATATGCAAATCGTATACTCGGATACACCGGGGATCCTGCAGCCTAATTATAAGTTGCAGGAGTCTATGCTGCATTTCTCCCAGTCGGCATTGGGCGATGCCGATGTTCTTTTGTATGTGACCGATGTAGTGGAAACAATCGATAAGAACGAATCTTTTCTGGAACGGGTGAAAAAGGTGGGTTGTCCTATCTTGTTATTGATCAATAAAATAGATCAATCCAATCAGGGAATGTTGGAAAATTTGGTAGCCCATTGGAAAGAGATCTTACCGCAGGCGGAGATAATTCCGATTTCGGCTCTTTCTAATTTTAATATAGACTATGTCAGACAACGCGTGGAGGACTTGATGCCGGAGTCGCCGCCTTACTTTGAGAAAGATGCGTTGACAGATAAACCGGCTCGTTTCTTTGTGACAGAGATCATCCGTGAGAAAATACTTCTCTATTATCAAAAGGAAATACCTTATTCGGTAGAAGTCATAGTAGAGATGTTTAAAGAAGAAGAAGAGCTTATCCGTATCAAAGCATTGATCGTGGTAGAGCGTGATTCGCAGAAAGGAATCATTATCGGGCATAAAGGACAGGCATTGAAGAAGGTAGGGGCGATGGCACGTAAAGACATTGAACGTTTCTTTGAAAAGAAAGTCTTTCTGGAAATGTTTGTGAAAGTAGAAAAGGACTGGCGTAACCGCGATAATATGTTGCGTGGATTCGGATACCAGCTGGATTAATTCCTATGGGCAATGGTGCTTGGTTATCATAGTCCTGTTCTTCATATAGAATTAATAGTAATCATTTAATTGTCAATTGTCAATTGTCAATTGTCAATTTACGTAATACGAGGTAACGAGTATGAGTATAGTAGCAATTGTTGGTCGGCCTAATGTCGGAAAATCAACCCTTTTTAATCGTTTAACCGGGACTCGCCAAGCGATCGTGAACGAAGAGGCGGGTACCACCCGTGATCGTCAATACGGCAAGGTAGAGTGGGGCGGAAAAGAATTTTCCCTTATCGACACAGGAGGATGGGTGGTGAACTCAGAGGATGTGTTCGAAGAAGAAATCAATAAACAGGTGCAGATTGCCATCGAAGAGGCTGATGTGATTCTCTTTGTCGTAGATGTACTGAATGGCATTACGGATTTGGACCTGGAAGTCGCCGCTATCTTGCGTCGGGCAAAGAAGCCGATTATTGTAGTGGCCAATAAGGCAGATACCTTTGACCGTCATCCCTATGCTGCGGAATTCTATTCCTTTGGATTGGGGGATCCTTTTTGTATATCTGCGATTAACGGCTCTTCAACAGGTGACCTGCTTGATAAAGTCGTGGAGATAATGCCGGCTGAAAAGCAAGAGGTGTTTGATGAAGAATTGCCTCGTTTGGCAATTATCGGACGACCCAATGCGGGGAAGTCATCGCTTATCAATGCCTTTATCGGAGAAGAACGCCATATAGTAACGGATATTGCCGGAACGACGCGGGATTCTATTTATACCAAATATAATAAATTCGGATTGAATTTTTACCTGGTAGATACTGCCGGTATCCGTAAGAAAGGAAAGGTGAATGAGGATCTGGAATACTATTCAGTGATCCGTTCTATCCGGGCTATTGAGAATTCGGATGTATGTGTGTTGATGTTGGATGGAACCCGGGGGATTGAAAGCCAGGATTTGAATATTTTCTCTTTGGTGCAGAAGAACCGCAAAGGTTTGGTTGTCTGTGTGAATAAGTGGGACCTGGTAGAAGATAAGAGCCAGAAAGCCATCGATCATTATATCAATTCGATTCGGGAACGGTTTGCTCCTTTTACGGATTTCCCGATTCTCTTTATTTCTGCGTTAACCAAACAACGTATACTGAAAGTGTTGGAGGTTGCCAAAGAGGTGCATGAGAACCGTAAGAAACGGGTGCCTACGGCTAAATTGAATGAACTCATGTTGCCGCTTATTGAAAGTTATCCCCCTCCGGCATGGAAAGGGAAATATATTAAGATTAAGTATGTTACTCAGTTGCCTGCTGGGGCTGTGCCTTCTTTTGTTTTCTTTTGTAACCTGCCTCAGTGGATCAAGGATCCTTATAAGCGTTTTCTTGAAAACAAATTGCGGGAGAACTGGGATTTTACAGGTACTCCGATTAATATTTATGTACGCGAGAAGTAATCGTATACATACAGAGATATACAAAAAAAGGCTGGTTCATTGCGAATCAGCCTTTTTTGTAATCGGATATTGTCCAATTAGAAGGCGTTCAATATCTTCCTGCCTTCGTTTATCATTTCACCGGCATTCTCTTTGGTGAGGTTTTCAGGTACGAATTTAGCTACTGTATTGTTTAGTTTCTGCAATTTGTTTTTTTGGTTTTTTGCTGTGAACTCTTCGCGTAAGAGACGGATTTTCTCACAATCCTGTAAACCTTCTATCATCCGCTCCATACGGATGCTGCTGCGTGCTCCCGGATAAACGAGATAACAGTCGCCGGCAGCCCAGGTGCGGAAGCGGGAATCGCGCAAAGGATCGATTGTCCAACTATTGTATGCCCAACGAAGGTATCCGTCGTAATTGCCCGCCATCGCATGCCAGAATGTCCAGGAACCTTCTGCCGGAGGAGAGAAGGTAAACACATTGGGCAGAGGTTCGCTGCAACAGGTGTATACTGTGCTTTTCTTTCCTGCTTTTTCCCGGGCTTCTTTTACTTCTTCCGGGAAATTGTGTCCATAGGCGAGACAGAGGTCGTATATCTCAGGTTCAATTTCCGGATAGAAATGTCCCTGGGTGGATATTTTGAAGTCTTTGTCCGCTTCACGGATTACCTTGATGGCTTCTTTCATGGCCTCAGGGCCTCTCTCATCCATAGAGATTGTTGTTTTCTCGAACCAACCTTTTTGTTTCAAATGCTGGGCAAAATCTTTCAGGAAGGTACCCCAGTATTCCGCATACAACGCATCTCCTGGTTTGGTCTCTACATACAATACACGGTTGGTGGCCTGATCGATATAGTCGAAGCTTAAGGCCCAAGGGATCATGGTGAAACAATTGATTTGTTGGTCAATGCCTACCTCGTCCATCATAAATTCAATCCATTTGTCAAAGACGGTATAGTCATATGCCCAACTCCCGTCTATTTTTTTGATTTTCCCTACCATGCTGTCAAAGTGATCCTCCGTTTGTCCGGCCCAGGGTTTATGCATGATGCTGGCCGTTATAACCTTCTGCCCGGCATTGGCCAATATTTTCATGACCGGAAGCATGGCGTCCAAATGAGCGCGACTCCACAAAGGAACCTGGTAATAGCGAGCAACGGCATATGGGTTTTGCCATAAGTCAAGGTGGAATTTCCAGTCTTTGGGAGCAGGTAAGCTGCGGTTCAAGACTTCCACTTCAAAGGAAAGATCCATCGAAGTGAAGTTTGCCCCAGAGACAGTCAGTGTGCCTTTGTATTTGCCTGCTTTGACATCCTGTGGCACCCAGATGTTTAACCAGATAGGTTGAGTGGAACAGGCCTTTATGTCGCGGATTTTGATGATGTCTAATCCATCGGCTACAAGTGATGAATCCCAGTCGGCTTTAATTTCTCTGTGGCCACATCCCGTTTTTCCGTTTTTACTTAGTTCATCGGTCATGACATAACGAACAAAATTAGCCGTAGCTGTCGAGGCGGGTATAACTGAGGATCCGTTTTTCAGATCGCTGACGGAGAGGGTGGCTCCTGTCAGGTCTGTCGTAGTCCACAGGACCGCTTGTGCGTTTACACGCTCTCCTTTCCAGGCTTTAGTCTGCCAACGGGTGGCTTTCTGTACTGTCGGAATACTTAATTTGGCATAGCGGATGTCCGTACTTCCCCAACTGAGTTGTGTCGGGAGCGTTTGTTTTTTCCAGACATCTTCACTGTCATACGGTTTGGTGTCCGTTAATTCGGTGTAATCTCCCAAAGGAAATTTCTCCGTTTGCCCCACAACTATCATATTGAATGTCAGGAAAGCAGAAAGAATAAGAGACTTTTTCATGTACTTTATGCTAATAGGTTAATAAATGAATGGTAAAGATAAGAGGATTCTTTGATTAATTATAAATTGTAAATTGTAAATTGTTAATTATAATCTTCCACGCTTCACTCATCGTTCATCACTAATCACTAACCACTAACCATTAATCGTTAATCATTGATCATTGGCCAAATTAAGAAATCCACGCCTTATATTAGG
>NZ_QVMG01000017.1 GCF_010500925.1 Parabacteroides sp. 52
ACCTCAAAAACAACTACAAAAATGACCTCGTTTTGAAACGCAACTTTAGGGGGTCACTTTAAATTGGCCGAAGGGGGTCACTTTCGATGGAATTTCCACCTGTCAAGAATCTGAATCGGAATATCCAGTAATGGGATATAAGAAGCCGTTCCCGTCTTTTGTCGGTTCAGAACAACCCACAAACTACCGTCTTCCTGCCGTTGGATATTGGAATGTTTCAGATTCCTCAAATCAATGGCAGTGATACCCGTAAATACACAGAAAATAAACATATCACGGGTGAAATTCCATGTAGCATGTTTCGTTTGCACCTGCATTAAGCGTTCTATTTCGTCATTCGTGAGCCACGGACGTTTAGGTATTATCTTTTCGGGAACGAAATCAAAAAACGGGTCTTGCCGTATCAAGCCCTTGTGCTTTGCCTTTGTTATGCAGGTACGGAGCGGAATCATATTACATTTAACCGTTCTTGGGGCCATTTGCAGGTCTATTTTCAAGTAAAAGGAATAGGCTTCAATAAAAGCAATATCTACTTGCCCGAAAGGTATATCGGTTACATTATATTTCTTGGAAAGAAAATCTTTCAAATGCCTGTAAGCATTGGGATATACTGGATAAGTCGATTCTTTTATCTTAACTCCAACGCTTTTCCGTTTTTCCTCCACCAGTTCCGCAAACTCCTGCATTAAGGTATTCCGATTTGTTCCGATACCACGCAATGCATTTTTCAGGGATTCGGCAGTAATGTAACCTTTGCTTTCGACCATTGCCTTGTAATGGGCGTTCAGTTCGGATTTATAGCTTTCTATCTGCTTGTTTATAGAAGCATTGGATTTGCCGATAGCCAAACCGTCCTGTGCGTTCCATTCATCGGGTAGGATATCCATTCCCGTGCTAAATGCTTTACTTTCCCCGTCCACGCTGATGCGCCCCATTATCGGACATTTACCTGACTTCTTTTTCTTGCTGGTATTGAGATAAAATAATATGCTGAATGTACTTCTGTTATGTTCCATGATTATTATAACTGAATATTATTACTGGTTATTGACTGGAAGATTGAATTTCCCTGCAAGGCGTTGGGATAGCCGTTTCATATCGTTACCGATTTTCTCGTTATTGACACGGGCGTAACGTTGGGTAGTCTGAATATTGCGGTGTCCCATCATTCGACTGACACTTTCAATCGGAACTCCCTGTGACAGGCATAATTGACTGGCAAAGCAATGTCGGGCAACGTGAAAGCTGACGTTGGTCGTTATATTACAATGCTTTGCAATAACTTTCAATGCATCCGAAATTCGTCTATGTGATAAAACATTAAAAACCGTATCATCTTTTCCCGTTCCGCTTATTCCCCGATATTTCTCCATAATACGGGTAGGTATATCCAGTAATTTGACGTTGAAAGGAATATCCGTTTTCTGTCTTGACATGGAAATCCACCGGCTACCGTCTTCTTCGGTTACTATATCTTTCCATGTAAGTTGCTTCAAATCTATGAATGACAAACCTGTGAACGCTGCAAAAACAAATAAATCACGGATAAAACTTTGGCTCGTAGATTTTAAAGGGGTTGATATAAGCCGTTCAAATTCTTCGGCGGATAAAGAGCGTTGTTGAAATTCTGGTTTTCCCAACTTATAGCCTAAAAATGGAGGATAGGTTATAATATTTCGGTGCAGGGCTATTCTTACTGCTTTTAGTAGCAAAGCGACAATAGAAACAATAGACTCCGCTTTCAGTTTGCGTTCCACCCGCAAATAGAAGTCGTAGGCTTCAATGAATGGCAGGTCTAACTGATTCAGCGGAATGTCCTGAATATGGTACTTTTCATTCAGGAAGCGTTTAAGGTTTTTGTAGGCGACATTATATTTCGGATAGGTGTTTGCCGAACGGTCAATGCCTATCCGTTGGCGAAATTCCTCTGCCATATCCTTGAAATGGACGAGCAGGGTTTTCTGTGCGGTGGCTATTCCCTGAAAAGTAATTTTGACTTCCGTAGCAGTAACCGTTCCCGTTCGGTGTAGAATTTCTTTGTAGTGGGAATGTATCAGGAGATTAATTTTATTAATCTCCCTATTGAGTTCAACGGCAATACGGCTTTTGCCGATTGCCCGCCCTGATTTGACATTCCAAAGCCGTTCGGAAACGCTTAGTTTGGAACTAAACTGGGCGATACTGTTTCCGATAATGATTTTACCGATTATCGGATAAGTTACACTTTCTCCGTCACTCCTTTTTTCAAGTCTGCTTTCTCGTTTGAGATAAAAAGACACTTTCAATTCATTACTCATAACACTCACATTTTTAAGTTGATAAAATTACTTCTTATGTGAGTTATTCGAACAATGTAAACCACAGACAGACAGTGTTATAGTCGGACACTATAGGTCATTGGATTGCCGTGTTTTGCTCCGTCAAAAATGGGTAACGTTATAGAGACGGAATGTTTGCTTTTTTATGCCGAAATAGGCATTTTAGCTACCCGGCACTCAAAGACAGAAACGGACATTTATCTTGATTATTAACCTGTTACCCTCTTTTGCTTTTCTTCGCTTTTTATCTTCTATTCCGGTAAAGCGTTTAAATATGCGGTTGAAATGGGTGATGCTGTTAAAACCACATTCCAGGCTGATTTGGTTTACATCCATGGAGCCGGTCAATAATAGTTGGCGAGCGTTTCCAATGCGTAAATTTAAGAGATAATCCATAAAGGTATTTCCGGTTTTTTCTTTAAAATAACGGCAGAAAGCCGACTTATTCATGGCGATGAGGGAGGCTATTTCTTCCAGGCTGATCTCTTTTTTGTAATTTGCAGAGACATAGGAAATGACTTTTTTCATACGGTAGTCGGTAAACGCGGTGTATGACTCGGAGAATTGCAGGCTGCCGAGTAATCTTTTTGCTTCCCATTTTCCCATCAGATCTAATAAAGTGATAAGGCTTGTGATTCTTGCGATGCCTGTTGTTTCGGGAAGGCTTTCTATTTGCCTGATAATGGGGTTATCAGGCAAGAGGGAGAACTTTATTCCTTGTTTGGATTCTTCGAATAGTTTTTTGATATGCGACATATCTTCATAATGTTGGATCGCATAAGAGATAAAGTTTTTTTCGAATTGAATAATAATGCCTTTTACCCGTAAGACTTCGTTTCCGGTTTTATAACTCGGATCGCTATCCATATAATGGCGGGTATCCGGTCCGGTCATAATAAGCGTGTGGGGGTGAAACTTTTCTACGCTATCTGCCACGTATTGTGTGCCTGAGCCTTCTTTTACATAAATGATTTCAAATTCACTGTGGAAGTGCATTGGGTAAGTAAAATGCTCATAATCAAATTCCCTGGCTATTATTGGGCTACCGGAATGGATATTTATATGTTCATGCATTAACTTTATACCCATATACATTCTTTTTTGTGCACAAACAAAATTAGCACATTTACCATCTCCTTTTTCTTTATGCAAATATCGTATCAGTATCGGTTGATATAGTGCCTATTGTGTGCGTGCATCTAATTTATATTTGTGAAATTATTTTAATAATCCGGCATGTGTTTGTTAATTTCTGTGTATGTGTTTGGCCGGTATAAAAAGGAAAATCATGAAAAAACTGTTGTTAATCCTAGTCTCTCTCCTGTTTTTGTATCCCATTTATGGACAAGACAGAAATGTGTCCGGGCTTATTGTCACCCGGGAAGGAAAACCTGCAAAAGGAGTCAAGGTCTCCGTATTGGATACACGTATCTCTACAAAGACGAATAAAAACGGGGAGTTCAGATTACGTAAACTGCGGTCTGATGACAGTATTCTTGTGCAGATAAACAAGGATTTGTATGCCCGGTTTCTATTGGGTGAAAATGAAAGAGTAAAGTTGGTTTTATCAGATGATTTATTGACAGTAGAACAAGAGAAAGGGCAGAGTATACCCGCTTCTTTATTATATGCTATGCATGTCCATGAAAACAGATCCGTTTCATTTGTCAATAGCCGCATGATAAAACGCAGTTCGGCAATCACTTTGGTAGATGTTATCAAAGAGATGTTACCGGGTGTAATCATTCAAACAGATGAAGATACGGGGCAAATCTCGGCTACGATGCGTGGGAAGAAGTCTTTGAATATGTCGAATGAATCGCTTGTGATCCTGGATGGAACAGAAACGACAATTCATGAAGCGAATCATAGTGTAGAGGCGGGAGCCATTGAAAGCATTGAAGTGATTAAAGATGGATTTGGCTATGGTGTGAAAGGCTCCAATGGAGTGATTGTGATAAAGACAAAGATATAAGCGAAGCCTTAGGATATGCGTCTCTTTTTATATCTATTTAACGATAGAATGCCTTTGTGCAAATATGTGTACTGAATCTGCTAATATAATGTAATCATGAGAGAACGAAGTCGCTTACTTTTGCTTTGTGTAAAATTTTCTTTAAAAGAATATATTTTACTTAAACAAAAAGAGTTCCATCTTCTTCTTGTTTTTTTATAGGAATAATAACGCTATCTGTTTGTGTAATTTATAAATAATAGTAAATGAAAATCGAGTTCAATTTTTTTTATTCTTGTTTTATGTGTGCGTGCACATATTGAAAACGATCGAAGTTAGAGCCTGGCTTTGATTCTATGCACATGCATAACCACACGTAGGCTAATAAATCAATCTTAATGTTTAATACTAAATTAAAATCAGTATGAAAATTAAATTTCTCTTACAATCTTTTACCTGTAGGATGCTCATAGCGGTATTCTTGCTGGGATTGTTTTTTGATGTTCAGGCACAAAATGCAAGTTCCCAGGGGGGGTATACGGTAACCGGAACAGTCACAGATGTCACAGGTGAGCCTCTTCTCGGCGTAAATATTATGCAAAAGGGAACCTCCAATGGGGCTATTACCGATATTGACGGTAAGTATTCCATCCGCTTAGCCAGTCAGAGTGGCACATTGACCTTTTCTTATATTGGGTACTTGCCACAGGATGTTACAGTAAACGCCAATGTATTAAATGTCGTGTTGCAGGAAGACTCTCAGGCGTTGGAAGAAGTTGTTGTTATTGGTTATGGTACGGCCAGAAAGAAAGATTTGACTGGGGCCATTTCAACCGTACGGGCGGAAAAGCTGGAAAATGAAGCGCCTCGTTCCGTACAAGATATTTTGCGTGCGAATAGTGCCGGTTTGAATGTGAGTATGTCTACCAATGCAGCCGGAACAGGTGATTTGCAGATTCGTGGTAAGAACACGTTGAAAGCAGGATCCAGTCCGCTTATAGTATTGGATGGTGTGATTTATCCCGGCGACTTGCAGGATATTAACCCGAATGACATACAAAATATTGACATTTTGAAAGATGCCAGTTCGGCTGCTGTATATGGAGCGAAAGCAGCCAGTGGAGTAGTGGCTATCACAACGAAAAAGGGGCGGACAGGTAAACCGGTCATTACGTTCAATACCAATATCGGATTGGTGGAGACGGCTAATTTGCCGAAAACATTGGATGCGGATGGCTTTTTACAGTTCCGTTATGATTATGAAGTAGGAAAGACAACGGCAGCGGATCTAGCTAAATATCCGGGTAAATTTACAGATCCCCGGAAGCTGGGAGACTTAGGTGTTGACCCTCTTGCTTGGTATAACTATACACAAAAGAATCCGGTAAGCTCTTTGCCTTCGGAAAAAGATATGATAACGGCGTGGTTGACTCGTCTGGAATTGAAAACTCCGGAAATCGATAATTATCTGGCTAACCGGATCACGAATTGGGATGATATTGTTTTCCAGACAGGTTTCCAACAAGACTATACGGCTTCTATTTCTAATCGTACGGATAATTTTTCTTATTATTGGTCGCTTGGATATACAGATCGTGAAGGGGTACGTGCTGATGAAAAGTATACGAACTTCCGTACGCGTTTGAATATGGAATCCAAGGTGACTAACTTCCTGACCGTAGGGGTAAATGCCTCATTCAACACACGGGATAATCTGTATATGCCTACCGATGATCAACGTATGATTGCCGATGTGGGTCAAAGAGAGAATTTATCACCTTTTGCAGCCAATGAAATAAATAATCCGGATAGTCCTTACCGTATGTATCCAACAGGGGATAATAATGGAAAGAATCCCTTTTATGATCCTTTGTTTAGAGATAAAAAGAACTTGAACCATTATTTCAATGCGAATATATACGGTCAATTGTTCTTGCCGTTTGGGATTGAATACCAAATGAATTTTGCTCCGTATTATCGATTCCATGAATATTATTTCCATGAATCCTCTCTGCATACAGAATGGAAGGCCAAGGGTGGACAATCGCAGCGAAAAGCCTTGAAAGAATTCAGCTGGCAGATTGATAATATTATCCGTTGGAAAAAAACATTCAACAGAGATCATAAAGTAGAGGTTACTTTATTGCAGAATGCAGAAAAGAAACAAAGTTGGCAGACTGTTGCGAACAATCAGGGATATTCTCCAAGTGACGTGTTGGGATATCATCGTTTGCAGGCAGGTACGGTGCCAACGGTTAGTAGTGAAGATAAGTACAGTACAGGAGATGCTATGATGGCTCGTTTGTTCTATTCTTTCCAGGATAAATATATGCTTACCGCTTCTGTGCGCCGGGATGGTTATTCTGCCTTCGGACAGGAAAATCCGAGAGCCACTTTCCCTTCTGTTGCTTTGGGGTGGGTGTTTAGCTCTGAAAACTTTATGGCAAAGACGGCTGATTGGTTGAATTATGGTAAGTTGCGTTTTTCTTGGGGAAAGAATGGTAACCGCGATATTGGACAATATGCAGCTTTGTCGGATATGGTCTCTGGTTCACATCCTTATATCGATCAGAACGGAAATGTGTATATTACTTCTCAGTTGTATGTAAACACAATGTCTAATAAAGGGTTGAAGTGGGAAAGTACTGCCGCTTATAACTTTGGTTTGGATTTCACTTTGTTTAATTTCCTTTCCGGATCAATGGAAGCTTATGTGTCTGAAACCAATGATTTGTTGGTGAACAGATCCTTGCCTGAGATTATCGGTTTCAATGATGTAATGGCTAACTTAGGTAAATTGGAAAACAAAGGTTTTGAGTTGACATTGAATGCCGACATTATCAATAATCCGAATTTCGGCTGGTCTTCTTCCGGTACTTTTTCTTTCAACCGTCGTAAGATCAAGAAACTCTACGGAGATATGGTCGATGTATTGGATGAAAAAGGCAATGTGATCGGACAAAAAGAAGCGGATGACGTGAAGAACAAATGGTTCATCGGACAAGATCCGGATCGTATCTGGGGATACGAACGTAATGGTGTATGGCAGTTGGGCGAAGAAGCAGAAGCAAAGAAATATGGACTTCAACCGGGTGATTTCAAGTATATAGATCAGAATGAAGACGGTGTCATGACGGATGACGATAAAGTATTCCAGGGATATACCACACCGCGTTTCCGTTGGTCTTGGAGAAATGAGTTTACATTTTATAAAAACTTTAGTTTATCTTTTATGATGTATTCTTACCTCGGTCAGTATGGTACCTATAACAGAGCGGCTAACGCATTGTCATTGGCAGACCGTAAAACATGGTATGACCAACCTCGTTGGACACCGGAAAACCCGACAAATGATTATGCACGTATCGGCTCTAAGAACATTGGAGATAACTATATCAAAAAGTCGTTTGTTCGTTTGGAGAATGTGACTCTGTCTTATAATATTCCTAAGAGTTTGCTGAAAAAAGTATCTGTTCAAAACATGCGTTTGTCTCTCAGTGTGCGTAATGCGGCTGTCTTTGCTCCGAATTGGGAATTTGGCGATGTAGAAGGTGGCGATATTACCCCCAGAACATATAACCTGAGTGTGAACTTTACCTTATAATAAATTAAAATCTGAGTAAATATGAAATACAATATAGTAAAAAACTGTGTCGTACTGACTTCTATGATGTTGGTGCCTTTCTTGAACAGTTGTAGCGAAAGCTGGCTCGATCCTAAACCGCTGTCTTTCTATACTCCGGAGAATTCTTATGTAGATGCCGCGGGTTTTTATTCGGCCCTTACCACTTGTGAGCGAAATATGCGGCACGAGTATTTTGGGGACGCTGCTCCGTTGATTACGGAAATGATTTTGTCGGATGTGGCAGTTGAAGGAACTACCGATAAGGCTGGACCTGCGATGAATATAGACGTTAGTTTATTGCCGGATGCTAAATTGAATGACGGTAACTATAACAAAGTCGGCTGGTACTGGTATGAAGGTTACAAAGGGATTAAATATGCCAATGTGGTTATTGCCCGTATTGACGATGCTACCTATAAGAGTGAAGATGAGCGCAATCAGGTATTAGGCAGTGCCTATTTCCACAGAGCCTATCGTTACTACAAATTGACCCATCAGTTTGGGGACGTTCCTTATCTGGATTGGGAAATCAACAGCCCTAAGTATGATTTCTATTCATACGACCGTTGGTCGATCCTGGAAAAGATGAAAGAGGATATGGAATTTGCCTATAAATGGGTACCAGAAAAAGTGGATAGAGGAAGAACTACCAAAGCCGCTTGTGGGGTGTTGTTAGCAAAGATTTGTATGGCTTTGGGAGATTTTGACCGTGCCATTGAACTGGGTAAAGAAATTGTCGCCAAGCATCCTTTGATGACTGCTCGTTTTACAGCCAATAAAAGCAAGCCCAACACGAATCTGATGCATGATTTGCATAGTGTGGAAGCTAAAATGGATATGGCAAACACCGAAGGACTGATGTATGTAGTTGCTTATCCGGAAGCGGAGGGATCTGCCCGTATAGAGCTTATGCGTAATGGGGTTCCTTATTGGGCTGCAGGGTATATCACTACTCCGGACAGTAAAAAAGGAACAGCCATTTATTTGGCAGCCGATGAAACGGATACAAAATTGGATAATAATGTGTTATATGGTCGCGGTATTGGTCGTTTACGTCCGACCAACTATTTCCAATATCAGATCTGGACAGAGAAAGAAAAGAATGACCTGCGTGGATGTTATAATAAAGATAGCTGGAGACGTATGGAAGACTTGTATTATAACGAGCCAAGCTTGAAGAAATCCGGCAACGAGTGGTATGGAAAGAATTTGGTGAAACCAGCGAATATGTCTGTTTCGGACTCTGTTCGTGCCTGGTTCTCCTGGCCTCATTACAAATTGTTTGTGCCGGATCCATTAAATGCAGAGAAAAAAGGAGGAGAGACTCCCTGGTATATTTATCGTTCGGCAGAAGTGTATTTGATGCTGGCAGAATGTTACTATTGGAAAGGCCAAACGACAGAAGCAGCTACGGCAATCAATGTGGTTCGTACGCGTGCCGGAGCAGATCCTCTGACGGCTGCAGATATTACAATCGGTGCTATCCTGGATGAACGTGCCCGTGAGTTGTATTACGAAGAAAACCGTCACGTAGAGATTACACGTATGGCTTATACATTTGCTAAAACGGGTAAAGCTTGTGAAGTATTTGGCGGTCGTACGTATAAATTAGACAATTTCTCTGGTCCGGGTGGTACAGGATCGAACGTAAAGCAAGAAGGTATCAACTTCTATTATGACTGGGTGGTTAAAAACAATAATTTCTATAACAAAGGAATTGTTACTGCTTATGCCGAATATAAAATCAGTGTGCATCATGTTTTGTGGCCGGTTCCGGCAAATGCAATCAATACAAACATGAAAGGGGTAATTAATCAGAATATCGGTTATCCGGGAGCTGAAAAGAATATAACGCCTCTGATCGTACCGAAAGAAGGAACTGTTTTAGGACCTCAATAAATCAAATTAATTAAAAGAAGATGGATCTATGTCCATCTTCTTTTTTTAGTTTTCTTTTTAAAATTGTTTTCGGTAATCAGAGGGAGTTATGTCAGTCTTTCGTTTGAATAGTTTGTTGAGGTGACAGGTAGTGTTGAATCCACATTCAATACTGATTTAAAGAAACTGTTGTAAAACACTAATAGCTTTGGCCGGATGCAAAAATAATATAGTTTTTTGCAAAAAAAATATGTTTAAAGGGAGATGTCTACGATTAATTTTGTAAGAAAGAATGAGATCATTTGAAAGTACTTATAATCGCTACAAATATGACTACAACACGAAGAGATTTTATTAAAAGATCATTATCAACAGGTTTGGGGTTAATTGTTGCTCCAACAATTGTACCGGCTTCCGTCTTTGGACCGCATGCACCTTCTAACCGCATTCTTATAGGAGCAATAGGAACCGGGCGCATATCTCGCGATCATGACATGCCGGGTGTATGGAAATATGATGATGTGCGGATTGTTGCCACATCCGATCTGGATCGTAATCGGCTTGCCGAATCAAAAACATTGGTTGAAGGCTATTACTCTAAAAAAATGGGTAAACCGTATACCGGAGTAACTACGTATGAAAATTACCAGGATTTATTGGCCAATAAAGAGATTGACGGGGTATTAATCAGTACGCCTGACCACTGGCATGCTAAGATGGCTATCGATGCCGTTCGTGCAGGAAAAGATGTCTATTTGCAAAAACCTACCTCCCTGACCATTGAAGAGGGGCGCAAGATGAGCGACGCCGTGAATGCGAGCGGGCGTATCTTGCAGATCGGAAGTCAACAGCGTTCAATGGAGCAATTTCGTGTGGCCTGCGAACTGGTTAGAAACGGTCGCATCGGGCAACTGCAGCGGATTGAAATCCGTCTGCCGGGAGACCCGTCGGGAGGAAACCCACAAGAGATGCCTATACCTCAAGGATTTAATTATGATGCCTGGTTGGGACAAACACCTTATGTCCCTTATACTGTGGACAGGGTACATCCGCAGAAGGGATACGGACGTCCAGGCTGGTTGCGTTGTGAACAGTTTGGTGCCGGGATGATTACCGGTTGGGGAGCCCATCATTTTGATATTGCGCATTGGGCGATGGATAAGGAATATTCCGGACCGGTAGAGATCTCGGGGAAAGCCGAATTTCCGACTTCCGGTTTATGGAATGTGCATGGGTATTATGAAACGGAGATGTTGTATGATAACGGAGTGATTGTTACAGGTACTACCGATAGCAAGGAGAAGCCCAATGGCGTTTTATTCACCGGAACGGAAGGTTGGATATTCGTCAGTAGAGGAGCTTATAGCGCTTCGGCCAATGATCCGGCATCCAATGCTACATCGCAGGCTTTGCAGGCTTCCGATCCTAAGATACTGAAGTCAGTGATAGGGGAGGGTGAGGTACATTTGTACCGGAGTTCAGACCATCATGGAAACTGGTTGGAGAGCATACGTACACGCAAACAGAATATAACGCCGGCTGAGGTGGCTCATCGTTCTTGTTCGGCTTGTTTGTTACAGCATATAGCGATGAAGTTAAATCGTAAATTGTATTGGGATCCCGTATTGGAACGGTTTAAAAATGATGATGAAGCAAATGCGATGATTGCCCGTCCACACAGACCTCCTTATAATTTTTAATAATTTATTCGAATGAGACATATTGTTTTTGTATTCTTTTTTCTCAGTTTGTTTACATGGGATGTCGTTGCCGGAGAGAAAGTGACCCTTGTTGTGCGCGCCGGTCGTTATGATCGTACGGACTGTGTTGTTGCTGCTGATTTGTCTGGCAGGCTAAAAGAGGTTTCTTCTTCGCTGCGATTGTATGAGGTGATAGGGAAAAAGAAACAATTTTTACCCTGTCAATTACAGAAAAAAACGGATGGTTCTGTTGTGCTTTATTTTATTCTTTCCGGAGATATGCCTGCGGGAAGTAGCCGTACTTTTATAGCGGAGGTGGTAAAGAAGAAGGCGCGGCAAAAAGAATTTATGGAAGTGGAGGATACACAGAGCGCTTTGATCCTGAAGAGGGAAGGAAAGGGTATTCTGCAATATAATTATACATTCACTTCACCTCCGAAAGGGGTAGATAAGGTCTTTGGCAGAAGTGGTTTTATTCATCCTGCATATTCCCCGGCAGGGCATGTGTTGACGAATATACAACCCCGGGATCATTATCATCATTATGGTATATGGAACCCCTGGACGCGAGTAGAGTATGATAAGAAGGTTTATGATCTTTGGAACCTGGGGGATAAACAAGGGACGGTTCGGGCTACGGGCATTCATGCTACTGTTGAAGGAAATGTGTTTTCCGGATATTCGGCCGGACTGGATCATGTTATTTTTTCTGCTTCCGGCGAGAAGGTGATTATGGGTGAAGAAATGGTTGTTAGAGCTTGGAATACCCCGGAAGCTTTTATGTGGGACTTTGATTCGTTTTTGTCTCCATCAACAGCGTTGCCTGTTGTCATAAAGGCTTATCGGTATGCAGGCTTTAGCTGGAGAGGAACTGAAGAGTGGACAAAAGAAAACTGTGAAATGATGACTTCCGAAGGAAAAAGCCGTCAACAGATAGATGGATCGATTGCCCGCTGGATATATACTACCGGACAATGTGGGACGGATCGTGCTGGCATTATGTTTCTGGCACATCCTGATAATTATAATAGTCCCGAACCTTTACGTATCTGGGATGAAAATGCCAACGGCGGGCGAGGAGATGCTTTTATGAATTTCTCTCCGACAAAAAATAAGGATTGGGAATTGAAACCGGATAAAACGTATGCCCTTCGTTATCGTGTGTTGACCTATGATGGGGAAATGACACCTGAACGGGCAGACCGGCTTTGGAATAGCTTTGCTTATCCTCCCGAAGTAGAAATAAAATAATGACGTATGAAAAAAACAGTGATCTTTCTTTTATCCTTTTTGGCAGTACCTTTACTGTATGCGCAGGGACAGATGGTTTCTGCTACGCAGGTAGGTAACCGGATCGATGTGACCATAGGCAATCAGTTTTTTACCAGTTATCGTTTTCAACCGGATGAAAAGTATCCCTTCTTTTATCCTGTTAACGGGCCTTTGTCGGGTGGCAGTGTTACTTCTATGCGTAATGGGGAGTATCCGCACCATAGCTCTTTGTTTTTTGCTTGCGACCGGGTGAATGGAGGCAATTATTGGCAGGAAGGTCTGAACAGGGGACGGATCCTTTCTATAGGAGCCCGTATTTTGGAGGCCAAAGGTGAACGTGTGGTGATTGAAGATGAATGTATATGGAAACGTCCGGATGCCGAAGCACCGATAAAGGATCGGCGCAGGATAACAATTACTGCTCCGTCCAAAGAATTGTATCAAATGGATTTTGATATAGAGATGGAGATGTTGACGGATGTAACGATCTTGAAAAGCAATCACTCTTTGTTTAGTGCCCGTATTGATCCGGATCTTTCCACCAAACAAGGCGGTGTAATGATCAACTCGGAAGACAAACAAACCGAAAAAGGAACTTTTGGCGTGCCGTCTCCCTGGATCGACTGTTATGGGGAACGGAAAACGGGAATAGAAGGACTTGCCATTCTGCAGCATTCATCCAATAAATGGTATCCGTCACCCTGGTTTACGCGTGATTATGGTTTTATTTCTCCTACCCCGATGTATTGGCCGGCAGATGATAAGATGACAGTATTGAAGAAAGGGGAAATCGTTTCTCTTCGCTATCGGGTGTTAATACACGGGGGCGATAGTGAACAGGCCAATATTTCCGGCCTTTTTGAAAAATATAAAGGAGAATAATACGTTCTAAAGAAAAAAACAAATGAATATAGATTTAACAGGTAAAGTCGCCGTTATTACAGGAGGCGGTGGCGTATTGGGAGGTAGTATAGCGAAGAGCTTGGTAGAGAATGGTGTGAAAGTCGCTGTTATGGATATTCGCCAGGAGCAATTAGACAAGCGGGTGAAGGAATTGGAGCCTCTAGGGGAGGTGATCGGTATCCAATGCAATGTATTGGATATGCAAAGCCTGGAGGCGGCATGTGAAACGCTTCAGAACCGGTGGGGAACTGTGGATATCCTGGTGAATGCGGCTGGAGGGAATCTTCCCGGAGCAACCCTGACGGAAGAACAGACTGTTTTTGATATGAAAGTAGAGGATTTCAATCGGGTGACCGATCTGAATATGAATGGTACAGTTTATCCTTGTCTGGTCTTTGGAAAGGCTATGGCAGAAAAAGGAAGTGGTAGTATCATTAATATTTCTTCCATGGCTACTTATTCGGCGATTACCCGTGTGCCGGGTTATTCGGTGGCTAAAAGTGGAGTGAGTATTTTTACGCAATGGCTGGCTATGGAGATGGCATTGAAGTTTAATGAAAAAATACGGGTGAATGCCCTGGCTCCGGGGTTCTTTATTGGCGATCAGAACCGTGCTGTATTAATAAACCCGGATGGCTCTTACACGGAGCGCAGCCGTAAGGTTTTAGCCCGCACCCCCATGAAACGTTTCGGTGACATTTCAGAGTTAAATGGTTTGGTTCATTTTTTGTGCTCGGATCATGCCAGCTTTATAACCGGAACGATTATTCCAGTAGATGGAGGTTTTAGCTCGTTTAGTGGAGTTTAATATAAATAGATAACGAAAGAATTGAAATGAAAGGAAATCTCATTATTACTATGGTAGTTGTTGGACTATTGGCTTCCTGTGCAGAGAAAAAGACGAAAGAAGAGCCCTTTACAGGAAAAGCGGGAGAGGTGAGGCTGATAACGCTTGATCCCGGGCATTTCCACGCCGCATTGGTGCAGAAAAGTTCCTATCCGCAAGTCGCTAAAGATGTATATGTGTATGCCCCCGAAGGAGATGATCTGAAAGAACATCTAAAGAAAGTAGAGGCCTATAACAAACGGGAGGATTCTCCTACCTCCTGGCAGGAGATTGTTTATACAGGACCGGATTTTCTGGAGAAGATGCTTGCAGAAAAAAAAGGCAATGTAATGGTGACAGCCGGTAATAATGGAAAAAAGACAACCTATATTCAGAAAACGCTTGCGGCCGGCATACATGTGTTGGCAGATAAACCGATGGCTATAAATAAGGCGAACTTTGAAATCCTGCAGCAGTGTTTTGAGGTGGCTGCCGAAAAAGGTGTTTTGTTATATGATATCATGACCGAACGGTATGAGATCTCTACGATTCTGCAACGGGAACTTTCTTTGATCCCGGCTATCTATGGCGAACAGACACAAGGGACGCCGGAAGATCCTGCTATTGTAAAAGAAAGTGTGCATCATTTCTTTAAAACAGTATCCGGGAATCCGTTGATTCGTCCGGCATGGTTCTTTGATGTGGAACAACAGGGAGAAGGAGTGGTGGATGTGACTACTCATCTGGTTGATTTGATACAATGGGAGGCTTTCCCGGAGCAGATCATCGATTATCAGAAGGATATAGAATTACTGGATGCCAATCACTGGACTACTCCTGTTGATCTTGCACAATTTAAAGAGGTAACAGGTTTGAATGCCTATCCGGATTATTTGAAAAAAGATATAAAGGATGATGTTTTACAGGTATATGCAAATGGAGATATCGTTTATAAGATAAAAGGGGTATGTGCCAAAGTATCTGTTATCTGGAATTACACCTTCCCTGAAGGTGGAGGAGATACGCATTATTCGGTGATGAAAGGGAGTAAGACCAATTTGGTGATTCGCCAGGGAGAAGAGCAGGGGTATAGGCCCGAACTCTATGTGGAAGCAGTTGCCGGTGTCGATGTGAAAGCGTTGGAAAATGAGCTTTTACTCTCTTTTGAGGCAGTAAGCGATAAGTATCCGGGGGTCTCTTTGGAAAAGACCAGTGAAGGGAACTGGCATGTAATTATACCTCAAAGTTATCGAGTGGGGCATGAAGCGCATTTTGGGCAGGTGACAGAAAACTTTTTGCACTATTTGCAGAAGGGCTTACCGGAATGGGAGGTGCCTAATATGTTGACGAAATATGCGATTACCACCAATGCTTTAGAGATGGCAAAAGCCAAAACGCAAATGAAGTAAGGTCGAATCTATAGATTCAAACCAATAAAAAGCCCCGGGAAAGAATTTCTTTCCCGGGGCTTTTTTTATTTAATTTCTTTTTCCTCTTTCATATCTAACTCATTCTTTTCAGGATCATAAAACCTGTATTCCAGAAAGGCGAGACTTTGATCAGGGATCACTTTCATACTGTGGGAATATCTAAATTTCCACTTCAAACTTAAAGGGACGAATCCCTTATTCACATACGCTGCAACATATGGATGCAAGTGTAAGGTGAATTTCTTCACATGATGTTTATTTACTAAACAATCTATTTTACCTTCCAGGTTATCGGTAAATAGAATAGATGGTTTGGAAGTGCCGCTTCCAAAACAGGTAGGACAGGATTCTGTCGTGTCTACGTCCATGGCCGGACGTACCCGCTGACGGGTGATTTGCATCAGACCAAATTTGCTTAAAGGCAAAATATTATGTTTGGCACGGTCGTTAGCCATCGCTTTTGACATATGCTCCACTAATTTTTGCCGGTTGGCTGCTTCTGCCATGTCAATGAAGTCGACAACAATGATGCCTCCTAAATCACGCAGGCGTAATTGGCGGGCTATTTCATCAGCTGCAGACGTATTTACATCGATGGCTGTCTTTTCTTGTGCATCACTTCCTTTGGAACGATTGCCACTGTTGACATCTATCACATGCATGGCCTCGGTATGTTCAATAATCAGGTAAGCACCACTTTTGTAAGTAACCGTACGTCCAAACAGCGATTTGATTTGTTTGGTAATCGCAAAATTGTCGAAAATAGGAAGCTCTCCTTTGTATAATTGGACGATATCCTCCCGGCCTGGGGCGATCAGACTGACATAATCACGTACATCCCGGTAGACATCCGGATCGTTTACGTGAATATGCTGAAAAGAAGGGTTGAAGATATCACGTAATAAGGCTACTGTACGTGCAGTCTCTTCGTAAACAACGGATGGGATTTTAGCCTTGGGTATCTTTACGATATTTTCTTCCCAGCGTTTGACTAATGTTTTGAGCTCATGATCGAGTTCGGCTACTCGTTTCCCTTCCGAAGAGGTGCGTACGATGACGCTGACATTCTTTGGCTTTATACTTTGGATCAATTGACGTAACCGGGCCCGTTCTTCGCTTGATTTGATTTTGGTTGATACGGATACCTTATCGGCAAAAGGTATCAGTACAATGTATCTTCCGGCAAAAGATAATTCGGAAGTTAACCTGGGTCCTTTGGTTGAAATAGGTTCTTTTGCAATTTGTACCAACACTTCCTGTCCCACTTTAAGTATATCACTGATACTTCCGTTCTTTTCGATCTCCGGCAAAATTTGTGTTTTGGCAAGAGAAGGAAACTTCTTCGTATCACTTAAAGCTTGTTTGATGAATTTTTGTTGGGTATTGAAATTAGGACCTAAATCCTGGTAGTGAAGAAATGCATCCTTTTTATAACCTACATCAATGAAAGCAGCGTTAAGCCCGGGCATCAGTTTTTTTACTTTACCGAGAAATATATCACCGACGGCAAAAGAAACATTGCGGGCTTCTTTTTGAAGTTCCACAAGGTTTTTGTCTTCCAATACGGCAATGGATACCTCTTTGGGCTGTACATCAACTACTAATTCACTAATCACTTATAATTTGGATTTTTTAGTAGTAAGAGCAGTGTTCAATCACTTTAATTGGGCAGTGTATAAGATGCTTTTGTATCCGTATGCTGCTGAATATATTTGATAGTTAAACTACTTTAACTACTATAGTTTATAATACGCAAAGAACAAACTTAAACGGTAAGCTTGTTAAGTTTGTTCTTTAGAGTTTATTCCGAAAAAATAGACTTATTTCTTCTTATGTCTATTCTTCTTTAGTCTCTTCTTGCGTTTGTGCGTGGACATCTTATGTCTCTTTCTTTTTTTTCCGCTTGGCATCGCTTTATTATTTTATTTAATTAAACTTGGTTCTTATTTATTTTACATCGTTGATGAAAGTCTTAGCAGGCTTGAATGATGGAATATTGTGTTCCGGAATGATGATCGTTGTATTTTTAGATATGTTACGAGCTGTTTTTTGTGCTCTTTTCTTCACGATGAAACTACCGAAACCTCTTAGGTATACATTTTCTCCTTGTGCTAAAGAGTCTTTCACTATATCCATGAAGGATTCTATGCTCGCCAATACCGTCGATTTGTCAATTCCGGTGCTCTTCGCGATTTCACTAACAATGTCTGCTTTAGTCATGTTTATAAAATATTAATTGAATTATATCTTTAATTTTTTGGAATGCAAATATATAGCTTTTTCTTTAAGGGAAAAAAGTTTGTCATGCATTTTTTAAGAAAAAAGATTCTTTGCGTTTGAATATATCTCCGTATGTTTGCATTAATCAAACAGTTAGGAACTTTATGGAGGTGGATTTGGACGTTATGTCCCTGGGAGAGGATAATTTAGCAATTAGCCGGATACTTGTCGATTGGTATCATATACATAAGAGGGAATTGCCTTGGCGAGAAACAGAGGACCCTTATATTATCTGGATTTCTGAAATTATATTACAACAAACCCGTGTGACACAAGGCATGGATTATTTTCTGCGTTTTGTGACACGTTTTCCTCAGGTCTCTGATCTGGCACAAGCCAGTGAGGATGAAGTGTTGAAATATTGGCAGGGATTGGGGTATTATAGTCGGGCGCGTAACCTGCATGCAGCGGCAAAAGAGATAATGAATCGATTCAATGGTGTTTTCCCCTGTACATATACAGATGTATTATCCTTGAAAGGAGTAGGGGAGTATACAGTGGCAGCTATTCTCTCTTTTGCCTGGAATCAACCGTATCCGGTAGTCGACGGCAATGTGTTCCGGGTTTTGTCCCGTCTTTTTGCCCTGGATATACCTATTGATACGACGAAAGGGAAAAAACAGTTTACCCATTTGGCCGGTTTGTTAATGAACCCATCTGAAGCAAGGTCCCATAATCAAGCTGTTATGGAGTTTGGCGCGTTACAATGTATACCCCAAAATCCGGATTGTTCCATTTGTCCGCTTATGACTCAATGTATGGCTTTCCAGAATGCAGAGGTGCAGTCTTATCCGGTGAAACAGCATAAGACAAAAACAAGGAATCGCTATTTCCATTATTTTCATATACTATATAAAGATCGAACCTGGTTGTATCGCCGGAAAGGCAAGGATATATGGACCGGTTTGTATGAATTCCCACTTATAGAGACTGCGCATAGAATGGATTTTTCCGATTTACAACAAACGGAGGAATTTCAGAAGCTGTTTGCTACTGCGGGGCGGTTGGTTGTTTCTATAGAACGGCCCAAAGAGAAACATGTCTTATCCCATCAGATTATATACGCTGTTTTTTACCGGATAGAGATAGAACAAATGAGTGAAGCTCTGCAAACATACCTTGAAATACCTTCTGAGGAAATTGAAAAATATGCCGTACCACGGCTCATCCATATTTATTTGGAGAAATCGGGGATAAACTTGGCAGAGTGATTGAATTTGTTTTTCTTTGTATACTTAACTAAAAACAATAGATTATGTCGTTGAATAAAGTCATTTTAATAGGTAATGTAGGGAAAGATCCGGATATTCGCTATTTTGACAACAATGCTGCTGTGGCTAATTTCCCTCTGGCAACATCAGAAAGAGGGTATACCTTGGCAAATGGAACAGTAGTTCCGGAACGGACCGAGTGGCATAACATTGTTACACGCCGCGACCTGGTTCCTTTTGTGGAAAAATGGGTGAAAAAAGGTTCCAGCGTCTATGTAGAAGGTAAAATCCGTACACGTAGTTATGATGACGCAACGGGTGCCAAACGTTATATTACGGAAATTTATGCCGATCGTATTGAGTTTTATAATACAGGTTCTCGTCCGGCAGAAGGAACAGCGGGAACGCAACAGACCGCACAGCAACCGATGGCACCTCAGGCTGCGAATCAACAGCCTCCGTCAACATCAATACAACAACCCAATACATTTACAGAATCGAACGAGGCAGATGACCTCCCCTTCTGATATTGTTTAACTAATACAAGATTCCTTGGACTCAGACTATTTTTCGAATTTATTTGATCAGATAACTTTCTCTGGACTGTCAGCAGGTTCTATTATCGCTTTTGGTGTGGCAGCATTATTATTATGTGTATCCGCCTTTGTATCTGCCTCTGAAGTAGCCTTCTTCTCTCTCTCTCCCGGTGATTTAAACACCATCCGTGAGGGTAAAACATCTTCGGATAAGACGATAGAACATTTGTTAGGCCGGTCGGAATATCTATTGGCTTCTATTCTTATTGCTAATAATTTCGTGAATGTATCTGTTGTTATGTTATGTACCTATGCGATTAATGCATGGATTGATTTCTCAGCAGTACCCGCTTTGGGTTTTGTATTGGAGACTATCATTTTAACCTTTCTGCTATTGCTTTTCGGCGAGATTATGCCAAAGATCTATGCCCAGCGTGATCCCTTACATTTTGTCTATCTTTCCGCATCCGTATTAAGTGGTATTGAACGTTTCTGCCGCCCCTTATCGAAGCTGTTAGTGGGATCTACTTTTTTTATCAACAAAACGAAAGGGAAAAAGAAATATGATTTTTCCGTAGATCAGTTATCCAAAGCCCTGGAACTGACATCGGCAGAGATACCGGAAGAAAAGGAGATGCTGGCCGAGATTATTAAATTCTATAATAAGACAGCTGATGAGATAATGACTTCCCGCTTGGATATGGACGATATCGATATCAAAATAAATTTCCGGGGAGTGATCGACTTTATTGTGCAATCTGGTTATTCTCGTATCCCTGTTTATGCAGATACAGAGGATAATATCAAAGGAATATTATATATTAAAGACCTACTTCCTTATATCGATAAACCGGATACCTTTCGTTGGCAAAGCCTGATTCGTCCGGCTTATTTTGTTCCGGAAACGAAAAAGATCGACGATCTGTTGGAAGAGTTCCGTACGAATAAAATCCATATGGCTATTGTTGTCGATGAGTTTGGCGGCACCTCCGGTATTGTGACAATGGAAGATATTCTCGAAGAAATAGTCGGAGAGATATCCGATGAATATGATGAAGATCAGAAACAATATATCAGCCTGGCTGATGGAAGTTATATCTTTGAAGCAAAGATACTGTTGACGGATTTCTTCCGGGTGATTGCTGCCGAAGAAAGTGATTTCGGCAAGTTGACGGAAGGAGTGGAAACCCTGGCCGGTCTTCTGTTGGAGATAAAAGGGGACTTCCCTTGTCGACGGGAGATCATAGAACAAGGTCGATATCGTTTCCAGATATTGGAAATGGATAACCGGCGTATCCAGAAAGTAAAGTTCAATTATATACCGGATGCAGAGCGCGCAAATGAAGAATCATAGTCGTATACTTCTTGGCATTCTTTTCCTGGCGATACTCTCCTCTTGTACGGAATACGTACCCAAACCAAGAGGATATGTGCGTATCGAGCCAGAGGCACCGGATTATCAACTCCTGTCCGATAAAAATTTACCTTTTCAGTTTCATATTTCTCAATGGGTGACAATCGAGTCTCCGGGAGTGCAAGAGGGCGACTGGATTCATCTGGCTTATCCGTCTTTGGGGGCGAAGGTCTACTGTACCTATTTGTCGATAACTCCGGAATCATTTGAAGAAATAGAACAGGAAAACCGCTCCTTGGTGGCGCGTCATGCCCGTTTGGAACCGATAAGAGAAAAAGAATATACAAATGCAGAGTACAAGGTATATGGCTCTCTTTTTCTTTTGGGGGGAGATTCTCCTTCTCCGATTCAGTTTATGTTGACAGACAGTGTCTCCCGTTTTTTTCGTGGTTCATTGTTCTTCGATGCCAAACCGAATGCTGATTCTTTGGCTCCTGCCATACATTATATTCAAGAAGATATAATCGAATTAATCCAATCCTTTCATTGGTCCGACTCCTATGCCTCTATTCCTTAAACATAATTCTCCCTTAAGAGGCCTCTGGCAAATCCGGGAAACAGCAGAAGAGATGCTGGATTTATTGGGTGCAGATTCTCTCTATATCCCTTTGCCGGAGAATATCCGAACGGAAAAACGTCAACAGGAATGGCTGGCAACGCGTCTGCTGTTGAAGGAACTGCTCGGAGAAGAAACAGCAATCGCCTATCATCCGAATGAAGCTCCTTATCTTCCTTCTCATCCTTTATATATCAGTATCTCACATACTAAAGGCTATGTAGCTCTGTTGCTGCAGGAACAACCTTTTGCCGGTATAGACATTGAATATCGTGGAGAGCGTATCCTGAAAATAAGAGAACGTTTCATGCATCCCGAAGAGGAAGCGGGTATCGATCCGGCTTATGAGGTGGAACATTTGCTTATCCATTGGTGCGCCAAAGAAGTATTGTTTAAGATGATTGGGCAGGAGGAAGTCGATTTTAAGAAACACCTACATGTCGTTCCATTTGCATACGCTTGCTCCGGCACGATAGATGTGTATGAAACACGTACCCCACAGGCAGCCCGGTTTCAATTAGCCTATCAGGTAACATCGGATTATGTATGGGTTTGGAGTTGTTGCAGAAATGAAAGCAGATAGTCACAATCAGAGACTACCCTTTTTCAAACCACAAAAAACAGGCGACAAAATAAAATTGCTGACAATTGTCGGCACAAGTGTCGATATATATCAGCACAAGTGTCGACATATATCAGCACAAGTGTCGACAATTATCGACACTTTTATTTAGAGGCAAAAAACGCTTCTACAGATTATCTCAATCCTTGCGGGTGAGTCTTTTTCTTCTCTTTTTTATCCTCGTTTTTACTGCTTTTCTCTGTTTGTCTTTATTTCTTCCATATTATCCTGTGCCCAATCTACTAAAGCTTTTATATGAGGGAAAAGGCTTTTGCCTAATAGGGTAAGCTCATATTCTACTCTGGGTGGAACTTCGGCATGGACCTCGCGTCGAATGATTCCATCCGCTTCCATCGAACGTAAAGTAACGGTCAACATGCGTTGCGAAATGTCGCCTATGGAACGTTGTATTTCGCTAAAGCGTAATTTGCCATTTACATGTAAACTGGTTAAAATGAGGATAGACCACTTATCGCCTAACCGGCCAATGACGTTTCGTACTGGGCAATATCCCAAAGACTCAAATTTTATTATTTTTTTTTCTTCCATAATGCCTTATTAACCAACAATCGTTACACCTATGTAAGTGGCTTACTGCGATGTGCCTTCTTGTTTTGTTTATCTAATCAATCTATTTTTGTATACAAAAGTAACATTGTTACGAATAGGAACAATTATTAATTATTAAAAACTTACAAGTATGGATCAAATTAAAAAACTAAGCGAAGACAAGAATTTTACGGCAGTTGATTTGGGCAAACTTTCTCTTTTGTCTGAAACCGCAAACGGAAAGGCTTTTCTGAAAGAAATGACCCAGGCAACGGGTACGGAGATTTCATTGAGTGTGCTACCGGCAAAGACGGAACTTCCCTTTTTTCATACGCATAAACAAAATGAAGAAACGTATATTATTTTGAGTGGATCGGGTAAGTTTCAAGTGGATGACCAGTATTGGGATATTGCAGAAGGAAGCGTAGTACGCGTCTCTCCCTCTGGAGTGCGTGGCATGACGAATACTTCGGACGAACAAATGGTCTATATTGTTGTTCAGTCCAAAGAAGGATCTCTGGAACAGTATTCCATGGAAGATGGGGTATTGCTTGAAGCGACTCCTCTTTGGAAATAAAAAAGGACTGCCCTCGTATTTTGGGTGAAGGTATGTTGCCCTTTTGAAAAAATAATACCAGCCGTTGAGTGACTCTACTCAACGGTTTCGTTTTTACCTTTGCTTTATCATTTTCTATATTCTCCTTCGCTAATATTTTTTCTGTTTTCATATTCTTCCGTATTTACAACACATATACTCTACGTCTGTATTAAATGTGTTATTTTTGTGATTCATACCAATAGAAATAAATGATGGCAAGACCAACCAATAAGCAAGATTTGATACTCGCGGCTAATAGCCAGTTTGAGAAACTGTGGAAACTGATTGATTCCATGCCGGAAGAGAAACGGCTGGATACATTTTCTTTTGAAGATAGGGACAGGAACCTGCGGGATGTATTGGTGCATCTCTATGAGTGGCATCGGTTATTATTGCATTGGGCGCGGGCAAACCGGAGCGGGAATGCGGTGAGCTTCCTACCCGATCCGTATAACTGGAAGACCTACCCGCAGATGAATGTGGAGTTCTGGAAGAAGCATCAAATAACTCCTTTGGATGAGGCTGTTGTGTTTTTGAAAGAAAGTCATGCCGATGTGATGGAACTGATTGATTCTTTTACAGACGAAGAGCTCTTCACCAAGAAATATTTCTCCTGGACTGGCACTACCCATCTGGGAAGTTATTGTGTCTCGGCCACTTCGAGCCATTATGACTGGGCGATGAAGAAGATTAAATTACATATAAAGAGTTAAGCCCCCTATTGATTTTCTTTGCAAAGTATGCGAAGAAAATTTATAATGCGGAGAAAAAGGAGTGTATTCGTCGCAATAATTGCGTAGAATAAAACTGTAAACTGTATATATATATCAGACTAAGGACTGGTCAAGTTTTACATGGGGCAATGGCAAATTTTTTGTCTTTCGACCAAGACTGTACAAAAATAAAAAGTCCTTCATATTCACTAAATATGAAGGACTTGTCTTACTGTTGGCGCCTCTTTTCTTAGGCTCCCAGCGGTATGGACGGAAGCCGTTAAGTACTGCAACCCATACCTCAATATCAACGTTTTATCTTTATTTTTGCTGCAAAGGTGAACACTTTAGGAGAATAAATATATCCCTGTTTGTCACCGCTTTGACCTCTCTTGGCCGCACATAATTTGCACTGCAAAGATGTGAATTTTATTTCATATTTTCAACTATCTCTATTTTTTGTATTACTTCCTTCTTGACTTGTTTCAAATGGATATCCATACAGGCCACAACGCTATCGGAAGAATGGTTGGTTGCGGTAAATCAGTAAAAGGACAATGTTGAAGCTGGATGACCACCTGTCTTACAGTTGTGTTATTTGTATCCATGATACTCACTCGGAGTTTCCCCAAACTGTTTTTTGAAACTTACTGAGAAGTGCGACAACGTACTGAATCCTGTCATATCCGCCACCTCCGAGATATTATACTTTCCTTCGGTCAGCAACTCTGCAGCGCGGTTCAGTTTATAGGTTTTAAAGAATATATTCGGATTTTCTCCTGTCAGCCCTTTTACTTTATAATAGAATTTGGTGCGCGATATCTTCAATACCTCTGTCATCCGGGTAATGTTCAGTTCGGGATTTGACAGTTCATTTTCCATCAGTTCGTACAACTCCGTCATGAACCTATTATCCTGTGCCGATAGTACATTATCCGCAATTTTCTCTGTCTTGGTTGCCTGACCAAGCAATTTCCGGGCTTTCTCACGATTGGATAACTGCGACTTGATCAGAGCCAACAGATAATTAGGGTCGAAAGGTTTGGTAACATACGCATCGGCACCGGTGTCGAGTCCTTCTACCTGGTCTTCCACGGTTACTTTTGCAGTAATCAATATAACCGGAATATGGCACAATTGAATATCCTCTTTTATCATCCGGCAGAGGTTGAATCCGCTCGCGCCGGGCATCACAACATCACTTAACACCAAATCGTGAGCTTCCTCTTTTAATGCTTTATAAGCGTTTTCAACATCAAAGCGACAGGTTACATTATATTGCTGGGAAAGCAATGATTTCAGATAATGTACCACTTCCGTATCATCATCAACCACTAAAAGAGAAGGGCGACTCTCGTCGTTCATTTTATCGGGCAGATGATAGTGTTCCTCTGTTTGAAGAGGGAACATTTCTTCCTGGTTTTTCAATTCGTGCTCTTTCTCTTCAGAAGTATAGGCGTTATCGCCAATAGGTAGTATATAAACGAATCGGGCTCCTTTTTCGCGTGGATTATGGGTCGCTTTGATGTAACCATGATGAAGCCCGGCTAACTGACGCGCATAGTACAATCCGATACCGGTTCCCCAATTATAGGTTCCCTGCGATTGATCGTTAAGCTGATAATAACGCTCGAAGATTTTTTCCAGTTTCTCCTCCGGGATTCCCGGACCGGAATCGGAAACGCTAACCTTGACATACTCCATATTCACATCTTCGGCTGTTAAGGGGAATAAGGCCGCTGCCTCATCACGTGAGATGACATCAAATGCCATTTCTATTTTCCCGTCAGCGGGAGTAAACTTAAGTGCGTTAGAGATAAGATTACTTGTTATTTTCTCCATCTTGTCGGTGTCTAACCAAGTCAGAAATGAATCTTCCAGCCCGTACGTTTTTAAGCTTATCCCTTTATCATTGGCATTAATAACAAACACTTCGACCAGCCGTTTCAATTTGGATATAATGTCTGTCCGCTTAACTTTCAGCTTCAATGTATCATTTTCCAGTTTGTTAAAGTCCATCAACTGGTTCACCAGTTTCAGCATTCGGTTGACACTTCGCTGAACGATATATAACAACTGTTTGGATTCTCCGGTAATGGCCTTGTTGTTACACAATTGGGTTACCGGCCCATTGATCATTGTAAGTGGGGTACGAAACTCGTGCGAGACATTGGCAAAGAAATTCATATTCATTGCATTAAGGCGCTTCTCCTGCTCTTTTTCCAGTTCGGCTTGCACGACACGAAGTTTATGCAATCGGTTCCGGTTGTACAACCGGAGAATAACCAAAGCAATCATCAACACCACCAGGCAATACAAGGTATAAGCCCACCAGGTAGCCCACGGTGCAGGTTTTATCTGGATGGGAATGGCATTCTCTGCTTCCACTATCGATTTATCGTTATTTGTAATGCGTACCTTGAACGTATATTTCCCTGCCGGAAGGTTTGAATAATAGGCCTCCCGGTTGTTGCGCGCATCTATCCAGAGCTTATCAAAACCTTCCATCATATAATGATAATGCACCCGCTCAAATTCCGAATAATCGAGGGCTGTAAACGAGATGGTAAAGCTATTCTGATCGTGTTGCAGCCGGATAAGCGGATTATAAGTGAGGCTTTTATCGATACAATTACTCTGAAACGGACGGATGAGTTGATTGTGTATTTTCAGGTCTTCGAATAATAACGGAATATCCCGTTTGAATGTAACATCAATCGGGTTGAAGAAGGTAAGCCCGTGTGTACCACCGAAAATAATCGTTCCATCCTCCAGCCGGCATGTAGTCCGTTCATTAAACTGATTGCCTCCAATGCCGTCGGCTTTAAAATAGTTGGTAAACTTGTTTATCGTACGGTCATATTTGCTTAAACCATATAAGGTACTTATCCATATATTACCCTGCATATCTTCCATTATGGCCGAAATATCAGTGCATGCGGCACCTTCTATATTTTCAATTTCTTTTGTCTCCGGACAATAGCGCAAAATGCCGTTCGTAATAGTACCCATCCATATATCCTTTTGCGAATCTTCATGGAAACAAGCCGGAATAAACATGGTGGAAGGTTTGAGGTTCGGATAGACGTCAATCTCTGAAACCTCCCATGTATCCGGGTTGATCAACCGCGGATTATACGGATAAGAACCGACCAGTATTTCTCCGGTAGAAAGTGGCATTAATGCATTGATGAAAGTAAACGATGGTGGATATAGTTTGATCTCTTCAAACTGTTCAGCCCCCCGACGCAATGCATAAATACCATTGCTGTAAGTTGCCACCCAGATTGTCCCATTACGATCTTGTACCATCTGCGAATTAACCATGGGTAGCCAATATGTTTTTTCTTCTACCAGCTTGTGTTTCTTATCGTCGTACCGACAACGGATGACCTTTGTATTTGCACTAAGCCAGATCTTATTTTCATCATCTACAAAAAGGGATCTCACCTGCGTGAGCAGGTATTTCTTTTCCGGGAAGAAATGCCCGGTATCTACCGGGCGAATAATATTCTGATCCATATCATACACAAATACACCATCGACAGAGGTGTTTATCCATAGTTGGTTATCCTGATCCATTTTCAATGAAACAACGGATAAGTTCTCCGTAAAAGTGCGCAGATAGTTATTGTTATTGAAACGTTCCTTATAATCATAGTAAATCACAAAGCCCTGATCGAACGAGCCAATCCACAGGTTCTTCTGCGAATCGGTAAATATGGAGGTCACTTTGAATTTGGGTGGATCAAAAGGAAAGCCCGCTTCGTCTTGATAGATCACTATGTCTTCAGCATAATTGTATAGGAAGAATCCATCTTGTGTATAGATAAGCAGCGAAGAGGAATTGTAAGGGTGAATGTATTCAATAACTACATCCGATGACAATTTAGGATGCCGGCGTATAGCTTCCGGTTTTTCCATAAACGCGCCTGAACGGGTGTCGAAAAGGAAAAACTTATTCGAAGATACAAGCCACAATTCTCCATTATCCCGCAAGAATGCGTATTGAACATATTGCTCGTTTGTGTCATAACTACCTTTCAGTTCCAGGGTCGTTGAATCGTAACAACGTATCAGGTAAGGATTAACCACCCAAAGATTGTTCTCTCCATCTATAAAACACTTTACAATAAAGGTATTGCTGTCGGCCTGTTCCGTGATACCTGTGCAGAATTTATCCTCTTCAGGAATATATATTGCCACTTCTACGGCTAAATTCAGGAACAAACGTCCTTCCTGATTTTCCAATATCTGATATATATACCGCCCGTTACCTTCATTGGGAATTCTTTTAAAATAATCCTGATCGGTATACCGGCAGATGCCATTGACCGTACCTATCCATAGTCTATTTTGGGAATCGCACAACATGGATCGCACCTGATTATCGGGAATAGTCAATGAATCGCTGCTATTAAAATACTGGTGATACTCCTGTGCATTATATTTATTAAGCCCACGAAACGTGCTGACCCAAATATGACCGAAGCTATCCTCTGCAAATCCGGTAATCTGTTGATTGGAAATGTCGCTTGTTATTGTAGAGTTGGTTTCGATGTTATAATCTCTATCTTCTACCTGTTCGCACGATACGAAAATAAGTAGAAAAAGAATAAACGGAAGGTGTTTGTAGTGTCCCATTAGTATTGTTTAAGTATAACACAAATGTACACATTAAAATCAGCTTTCCCCTGCATAATAGCCCTGAACAACTGTTTCAGAGCATCTTTTGAATAAATCCATAAACATTTGAACAAATAGAAAAACGATTTTGAACAATCCTATAAACCATTTGTACGCACCGAAAAATGGCTTCCTTCCTTTTGCTCTAATATTGCGATATCAATTATTGATGTGGTAAACACAAGTTTAACAATCTAATATTTAGCAAATGAAAAAAAGTTTGAAACACGTAACAATGAAAAGGTTTTTTATTTTAACTCTTTTCTTTGTTACAACGATGCCACTCCTGTTTGCTCAGGAAGTTATTAAGATTTCGGGTACGGTTCTCGATGAGAATAAAGAACCGCTGATTGGAGTAAGCGTACTCGAAAAAGGAACCTCTAACGGTACAATTACCAATATAGATGGTAATTATGCGCTGACCGTAAAGCAAGGATCAGTAGTTGTTTATTCCTACATTGGTTATGCAACACAGGAAAAAAACGCGGTTGCCGGAGTGGTCAACATTATACTGAAAGAAGATGCCCAAGCATTGGACGAAGTAGTGGTTGTAGGTTACGGCGTACAGAAAAAGAGTTCGGTCACGGGTGCCATCTCGCAGGTAAAACCGGAAGATATGGAAAACCGTACCATCAGTAATGCGCAGCAGGCGTTGCAGGGTAAAACCGCGGGGGTACAGGTTATACAGACATCGGCTGCTCCTGGTGCTTCGCCTACGGTACGGGTACGTGGATACTCTTCTAACGTATCATCCAATCCTCTTTATGTAGTAGACGGTATTCGCCTATCGGACATTAGCGGAATTGATCCGAATGATATCGCTTCGATGGAAGTATTAAAAGATGCCGCTTCGGCAGCTATCTATGGAGCAGAAGCCGGTAACGGTGTTGTACTTATCACCACCCGGAAGGGGAAAGCCGGACAGGGAAAGATCACATACGACTTCCAGTGGTCGTCGCAATCGCTGGCGCGTATCCCCAAAATGTTGGGCGCTGAAGAGTACATTAATTATATGGTAGAGTCAAATACCTTTACCGAAGATTTCCTGCGGAGCAACTGGAACGGTGTAACCAATACCACGTGGACGGATGTAGCTTTCGAAAATAGCCGGATGCAGAAGCACAACGTATCCTTTAGCAACGGAGGCGAGCAAGGGAATTACTATCTGTCGCTCAGCTACCTCGATAACAACGGTATTGTAAAGGGTGATGCCGATGTGTACAAACGCCTGACGGCTACCATCAACTCTGAATACAAGATTAAGCCCTGGCTCAAAGTGGGTACTACCAATCAAGTAGAGAAGTACAATACACGTAGCGTTTCCACAAACAGCGAATATGGTAGTTTATTGACATCGATCCTTCAGCTCGATCCGCTGACACCCGACACATACACCCGTGAAAATCTACCGACACATATGCTGAATGCCCTGAACAATGGCAAGCATCTATTGACGGATGAAAACGGTAATTATTATGCAGTTTCCAATTATTACTCGGGCGAGCAGTATCACCCGATGATTATGCGCGACAACAACATCGGCAAGAACAGCGGTTTCAACGTGAATGGTTCTATCTATGCCGATTTCAACCCGATCAAAGATTTTACGTTTACTTCGCGCCTGGGCTATCGTCTCTCCGGTACCCGCCAATCATCTACAGATTTGCCTTTCTACGGCAACTCGGTACAGAGCCGTGATTATGTAGGTTATAATGCCACCTCATCGACCACCATCTATTACCAATGGGAGAACTTTGCCAACTACGTGAAAACCTTCGGACAACATACCGTAACAGGAATGGCAGGTATGTCGTTTCAGGAATCGACCTACGACTATACATACGGTAGCCTGTCGGCCAATGGCGAGGATGCGTTAAAGAAGAACGATCCATTATTCTATTACCTCAACTTTGGTTCGGCCTCGGCGACCAAGGCTGTGAACGGTGAAAAGACACGCTCGGCCAAACTGTCGTACTTCGGGCGTATAGGTTACGAATTTGCAGGGCGCTACCTGTTGCAGGCTTCGCTGCGTGCCGATGCTGCCGACCTATCCCTGCTTCCTCCAACCAACCGTTGGGGATACTTCCCGGCTGTTTCGGCAGGGTGGACAGTGTCTGAAGAACAGTTCTTCGCTCCGTTGAAGAATCAGATAAGCAGTATGAAACTGCGCGCAAGCTGGGGTCAAAACGGTTCTCTGGCCGCATTAAGCGGATATCCGTACAGCACCGATATGGCGTTAAGCGGTATCTATCCCTTTGTTTTGGGCAATACATATATAACCAGCGCCGCTCCGTCGACGATGGGTAATGACAAACTGAAATGGGAAACATCCGAGCAGATTAACGTGGGTATCGACCTGCGTATGCTCAGAGACCGCTTCACATTGAGTTTGGATTACTTCGACAAAAAGACTAAGGATTTGTTGGTGTCGGGAACTACTCCCTCATTGATTATCGGTGGAACTACCTCGCCCATGAATGCCGGTGACGTTAGCAATAAAGGTTTTGAGATTGAACTGGGCTGGCGCGACCAGATCGGTGATTTCAGTTACGGTATCCGTGCCAATCTGGCCACACTCAAGAACAAGGTTACCTATATAGACCCGTCTATCACCCGCTTGTCGGGAGTAAACTTCCACACAAGCACCATTACTTATTTCGAAAAAGGTCAACCGGTGTACTACTTCCGCGGCTATAAATTTAAAGGGGTAGATCCTGAAACCGGCGATCCTACTTTCCACGACCTGGACGAAAGTGGCACGCTGAACGATGGCGATCTGGATTATATCGGTGATGCTATCCCCGATTTCACTTACGGTATCACATTGTCGGCTGCCTGGAAGGGGTTAGACCTCACAGTATTCGGTACGGGTTCACAGGGAAACGACATTTTCAATTGCATCAACCGCCCGGACTTTGCAGCATCCAATAAACTGAAAGAGATATTCTACGACAACCGCTGGACGACAGATAATAAATCGGGAACAGTACCACGCGCCGGAGCAGCCAACATGGACAAGTACCAAACGTCTGACGCCTTAGTGTATGATGGCTCATTCTTCAAAATCAAGCAGATACAGCTTGGCTACACCCTACCCAAAAGCTGGACGAGAAAATTTTTCGTGAACAACCTGCGCCTCTATGGTTCGCTCGACGATTTCTTCACCTTCACCAAGTACCCCGGCTTCGATCCGGAAGCGGCGGCTAACTCAACCTCAGGGATGGGGATAGACAAAGGATCTTATCCTTCGTCCAAGAAAGTGGTATTTGGACTTAATATTGTATTTTAATTAACTACGAAATAGATACGAACGATGAAAACAAAATATATCTATATCCTATTACTGGGCTTGCTGCCGATACTGAATACCGGTTGCGAAGACCGTCTCAACATTGATAAACACGGTAACCTGGGTGGCCAGGAAGATTTTTACAAAACAGACGCGGATGCCATACAGGCACTGGCTTCATTATACTCGAGTTGGGGCGGCAACTACTACAACTGGTACATGACAAAGAATCTATTGGCCGACGATATATGGTGCGGTGGCGGTTCACGTGGCGATAATGCCAGTATGGAACAACTCAACGAGTACACTTATGACACCGATCACAGCATGGTTCAAGATATGTACTCGGGCATGTACAGTATCATTTATAATGCAAACCTGATTATCGACTTGTTGACACCCGACAGTGATATAAAGAAACGTGCCGTAGCTGAGGCTAAGTTCTTCCGCGCCTGGGCAAACTTCGAACTGGTGACGCTCTTCGGGACCGCGCCGGTAGTCGATCACCTGTTGCAACCTGGCGAGTACCGCCAAGGTAACAGTACACCCGAAGCCTTATGGAGCATCATCGAAAGCGACCTAAACGATGCCATCGATTCGGGTGCGTTGCCATCTAAAGCTGATGCGAACGACAGCGAAACAACAATCCGCGTCACCCGTGAAGTAGCTCAGGCCATGCTCGGAAAGGCCTACCTGTTTCAGAACAAGTATGCTGATGCGGCCTCAATACTCGACAAGGTTATCGAATCGGGCAAATACAGACTATATGAAGGCGATTACGATATGTTGCTTCACGTAACCGCCAACGGCAGCAGCGAATCGATGCTCGAAGTGCAGAAGCGCAACGACTCGGAACAGGCATGGACTCAAATGACAATGACCTTCATCATGACGGGTTGGCGTTCCGACAAACTGAACGTTAACGGGGATGCCATGTCGTACATTGCCACCGGCACTTATGGGTTCATGAACCCACGCAAAAGCCTGTATGACGCCTTTGTCGCTGCAGAAGGAGCCGACGGTTACCGCCTCAACAATACCCTGCGCAGCTATTCGCAGATGGAGGCCATCGGAATCACCGTACAGCCGGGCGCCAGCATAATAGGTCACGAAGGGTATTTTATGTGGAAGAACCGGGCATTACGGGAAGACTGCATTTACGATGCTTCATATTTCCAGGCGCTCCAGTATATCAATCTGCGCGTCATGCGCTACGCCGAAGTATTACTGTTGGCCGCTGAAGCTCATGTCATGGGGGGAAACAAAGATAAAGCGCTCAACTACATCAACCAGACACGCACTCGCGCTCGTCTCACTCCTCTGACATCCGTGACGTTAGACGATGTAAAAATCGAAAAGCGCCTCGAACTTTGCCTGGAAAGTGTTCGCTATCAGGACCTCGTTCGCTGGGGCGACGCGGAAATAGCAATGGCAGAGCAGGGTAAACAAATACCCGCCTTCTCACTCAATGGAGCCGAATTCCTGTTTAACAACTCTACTTACGGCTTTAAGGCAAAACACAAGCTGTTGCCTATTCCGCGCAAGGAGTTGGACCTGAATCCGAATATGAAACAGAATGATAATTGGTAATCACTATTATAATTAAAAAAGAAACAATGAAAAAGTTATTTATCTTATCCGCGCTACTTATGGTGTGCTTTGCATCCTTCGCGCAACAAGCTCTTTGGGGAGGTTCACAAATTATCTCTCCCGAAATCCACGAGAACAACACGGTAACCTTCCGCCTGCGCGCTCCTAAGGCCGTCAAGGTTGAAGTAACCGGAGACTTCCTCCCCACTCAAAAGATGGACACACCCTATGGTAAGTTCGACGTTCCCGGAGTAGCGGAGTTAAAAGAAAACAAAGAGGGTATATGGGAATTCACTACTCCCGAACCACTGGCATCCGAACTGTACAGTTACACCTTCAGAGTCGATGGCTTGCAGATGAACGACCCCAGCAACATCATGATGAAACGCGACGTGGCCTCGATAACCAACCTTTTCATTATTAAAGGTGGTTTGGGCGACCTGTACAGTGTCAACGAAGTTCCCCACGGAACGGTTGCTCGCCGCTGGTACAACAGCCCTACATTGAAAGAAGAACGCCGCATAACCATCTATACCCCGCCCGGGTACGAAAACGACAAGCAGAGCTACCCGGTGTTCTATCTGCTTCACGGTTCAGGGGGCGACGAAGAAGCTTGGATTGCTTTGGGACGTACGGCTCAGATCATGGATAACCTGATTGCTCAGGGAAAAGCCAAACCGATGATCGTAGTGATGACCAACGGCCATACACAGAATAACGCTTCACCCGAAGAAACAAACCGCGCATACACTCCCGCTATGGGTGGTGGACCAAGAGAAGCCGTTGCCAGTATGGAAGATAGCTTCGGCGATGTGATGAAGTTCATTGAAAACAACTACCGTGTGAAGAAAGGCAAAGCGAATCGTGCTGTAGCCGGTCTGTCTATGGGTGGTATGCACTCTGCTACCATCTCGGCTCAGTATCCTAATACGTTCGATTACGTTGGTGTCTTCTCTGCTCCTCCCATTGCGACTATGATGGGTATGGGTAACCCCAACGCTAACGCCACCGAGATGCAGAAAGTACAAGATGAGTTCATCAAACAGCTGGAAGCTCAGAAGAAGAACGGCTTCAAACTATACTGGATCGCTTGTGGCAACACAGACTTCCTGTACAAAGGCGTGACAGAAAGTATGAAGAAGATGGATGAAATAGGTTTCAAATATACCTGGCGCGAAAGCGGCGGCGGGCACACATGGGATAACTGGCGTATTTATCTGACAGAGTTTGCGCCGATGTTGTTTAAATAATCAGTTATTATTATTCCGAAACGCAGATTATTATTTTACATAAAAATCTGCGTTTCATATATAAACACTTTGGAAACTTTATGAAGAATATAATCATTCTCACAAGCCTAACCGCTGCCATGCTTCTTGCATCATGCGCAAAGAGAGTTCCCCAACTCGGGAAAGCCCCCGTCGATAAAGTTATTGCAGCCATGACGCTCGACGAAAAAGTAAAATTATTAATTGGCACAGGCATGGGCGGACTAACGGGCGATAGCGCGGTAGTAGGCGAAACTAAATTGCTGGTGCCCGGAGCCGCCGGAACCACCTACCCCATACCCCGCTTGGGTATTCCGGCAATCGTATTGGCCGACGGCCCTGCCGGATTAAGAATCTCGCCCATCCGCGAGAATGACCCGGATACTTACTACTGTACTGCCTTTCCCATAGGCACCTTGCTTGCCTCGACCTGGAACACCGAACTGGTGGAACAGGTAGGTCAGGCCATGGGAAACGAAGTACTGGAGTATGGTGTCGATGTATTACTAGCCCCTGCTCTGAATATACATCGTCACCCGCTTTGCGGACGCAACTTCGAATATTATTCTGAGGATCCTATCCTTTCCGGTAAAGTTGCAGCCGCTATGACTTGTGGCGTACAAAGCAACGGAGTGGGTGTTTCGCTAAAGCATTTCGCTGCGAATAACCAGGAAACCAACCGCATGAATAACGATAGCCGTGTCACTCCACGTGCTTTACGCGAGATTTACCTCAAAGGCTTTGAAATTGCCGTTAAGGAGTCCGATCCATGGACTATTATGTCCTCCTACAATCTCATCAATGGAGTATATGCTTCCGAAAGCCGCGATTTGCAAACCACCATACTACGTAATGAATGGGGGTTCAAAGGCACCGTAATGACCGATTGGTTCGGTGGGAAAAACGCTCCGGCACAGATGCATGCGGGCAATGACCTATTGATGCCCGGATCCCCCAAACAATTCTCAAGCATTGTTGAAGCCGTACAAAACGGCACACTAGCCGAGGCTGATATCAACACAAACGTAAAGCGTATTCTTGAACTCATCTTAAAGTCGCCCCGTTTCAAAGGGTACAAATATTCCAATACACCTGACCTCAATGCACATGCAGGAGTCACACGGCAATCGGCCGGCGAAGGCATGGTGTTGTTGAAAAACGAAAAAGAAGCACTTCCGCTTCCGACTTCCGTGAAGAATGTGGCGGCTTATGGCATCACCTCCTATGATTTTATTGCAGGCGGTACAGGCAGTGGCGATGTCAACGAGGCTTATACTGTTTCGCTGGTCCAAGGACTCGAAAATGCCGGATACACACTCGATGTAGCCCTCAAAACCCAATATGAAGAGTATATAGAAAAAGAGAATGCGAAAAATGCCCCTGATCCGAATAATAAATACGCAGCATTTATGCCTAAAGTCCGCCCCGGTGAGTTTGTTCCGGCAGCCAGCGAACTAAATAAACAGGCGAAGAGCGCAGATGTAGCTTTGATTACCATCGGAAGAACATCGGGCGAGTTTATTGATCGTAAACCGGCTGGCGATTTTGAGCTAACGAACGAAGAACAAGAATTGATTGCAAACGTATCGAAAGCGTTCCAATCATTAGGAAAGAAAGCGATCGTAATTCTTAACATCGGTGGCGTAATCGAAACCGCTTCATGGAAAAACAGACCTGATGCCATCTTGCTCGCATGGCAGGGCGGTCAGGAAGGTGGTAACACAGTAGCCGATATTTTGAATGGAAAGGTTAATCCTTCCGGCAAATTAACAATGACTTTTCCTGTGAAGCTTATGGATGCCGCATCTTCGACAAACTTCCCTATTGATCCTCCTAAATCAAATGCAGGGATGGCTCATATCATGGGTGGTGATACTGAAAAGAAAGCGGAACCGGTACGCAACATTGATTATACCATCTACGAAGAAGATATTTATGTGGGTTATCGTTACTTCGATACCTATAAGAAAGAGGTGTCTTACCCATTCGGTTATGGGCTGTCTTATACCACATTTGAATACAACAATGCGCAAGTGAAAAACGCTGACGGAGTATTTACCGTTACCGTAGATGTGAAGAACACAGGCGAAATCAGCGGAAAAGAAGTTGTTCAGCTTTATGTCTCGGCTCCGACTAGTATTTTAGGTAAACCTATGCAGGAGTTGAAGGCTTTTGCCAAAACAAAGGAATTGGAACCCGGCTCAAGCCAGACTATAACCCTGACTGTTTCCGCTGCCGATCTGGCTTCCTATGATGAAAGTAAAAGTGCATGGGTAACAGACAGAGGTACGTATAAATTGCTGGTTGCCGCTTCTTCCAGAAACATAAAAGCGACACTGGATGCCGTAATAGCTGAAGCGAAGGATGTGAAAACAAATGATGTATTGAAACTAAAATGAATAGAATGAAAAAGTATCTATTATCCCTTGTTAGTGTCGCCTTGATGACAAACATTTGCGCACAACAAACGAATGTTCCTCCTGCCATTCCGCAGGATAAAATGATGGAACAGAAAATCGAATCGCTGCTCAGGAAAATGACACTTGATGAGAAGATCGGGCAGATGACCGAATTGGCTATCGATGCCATCACTCTGCGTACCAATCCTTTCGCAGGAATCGATATGCAGAACTTCAAGGTGGACGACCTGAAAGCTCTCCTTGCCAAATACGGCTTGGAAGATCAGTTTGAACTTACGGATGAAATGCCCGGACAAGACACATTTATGGGCATCTATATGGCTATTCAGGGCATAGAAAGTAAAAAAGGCTTTCAGATTGATGAGGCATTGCTCGACTCGGTCATTGGCAAATACAAGGTAGGCTCTATTCTCAATGTGCCTGCCGGTATCGCACAGACTCCCCAGGAGTGGGAACGTATCATTAAGATCATCCAGGATAAATCGATGAAAGAGATTGGAATACCTTGTATTTATGGGGTAGACCAAATCCATGGGACCACCTATACGATGGGAGGAACCCTTTTCCCGCAAGGAGTCAATATGGCGGCTTCGTTCAACCGTTCCCTGGTACGCGAAGGAGCCCGTATCTCGGCTTATGAAACAAAGGCGGGAAGTCTCCCCTGGACATACGCACCTGTGGTCGACCTTGGCCGTGATCCGCGCTGGCCTCGTCAGTGGGAAGGGTATGGCGAAGATACCTATGTGAATACGGTTATGGGACGTGAAGCTGTGTTAGGCTTTCAGGGAGAAGATCCGAATCATATCGGTCCGCATAGCGTGGCCGTCAGCATGAAGCATTACATGGGGTATGGCGTTCCTGTATCTGGCAAAGACCGTACGCCTTCTTCTATTTCCGTTCAGGATATGCGGGAGAAACATTTTGCTCCGCATCTTGAAGCCATCCGGGCAGGGGCACTTACCGTAATGGTTAATTCGGCAACGAACAATGGGCTTCCTTTCCATGCGAACTACGAATTGCTTACCGAATGGTTAAAACAAGATCTGAACTGGGATGGACTGATTGTCACCGACTGGGCGGATATCAATAATCTTTACACGCGTGATAAAGTAGCTTCAAGCAAAAAAGAAGCGATCAAGATGGCCATCAACGCGGGGATTGATATGTCAATGGTTCCCTACGAATGGACTTTCTGCACGTTATTGAAAGAGTTAGTTGAAGAAGGGGAAGTAAAGATGAGCCGTATCGACGATGCCGTACGCCGTGTATTACGTTTGAAATACCGCTTAGGACTATTTGATACGCCGGCATATAATCATGCCGACTTCCCTTTATTCGGAAGCGATGAACACGCGAAGGTTGCTCTGAGTGCTGCTGAAGAAGGAATTGTATTGTTGAAAAACACAAACAATATCCTGCCATTGCCACAAGGAAAGAAATTCTTGCTTACGGGACCAAATGCCAACTCCATGCGTACGCTCAACGGAGGATGGTCGTACTCCTGGCAGGGCGACAAAGCAGACGAATGTGCGGCAGACCAGAATACGATCCTTGAAGCTTTCCGGAATAAATTTGGAGCAAACAACATTGTTCACGAAGCAGGGGTTACCTATAAACAAGGGGGTAGCTGGTGGGAAGAAAACGATCCTCAAATCGAAAAGGCTGTCGCGGCGGCAAAAGGAGTTGATTATATTATCGCCTGTATCGGAGAAAATTCCTATTGCGAAACGGTGGGAAATCTGAATAATCTGATCCTTTCGGCTAACCAACTGAACCTGGTCAAAGCCTTGGCCACTACCGGAAAGCCTATTGTGCTGATTCTCAATCAGGGCCGTCCACGTATCATCAATGAGATCGAACCCTTAGCGAAAGCAGTAGTCAACATCATGCTTCCGGGAAACTATGGCGGGGATGCCTTAGCCAACCTACTTGCCGGAGATACTAACTTCAGCGGTAAAATGCCTTTTACCTATCCGAAGGAAATCAATTCGCTTGTAACTTACGACCACAAACCAAGTGAGCATATTGGCAGGCAGATGGAAGGTGCTTACAATTATGACGCGGTTGTAAACGTGCAATGGGCATTCGGTTATGGCTTGAGCTATACTACTTTTGCTTACAGCAACTTAAAGGTAGATAAAACAAGTTTTACCGCTGACGAAGAATTGACCTTTACGGTTGATGTAAAAAACACCGGTAACCGCATCGGCAAGGAGAGTGTTTTATTATTCTGTAGTGACCTTGTTGCTTCTCTAACCCCCGATGTTCGTCGTCTCCGTGCTTTTGAAAAGGTGGAATTGAAACCAAACGAAACAAAAACCATTACACTAAAAGTGAAAGGCTCCGATCTCGCTTTTGTCGGTTACGATGGTAAATGGATTTTAGAAGAAGGTGATTTCCGCTTTCAAATAGGCAACCAAATTATAAATGCGGCCTGTAGAACTACAAAAAAGTGGGAAACACCCAATAAATAAAAGATTCAAAAAAACGGTTGTTGCTGTTTGTTACTAAACAGCAACATCTGAATAGACTATTACCTTTTACTTCAATTGCAAGAAAAATATTTTTAACTCTTTCGGCATTTATGTTGTTTCGTGATCTGTGACCCGATCTGAGAGCAGCTTAGAAAATAAAAAGCCTTGATAACTTATTTGTTATCAAGGCTTCTATTTTTTGCGGAACGGACGGGACTCATTAAGTACTACAATCCATACCTCAATATCAACGTTTTATCTTTATTTTTGCTGCAAGGTGAACACTTTAGGAATACAAATATAGTCCTGTTTGTCACCGCTTTGGCCTCTCTTGACCGCACATAATTTACATTTACAAATGTAGATATTCTTTTTGTTTTTACAAAGCATTTATGCGAAAATCGGCTCATATTTTATTTATTTCACATAAATATCGGCTCAGAGCGAGCTGATATTTGATTATAAATGTATATCTTTGAGCCGATAAAAATATCAAATCATGACTCTTGAAGTAGAAATATTACAGTATCTGCATTTTAACCCGTTATCATCCAGAACGGAATTGATGACTGGAATTCAGACAACAGCAAGTGCCGCAACCATAAAGCGCATATTAGCAAATTCAGTTGAAAAGAAGGATATCGAAGTTTCCGGTCGAGGTCCATCAACCCGGTATAAGCTATCATCACAGGCTCACGTAACAATGCCTCTGGATTTAGATACTTACTTCCTAAAAGAGATTGATGAACGTCAAATCCAAACAGGATATAATTTTGATTTAATCCGTGACATTCTTCCCAAAGTCAATCTATTTACTCCTGAAGAGAACGACTTCTTACTTTCTCTGCAGGAGACATTTAGGCAAAATATTTCTGATATGACTTCTACCGAATATCGCAAGGAAATGGAACGATTGGGAGTTGATTTAAGTTGGAAGTCTTCTCAAATAGAAGGAAACACGTACTCTCTGCTGGAAACCGAACGCTTACTTAACGAGAAGCAAACAGCCAGCGGAAAAACGAAAGAGGAAGCAATAATGTTGCTTAATCATAAAGATGCTTTTGACTTCATCTTGGACAATCCGGATTATTTAATGCTTTTATCCGTAAAAAAAATAGAAGACATACACAGTCTTCTTATCAAGGAGTTGGGAGTTGAACGAAACATTCGCCATCGTCGTGTAGGCATAACTGGAACCAACTATCGTCCTTTAGATAATGAGTTTCAAATACGAGAAGCACTCGCTGATACTTGTGATCTAATCAATAGTAAAGAGAATATTTTTGAGAAAGCTCTATTGACACTGGTTTTGCTTTCATATATACAAGCATTTGCTGATGGAAATAAACGGACTGCTCGTATCACCAGTAATGCTATTCTTGTAGCAAACAACTACTGCCCTATATCTTTTCGTTCGGTAGATTCGGTAGACTACAAAAAGGCGATGTTGCTTTTCTATGAACAGAATAATATCTCTGCCTTCAAAAAAGTATTCATTGAACAATTTGAATTTGCGGTGAAAACATATTTTTAACTCTTTGCGAGAATAGGTTAGATTAATCTGTAACAGATGCAAAAACAAAGAGGGCAATTGAAATGACGGAAATGTAGCTCAAGGTTTATTCTTCCGCCGAACCTCGTTATACTGCTTGTGTTGCTTTATTAAATCATCAAGACAATCACTTCCCGATTTAATCAAACGGTTTTCTAACAAACGCTTGATTTCTTTGATCTGATAGTAACTTTTCCCTGATATTATAGAATAGGATACTTGTCCGTTGGAACGTAGCCGCTGGAGTGTGCGTTCACTTATTCTAAGGAAAGTACAAACTTCATAACCATCAACCCATGTTTCATCAATATCTTCTTTGGTGGAAAATCCTCTCCTCGTTGACCCCTGTTCGCCAATCAAAACTGATCCTCTC
>NZ_QVMG01000018.1:0-40583 GCF_010500925.1 Parabacteroides sp. 52
GTCCCCCTCTTCTTATCCAAGAAGAGGAGCCAAGATAGTGCTGGTTGGTGTAAGGGGATGTATTGCGGGGGGCTGACCCAAAAGTCGGTTTTTCTTATAATCACCCCCTCTACAGGTATCTGTAACAGGGGTGAAAATCAGTTTTTCGGACTTTTGGGTCAGCCCCGGCCAGGATAGTATCAGACACTACCTTATTCCCCATTTTGCTTTACGCTTCGCGAAGCGATCTATGATTTAATTTGAAAACAATAATCCCTCTCTCTTTGTTAAGCATACGGCAAATCGTTAAAAATTAGAGTAAATAAATTTATTTCTCTACCTTTGCAAAGACTGTTTAACTTAAATATAAAAGAAAAATGAAAAAGTATCTTGCAGAATTAATCGGGACTATGGTCCTTGTACTTATGGGTTGTGGTAGTGCCGTATTTGCTGGCACGGGGCAGCCATTTGCCGCTGTGGGCACATTAGGAGTAGCCTTTGCCTTTGGGTTGGCTGTATTAGCGATGGTGTATACCATTGGAAAAATTTCCGGCTGCCACATCAATCCGGCGATAACGTTGGGTTTATTACTTTCCAATAAGATTTCAGGTAAAGATGCAGGTATGTATATGGTGTTTCAGGTAGTAGGAGCCATTCTGGGTTCGGCTATACTGTATATATTAGCAAAAGATTCGGGATCGACCACTACCCTGACAGGCGCGAACGGATATTCAAATGTTCTTCCTGCATTTATAGCAGAAACAGTATTCACCTTTATTTTCGTATTGGTGGTATTAGGTGTTACTTCTAAAGGAGCCGAAAACAAATTTGCCGGTGTTGCCATCGGTTTAGCTTTGGTATTGGTTCATATCGTTTGTATCCCTATCACCGGCACATCGGTGAATCCGGCACGTAGCATAGGTCCGGCCTTATTCCAGGGTGGTGAAGCACTTTCTCAATTGTGGTTATTCATCGTAGCCCCGTTCTTGGGAGGAGCCATGGCTGCCTTTACATGGAAAGCGCTCGATAACGACACAGAAGAATAATCCGGCCGAACAGGCTAAGAAAAAGGATTTACGATCCGAAAGATTGTTTCAAACGCAGGTTTGAAAAATAAAAATATTGTCGAAATAAACCGGCTGAAGGCTTTTTTTTAAACCTTTCAGCCGGTTTTTTATGAATAATTGTTTTCGTACCTTTGTCAAAAATACAATTTCAGGATGAAACATTTCTATTTTTTTATTTCATGGATACTCCTTGTCTCTTGTCAATCCAAACCGCTATCAGAGAAAGTAATTTCGGTGACTATCGAACCGCAACGTTTCTTTGCAGAAAAGATCGCAGGCGACAAGTACAAGATAAACACCGTCGTACCGGTCGGACAAAGCCCGGAGACATATGACCCGACGCCGCAGCAAATGGTGCAAATCGGACAAAGCACAGCATATCTGCAAATAGGGCCTATCGGATTCGAACAGGCCTGGATGAAAAGTATACAAGAGAATAATCCGGATCTGATCTGTTTTGATTTGTCCGAAGGGGTAGGGTTTATCGCGAACAAGGAAGAATCTATTCACCCTCATCCTGACGGAGAGGAATGTGCTCACCACCACCATCACCACCACGGGGAGCTTGATCCGCATATCTGGAGTTCTGTTCACGGAGCCCGGCAAATAGCGGCAAACACATTCAAAGCCTTTGTGGCATTAGACAAAGAGAACGCGGCCTTTTACCAAGCCAATTATGCCCTTTTGATCGATGAAATCGAAAAAACAGGCGAAACCATCAAGCAACTGTTGAAACCGGTTTTAAGCCGTACATTCATCATCTATCACCCGGCATTGACCTATTTTGCCGAGGAAAACAACCTCACCCAATTATGCATTGAGATGGATGGAAAGGAGCCTTCTCCTGCCCAATTGAAAGAGTTGGTCGATACAGCCAGAAATCACAATACACAGGTGGTCTTCGTTCAGGAAGAGTTTGACCAGAAAAATGCCGAATTGATCGCGAAAGAGACCGGTTGCCGCATTATACGGATTAACCCGTTGGCCTACGACTGGCAGAAAGAAATGATGCATATCGCTAAATCGTTGATGGATGAATAAATTGATTGAGTTAAGAGATATGAGTGCCGGGTACGGGGAAAAGACAGTCCTGCGTGACATCTCCTTATGTGTGTATGCGAACGATTTCTTAGGCATTATCGGGCCGAACGGTGGAGGCAAGACGACGCTTCTCAAAGTGATTCTCGGCCTGCTTCCCCTTACATCGGGAAGTATCCGTTTTTTTCAGGAAGACACGGTGGTTCCTGCGTTACGGATCGGTTATCTGCCTCAACTCAATAGGATTGATAAGAAGTTCCCCATCTCTGTCAGGGAGGTAATATCTTCCGGCCTTTCTTCCGAAAAACCTCTTTTCCGGGGTTTTGATAAAACACAACAAATGCGGATAGACGAGACACTCCAACAGATGGGTCTGGAAGACCTGGAGGCGCGTCCGATTGGCGAACTATCCGGTGGGCAGTTGCAACGTGTGTTATTAGGGCGGTCCCTCGTTTCCCGTCCACAGGTATTGATTTTGGATGAACCGAATTCGTATGTGGATAAACGTTTTGCTTCCCGTTTCTATCAGTTATTGGAAGAGATCAATAAAGAAAGTGCCATCATCCTGGTATCCCACGATATGGGAACAATCCTTCCCATCGTAAAGAATATAGCCTGTGTAAATGAAACATTACACTATCATCCGGGCACGGATGTCGCGGAAGAATGGCTGGATAACACCTATGCCTGTCCTATGGAACTGGTAGGTCATGGAGATTTGCCGCACCGGATACTCAAGTCCCACAAACAGTAAGATGTCAATCAGATGAAAACAGAGAAACAAAAAGTATTGATCACGGGTGCCAGTGGATTCATTGGCGGGTTTCTGGTGGAAGAAGCCTTGCAAAGAGGGTACGATGTATGGGCCGGTATCCGTTCGGGGAGCAGCCGTGCCCACTTACAGGATGAACGTATTCATTTCATTGATTTAGCATATAACGACAAAGACAAACTCAAACAACAACTCGCTCTTTTTGCCGCAGAGCATGGTCCCTGGAAGTATATCATCCATAATGCGGGCCTCACCAAGACGATAGATAAACAAGACTTCTTCCGCGTGAATGCCGAGTATACACATACGTTTATCGAAGCCCTGGCTATTGCCGGTTGCCGGCCGGAAAAGTTCCTGTTGATGAGTAGCCTGAGCAGTTATGGCACAGGAGATGAAAAGACTTTTCGTCCGATCCGCCTGGACGATGCCCAGAATCCCCTTACGGTTTATGGAAAAAGCAAACTGAAAGCTGAAAACTATGTACGCAGCCAAACCTATTTCCCTTATGTCATTCTTCGCCCGACAGGTGTATACGGTCCGGGAGAGAAAGATTATTATATGGCCATCAAAAGTATACAGTCCGGATTCGATTTTGCAGTCGGATATACTGCTCAACGTATCACATTCATCTATGTGAAAGATCTGGCGACAGTAGCTTTCCTGGCTTTGGAAAATGAGGCAGTGCAGAACCGGCATTATTTCGTGGCCGATGGCGACGTACATACCGATCATTCTTTTGCCCAACAGATTCAGCAGATATTACAGAAAAAACGGGTGTTGCACGCACGTATCCCTTTGGCATGCACCTATATGGCCTGTTGCCTGTCCGAAGGAATCGGAAAAATAATGAAGAAAAGCATGACGCTCAACAGCGATAAATACATCATCCTTAAACAGCGTAACTGGATATGCGACACGACACCGCTTCAGGAGGATTTGGGATTCACGCCTGCTTACCCCTTACAAAAAGGATTAGAAGAAACGATTCAATGGTATAAAAAAGAAGGTTGGCTGTGATTCACACAACCAACCTTTCTTTGTCTATTCTTTCTCTTCTTTAATTTGCATTTTTTATGCGTCCCACTCCGGAGGCATTAGCATTTACGGTAGCCTCTCCTTTATAAGAGATACTTCCTACTCCGGATGCTTTGGCAGACAACTTTTCGGAGGCCCTCACCTCCATATTACCCACTCCACTGACATGGCATGCCAATTCTTTTACCACGCAATCATAAGCGAAGATTTTACCTACCCCGGAAAGGTCGTATTTGGCCTTATCCACTTTCCCTTTCAGAGAGAGATTCCCTACTCCGGAAACAGAGCCGTTCAATACCTGGCAGGACAGATCTGAGAGGGTGATATTGCCTACCCCGGATACTCCCAGTTTCAGTTCATCGGCCTGTAATGCACCTTCGACAATGAAATTCAGACAACCGGTGATATCCACCTTTTTCAAGGCGGAAGATCCACCTTTTATACTCAACAATGTAGGCAGGATCTGGTAGTTTTCCTTTGCCTGAATCCGAAGAGATCCTCCTTTTTGTTCAACCGACAGATAATCAAAAAGATTTTCATCCATCGTGATCACTAAAGTAGCCGATCCGTTCCTTTGCGTATATTCAAAAGATAACTCTTTCTTTGTACTCTTTTTTAAAAAACGAATCCCGGAACCACTGCTTTCGATCCCGCTCCCTAAAAAGAGTTGATCAAACTCTTCCACATCAATCTTTTTTGTAATCGTATGCCCATTGCCTTCTACTTTTTCAGCGGCAAAAAGGTGAGTTACTTGAAAGACAAACAAACAAATAAATAAAACGATTTCCTTTTTCATATTCTTTTGCTTTTTATTATCCGTTTTGCAATAAATCTTCTTTCTCCGGTGAGGTCGGTTCGGGGCGCATATCCGGAGCGAATGGATTGAAATAGTAAATACCTTTAGTGTCCAGGAACTCCAGGAAACGCGGTAACTTTTTCATAAAAAGAGAGCTTTCTTTGGCCTTAGGCAATGTCCAGGCCGACTCTGCCACGGCTACCAGACGAGGGAAGACCATAAAATCCAATCGTTTAGGGTCAGCTATACGTTCTGTCCACATAGACATTTGCATCCCCATGATCTGGTCTTCATAATTTTTCATCAGATGAATGACATTATCCGGAAAACGATAAATATCCTCAATCGGGTTATAGCCATTCCATAAACGTCCGACAGCATGCCCTCCGTATTGTACAAAATCACCATACAAAGGACGACGTGGAGTCATGATTACGCGGAAGCCTTGTTCCAAAGCCTTTACCAACTGATACTGGCGATCGTGGCGCCACCACATCACAACGGCTTTAGAGGGTGAAACACCCGCATCCACAATCTCATCCCAGCCAATGATTGTTTTCCCTTTAGACGCTACCATATCGGCTATTCTGCGAATAAAATAATGTTCCAACCCCACTTCGTTCACCAATTTCTTCTCCTGGATAAACTGTTGAATCTCCGGATCTGTAAACCAACTCTGATTCCCATAATGCACCTCATCGCCTCCAATATGGATATAAGGAGAAGGGAACAGGGTAATGATTTCATCAAGTACATGGCTGATAAACTCATAGGTCTCTTCTTTGCAGGGATGAAAGGTAAAATGCTGCCAACGTCCTTCCCCGCCCCCGGATACTTCCGGATAAGCCCGGCAGACCGCTGTTGCATGTCCGGGCATATCGAACTCGGGAATCACCGTGATCTGGCGTTCAGCTGCATAAGCGACTATCTCTTTGATATCTTCCTGGGTATAATAGGTGGCCGGTGCTTTCGGATCGTGCCAGTTACCTATGCCACCGACTGTTGTCAGTTTCGGGTAACGTTTGATTTCAATACGCCATCCCGGTTCATCCGTTAAATGCCAATGGAATATATTCATGCGCAGAGAGGCCATGATGTCCAGGTATTGCTTCACCTTTTCTTTTCCAAAGAAATGGCGACTCTCATCGAGCATAAAGCCACGCCAACCATATCGCGGTTGATCTTCAATCCGGCAGGCATTTAAAGAACCTTTGTTGAAACGAATCAATTGCAATAAAGCTTCTTTGGCATAAAACAAACCGGATATGGAAGAGGCCTCTGCCTGAATAGCTGAAGAGGTGATCTGCAAAGAATAAGCTTCCGGAGCCATGGCTTTTTCTTTGTTCAATTTAAAATGAACCGTTCCACTTGATGCAGCATCGGATAAATGCATCTCTTTCAGGTTCTGAGAGAACTGATCGGCAATCTTTTGGGCATCTCCCTGCGCTTCGATTGAGAGGTTATTACCGACCACAAAGGATCCTTTCCCTTGCATTGTTTTTGCCGGAGTAGGAAACAAAGGCATTTGCGCCCCAAGCGAAGTGCTTAAGAATGCAAAAAGCAAAATGAGTTGAATTTGTGTTTTCATACAATGATATCTATTAAATTATAAGATTTTAAACTTTCCGTCAAAGATAAAAATCTTCTCTTACATACTTCCCCGAAAAGAGTAATTCTATATAGAGAGAGTCATTACATAGGATATTCCAATGACGTTATTGGCAAAAGTTTTCTGGAAATAAGCTTCCCGCATATAATACATTCCCAGGAAATGCTGTGAGTCGATCATATAGTTCAGTCCTACGGCATACCTGTTTTTATGATGAACCATCTGTTTCGTTTTTACATAATAATACAACTCCAGGTAGGTATAAGGCTCTATGTTCCTGACGGGATACTTCAGCCTGAGACGGTCCCGGATTCCCCAGGAGGGTGTGTTGATCTTTTCGAAATCATCTAAAAAAGAAAAACGGTTGTCAATCTTAATTCCCTGAAAGTAAAACGAAGATTCATTTTGCAACAACAAACGATGTTCCCAGATAGTACCCCTATCAAAGGTATGGGTTAAAAAAGCCTCATAGCCGCCACTTACTTTCAAAAGAGGAGAAAAAGTATACCGTCCATACGTTCCGATAGAAAAGAGATCCATCTCCCCCATATTCTCTTTGGAACGGTATTCCAGACTGGCCGTATAATCCCAATGCCCCTGTGTCAAAACGAGGTCTGTGGTGATCCAACCGGAAACATCCGATTTCTTTTGTGAATGCATAACAGGCACTGTAATAAGAGAAAAAAGAAGGAAAAGAAGACTTTGTTTTTTCATGGTATAAAAAAGGATCTGTACAAAACTACAAATTATTCTTCTATCTTTGCTGAAAACAGGATGAGGTTTGGCAATTTCTTATGGAGAATAATACCCCTTTGGATTGCGCTCGGCTTTTAGAATCTTTACTTCCATGAAACAAACAAAGTACATAGTTCCGGTTTTAGTTACTTTCCTATTTGCCGGTCTGATCATTTATTCTACCCGGGGGAAAGCCTCTGTAGAAGAAACCATAGAGAAAGAAACTGTGGTCTTGCCCGATACATTGAAACTCCTTTTTGTGGGGGATGTCATGGTACATTCCCGTCAGTTTGAAGCTGCTCTTTACGAAGGAGGAGATAGTATGTACAACTTCCATCCGACCTTGCAGTACATCCAAGAATATATTTCTTCGGCAGACTTTAGTATGGCGAACCTGGAGGTCCCTTTCGGGGGGAAACCTTATACTGGTTATCCGATGTTTTCTTCTCCTCCGGAAATAGTGGACGATTTGATAAAAGCCGGTTTCAACGTTTTTTTTACAGCCAACAACCATGTGGCCGACAAAGGGAAAAAAGGGATCGAAGGGACTCTTGAACACTTAAAGAAGAGTGGTGCCTCTTTTACCGGATCTTTCAAGGACTCCCTCGAGCGGGCAGAGAACTATCCACTATTGGTAGAAGCCAAAAACATCAAACTATGTCTATTGAATTATACCTATGGCACTAACGGGATGCCGGTATACAAACCCAATCTGGTAAACCGGATCGATACGCTTCAGATAAAAAAAGACCTGGAAAAAGCCAAGAGTCAAGCGCCCGATTATATCATTACCTGTATCCACTGGGGAGAGGAATACCAGCAGAAAGAAAATGAAAACCAACGTGAGCTCGCACGTTTTCTGGCAGAAAACGGATCCAACCTTATTGTGGGTGCTCATCCCCATGTTGTTCAGCCTTTCGACAAGATAATTACGCAAAAAGGAGATACGGTACCGGTCATTTACTCTCTGGGTAATTTTGTTTCTAATCAGCGGTGGAGATATTCTGATTGCGGTATTGTTTTTGAAGTTATTTTGGTCAAATCAGAGAACCGGCTTGCACTCCACTCTGTCGCCTATGAACCTTTTTGGGTGAACAGATACAATGATCATATCCGCTCGCTTTATCGCATCATTCCGGTAAACGATTACTTGCGTGATTCAACAAAATATGAGTTGAATGCCGTAAGCCGGGGAAATATGATGCAATTTTATGATGATGCCCGGAAGACACTCCAAAATCTGACATATAGCAACTTTTACAAAAAAAAATCTCGTTCGCACTTATAAAAAGAAGTATGTTATCAGTTGTACTAAATCGCAAGATTTTGTTGCATATGTAAATAGGCAATTAAGGTGATATAAACCCAATCGGATTACGGGGTTTATCGGACAGTTTGCGGTTGGCCTGCAATTCGGCCAGGGATTCATTAATCAGTTCGAGTTGCATGCGGGTATCTTCATGCAGGTCATTGTAATCGGTGAATACCTCTTCGATATATTCTTTAAGTTCCTGCACTTCGGTTTTCAGCTCATTGTATTTGTCGACCGGAGGATTGGCCAGCAACCGCCTAACAGCGACAAAAGCACGCATAATGGATACATTGACTTCGATTGCTATATCACTATTAAGCACACTACTAAGCATAGATACCCCTAATTCGGTAAAAGCGTAAGGCATATAACGAGTACCTCCACGTTTTGAGGTGCAATTTTGGCACCTCAAACTGTCAAATTCATTTTTAGTCATTTCAAACATAAAATCCGAAGGAAAACGTTTGATATTATTTTTCACTGACCGTTTGAGATATTTGGTCTCAATTCCATACATCTCTGCCAGATCAAAGTCTAACATCACTCGCTGACCGCGGATCTCATAAATTTTGGATTGGATAAGTGTGAGTTCCATAGTTATTGTTGTTATGGTTTATAGTTGGAAACGTAAAAATAAGAAAAACAGAATAAAGAAAAAAAGAGGATACCCGGTTTTATCCCCTGGATATCCTCTTTGTAATCCACTTTTTTATGCTCTCTTGCCAGTAAAGACCACCGCTGTATAATCAAAGATAAAGTTTGGAATGATAAAGGTATTGATCTGAAGCTCGGTGGGAGACAATAGATTTTACTTATTCCATACCCGTGGACCTGGGATCGGAGCTTTCGGTTTCCGTTTTTTCAGGTCTTTCATCACCTCTTCGATCGCGCGGTTCAATTGCTGATCTTCGCCGTTCCATTCTTTGATCGGATCGTTATCCACTTCGATATCCGGAGCAACTCCGTAGTTTTCGATAATCCAATCGCCGGTTTTCGGATCGTAGCTGGTAAAGAACGGTACGCGGATATCTGTTCCGTCCATATAAGGCAGCGGGCCACTGATGCCGACAATACCACCCCAGGTACGTGTACCGATCAGTTTACCCAGTCCCAGGGCACGGAATCCCCAAGGGAACAGGTCGCCGTCGGATGCCGAATATTTATTGATCAGGCAGACTTTCGGTCCGATCTGTACGGCGTCGGGCACAGTTCCGATCATTGCCGAACCACGGCGCATCGTCAGGCGATACGGTTCGCGCGCCAGGCGTTCGAGGATCATCGGTGAAACATTGCCACCGCCATTGGCCCGGTCGTCGATAATCAGTCCTTCTTTATCGAGCTGCGGATAGAAATAACGGGAGAACTCATTCAATCCGTCCACACCCATATCGGGGATATAAATATAACCCACTTTGCCGTTGGTCGCTTCATCCACTTTGCGGATATTGTCCTGTATCCAGTTGTAGTGGTAAAGCGAATATTCTTCCATCAATGGACTGATTACTACCTTACGGGCACCAGCCAGTTGCGGTTTGGTGTTGAGCATCAGTTCGGTCGGCACGTCGGCTTTCCCAACCAACAGGCTATACATATCTTTTACACTATTGGTGGCAACCCCATCGATAGCTACGATGAATTCGCCCTTTTTGGCTTCTACGCCCGGCTCGGTAAGTGGTGAACGCAGATCTTTACTCCACGACGCACCCGGCAGAATTTTTTCCAGGCGGAAGAATCCGCTCTTATCGCGGGAGATCTCAGCGCCGAGCAATCCCAATGCGATCCGCTTCGGACGGTCGGTCTCTCCCGGATTCACATACGCGTGACCGCAATTCAATTCGCCGATCAGTTCACCGATCACATAATTCAGGTCCAGACGGGTTTTTACATAAGGCAATAATACTTCGTATTTCTTTTTCATCGCTTTCCAATCGACCCCATGCATATTCTCCACATAGAATCCATCGCGGAATGCCCGCCATGCCTCGTCGTAGATCTGTGCCCATTCCTGCGGATAATCCACCGGAATTTTTATATTCGACAGGTTGATCGCTTCTTTCAAATCGGCCTTTCCACCGGGGATATCCATTGCGTAATATTGCGTGCCTTTGGCAAAAAGCGCCTTTTTACTTCCCGGAGTCACATACATGGACGCGCCTTCGATTACGGTCTCTTCTTTTTGTTTGGCCAGGTCGTACACCTTCGTCGCACCTTGGGAGTAATAATATACTTTCTTACCATCGGAATAGAAATTGAAATAACGGCCACCCCGCAAAGGCAGTTTCACGATACGTTCCGCAATTCCTTCCGGATCGAAGCGGACATTGACAGCTGCTGTTTCTTCTTTTTTAGCCTCTTCTTTCTTTTCGGCTTTCAGTTCCGCGTCTTTTTCCATAAAAGGAGAAGGCGTGTCTTTTGACAATAAAGCCAGGTAAACCCCATTCATATTATTATACACATGGTTCCACTCGGTCGATCCGTAGGTCGGATTGAAATCGCGTGCCGAAGTAAACACCAGGTATTTGCCGTCGGTGCTGAACACCGGTGAAGAAGAATCGTACCATTTGTCGGTCACCGCGTATTCTTTCCGCTCGTTGAGGTTGTAGAGGTAGATAATCGAGAATGTGTTATCCGCCGGGCGGGAATAAGCAATCCATTGATTATCGGGAGATATATCCGTTACACGTATCTCTGAATTGGGATCGCGAAACAGTTCGTTTACTCTTTTGGTTGCCACATCCAATAGGTTCACCCGGTTTTTCCGGTCGGTGTAAACGATCTTTTTCGCATCCGGACTCCAACGGAACGTACGGATATAAGTGTCGTTATTACGGGTCAACTGCACGGCTTCGCCGCCTGCTGCCGGTTGCAGATAAAGTTCGGTTTCTCCCGTTTCATCGGAGATATAAGCGATAGATGTGCCGTCGGGCGCCCATGCCGCGTCACGCTCATGCGCGCCGGGTGTACGGGTGATATTACGTGTCACCCCTTTGTCGACCGGCAGGTTGAACACCTCGCCGCGGGCGGTCATCACCACCCGTTCGCCACCGGGAGAAAGGCTGATGGCACGAATATATCCGCTGCCGTCTTTGATCTCGCCGCGGGCATAGATATTATCGGAAGAAAGGGAGATATTCACCTTCCGCGGTTGCCGGCTGGCGGCGTCCATGGTGTAGATATATCCGCCGTTCTCGAACACGATCGTATTGCCGTGCGCGCTGGGGAATTTGATATCATATTCGGTGAAATCGGTTACTTTGGTCGTTTGTTTGTTTTTTGTATTGTAAACGAACAGGTTCATGGTCCGGTCGCGGTCGGAGAGATAAAATATATCATCGCCGATCCACATTGGCATAATATCCTGCGCTTTGTTACTGGTGATGTTCTCTACCGCTTTTTTGTCGGGCGAATACACCCATATATCGTCGGCCATACCCCCTTCGTAGTATTTCCAGGTACGAAATTCGCGCATCACCCGGTTGTAGGCCAGTTGTTTGCCGTCGGGCGAATAGCTGCAGAATCCTCCTTCAGGCAAAGGAATCACTTTCGAAAGACCACCTTCCCGGTCGACGGTATAAAGTTTGCCGGTGAATCCGGTACTAATCCGGTTCCGGTACACGATATGTTGCCCGGAGGGATGCCAGGCCAACACCATATTGTTCGGTCCCATACGGTCGCCCAGATCGTCGCGCTGGTTGGTCGGCGTATAGGTCAGGCGCAGGGGTTCCCCACCTGTTACGGGGATGGTGTACACCTCCGTGTTCCCATCGTATTGTCCGGTGAAAGCGATGGTTTTGCCATCGGGCGAGAACTTGGGGAACATCTCGTAGCCGACATGTGAAGTCAATCGTTGCGCTTCGCCGCCATTGACCGATACCTTATAAAGATCGCCGGCATACGAGAAGACGATCTCGCTCCCGTTTGTTGCCGGGAAACGTAACAAACGTGCTTCATCAGCCGCGTTTATCCCGGCCAACATACTGAAGCATACCCACAAAGAAAGAATTGATCTTTTTATCATATATATTCGCATTTAGTTTTATATGCGAAGATAGTGAAAGCCGAATACGGAAACAAACTTGGAAGTTAATAAATTAACACGAGTTTGGAGGAGGAGTATTTTCATTCATTGGCGGTTATAAACCCAATCGGATTACGAGGTTTATCGGACAGTTTGCGGTTGGCTTGCAATTCGGCCAGGGATTCATTGATCAGTTCGAGTTGCATGCGGGTGTCTTCATGCAGGTCATTGTAATCGGTGAATACTTCTTCGATATATTCTTTGAGTTCCCGCACTTCGGTTTTCAGTTCATTGTATTTGTCAATCGGAGGGTTTGTCAATCGTTGGCGCATAGTTACAAAAGCACGCATAATCCCCCGGTTTACCTCAATAGCAGTAGAAGAATTGAGTATGCTACTTAGCATAGCAACACCAAGTTCAGTAAAGGCAAAAGGGGAATATTTGATATTACTACCCTGTTTCCTGTTCAAGGTGCCAATTTGGAACCTTGAAAGTTCTTCACGAGTGAGTTCAAACATAAAATCTTCACCTTCGAATCTTTCGGGATTTCTTCTTACCGACCGTTTGAGATACTTGGTTTCAATTCCATATATCTCAGCCAGGTCAAAGTCTAACATCACCCGCTGCCCGCGAATCTCATAAATCTTGGATTGAATAAGTGTGAGTTCCATAGTTATTGCAGTTATGGTTTATACTGGAAAACGTAAATATAACAAAAACAGAATAAAGAAAAAAAGGATACCCGGTTTTTACCCCCGGATATCCTCTTTATAAATATTCTGATCAAACAAACTTATTTACATCCGCTGCAACGGGGTTTGAGTTGTTTGAAGAAATCGTTTCCTTTGTTATCGACAAGGATAAAGGCAGGGAAATCTTCGACTTCGATTTTCCAGATCGCTTCCATTCCCAGTTCCGGATATTCCAGACATTCAACCTTTTTGATGCTCTCTTGTGCCAGGATGGCCGCCGGGCCTCCGATACTTCCCAGGTAGAAACCACCATGCTTGGCGCATGCATCGGTCACCTGCTGGCTGCGGTTTCCTTTAGCGATCATAATCATACTACCGCCATTGGCCTGGAACAGGTCGACATACGAGTCCATACGTCCGGCTGTTGTCGGGCCGAACGAACCGGAAGGCATGCCTTTCGGTGTTTTTGCCGGACCGGCATAATATATCGGGTGATCTTTCACGTATTGAGGCAGTCCTTCGCCACGGTCGATCCGCTCTTTCAGTTTCGCGTGGGCGATATCCCGACCAACGATAATCGTTCCACTCAGAGACAAGCGGGTCGATACCGGATATTTATCCAGTTCTTTCAAGATATCAGCCATCGGCTGGTTGAGATCGATCTTCACCGCGTTGCCTTCGCCTGCCTGACGCAGTTCTTCGGGGATCAGACGTCCGGGGTTGGTTTCCATCTTTTCAATCCAGATACCGTCTTTATTGATCTTCGCTTTGATATTCCGGTCGGCCGAGCAAGATACGCCCATACCCACAGGGCAGGAAGCGCCATGGCGTGGCAAGCGGATAATGCGGATATCGTGCGCATAGTATTTACCGCCGAACTGAGCTCCCAACCCGATATTACATGCCGCTTCGAACACTTGTTTCTCGAGTTCGATATCGCGGAATGCCTGGCCACCTTCGTTCCCTTCGGTAGGTAGGTTGTCGTAGTAATGAGCAGATGCCAATTTCACGGTTTTCAGGTTGGTTTCCGCCGAAGTACCACCGATCACAAAAGCGATATGATACGGAGGACAGGCTGCTGTTCCCAATGTTTTCATTTTCTCTACCAGGTAAGGAACCAATGTGTCGGGATTCAACAACGCTTTGGTTTCCTGGAACAAATAGGTTTTATTTGCCGAACCACCCCCTTTGGCGACGCAGAGGAATTTGTATTCCATACCTTCGGTGGCATAGATATCGATCTGTGCGGGCAGGTTCGTTCCGGTGTTCTTTTCGTCGTACATGTTCAGAGGCACGTTCTGCGAGTAACGCAGATTATCCTCCGTATAAGTTTCATAAACTCCTTTCGACATCGCTTCGGCATCGTCGTAACCGGTCCATACCTGTTGTCCTTTTTTGGCAACGATAATAGCCGTACCCGTATCCTGGCAGAAAGGCAATTGTCCTTTGGCCGATACTTCGGCATTACGCAGGAAAGTTAACGCCACAAACTTATCGTTGTCGCTTGCTTCGGGGTCGGATAAGATCTTAGCCACCTGTGCCTGATGATCCGGGCGCAGATAGAAAGCGACATCATGAAAACAGGTTTTCGTGAGCTGAGTCAGCGCTTCCGGTTCAACTTTCAATACTTCTTTGCCTTCAAATTCGCTGACAGATACGTAATCTTTTGTAAGCAGATAATACTCCGTTGTGTCCTTTCCCATTGGGAATGGCTCCTGATACTTAAAAGGAGGTGTTGCCATATTCTTTACTATTAGTTTATTATTTGATTTGTCTTTTTTTGCAATGGGCAAAAGTAAAGAATAATTTGCTATAGCCGGACACAGGTTATCAATAATTTAGGAAAGAAGTGAAAAGAATTATTTACATTTGTCATTCGTATGAGAAGAATAGCTCTCTTTCTTATTCTTGTTTGCTGCCTTCTTCCTGTTTGTCATTCGCAGGTAAGCTATGGAGGAGAACCTTTGCCATTGATTCGCACGCGTATTTCTGACGATCAGTGGTTTAAGGAAATGCCTTCTTTTGATGTGGCGGAAGAGTTGCGCATTGACTCCCTGAATGAAACAGATCTTCGCAGTAGTTATAGGTTTGCCTATAAATTTATAACTGATTATAACCGGGGAAATGCAGGCCTCTCTTTTACCTTACCGGATGGGACGAGGGTTTGGCGATTGGGCATACGTTCTTCCGGTGCACTATCCATAAATATCCTTTTCACCGACTATGAATTGCCAGAAGGCGGACGTTTGTTCCTCTATAATGCGGATCAGACACAGGTGTTGGGGGCTTTTACGCATCTGAACAATTCTGATTTAGGCATATTGCCGGTATCCCCTGTTTATGGAGAGGAATTGATTATCGAATACCAGGAGCCGGCTCATGCTTCTTTTCCGGGAAGACTGACGGTAGGAGAGGTGAACCATGCTTACCGGGGATTTCTGCGGGGCAGAGAACCGGGGGGAGAGTTGACGGATCCTTATCCTTGCATGCCTTCTCCTGTTTGTACAGACGATCCGGAAATAACGAAGTTAAGCCAAAGTGTTGTATTACTTATTATTGAAGGCACTACCTCCTGTACGGGGGTCATGGTGAATAATACCTCGCATGACGGGAAGCCGTATATATTGACTGCCTCTCATTGCATCAACCGAAATTTTCAGGTAGACAGCCCGGAGGGGTATATTAAGATAGCCGGCAGCATTGTTTGTTTCTTTCATTATAATAGTCCTCTTTGTGAGCCGGTTCTCCGGGGATCAGAGGAATTGTCTGTTGCTTCTTCTACCTGTGTCGCCTTGAACGAAAAGCATGATATGGCTTTGTTAGCTTTATTGGAAACCCCTCCTGTCTATTACCAGCCTTATTATGCAGGCTGGAACTTATCTGAAGAGCTAACCCCTCCTTTCTTGGGTATTCATCATCCCAGAGGGTATGTGAAACGGGTCAATCAATGTGAAGAAGTCCCGGAGATAACCACTTTTCATACCTCTTTTGAGTTTGAGACCAATGCCCATTGGTATATCCGAAGATGGGATGCCGGATGTACTGCTGGTGGTTCTTCAGGCTCTCCTTTGTTTGATCGCGAAGGGGCTGTTATTGGGGCTCTTTCCGGAGGATTTTCTACATGCAGTAACCCGGTGAAAGATTATTATTATGCCTTATCCAGAGTATGGGAACCTCAAGATGAGGCGGCAGCACAACTGAAACATTGGTTGGACCCTCAAAAAAAGGGTGTTACTCGCTTAGACGGCTTGGATCCTTATGCGAACCACCCGGTCTGTGAGCGGTTGAGTAATGTACGAACAAATGGGGATACAGAAAAAATAGAAACAACCTCTCTTCCGCAGAATCCGTCAGTGCCTTTGTTCGGTGCGCATGTCACAGGAGTAACCTCCTTTGTTGAAAGTTATACGGTAGCACAGTCTTCACGACTTTACGGTACTTATATAGTAACCCCTTCCCTGCAAGGAGATTATAGCGGTTTGGATGTGGAGATTTGTGTGTATAATGGGGTAGACAAACCGGAAACGCTGTTGCATACGGAAGTCTTTCGTCCTGCTTATACGGATAACAAAGAAGGGACGAGCACTTTTTATGAGATTAATAAACCGATGGATCGTGACCAGGAGAGTTTTATTCATTTTTCAACACCAGTAGAAGTGGAAGGACGCTTCTTCATCGGATACAGGGTGCTTCCTTCCTGCCCGAAGGATGTTTATTTTTCCGCCTTTAATCTGTCCAAAGGAAGTACTACCCGGAATACGACCTGGCTTCTTTATCAAGGGAAATGGATACAAGCCAGTGAATATTCGGTGTATCCTATGCATACATCCCTTTATATCGATCCGGTGGTACAGGAGAAACGGACAACAGTCGGTTCGGACCCCATCGACCCGCAAACACGGGTGCAAATAATTGTAGGGGCTGAGCGTCGAACGCTCCATGTACTTCTTCCCGAAGGAATAGAAAAGGCCCGTCTTTCACTGATAGATATGCATGGGCGGGTTTGGCAGGATTATACCCTTTCCACCAACCAATCCACTCTGCAACTTCCAGGAAGGGCTCCGGGTATTTATCTGGCGAAACTTACCTATGGGGATAAAGAGTTTGTGCAAAAGATATTGTTTTAATCAAAAAACAATTGTTTACCCAAGATTTATTAACATTTAATGCTGTCTCCAACCTATAAAAATACACCTATTTTTACTTAAAATAGGATTCTTTTGGGAGGGGGTAGGGGCATTCCTATGGTATTACAGCCTGTTTTAGTGTGAAAGGAAGCCCGTTTTCATTAATAAGTATTAATTCGTAAGATTTTATGGCTTCTTTGCTATTCATAACAAAAAAATGGTTTAGTTTTGCATAGTAGTGGATAACGGTATTGAAGTAAATAGGAAATATATATACGTAACATTTTAAACTTACATCAAATTATGAACAAAAAATTCTTATTGCCATTCTTTGTGATGGCAGCCATCTTAACCTTTTCCTCTTGTTCAAACAAGTTGAAACCGTTAGCTGAAGAGTATATCAAAGCGGAACCTCAGCCGTTGGAAGCTATCGGTGGCCAAGTGCCAGTAACAATTAATGCAACCTTCCCAGCAAAATGGTTTAACAAAAATGCTACACTAACGGTAACTCCTGTATTGCGTTATGCAGGCGGTGAAGCTTGGGGAACGGCTTATACCTATCAGGGAGAAAAAGTAAGCGGAAACAATCAGGTAATCCCTCAAAAAGCCGGTGGAAATGTGACTATGAAATCTTCTTTCACCTACAAACCTGAAATGAAAAAGTCAGAACTGTATCTGACATTTGATGCTAAGATCAAAAACAAAACGATTCAATTGCCGGACGTAAAAATCGGTGAAGGCGTTGTGGCTACATCGGAATTGGCTGATGGAGCAACAGCAACGGCCGCGATTGGTGCAGATAAGTTCCAACGTATCATCAAAGAAGCATATGATGCAAACATCATGTTCCTTATCCAACAAGCCGAACTTCGTTCCAAAGAATTGAACAAACAAGATATTAAAGACTGGAAAAACCTGGTAAAGAATGCAGACGAAGCTCCAAACCAGAATGTAGCTATCGAGATTTCTGCTTATGCTTCTCCTGACGGAGGTGTTAAGTTGAATACCGGTCTGGCTGAAAGACGTGAAAGCAATACCACAAAATATCTGGAAAGAGAATTGAAGAAAGCCAAAGTAGACGTTCCCGTAGATGCTCGTTATACAGCTCAGGACTGGGAAGGTTTCCAGGAATTGGTGTCTAAATCGAACATCCAGGACAAAGACCTTGTATTACGTGTTCTCTCTATGTACAAAGATCCGGAACAACGCGAACAGGAAATTAAAAACATCTCTTCTGTATTCAGTGTATTGGCTGACGAAATTCTGCCGCAATTGCGTCGTTCTCGCTTGACTGCGAATATCGAGATTATCGGTAAATCAGACGATGAAATCAGCGCTTTGGCAAAAAGCAATCCGAAAGAACTGACAGTAGAAGAAATTCTTTATGCAGCTACTTTGACGAATAATGCAAGTGAAAAAGAAACGATCTATAAGAAAGCAAGCGAACTGTATCCTGCTGACTGCCGTACATGGAACAACATCGGAATGATGCGTTTCCGTGCAGGTGACCTAAGTGCTGCAGAACAAATGTTCAACAAAGCAAACGCTACAAAGAATAATCCTGAAGCAAACATGAACTTAGGATTGATCGCTTTGACAAAAGGTGATAAATCAAAAGCGCAACAATTGTTAGGTAGTGCTTCGGGTGTGGCTGAATTAAGCGAAGCAATGGGTGTTCTTTACCTGCAACAAGGTGAATATGCAAAAGCGGTTAATTCTTTCGGTGCAACCAAGAGCAACAATGCTGCTTTGGCACAGATCATGGTGAAGGATTACAGCAAAGCGCAACAAACATTAGCTGCTATCACAAACGCAGACGGTGTAACTGAATATTTGAAAGCAGTGGTTGCTGCTCGTACAAATAATGCAAGTGGTGTGATCAGTAGTCTGAAAGCAGCGATTGTAAAAGACAAAGCCTTGGCAAAAGCGGCTGCTCTTGACCTTGAATTTGCTAAATATGCAACAAACGCAGACTTTACAAGTCTGGTTCGCTAAATAAAGACATTGTAAAAATGAAAAGGGCTGTTCCAAAAGTGGAATAGCCCTTTTTATTTGAGGAAAATGTTTTTTCAAAGGGGAAGAAACGAAGTCTACAAAGGACCGGGTTTCATTTTATTCGTAAATCAGGCAGGATAGATGGTCCGGAGCAAATATCTCATTGGCTATCTCCTGAATATCCTCCGCTGTTAGTTTTTGTATCTTGGCAAATACCTCGGATAAGCTATCATACCGGTTATGATGCAGGAAGCTCTTTCCCAAACCCAGGAACAGCCCTTCTTTGTTATCACCGGATACACCCAACTGACCAATAACCTGTTTCTTGGCTGTTGCCAGTTGAGAGGGGGAGAGCTTTACATCCCGAAGTGATTCCAGTGTTTTATGTACCAGCCGAATCGCTTTGTCAAGGTTTTTGGGATCGGTACCGAAATAGATATGGGTCAATCCGGTATCTGTATACGAGGTAAGATTGGATTCTACATTGTAAACCAGTCCATGCTTTTCACGTAAAGAAAGATTCAACCGACTGTTCATGCCTGGGCCTCCCAATATATTATTCAATAAGAACAAGGGAATACGTTTGTCATCGTACATGCTGCAGGCTCTTCCGCCAATCAGTACATGTGTCTGATGCGTTTCTTTCTTCACCCGTTTCATATAGGGTTCTATGGGAGCAGGTGCATGCCTTTCCCGTCCGGACAGAGGCCGAGAGATACCTGCCAATGCTTGTTCCACCCTCTTGACAATCTTGCCGAAATCCTTTCGTCCCATGGAAAAGAAGACCATGTTTTCCGGCACATAAAAACGTTGTGTAAAGGAGAGGCCGGAGGCGGAGTGGAAACGTAACAGCGAATTCTCATCACCCAATATATTATGTCCTAATGCATGTCCGGCAAACAATAAATTCTCGAATTCATCGTAAATAAGCTCTGCCGGACTGTCTTCGTAGGAGTTGATTTCGTCGAGGATAACATCTACTTCTTTTTCTATTTCTTGTTCGGGAAATTGGGAGTGAAAGACAAGGTCTGTCAGTAATTCAAATGCCCGGTCGTAGTGTTCTTCCATGAAAATGGAATAGACAAAGGTTTCCTCTTTGGTGGTATATGCATTTAGTTCACCCCCTACATGCTCCATCCGGTTGAGGATATGCCATGCCCGACGATGTTTGGTCCCTTTGAATAGCATATGTTCAACGAAATGTGCCAGTCCAAACTCATCCGCCGATTCATCCCGTGTCCCGGCGTTAATTCCGAATCCGCAATACGAAACAGGCGAATCCATCGGCAAATGAACGATACGAAGTCCATTGGGTAATGTATGTGAATGATAAAGCATAACCATCGTGCGTGTTTGTTGAACGGGCAAAGGTACAATAAAAAGATCAGACCGTAAATCTCCTGTTGCTATAACGGAAATACGGTTGATTGACAAAAAAAAGCGGCTTTACCATGGGTGAATGATTAAAATGCATAATTTTGTATCCAAAAAACAAGAGACCCATGACAACTGAAGAAATTACTTGTATTTTAGAACAAGAGGCCCATGCCGTTCGTAATATTCCCGTTACAGATGGGTATAATGAAGCGGTGACCTTAATTACCCGTTATATTCATGAACAGGGAGGTACATTGATTACCAGTGGAATGGGGAAAGCCGGGCAGATCGCCATGAACATTGCAACTACTTTTAGTTCAACGGGAACTCCGGCTTATTTCCTGCATCCCAGCGAAGCACAACATGGCGATTTGGGGTTGGTGCGTAAAAATGACCTGATGCTTTTGATCTCCAATTCGGGAAAGACCCGCGAACTGCTTGAATTGGTGGAACTGACACGGGGGATAGCACCTGATATGCAGTTTATTGTGATTACAGGTAATCCGGAAAGTGCCCTGGCGCATGAAGCGACTGTCTGTTTATCTACTGGTGCGCCGAAAGAAGTATGCACGCTGGGTTTGACACCTACCACCTCCACTACCATGATGACTGTTATGGGAGATATCCTTGTTGTCGGAACGATGCGCAGGATTGGTTTTACCAATAAAGACTATGCGGTCCGTCACCATGGAGGATATCTTGGCTCAAAGAGTCGTGAACAGAGTGCGAAGGAAGAATAAATACCTTATATGCGAAAAGTTATAGGGGTGGGGGAAACCATCCTGGATATCATCTTTAAAGACAACCAACCCCATGCGGCTATTCCGGGAGGTACGGTTTTCAATGGATTTGTATCATTGGCCCGCATGGGCGTGCCGGTTTCCTTTATCAGTGAATTGGGGAATGACCGGGTAGGGGAGATTCTCCGGTCTTTTATGGCGGAAAACAATATTTCTTCCGATTTCATCGATTGTTTCCCGGATGGAAAAAGTCCGCTAGCCCTGGCTTTTTTGGATGATGAGCAAAATGCCAGTTACCTTATCTATAAAGATTATCCGGCCCAGCGACTGGAGGTGGCGCTTCCGCAAATAAATGAAGATGATATTTTTATTATCGGTTCCTATTATGCTTTGAACCCAGCGCTTAGAGAACGTATGTTTGAGTTCCTCCGGTATGCACAGGAACGGAAAGCTATTATTTATTACGATCCGAACTTCCGTAAACCCCATGCACATGAGTCTTTGCGGTTACGCCCTGCTGTGATCGAAAATCTGGAGTTTGCTGATATTGTGCGGGGATCCAATGAAGATTTCTTTTATTTATTTGGAGAAACAGATATGCAGGAGGTGTATGAACAATATATCCGTTTTTACTGTGACCGCTTGATTGTCACGCAAGGTTCCGGTAAAATAAGCCTGTTTGATAAAGAAAGAAGAGAATCTTTTGATGTTCCTTCCCTTACTCCGGTGAGCACAGTCGGTGCCGGAGACAATTTCAATGCCGGCTTCATTTACGGGCTGTTAAAGTATAATATCCGTCGCAAGGATTTATCTACCCTGGATAGGGAGGGATGGGAGAGACTTATTCGTTGTGGGATTGATCTTTCGACGCAGGTATGTGGCAGTTATGAGAATTATATCTCAAAGACATTTGCAGAGAGGTATGCCGGGCAGTATTAAATATCATTAATCGGCTGTGTTACGAACGCTTCTTTTATTATATTTGCCAAGAGTTACTCATGTGAACGCTATGACAACAAGAATATTGTTTTTATTTATCGGCATGGTGGCATTCGTAGGTTGTTCTTCCGATGCTCCTGATATCCATACACTCTGTTTGCGGGATGGGATTGGGAATTATGTGATTAAATGGGAAACGGATCCTCCGTTGGAAGGCATAGTAAAGATCTATGCCTCTGATAATCCGGAAAAGTTTGCAAAGGGTGAACCGGCTGTATATGCAAATATAGACCAGGGTATCGCGACCTATATCACGAATAATAATATCTCCCGTAAATATTTCCGCCTGACATTTAAAGATAAATATCATCAGGTCGTAGGGGCACGGTTTGTACCTATGGACAGTGTGCAGAACCTGCGCGACTTGGGAGGATATTATAACACAAAGCATAAGATGATCCGTTGGGGAAAGGTGTATCGCTCGGGGGGACTGAGTGGTTTAAGTACCCTGGATTCATTGCGCTTAAGCAAATTGAATATTAAAACGATTATCGATCTTCGCAGCCAGCGTGAAATGACTGAGGCTCCTCTGACTTTTACGGGCCCTACAATTGTCAATATTCCTGTTAACTCCGGCGATCTGACAGAAATCCAACCTTATCTGCAAGAGGGAAGAATACGCAAGGGAGATGCTGTTGTGTATATGCAAGATGCCTACCTAAAGTTCCTTTCAACAAATAAAGAATCATTTGCTGAGGCATTGGAACTCTTTCTGAACAAAGACAATTACCCTATTTTGTTTAGCTGTACCCTGGGGAAAGATGCTACAGGCTTTTTGGCTGCTATGGTACTATCTGCTCTGTCTGTATCGGAAGAGATCGTTATGCAGGATTATATGGATTCGAATAATTATATTGAGAAGAATCGCTATGCCTCCCTTGCCCAGGATCTAAATGCAGATGCCCAGGAAGTCATCACTTTATTGCTTTCTGCCAATCAATCCTTCATGCATCCTCTTTTTCAAAAGATCAAAAAGAACAAAGACTATGGTTCTGTTGAAAAGTATTTGGCTACAGAACTTAATTTTTCGGAAAAGGATCGTGAAAAGCTGAAAGATATGTTGTTATACTGAGGTGAATCCAAATTAATTCCCTACCTTTGCGCCCTCTATACACAATAAAATCATATTTTTTTGAAAACATTTGAAGAATTAGGAGTTGCCGCACCTATATTGAAGGCAATTCAGGAATTGGGATACGAATCACCCATGCCGGTACAAGAAGAAGTGATTCCTCTTCTACTGGGAGAAGATAACGACGTTATTGCTTTGGCTCAAACAGGAACCGGTAAAACGGCTGCTTTTGGTTTACCTATCTTACAAAAAATAGATATTAGTCAATATCACCCGCAAGCTCTTATATTATGTCCGACCCGGGAACTCTGTCTGCAGATTGCTGACGACTTGAACGAGTATTCAAAATACATGGATAAGTTGAAGGTGCTTCCTGTTTATGGAGGTTCCAGTATCGACAGTCAGATTAAAACACTTAAACGAGGAGTTCACGTTGTCGTTGCCACTCCGGGACGTTTATTGGATCTTATGAACCGGAAAACGGTTGATCTGGGAATGATAAAGAATGTCATTCTGGATGAGGCGGATGAAATGTTGAATATGGGCTTTACGGATAGTATCAATGCTATTCTTGCCGAAGTACCGGCTTCCCGGAATATGTTATTGTTCTCGGCCACTATGCCCCAGGGTATTGCTAGCATTACCCGCAAGTATATGAATAAGCCGAAAGAGATTGTTATCGGGAACAAAAACGAAGGGAACAAGAACATCAAGCATATTTACTATATGGTACGTGCACAGGATAAATACCTTGCACTTAAACGTATAGCGGACTTCTATCCGAATATTTATGGCATTATTTTCTGCCGTACACGGAAAGAAACACAGGAGATTGCAGATAAACTGATCCAGGACGGATACAATGCCGATTCGTTGCACGGTGAATTAAGCCAGGCGCAACGGGATTACGTGATGCAGAAATTCCGTATCAAGAACTTGCAATTATTGGTGGCAACCGACGTGGCTGCCCGCGGGTTGGATGTGAACGACCTGACCCATGTTATTAACTACGGTTTACCCGATGAAATCGAGTCTTATACACACCGAAGCGGACGTACGGGGCGTGCCGGCAAGACGGGTATTTCTATCTCTATCTGTCATATCAAGGAGAAAGGAAAAGTACGTGATATCGAACGGATCATCAATAAAAAATTTGAAAAGGGAGAAATGCCCTCCGGACAGGCCATCTGTGAAAAACAGTTGTTTAGCCTGGTCGATCAGATTGAAAAGGTAAAAGTGAACGAGGAAGAGATAGAAACATTGATGCCTTCTATTTTCCGCAAACTCGAATGGCTTGATAAAGAAGATATCATCAAGCGCGTTGTTTCTCTCGAATTTAACCGAATCATTGATTACTATAAAGAAGCGGAAGAGATAGAGATGGTAGATGAGAACTCTTCTCGTCGGGAACGCGGTGAAAAGGGGGATAATATGGGAAGAGGCAGTCGCCGCTCTTTCGGTCCGGAACCGGGTTTTTCCCGTTTCTTCCTTAATTTTGGTAAAGCCGACGGACTATATCCCAACCAACTGATAGAATTAGTCAATAAATGTGTTCCCGGTAAAGTCTTGATAGGAAAGATCGACCTGCGGGAAAAATTCTCTTTCTTTGAGGTGGACGAAAGCGAAGGAAAGCGCGTGATGGATAGTATGAACGGCTTTGAAATCGATGGCCGTCGTCTTTCTGTTGAGCCTGCCCAAAGTGGTAAAGGCGAAGGCGGCAGTGGACGCAGCAATGGAAGACGCAGCTCCGGTGGTGGCGGTTGGAAAGGAAAGCGTTCAGAGAAAGAAGAAGGTCGTTTTTATGATCGCTTTGACAAACGCAGCAATGGGGATAAACCCTGGCGTCGTACGTCTTCCGAAAGAGAGAAGCGCAAACACAAAAGATAAACAAAGAGCTGTATTAAAACAGCTAAGACATACAAAAGGGCTGTCCATTTTCATTTTGGACAGCCCTTTTTGTATTCCTGTATTCTTTTCTCCTCAATCCTCCAACTCCTTTTCTTCAGGTTCGTCCCATTTGCCATTGGCATGAATAGAAAGTTCGAACGTATCATCCGAAGGGGCATGGCTGTATAATTTCCCTGTATAACGGATGATCTTGTTTTTTATCGGTGTAACAGTCACCTCCCTGCTTCTGAGTACCTGTTCGTCGGAGTCGATCGCTTTTAATTCGACTTTAAACGTTCCATCGTCTGCCGGTACGAAGGTGAAAAAGCTATGTGTCTGTTTATTCTTTCCTATTTCCTCCGTGGTAAAATTGTGGGTGAAAACAGAGGCCTCTTCAGTACTTGCCAGACCCTCTCCGGTGCAAATATTCAATAGGTCGGGGTATGGGGTGACTTCCATGATGAACTTTACAGCCCCCTCCGGAACATTATCCGTGGCTACAAACTCAATTTTACTGACAACCCGAGAGAGGGTTATGTCTTTATCTATTTCTTCTGTTGCCTCTATCTCCTGTGAAAAGGAGGCATGGAAGGCATCGGAGACTTGCTGAAAGCTTACACTTCCATCAGATAAACTTGTCACACAGGTTTTATAAGCCAGGAAAGCAATTGTGTACGTGCCGGCAGGAAGCGAGTCATATACAATTCCGAAATCCATATCCTCCTCCGAGGTGAAGGTCTCATATCTAACGGTTTTATCCGTTTCTCCTTCTTTGTAAACGATGTATTCAATCGTGTTACATAACTCATTAAATTCTTTCTCTTCTGTATTTCCATTGTCGTTGGCAACCGGCTCGGGCATATCAAAAGGCGGCATGGACCGGGTTACTTTGGGAAAAGGCAGAATCTCTTTCTCCAGATGGATGGTAAAATGGAAGGGGAACATTCTTTCTTCGGGAGGTATCGGTTCTTTATCAGAGTCTTTACAACCGACCAGGAATAATAGGTAAATAAATACCAAAGATGTTTTCGTCTTCATAATGTAAGTTTTTGGTTATTAAACAATAAGAAATATAAAGGAAGTATTTATCGGGGATATTTGCAAATGTTTTGCTGAAAAATTGACAGTAAAAAAATATTTTCTTCTCTTTTTAAAGAAACACTCCCTGCTCTTGCCGAAGGAGTTTATCGTATTCCAAGAATAACCCCTATATTTGTATTCTCTTATAAAACAATAATACATTGAACGAAAAAGATTTTGAAATAATGTCTCCTGTCGGTTCGTATGAATCGTTGATGGCAGCTATTCAGGGAGGTGCCGATTCTATTTATTTTGGTATAGAAGGATTGAATATGCGCTCCCGCTCTTCTCATAATTTCACTACGGAAGATTTACATAAGATTGTCTCTATCTGCAAAGAACATGGGATAAAGAGTTACCTGACGGTAAATACTGTTATTTACGGCGAGGATCTTTCGCTGATGCGGCAAATCATTGATGCAGCAAAAGAAGCGGAGGTGTCTGCGATTATAGCCGCCGATGTGGCTGCAATGAATTATGCCCATACGATCGGACAGGAGGTACACCTTTCGACCCAGTTGAATATATCCAATGCGGAGGCTTTAAAGTTCTATGCCCGTTTTGCGGATGTGGTGGTCCTGGCTCGTGAACTCAACCTGGAGCAGGTGAATGGCATCTATAAAGAAATAGTGGAACAGCAGATCAAAGGGCCTAAAGGTGAGTTGATTCGGATTGAGATGTTTGCCCATGGTGCCCTTTGCATGGCTGTCTCCGGTAAATGTTACCTAAGTTTGCATGAGATGAACTCGTCTGCTAACAGAGGGGCTTGTATGCAGATTTGCCGCCGGGGGTATACGGTAAGAGATAAGGACAGTAACATTGAACTGGATATAGAGAACCAGTATATCATGTCGCCTAAAGACCTCAAGACCATCCATTTTATGAATAAGATGATGGATGCCGGTGTGAGGGTATTTAAACTGGAAGGCCGTGCCCGGGGACCGGAATATGTGCGTATTGTCACCGAATGTTATAAGGAAGCGGTCGTTTCCTATTGCAATGGAACCTTTTCGCAAGAGAAGATAACGGAATGGGATAAACGGTTGAAGAGTGTGTTTAACCGCGGCTTCTGGGATGGTTACTATCTGGGACAACGCCTGGGAGAATGGAGCAGTGTGTATGGCTCTGAAACGACGAAGAAGAAAGTCTATCTGGCCAAAGGCATTAAATATTTCACCGGTTTGGGCGTGGCAGAGTTCGAGATGGAGTCGGGCGTCTTGAACGTAGGAGATGAAATACTTATTACCGGCCCTACGACCGGTGCTGTGATGCAAACAATCGATGAGATACGGGTCGAACTGAAACCGGTCGATCAAACAGTGAAAGGAGAGCGTTTCTCGTTTAAAACAGCAGAGAAAGTACGCCCTTCCGATCGTTTATACAAACTGGTGGCAACCGATAAAAAAGAATTGAAATAATGAAAGAACATATTTTTTCGCTGCCTTTCAAGGTGCGTGATTATGAATGTGATTTGCAAGGGGTGGTAAACAACTCCAACTATCAACGATACATGGAGCATACCCGGCATGAATTCCTGGAATCATTGGGAGAGAATTTTGGGGCGATGCATGACAAAGGGGTGGATGCCTTTGTTTCGCGTGTCGACATACAGTTTAAATCCTCTCTTCGCAGTGGGGATCATTTCATCTCTTGCCTGGATGTCTCCAAACAAGGGATTAAACTGGTCTTTGATCAATATATTTATCGGGCATCCGATAAGGTATTGTCGGCCAAGGGAAGGGTAGAGATAGTCGTTGTAGAGCAAGGCAAATTAACACGGGGAGAATACTTTGATGAGGTACTGAAAAAGTTATGACAGAGACAAAGAGAAACCAATAGCGTTAAGCGGTGAATAACCCTCATTATATAATCAAAACCTACCCGAATGACTGATAAAAGAATTTACCAAATAGGCCTGACTATGATTACCGGCGTTGGAGACGTACTTGCCCGCCATTTGTTAGAAACCATAGGAGATGCCGAAGCGGTGTTTACGGAGAAACCACGGATCTTGGAAAAGGTCCCGGGTATCGGAAGAAAACACATTGCCGAGATAAAACGTCCGCAAGCCCTTCTGTTGGCCGAAGAAGAATTGGCCTTTGTGGAAAAAAACCAGATTGACCTTTACTTTCTGGGTGATAAAGAATATCCGTTCCGTTTGCGGGAATGCCCGGATGCTCCCATTGTCTTTTATTTGAAAGGGAAAGCAGACCTGAATGTGGGCCGGGTACTGAGCATCGTAGGTACCCGCCGATCTACCCATAACGGAAAAGAATGGACGGAGAAATTGATAGAAGACCTGGCTATTGCCTGTCCCGACCTGCTTGTCGTGAGTGGATTGGCGTATGGTATAGATATAAATGCTCACCGGGAAGCCCTGAAAAATAAATTGTCTACGATCGCTGTCCTGGCTCATGGACTGGATCGCATCTATCCGTCGGCACACCGCAATACGGCTATTGAAATGATCGAAAGGGGTGGTTTGTTAACCGATTACCCCCATGGTACATTGCCGGATAAACCACATTTTGTGAAACGCAACCGCATTGTAGCCGGATTGGCGGATGCAACGGTGGTGGTGGAGTCGGCCGAAAAAGGAGGTTCTCTGATTACTGCCGATATCGCTTTCTCTTACGGGAGAGATGTGTTGGCTTTTCCCGGCAGAGCTTCCGATATACAGTCGAAAGGATGCAATGCCCTGATCCGGCAGAATAAGGCGGCTTTGATCACTTCCGCCGATGATTTGATGAGTCTCCTTTGTTGGGAAAATACCCAGATGGACCCTATGACGATGAAAGAAAACTATGCCATCCCTTTTCTGGAGAATGCTGCCTATGAAAAAATATGGACCATTCTGTACGAACAAAAGGAAATCCATATCAATCAATTGGCTTTGGAAGCAGATATGCCTGTTTATCAACTTTCAGCCCTGCTATTGGAAATGGAAATGAATAACCTTATTAAGCCTTTACCCGGAGGCCTTTATAAAGCATTGGTAAGATAGAGACGCTTTCTCCCTCTGTGAACTTCGTCTTGTACCTCTTTCTTCGTATTCTGTATGGGGTCTGCGCCAGGAAAAACACTTTTCAATTCCTTGAAAAAACGAGGGTATATTTTAGTGTTGATAGCTATCGTCAGTAGTAACGATAGCTATCATCAGTAGTAACGATAGTTATCATCAGTACTAACGATAGCTATCAACAGTAGAATTATCCCGTTTTTTTTAAGAAAACATCCACCCCTCCGAAGCTCCCTTTTTTCTATACGCGTTGAATCTGTCAGAAGAAATGTCTCTTTCTTTTTTCAGCAAAATTACCTATATTTACACCCAATTTGAAACCCCCATAGTTTCAGCCCCGTAAAAGAAAGCAGACGATTTATGAATACAGAGGATTTAGACGACTTCAAAGAACTAAACGAGAACGAAGAACCAGGCGATATGACCGACGCGCAGGGTGATACACCCTCTGAAGAACAGGCACATTCAGAATATAAAACACCGGATAAAACGGGAGGAAGACAGATGTACCACCTCTCCGGAATGTATCAAAACTGGTTTTTGGACTATGCTTCGTATGTGATTCTGGAGCGGGCCGTGCCCCATATCAACGATGGGCTTAAACCGGTGCAACGCCGTATCCTTCACTCCATGAAACGTCTGGATGACGGACGCTACAATAAGGTGGCGAATATCGTAGGACATACAATGCAGTTTCACCCCCATGGCGATGCCTCAATTGGCGATGCTTTGGTACAGCTCGGACAAAAAGATTTGTTGATCGATTGCCAGGGAAACTGGGGGAATATCCTGACCGGCGACGGGGCTGCGGCTCCCCGTTATATCGAAGCCCGCCTTTCCAAATTCGCTTTAGAGACTGTCTTTAACCCGAAAACAACGGAGTGGCAAAGCTCTTATGACGGCCGTAACAAAGAACCGATAACCCTGCCTATCAAATTCCCTTTGTTATTGGCTCAGGGCGTGGAAGGGATTGCCGTAGGACTTTCTTCCAAGATATTACCGCATAACTTTAATGAATTACTTGACGCTTCGATAGCCTATCTGCAGGAGGAGGAATTTACCCTCTATCCCGATTTTCAAACAGGAGGATCTATCGACGTCTCCAAATATAACGACGGCGAACGGGGAGGCTCGGTTAAAGTACGGGCGAAAATAACCAAACTGGATAACAAAACATTGGTTATTACCGAAATACCTTATGGTAAAACGACTTCGTCCGTGATCGACTCTATCCTGAAAGCAAATGATAAGAATAAGATCAAGATCAAGAAGGTCGACGATAATACTGCTCAGAATGTAGAAATCCTGGTGCATCTTGCTCCCGGAGTATCCTCGGATAAAACCATTGACGCACTCTATGCTTTTACCGATTGTGAGATAAGCATCTCGCCGAACTGCTGTGTTATCCGCGACAACAAACCGCACTTTCTTACCGTCAGCGATGTATTGAAGAACTCTGCAGACAATACGCTTGTTCTGTTGCGTACCGAACTGGAAATTCATAAGAATGAACAAGAAGAGGCCCTCTTCTTTGCTTCGCTGGAACAATTATTTATCGAAGAACGAATCTATAAAGATAAAGAATTTGAAAATGCAAAGGATATGGATGAAGCCATTCTTCATATCGACAAACGTCTTCTCCCCTTTAAACCGAAACTGATCCGCGAGGTAACCCGGGAGGATATCCTTCGTCTGATGGAAATCAAGATGGGACGTATCCTTAAATTCAATGCAGAAAAGAATGAAGCCTTAATCGCTCAATACAAAGAGGAAATAGAACGTATCAACCATCATCTGGAGAATATCATCGCTTACACGATCGATTGGTTCAATATGTTGAAAGAAAAATATGGAAAAACGTATCCACGTCTGACGGAAATACGCAACTTCGATACCATTGAAGCGACCAAGGTGGTGGAAGCAACGGAGAAGCTGTATATCAACCGGGAAGAAGGATTTATCGGAATGAGTCTCAAAAAAGATGAATTCGTCTGCAATTGTTCGACCATTGACGACGTCATTATTTTCTATCGTACCGGTATCTATAAGATCGTAAAGGTCAGCGATAAGATGTTTGTCGGAAAGGATATTCTTTATCTCAATGTCTTCAAGAAAAACGATAAACGAACCATCTACAATGCCATTTATCGGGATGGAAAAGAGGGGGTTAACTTCATCAAACGATTCAATGTGACGGGTATTACCCGAGATAAAGAATATGATCTGACGCAGGGAACCAAAGGCTCACGTGTCCTTTATTTCAGTGCCAATCCCAATGGAGAGGCCGAAACAGTAAAGGTTATCCTCAAACCCAAACCCAGACTCCGCATACTTATATTCGAAAAGGATTTCAGTGAGATCGCTATCAAAGGACGCAGCTCCCGGGGCAATACACTGACAAAATTAGAAATACATAAAATCACACTCAAGCAAAAAGGAGGTTCAACACTCGGAGGGCGACAGGTATGGTTCGACTGGGACGTCTTGCGCCTCAATTATGACGGGCGAGGGGATCTTTTGGGTGAGTTCCATAGCGAAGATTCTATTTTAGTCGTATTGCGGAATGGCGATTTTTATATTACGAACTTTGATCTAAGCAATCATTACGAAGATAACATACTCTCCATCGAGAAGTACAACCCGCATAAGGTTTGGACAGCAGCTCTGTTTGATGCCGACCAGGGATACCGTTACCTGAAACGTTTCCAATTGGAAGCAACAGCTAAAAAACAAAACTTCCTCGGCGAAAATCCGAACAGCCGCCTGTTCTTATTGACCGATGAAGCCTACCCGCGTATCGAAGTGGTCTTCGGTGGAAACGACAGTTTCCGGGAATCCCTTATCCTCGATGCCGAAGAATTCATCAGTGTGAAAGGCTTCAAAGCGAAAGGAAAACGCATTACCACCTTTGAGGTAAGTACAATGAATGAATTGGAGCCAACCCGTTTCCCCGATGCCGGAAACCAACCGGAAGTATCGTTTGATGGTGACGAGGAGGGAGAAAACAGCGATGACGAAGCAGAAAGTAATACGGATATTATAGACGAAATCACCGGTCAAATGAAGCTTTTCGACAATTAACGACCCCCTCTTCATCAAAAAAACAATGAAAAGCTTGTCATTTCCCGAAAAAACTTTACCTTTGCCCCCGCAAACCATGCGGCTGTGGTGTAATTGGTAGCCACGCCAGACTTAGGATCTGGTGCTGAGAGGCGTGGGGGTTCGAGTCCCTTCAGCCGCACAAGGTTAAAAATCCTCCTGATTAAGTTCAGGGGGATTTTTTGTTTGGGGGTGGTTTATAGGTATTGAGCTTTATAGAGAACCTTGTTTCTAACCAAGAACAAAAAAGTAAAAGTCCACATGAGGTATATATGAATCTTTACAAGAAAATCAAATCCTTTGACAAGCATATTGCAAAACGATATAATGACCTAAGAGGGTCAACCTATTATATGGTTCTTGTGGGGCTTCTTCTTGATGAGATTATTACTCCGGAGGATTTGAATCGCTTTGATGAGGAGATGACAGAGCGTCTATTGAATAGCGGGTAGCGATTTGGGGATAATCCAATTTTTTTATCTAAGTTTGCCCGTAGTGGAAGCGTACCAAATACAAAAAGGGGAAAAAGCCGACTACAAGCAGTTGATAACAGTATGGGAGAGTGCTGTTAAAGCGACCCATGAATTCTTGACTATAGAGGATTTTGAGTTCTTCAAACAAATAATCCCCAATCATTTTCTGCATGTTGATTTGTACGTTATACGCGTAGATAAGGCGATTGCCGCTTTTATGGGAGTGTCGGGCGAAAACATTGAAATGTTATTTGTCTCCTCAGATTCAAGAGGAAAAGGGTTTGGAAAATCTCTTCTGTTATATGCTATTGAAACTCTCAGGGCAAAGAAAGTCGATGTCAATGAGCAGAATACCCAGGCTGTCGGATTCTATGAAAAATTTGGGTTTAAAGTAATCAGCCGCTCAGAGAAGGATTCAACGGGTAAGGACTATCCGATTTTACATTTAAGCCTATAAAACCATGAATAATGTAGTGGATTATGAATTCATAAAATCAAGACTATCCCCTTGCGGACTACATTGTGGCAAATGTTTTGCTTTTTCCGAAGGTGAAATCACACAATTAAGTAGGTAACTGGAAAGCTCTTTAGGAAATTTCGATGCCTATACTTTGGTTTATTTTTGCTCCTCGAACTATACTAAAGTCAATAGGGTTCCACTTATGTATAGCGGTTTATTTAATTCTTATATAACCTCTTACTTCGTTTTCCGGAAGGGTTGTACTTTCAGGTAAGTAGCCGATCGCCAGAACCATTCCAAAGGGCCATATAAGAAATATCTCATCCAATACCTGCTGAAGACGACTTGTAAAACATATATGCCTACTCCCAGGAGAAATAATTCCGTAGTTCCCAAACGTCCGAAGAAGGAACCGAATGCCCACATGGAAAACAGCATACACCCTATGATATTCTGCATTTCATAATTTGTCAACCCCATGCGTCCGTAAGGACTGATTGCATCCAGATATTTTCCGACACCTTTGATCTGATACAAGATAATGAATCCCATAGCTAGTGCTCCGGACAGGCATACCGCCTTGATATCATTCAGTCCCATCGTTGCCAGAAGGGTGGGAGGCAGGCTACTTCCCGGTCGCATCGCTCGCACATTCATTGTCTCCTGCGGGAATAAACCCACTATCAGATTGATTACAACCACGCCAACTACAAAAGCAGCGAACAATATTAGATTTTTTCTCTTATGTGTCTGAAGCTGTTCAAAGAAACGCAAACGCCCGACTACCAACCCCAGAATGAAGAGAGCCATCGTGATATATCCACGTGAGAATACCCCAAACTGATAGTTTAGTTTACCTTGCAAACCACTGGTCAGGTTTGCTTTTGCCGAACGAAGAAAGGACGGTTTCTGAGTATTCTCGTTTCGGTCGGGTCTTGTTCTGCGTGTTTCGTTGTTCTGAGCATTTTCGGTTGTGGTCTGTTCCATTTGCACCATTTGGTTGTAGACAGAGGTTGTTATACGGGGTGTGCCTATTAACAAAAGAAAAGCAATCAAGAGTAATACCCCGTTTTTAGCTTTGTAAAGGAAAACCATCAACACCCCGAACACAGCATAAATAGATAAGATATCTCCCGTGTAAAAAAGGTTCCCGATCATCCCGATTACAAAAAGTATGACCATTCGCCACAGGAAGCGTTTCCGGAAATCCATTCCTTTCCTGTCGGCCCTGTCCATTTGAATAAAAAAGCTCAATCCGAACAGGAAAGCAAAAATATTGATAAACTTTCCCATAATCACATTCCGCATCAACCATTGGATATGTCCATCCATTGCCGCAAACAGCGGTTCGCGTGGCTCCATCCCAAAGGAAAAGATACCATAATGTTGCCACATATGAGTCAGGATAACGCCCAACAGGGCAAATCCTCTTAACGCGTCCAGAACCGTGATCCGTTGCAAGGGTGTCGATATAATCTTTTGTGTTTCCATACACCAAAGATTCAACAAAAACACATCCCTTGTATTAGAAAGCTGACCAACACGAAAAAGAAGAGAATGAAAACGAATTACTCATTCACAATCCACGCCTTAAAGTCGGCCGCTTTGTTTTTGCTAACGTAGATGCGTTCGGGTACCTCGGTGGTAAGGGTGACAAACAGACGGCTGTCAAACCAGATGGTGATGTTCTTTACACTGTCGCGAGCGATAATATATTGTTTGTTCGCACGGTAAAAGTCTGCGGGGTTAAGTGAAGCGAAGATCTGCTCCAGTGTTTTGGTATAAGGATATGATTGACCGTCTTTCATACAAACAAGGGTATTCTTCTCAGTGGTATAAAAATAGGCGACATCCTGCAAGTCAATCGGTAGAAGTTTGTCTTTCAGAGGGATTAGGAATTTATCTTTGTAGCGTGTTTGCGGCACCAATTGGGTTAAGCGCAACAGGTATGCATCGAGATCTTTGCGTGTCCATTTCTCAAACTTATGCAGGGCACGCTTCAGCTCTTCCGCTTTTATGGGTTTCAATAGATAGTCTACACTGTTGAGTTTAAACGCTTCTATAGCATATTCGTCGTAAGCGGTAGTAAAGATAATAGGCGTCTCCACCTCGATACGATCGAAGATCAGAAAGGAGGATCCGTCCGACAGATGAATATCCATCAATATCAGGTCGGGCTCCGGCTGGGTTTGCAGCCAGTGAACCGTTTGTTTGACGCTCTCGCTATTTCCTACGACCTCTATTGCGGGGTCTATTTCCCGGAGAATCTCTACCAGGCTTTCATAAGCAGCCGTTTCATCTTCTACGATTAATACTTTCATACGTTAGCTATTTTAACGGTAAATATACGCGGAATGTCACACCGTCGTCCGCAATCCGGATCTGTTTGTTCATCAACAAGGCATAACGATTTTCCAAGTTTCGCAGCCCTGTGCCATTGGTTACTGAAGGAGCAATTTTGGGGTAGACCGGATTAGAGACAACCAGTTCTTTCGCCGCATTGACAGTGATCGACACCTCCATTTTATGGTCACTGTCGATCATATTATGCACCACAATATTGTCTAACAGCGGAAGGATCGACAATACCGGTATCTTATACGACAGCATCTCCTTCTCTACCTTCATCCGATATTCCAGTTTATTGGCAAAACGAACCTCCATCATATAACGAAAGGCATCTACAAACTCCAGTTCCTCGCCCAAAGTCACCAAGCCTTTTTTATCACTCTGCAGGATATAGCGAAACACATCCGAGAGTTTATTGACGTAGGTAAGAGTCGTCTCATCATCCTTTTTACGGATCAGGGAAGTCAATCCATTCAAGGAGTTAAAGAAGAAATGCGGGTTTATCTGATTTGTAAGTGCGTCGTATTGGCTTTGCAGGTTTTCCAGTTTCAGCCGTTCGATCTCCTGTTCCTTTTTCCTTTGCTCTTCAAACAGCCAGTAAATATACCCCATCACGGTCGAGAGAATGCACATCAGGAAAAACTGAAACAGTATCAGGCTACCGAAATGCCGGACTTTGGAATAGGTAAGAAAAGAAATCACTCCATAGCAGATAAATGTTGCCAGGCTAATCAGAAAATTATAACCGAACCGTTTCTTAAAAGAAGGCGTTTTGATCTTCAACAGATTAAATCTCAACAAAAAGAAAGTCACTCCCGCATAATAAAGCGCACGAAAAATAAAAAACGTGATATAACGCCCCCGGTTTGCTTCCGGTACATACTTCAATTCAAAAGGTATCCAGGTTATTTCGGGATACAAAACAAACAAAGCACACAACAGGCTTATCAGACACAGTTTATGGGGCCGAGAAATAGTTGATAATTTAGTCATACGTTCATTAAAATTAGTCATTTCGTGATTCGGCATAATCCAGGCAAACTTGGCTTCTGCGCTCGTTTCTTTCAATCTCCTCTTTTTATACTGCAGAGTACGAAAATAAGTATTTTGCCTTGTAGATTATAATAAATCAGGCTAATAACGAAAAAAGGAGGTTTATGACGAATTGTTGAATCCGTTCAATACTAAAGCGGTGTATTGTGGGAATCGGATGTTTGCTTTTAAGTATTCCCTTTGCCCTTAACATGCTCTTTTGTCTGATTCCAGAGTTCAACAGGTACACTGCATTTGATTTGGGTATCACACGTCCTGCCTTCTACTGTGATTCTCAAACGGATGGGGGCTTCTCCGTTTTTTTAAAGTTTGCTCTTCTTGATGAAGAACAAAACACTGAACGTTTTTCTTCTCATTTCTCGTCGTTTTTAATGATACAAAGTTATTTTATATCCTTCAAAAACACACTACGCAAAATATTGTAATTCAGTGAAATAAAACCTAAATCGTGGAACTTTTTGCAAATCTCAAAAGTCCCACGATTTGGGCACTATTCGTTTGCTTTTTCTGATTGACCCCCTTTTTCTCGCTTTTTTCTGTAACCCGTACAAAAAAGAAAATCCCTGACTCCGTAGGAACCAGGGATTTTTTTCGCTCTCTTCTTTTAGAGACCTTTTGGTGATTTGCCTGGGGTTCGAACCCAGGACCCCATCCTTAAAAGGGATGTGCTCTACCGGCTGAGCTAGCAAATCATCCGATACATTCTCTAGGAATGCGGGTGCAAAGGTAGAAAGATTTTTAAAACATGCAAAGGTTTTATATAGTTTTTTTATTTATGTCTCGTCGACAAAGGTATCTTCTTCCGGTACGGCAGTTACTATCTTGGCATATTCATCCCCTTCCATAAGTATGAAACGTTTGTAATAAGAAAGGCAAAGGGTCGTGAGTGGCAAAGCGATAATGAGACCGACAAACCCCAATAAAGTGCCCCATATCGAAAGGGAAAGCAAGATAAAAGCCGGATTCAGTCCCATTGCCCGGCCCATAATCCGTGGTGTAAGAAACAGATCTTGAATGACCTGCACAATACCTAATACCAACAATGCCAGACCGAAGATAACCCAGAAATTTTGTCCCGTCTCGGCCGAGCGTAACAGGCTCAGTAAAATCATCGGAATAATGCCTATCGTCTGCAAATAAGGGATCAGATTCAGTAAACCGATGAAAAGCCCCAGCGTAATGCCCAGCGGAAAATCAATGATCCTGAAACCGATGGCCAACAACACCCCGACACATAAAGCAATAAGCGACTGTCCCCGGAAATAACGATTCATGCTCAGTTCTACATCTTCCACCAATCCTTCGATAAAAGGTCTGTACTTCTCCGGCACCAATAGGCACCATCCATTCGCCACCTTCTCATAGTCCAATAGGATAAAGATGAAATAAAGTAAAATAACAAATACAATTGTGATGCTGAACAAGACCGAGAAGGTATTGGACAATATCGACCACAATTTAGGGGCCAGTTGCCGGATTGCATTTTCTATATTTTCCCGACTCAGTAGTTCCGTCCATTCTTCTACATGAATGTTTGTCTCCAGGAAGTGCAACCACGATTCAGGGATGAAAGCAATATGTCCTTCCTGGGGGTTGTGGGTGCGCAAGAGTTCCATTGTTTTGTCTATTTCCTGCCCAATCGAAGGCAGGACGATGACGCTTATCAGGGTAATCACACTTATAATCAACAGGAGAACGCCTATTATAGCCAGTATCCGGCTCTTCAATTTCAACTTATATTGAAAGAACTTCACGATCGGTTGCATTAGGTAAGCCAGTAACCATGCAATCAGGAAAGGAAGCAAAGCATTCTTCAACAACCCGATTAAATAAATGCTCCCTGCAATCGCCAATATACTGAAGACAATCCGGGCTACCCGGTCAAACGTGTAAGGCTTATTAAATAATGGATTCATAGTATATTTTTTATCTTTGCTACCGACAAAGATAGAATAAAGTAGAAAAGAATAAGAACATGATAAAGAAAATATGCAGCCTTCTCCTGGTATCTTTTTATATCCTTCCTTTGATAGCACAAGTACCCCAACCGCTGAAGCAATTATTGAAAGCCGACTCAATGAAAGGAGCTTCCTTCTCTCTGATCGCCAAAGAGGTGGAGACAGGTAGTGTTTTATATAGTTACGATGCCGACCGCCAAGTCACTCCTGCTTCTATTCTGAAGACCGTCACGACGGCTACCGCCTTGGAAGTATTCGGACCCGATTACCGTTTTCCCACTACCCTTGCATATGATGGGGAACTGAAAGACGGTATCTTATACGGCAATCTCTACATTACGGGAAGTGGTGACCCGACTTTAGGCTCGGCTCATTTCACCTCCGATCGGTATCTTTTCCTCCGGCAGTGGGTTGAAGCTATCCGAAAGGCCGGCATCAAAGAGATAACCGGCTCTGTTATTTCCGACGAAAGCATTTTCGATACCGAAGGCATCTCCCCCAAATGCTTACATGAAGATATGGGAAGTTATTACGGAGCCGGAAGTTACGGGCTCAATGTATTTGATAATCTGTATCAACTCCACCTCACGACCGGGAAACCGGGCGATCGTCCGGTCATACAATCCCAGACTCCCCCGATGCCAACTCTTCGTTTCCATAATTACCTTACTTCGGCTTCTTACCCTATCGACAGTGCTTTCATCCTCGGAGGGCCTTATTCCCCCGATCGCTACCTCTACGGTGTCGTACCCCCCAACCGCCCCTCCTATGTCTTGAAAGGCGATATCCCGGATCCCGCTCTTTTCCTGGCAGGCTTATTGCATGAACGGCTTCAGAAAGAAGGTCTTCTTATCGGAGACATTCCTTCCTGTTACCGCCAACTTGATGCGGCCGGGCAATGGCATGCGGGGGAGAAAACGGCCCTGGTGACCACCTATTCGCCTCCTCTCCGGCAGATTGTCCGTGTCACCAACGAGAAGAGCCACAACCTGTATGCCGATGCCTTACTCAAGACCCTCGGCTTGCAGTATGATGCCTCCCGTACAGAAGTGCTTTCTTCCTTCGGCAAAGGTGTTCGATGGATGCAGTCCTTTTGGAAAAAGAAAGGTATAGATACCTCTTCCTTGCATATCTACGACGGAAGTGGGTTGGCGGTAACCAACAGGCTTTCTGCCGCATTTATAGCGGATGTATTGGTCTATATGGCTACCCAATCACCTCAATCGGAGGCTTTTATACAATCTCTTCCCCAGGCCGGCCTGGAGGGGACTGTCCGCAATTTCCTCCGCGGCTCTTCGTTGCAAGGCAGAACTCGTTTGAAAAGTGGGGGCATGAGTCGCGTCAAATGTTATGCCGGGTATATTGACAAAGATGGGAAACGATATGCCGTCGCTCTTTTTGCGAACAACTACAACTGTGAGGGGCGGGAGATAACCCGGGCATTGGAGCGATTGTTGACTGCTCTTTTCTGATTGAAAAAGGTCATATGGGAAGGTGGTTCTTTTCATTATGGGCCGGAAATGTTATTGTCGATGGGCATCGGCAGTGTTGCCGATGCTGTTCAGCAATATTGACGAACACGTTCAGCAATATTGCCGATGCGCATCGGCAATAGAATATACATTGGAAATTGGTTAGTGATTAACGATTAATGATAAACGATTAATGATTATTGTTTAGTGATTAGTGAATTGAAGATTTGCGACCAAAAGGTATTTAGGATGACAGGAAAGTGTTTGGGATGACAGGAAAGTGTTTAGGGTAACAGGAAAGTATCTTAGCTCCTCTTCTTAGAAAAGAAGAGGGGGACCGCCGGCGTAGCCGGTGGTGGAGCAGTTTGAT
>NZ_QVMG01000018.1:40598-57475 GCF_010500925.1 Parabacteroides sp. 52
AAAATAGGTATATACATTTATAAAGAATTCAAACTGCCCCACCACTGCAAGCAGCGGTCCCCCCCTTCTTCGCCAAGAAGGGGAGCTGAGATAGTGTCGGTTGGTGTATTGGGTATTTGGTACATATTTTATGGAAGCGACGAGGTGAACATGCTTCATGGGATCACGAAGTGGATCAACTGATTCTCCCCTTCCAGGACTGATAGTAAAGGGCTTATTCACATAAAATCCCCAAAGGGGGTTTCTTTTATCTTACAAGTTTCTATCTTACAGGCATCTATTTTAAAGCATCTATCTCACAGGCATCTGAAACAAAAGATAAGGCGGTTTATAGTTTGGGGAGTAGGGCTTTTAGGGTGAGAAAATCGTAGAATTTCTCTTTGTAGCTATCGGATATAGGAATGTATTCTTTGCCGAAAACGATGCGGTTTCGTTCGATCACTTTGATTTTTTCGGGTTGCACAATGAAGGAGCGGTGCACGCGTATGAACCGGCTGGCGGGCAGAAGTTCTTCCATCGCTTTCATGGCCATGAGGGAGAGGATGGGACGGGCTTCGCCTTCGACGTATATTTTCACATAGTCTTTGAGCCCTTCTATGTAGAGGATCTTTTTGAGTTCGACCTGTACCAGTTTATATTCCGTTTTGATAAAGATACTTTCTATCTCTTCATTCTCTTTGTTTGTTTCTTCCATTTTGGGCGGATTCACCGGTGTTTTCCGGATCATTTCATGCCATTTCAACGCCTTATTGGCCGCTTGGAGGAAGTCGGGATAATTGATGGGTTTGAGTAGGTAGTCGAGGGCGTTCACTTTATAGCTATCCAGGGCGTATTGATCGAAGGCGGTAGTGAAGATGATGCGCGTGTCGGTTTGCAGTATGCGGGAGAATTCGAGCCCGGTAAGTTCAGGCATCTGTATATCGAGGAAGAGCAGGTCTACCGGTTCGTCGGTCAATACTGCGAGGGCATCGAGGGCACTGTTGAACTTCCCCTTTAATGCGAGAAAAGGGGTTTTGTTGACATAGCTTTCGAGCAGGCTGACAGCCAGGGGCTCGTCGTCGATGATGGTACAGGTGAGTATCATAGGCCAGCGGTGTTTACGTGTATAGACAAGTACGTACGGTAGTTCTCTCCCTCTTTATGACAATAGAAGGTATGTTTATCGGGGTAGAGCAGGGAGAGTCGCTTCTTCAGGTTAGAGAGTCCGATGCCGGAACCGCTTTTGTCGGAGGTGTTGTCTTTGGGGAAATAGCTGTTCAGTATATCACAGACAATCTGCTTCCCTTCCTGGTGTATATCGATATAGATAAAAGAAGGTTTGTTGTTGCTGACTCCATGTTTGAAGGCATTTTCAATCAAAGAGATACAGAGTAAGGGGGCTATTTGCGTGTGAGGAGCCTCGCAAGAGATGGAAGTATCTAAAGAGGCATGTTGCGGCAAACGTATGCGCATCAGTTCGACGTAGTTGCGGACAAAGTCGAGTTCTTTCTCCAAGGTGACAAAAGGCTGGCTGCTATCGTACATCACATAACGCAGGAGACGGCTTAATTCGTGCACGGCCTCTTGTGCCTTTTCGGGGCTGAAAGCGATCAGACTGTATATGTTATTCAACGTATTGAACAAGAAATGAGGGTTGAGCTGGCTTTTCAGGTTCTGCAACTCGGCTTCGCTCCGGCTTCGTTCCAGTTCTTTCCGCTGGGCTTCGGCGTTGTACCAGCTAGCGGTAGAGCGGAAAGCAACTCCCAAGACGATAGTGAATAGATAGACCATGGAGTTCCAGAAGAAGAAACCGATCCATAAAGAGTTCTTGGGAGGTCTGTTCGGATGTGGATTCCTGAGGGGAGGATCAGGCAATAATTCCATACAGAAATGCACGAGTAATACCATGGTGACGATGATGGAGATATTGATTAATAGGAAGTGCCCCGTTTTCTTTGTAAAGAGATATTTTTGGATGAGGTAAAGATAGTTGCTATAAAAAACAAATATGATGGAGAGCAACATGATAAAGGAACGCAGGTATAGATCCCAGGTGATCACGTGTTCCGACCGGCTGGTGAGGGACATGATTATGGGAAAACCGCATAAGATAGCCCAGGCGATAAGGTGGATGAACCAGCCGTACCTTTTGAAAGAGGGGGCGGCGGTGTTGCCCGTGAGCAGGCTGTTATTGTCTTGAGTCATGTTTTTCATATTCTTCATGATGTAAAGATAATGACTTCATTGAATGGAAGCTGTATTATGGATGTATTTTTCTTATTCATAGCGTATCGCTTCTATCGGATCCAATTGAGCGGCTTTCTTTGCCGGATACCAACCGAAGAAGACCCCGGTGAAGGTGCATACGGCGAAAGAAAGGAAGATAGTCCATACCTGGATGGATATGGGAAAATTGACCAGGAAATTGACCAGGAAGGCTGTGCCGACCCCAAAGAGTACGCCGATCAATCCGCCGGTTACGCTGATGAGTATCGACTCGATGAGGAATTGGGCGAGTATGTCCCTGCCTTTGGCACCGATACTCATGCGCAGGCCTATCTCACGTGTACGTTCTGTGACGGATACGTACATGATATTCATAATACCAATCCCTCCCACAAGAAGGGAAATACCTGCCACAGCCGCGAGTAAAACCGTCATCAAATCCGTTGTTGTTGTCATCATCTTGCTCATTTCCTCCATGGAACGGATGGTAAAGTCATCGTCTGCCGTCGGTTTTAATTTATGGTTGCGGCGCAGTATTTCCGCTATCTCATTGATCGCTTCTTGGGTATATTCTTCTTTGATGGCCGAAGCGTTCATGCCATGCAGATGGGTAATGGCCAGGACTCTCTTTTGAATGGTTGTGTATGGAGCTAAAATAAGATCGTCCTGGTCCATTCCCATACTGTTATATCCTTTGCTTTTTAATATGCCTACTATGCGGAAGGGGATCTTATTGAAACGCACCACCTTGCCGACGGGATTCTCCCCGTTGGGGAAGAGTTCGTCGATGACGGTCTTTCCAACGACGCAGACCTTGGCGGCAGAGGCGATGTCTTGCTGGGTAAACATATCGCCCTCTTCCACGCTGTAGCGGCGGATGTCGAGGTAGTCTTCGTTTACTCCGTAGACGGTGGTCGGTTTGTTGTTTGCTCCGTATATAAGCTGTCCGCTGCTGTTGACCGTAGGAGATACGGCGGCGAGGTAGCGGGTCTCGTTCTTTATGTCTTCGAAGTCGGTGAGCTTGAGAGTCTCCATGGCCGAGGCATTTTGTCGTACTCCTCCCCGCATATCTGCGCCGGGTTGTATCATAATCATATTGGATCCCATCTCACTGATTTGGGATTGTATGCTTTTCTTTGATCCCTGGCCGATGGCGAGCATGGTGATCACAGATGCTACTCCGATGATGATGCCTAACATGGTCAGGAATCCTCGCATTTTATTGTTTGCCAATGCCTTGATGGCTATTTTGAATAAGTTTGTTCCGTTCACGTCGTCAATTATTAATTGTTAATTATTAATTGTTAATTATAGGCTGCTAATTGTCGATTAAGAAAAGACCTTGGAGGTTTTCAATTAACAATTAACCATTAATAATTAACAATTAGTTTTCTTCTTTCGGAAGTCTTGCCAGTTCCTCTGCGGCAGACTGGATGTTGTTGTTTACCGTGTCGCTGATGATGCGTCCGTCTTTGAGTAGGATGTTGCGTCCGCTGTAGAGGGCAATCTCGGGGTTGTGGGTGACGAAGATGATGGTACGTCCTTCTGCATGGAGGCGTTGGAAGAGGACAAGTATATCGTAGCTTGTCCGGGTATCGAGGTTACCTGTAGCCTCGTCGGCGAGAATGACGGCGGGGTCGTTTACTAAGGCACGGGCAATGGCTACGCGTTGCATTTGTCCTCCCGACATTTGGTTGCTCTTATGGTTGAGGCGATCCCCGAGTCCGACGGCCCTGAGTGACTCAATGGCTTTTGTCTTTCGTGCCGAGGCATTGTAGGAGGGATTGTACATGAGGGGGAGTTCTACGTTTTCGATGGCTGTTGTTTTAGCCAATAGGTTATAACTCTGGAAGACGAAACCGATCTTGCGGTTGCGCAAGGTGGCACGGTCGTTTTTACCCATGGTACGGACGGATACCCCATCGAGGTAGTATTCGCCTTTTGTGGGTGTGTCGAGGCAGCCGAGCGTGTTTAAGAGTGTACTCTTGCCGGAGCCGGAGGTACCCATGATGGTCACAAACTCCCCTTCGCTGATCGTGAAAGAAATATCTCGCAAGGCATGCACAATCTCTTCTCCGACATGGAAATCACGGGTGATATGATCGAGTTTGATAATCTCTTTTGCCATTGTATTTTTTTATTTACTGTTTGTGCTTTTGTTGTTGCGGTTGCCTCCCGGGGGAGTGGGCATGAAAGGGCTTCGCTCGGTTGTTGCGGTGGCAACAGAAGAGCCGTTGGATATGAGTTCGACGACAACTTCTTCTCCTTCGGATAGACCGTCGATGACCTCTGTCATCAGACCGCTGACAGCACCGATAGTGATGAATTTAGGCTGAAGTACGCTTCCTTCTCTCTTCCAGACAAGCTTTTTCCCTGCTGGCAGGTCGATGGGAGTGTCGGAGAGGGAGAGATTGAGGGCTTGCAGTTGTGTCTCTTCCGGGATAAAGCGAAGGGCTTTGGAAGGGATTGTCAGGACGTCGGGGCGTTCGAGGGTATAGATTGTGACGTTGGCGGTGAGTCCGGGTTTGAGCTTGAGGTCGGGGTTGTAGGCGCTGATCACTACCTCGTAGGTGACTACATTGGAAGTGGTGGTTGCTTCGAGCCGTACCTGGGTTACTTTCCCTTCGAAGAAATCTTCGGGATAGGCGTCTACTTCGAATCGTACATTTTGTCCTTCGGTCACCTGGCCTATGTCAGCTTCATCTACATCGGCAATGACGCGCATCTGGGTCAGGTCGTTGGCGATGGTAAACAGGGTAGGGGTACTGAATCCTGCAGCAACCGTTTGCCCTTCCTCCACGGCCCGGTTGATAACGACGCCGTCAATGGGACTTGTGATGGTGGCATATTCGAGGTTGCGGCGTACCTTGGTCATGTCCGAACGCAGGCGGTCGTAACTGTTTTTGGCCTTTTCGTAATTGTAGGTCGCTGTTTCGAACTCGGTTTCGCTGATGAGATTCTTTTGATGCAATAGTTTGTTTCTGTTGTAATTCTTTTCCTGATACTCAAATTCTGTTTGGCTGCTGGCGAGCTCTGCTTCTTTGGATAACATCTCGGCCTGGAGATTGACTTTGTCCATCTCAGCGAGGAGTTGCCCTTTGTTTACTACGCTGTTGTAGTCTACGTATATCTTGTCGATGATACCCGATACCTGGGTGCCTACTTCTACCTTTATGACGGGCTCAACTGTGCCTGTGGCTGTCACTGTTTGACTGATCAAGATACGTCCGGCAGGGGCGGTTTCCAGTTTCATTGCCTTAGAGGATGCTTTGCCTTTCAACAGGGGTATGCAGAGCAGGGCTACTATTACCGCGGCTATACTGATGATCCATGTTTTTCTTTTCATATATTTTTGATTGTGTTTGTGACTGATTAATGTGAGGAAGTGAATACCTGAATGGGGTATTTCTGATAGATGTTCAATAGCTGAATACTCATGACGGCCATGTATTTGCATTGCAGCAGTTCCTGTTGGGCAATGAGGAGGTTGTTCTTCTCCGTGAGCATCTCTAAAGTATTCTTCATACCGAGGAAGAATTGCTCTTCGGTGAGTGTATAACTTTCTTTTACGTATTTGAGGCGTTCTGCTGCCGAGAGATATTGTGTTTGCGCCGAAGTGGCATCGAGATAAATGCCTTCCACGGTTTTTAAGAGGTTTTTTTGCGCGTTGATGAGATCAAGCTGACTGATGGTTTGGGCGTACTTGGCTTTGTTTACAGCAGTCTTGTTCTCTCTGTTGCTGAACAATGGGATGCTGAGGGTGAGCCCGAGGCTTTCGTTGAACTTATTCCATAATTGGCTGCCGAAAGTATAGTTGGTACCGGAAAGATGCCCCGTGCCTATTCCTGCATTCATCGAGAGAGTGGGGAGGTAGCCTGCTTGGGCCTTCTTCGTTTCGAGTGCTGCTTTGTCAATGGCGAGCGCACTGCTTCTTATCTCAGGCATGACGGAGAGGGAGGTGGCGTAGATAACATCCTTGGAAGGAAGAGGAGTCAGTACTTCATCATCGGTTAGTGTCATCTCCACCAACTCCATTTCTTCCAGGATATCCAATTCAAGCAATTGCTTGAGTTGTAGTTTGTAATTGTCGAGGTTCTTTTGAGCAACGACGAGTTGGTACTTGTCGGTACTGTACTGGCTCTCCATCTGTGCGAAATCGACGGAGGAGATGGAACCCGCCTGCAACAGCTGCTCTGCGCGGTCTCTTTGTGCCTGTGAAACCTTTACGGTCTGGGCATTGATGCGGACCGACTCCGTGGCGTACATCACTTGCAGGTAGGTTTGTACCAGGGCTATGCGGATATCGTCTTCGTTCTGCTCGATGTTGAGTGCGTCGACCTGGTTTTGTATCTCCTGCTGTTTGATGGTGTTCGAACGGCGTCCGCCATCAAAAAAGGTCCAGTTTGCATGTATACTGTAATTGCCACTGTAACTGGTGTTCTTCTCTACCTCGTTGGAAGGGTAGTTGACCAATCCTTGTGTGACGGAGGCTGAGAGAGAAGGGAACATTTGTGCCTTGGCCCGTTGGGTTTCTTCCTGCCCGGATAAGAGGTTGATCTTGCTTTTCTTTACCTGGATGTTATATTGTAAAGCATATGCAAGACAATCCTGTAAGGTCCATGGCGCCGGCTTCTCCTGGGCAATTGTGCCGCATGGCAGAAGCAAAATAAGAAATACGATAACTGTGAACTGTTTCATAACCTAAACTATCTTTTTGCACTTAAATACGGAAGCAAAGCTACAGGAGGAAAGAAGGCGTTGCAAATGAAATCGCTGTGAGAAAAGAATGTATAGACGAAAGGGGGACTTTTGTCGACGAATGAGGCGGATAAAAAAGCCGATCCCTCTTTCTTGCCTGTCGGGCGAAGGGAGGGATCGGCTGGTTTGTGACAGCCCCTGAAAGGGGTATATAGGGTCGGTTATTGACTAATCGAAATGATAGTGAAACTCTTTCAAGGCTTTTTGTAATTCCTGACGGGCAAAGAAAATACGACTCTTTACCGTGCCTAAGGGGATATTGATTTGTTCTGCAATCTCGTTGTATTTGTATCCGCTGAGGTAGAGGGAGAAGGGTATTCTCAAGTCATTGTTCAGGGCTTCGATGGCTTTGTTTATCTCTTTCAAATTGTACGAACCATCGGGGGAGTTGAAGCCGGACTCGTTGATCACTTCCAGGTTGTATAGGTCGGCATTTTTGTCGACAAGAGTCTGGTGACGGACTACTTTATGGTAGTTATTGATAAAGATATTCCGCATGACGGTTAATACCCATCCTTTGAAGTTTACATTGTCTACAAACTTCTCCTGATTATCCAACACTTTCAGGGTGGTATCCTGTAATAAATCTTGTGCATCTTCGCGGTTCGCGGTGAGCATCAAGGCGAAGTTCATCATGTTCTCTTGCAAACCGATTAAACTCTTCTGAAACTGCATTGTGTTCATAATCTATTGTTTTAAATATTCTACAACCTTTGTTCTTCTTATCGCTAAACGATGAGTAAAAGTAGGAGGGTAAAACGATATAAAAAGGATTATAAACAACTATTTCAATAAAAAGAAAGGCTGTTGGTAAATAATTGATAAATGGGTGAAAAATGAACGGAAAATACAAGTTGTTCAAGTTGGATATCTTAATTTATACAACATCCTTATCAATAAATACAACTAAAATGGAGGCTTGGGGTATAAAGATTCTTTTACTCCTGCGAAATAAAATCCGCTCCTGGCGAGCAAAAAAGAAGGGTGAACTGTTATTTTCTTTTCATTTTCATACGTTTAGCTCTAAAGTTTAATTACCTTTGCGTAGATTTTTAAAGAGATAAAATAATAAGAAAGAAGATTATGCTCAATCCAATTGACAAGACGATCGATTTAGGTGATGGAAGAAGTATCACCATCGAGACCGGGAAATTGGCTAAACAGGCGGACGGTTCAGTGACCGTGCGTATGAACAACACCGTGTTGCTCGCTACTGTTACAGCCGCAAAAGATGCCAATCCCGGCGTGGATTTTATGCCACTACAAGTAGAGTACAAAGAAAAATTCTCGGCATTCGGCCGGTTTCCAGGTGGTTTCACAAAAAGAGAAGGAAGAGCTTCAGACTACGAAATCCTGACCTGCCGTTTGGTAGACCGTGCGTTACGCCCGCTTTTCCCTGACAATTATCATGCAGAAGTATTTGTAAATATCATATTATTCTCCTCGGATGGCGAAGATATGCCGGATGCGTTGGCCGGATTGGCTGCATCGGCTGCATTGGCTGTTTCCGATATCCCTTTCAACGGACCGATCTCGGAAGTACGTGTGGCACGTATTGATGGTAAATTCGTGATTAATCCGACATTCGCTGAATTGGAAAAAGCGGATATGGACATCATGGTTGCTGCCACAATGGATAACATCATGATGGTGGAAGGTGAGATGGATGAAGTACAGGAATCGGATATGCTTGAGGCTATTAAAGTAGCTCACGAAGCGATCAAGGTACAATGCCAGGCTCAGATCGAACTTACCGAAGCGGTAGGCAAGACGGTTAAACGGGAATATGACCACGAGATAAACGACGAAGAACTGCGTAAGGATGTACGCGACAATTGTTTCGATAAGGTATATGCTGTGGCTGTTGCAGGACAGGATAAACATACCCGTGCCGATGCCTTCAAGGCAATTGTAACGGAATATAAAGAAAAATATACGGAAGAAGAACTGGCTGAGAAAGCAGATATGATCGGCCGTTATTACCACGATGTAGAAAAAGAAGCCATGCGTCGGGCTATTCTGGACGAAGGTAAACGCTTGGATGGCCGTAAGACTACGGAGATCCGTCCGATCTGGATCGAAACAGATTACCTGCCTTTCCCGCATGGATCGGCTGTCTTTACACGGGGTGAGACACAGTCGTTGACAACTGTTACACTGGGTACTAAGTCGGATGAGAAAATGATCGACGATGTATTGAACCATGGAAAAGAACGTTTCCTTTTACATTATAACTTCCCTCCCTTCTCTACTGGAGAAGCTAGACCTCAACGTGGGGTAGGCCGTCGGGAGATCGGTCACGGAAACCTGGCACATCGTGCGTTGAAACGTATGATCCCTACGGATTATCCTTACGTGGTACGTGTCGTTTCTGATATATTGGAATCGAATGGTTCCTCTTCGATGGCTACCGTATGTGCCGGTACATTGGCATTGATGGATGCAGGGGTAACGATCAAAAAACCGGTATCAGGTATCGCCATGGGACTTATCTCTGAGAACAAAGGAAAGAACTATGCAATCCTTTCCGATATCCTGGGTGATGAAGACCACTTGGGAGATATGGACTTCAAGGTTACCGGAACAAAAGACGGTATCACGGCTACGCAGATGGACATCAAGGTAGACGGTTTGTCGTACGAAATATTGGAGAACGCTTTGGCACAGGCTAAAGAAGGACGTATGCATATCCTGGGTAAGATCACAGATGCTCTGTCCGAACCACGTGCCGACCTGAAACCGCATGCTCCACGTATCGAGACAATGACAATCGGTAAAGAATTTATCGGTGCAGTAATCGGCCCGGGTGGAAAGATCATCCAGGGTATTCAAGAAAAGACTGGCGCTGTCATTACGATTGAAGAAGTAGACGGTATGGGTAGAATTGAGGTGTCAGGAACAAATAAAGACACGATTGATGCAGCTCTGCGCGCTATCAAAGGTATTGTGGCTGTTCCGGAGATCGGAGAGGTATACGAAGGAAAGATTTCTTCTGTTATGCCTTACGGTGCCTTTGTTGAGTTTATGCCGGGAAAAGACGGACTCTTGCATATCTCTGAGATCGACTGGAAACGGTTGGAAACAGTTGAGCAAGCAGGTCTGCAGGAAGGCGACACGATCCAGGTGAAACTGGTGGATGTAGATCCTAAAACAGGTAAGTTCAAACTCTCTCGTAAGGTGTTAATGCCTAAACCGGAAGGATATGAAGAACGTGCTCCACGTACGGATAGAGGTCCACGTCCGGAACGCAGTGACCGGGGTCCGAGAAACAATAACGACCGGGGTCCGAGAAGAGACTAAGCATTCGAATTTGTCCACCTAGGACAAAAGAATAATCATAAAAAAGAGGCTGTCCCAAATCTATTTTGAGACAGCCTCTTTTTATTATATCCGCCCCAGGTATGTATCCACCGTATAATTGAGGAAACGGTTGAATACCTGCAACTTTTTATAATCTTCTACCGCTTTGTCCATCCAGTTTTTCTGTAAAAAGAAACTGTCTGGCCGGTTGGAGATTACACTGAAGTCTTTGTGTTTGAGGATATGCCCATAGGGTGAGTCGGCCGGGAAGCCCACCGGCATACGGGTGAGTACATCCCCTTCCAAAGTAGGGAACGCCTTTTTGAAAGAAGGGTCTTCCAATATGGCTGTAAACTCGTCGATCTGGTCGTATATATCCTGTCTGAGCATTTTCAATAATTTGGACGGTGGCATCCATATGCCTCCGGACAGGAGGCAGTTGTCCGGTTCTAGATGGAAGTAGTAACCGGCGTATTCGCTGTTTCTCCCCCCTTTGGCTATATAAGCGGCGAAATGGGTTTTATAAGGGAGTTTGTTGGGCGAAAAACGAATGTCGCGGTAGATGCGGAACAGGCAGTTCTTGGCTTCCAAACCTTTTATCTCCGGGTCAAAAACGGATATCTTGTCGATAAGCTCTTGCACAACGGATGTAAAGGATTTGCGCAATACCTCGTAACGTTCTTTGTTTTCCTGAAACCAGGGGCGGTTGTTGTTCTCGCGTAATTCGCGAAGAAATTGGATTATTTCAGCATTCATATTGATTTTGTTTGAAACACAAACGTACAAATAAATGTTGAATTATGGAGGAAAGGAGAGGGAAGGAAAGAAAGAGGCTGCCCCTTATAGTAGGAACAGCCTCTGGTTTTATCTTGTTCTTTCTGTTTTTAAAGAACCTGTATGCCTTCTTCGCGTATCTGATCTTCTCCGGAAGGAGTAATCAGTTTGTAACCTTTGCCGTGGATATTGATGATTTCGATTCCCTGATCATCTTTCAATAACTTACGTAATTTGGTGATATATACGTCCATGCTGCGTGCATTGAAGTAATTATCATCTACCCAGATCGTTTTCAGGGCATAGTTACGTTCCAGTATTTCGTTGGCATGTGCACATAATAAACTAAGCAATTCACATTCTTTGGTGGTCAGTTTGGTTACCTTATCACCGATAGTCAATGTTTGTTTTTGCGTATCGAAAAGGAAATCACCTAATTTGTAGAAAGGTATATCTTTCATTTTCTTGCCTTTCACGCGACGCAAGATCGCTTCGATACGAAGCAATAATTCTTCCATGCTGAAAGGTTTTGTCAAATAATCATCCGCACCGATTTTGAATCCTTCCAAAATATCATCCTTCATGGTTTTGGCCGTCAGGAAGATAATGGGTATATCCGGGTTGATCGAACGGATCTCCTGTGCCAGTGTAAAACCGTCTTTTTTAGGCATCATCACGTCCAATACGCAAAGATCGTATTTGCCTTTGGTGAATCCTTTGTATCCGGCTTCTCCATCGGTGAAAAGATCTGTAACAAACCCTTTTGCCTGCAAGTATTCTCTTAGCAGCATCCCTAAATTTTCGTCGTCTTCGCAAAAGAAGATTTTAATTTTTTCTTCCATAAGTCTAACTTTTTATAAGAGGTAAAGTAATAATAAATTTTGTCCCTATATTTCCGGATCCGTTTTCCGCACGAATCGTGCCTTTGTGATCCTCTACTATTTTCCGTACGTAAGCAAGGCCTAATCCGAATCCTTTTACGTCGTGTACATTTCCAGTGGGTATGCGATAGAAGCGGTCAAACACTTTTTTAAGGTGTTCTTTCTTGATACCGATACCATTATCTTCGACGGAAATCAATAGTTTCCCGTTATCATTCCATGTGCATGCCATGAGTTTGAGCGGCACGTCCTGTTGACGGTATTTGACTGCATTGTCCATTAGGTTAAACAATACATTGGTGATATGCATCTCGTCTGCATAGATCGTGGATTCTTCTGCATTCAGATCGATATCCAGTGTCCCGCCATATTTTTCGACCTTCAACACAAAGGTGTTGGCGATGCCGGCTACCAGGTCGTTGGCATCCATCTCTTTCAGTTTGAGTGTTGCCCGCTGTCTCTCGAATAAGGACATCTGTAACACTTTTTCTACCAGGAATCCCAGGCGTTTGGTTTCATCGTTTATAACCCCGGAGATATGTTTGAATACATCCGGACTTTTGTTTATATCCGTATCTTTTAGCATTTGTGAGGCCAGGGAGATGGTGGATACCGGGGTCTTCAACTCGTGGGTCATATTGTTGATAAAGTCGTTTTTCATTTCCGATAGTTTCTTCTGACGGAAGATGATATACAATGTGAAAGTAAATGTGACGAGCAAAATCAACGAGAATATAATGGAGGGTACAATGAATGTAATCTCATTATATATATAATCTCTTTTTGCCGGAAAATATACCTTCAGGTAATTCTGCCGGGAAGGAGGGTCGTTCGGGAAAAGGACCTCCGTAGTCATATCGGAAGCGCGGTATTGCCGCTGCAATTCTCCGTTCTGATAGACTGTATTTCCGTCTTTGTTGACGACCATAAAGATGTACGGCAAACTCAATCCGTTGTTTACAAATTCGGTTTTTAACTGCGTATTCAACTTCTTAAAGTCAATCCTTTCTTCTATGGGTTTCAGGCTTGCACTTGCTGAATAAAGCATGTCGGTAAGCACGGTGCGCAGCAATTCCTCCTGGTATAAATAACGTCTGCGCAATGTCTTTTGAAGGTCTTTGGAGGCTGTGATGATACTGTGCTTGGTTTGCTGGTTGGAAATGGATATGGGGCCGTCAATGTTTGAGCCGCTTATGTTGGTGCTAAACTCAAATTGAATGTCTCCGTTTTTATCTTTTATCTCAAATTGAAGTTTGCTGTTGTTTATAACTTCATTCAGACTTTTTGCTCCGGGCGTATGTTGATAGATGAAATTCAATTCTTCCCGCTCCATGTCTTCTTCCAGGTAACGGCGTGTTTCCTCCAGTTCCAGGTTCCGGGCAACCTGGTGCAGGCTCTTCTTCACTGTTTCGTTGAATTGCTCACTCCGGGTTTTTACTATAATGCTTACATAGCTTACTTGTAAATAAAGCAAACAGGCGAAGGCAGATAGCATCACTGCCGTAAGTAACCAAATAGTCGATTTCCTCATATTTTACCAACTCTCTAATAAAGTAACAAAATTCGCTCCTTTTAGTTTAATATTTACACAAAAAAAGTAAAAATAGCAGGGTTGAATTGTTAATTATACTTTGTTTGGTAATAGTTGTAATGAATGAAATAACCTGAAAAATAAGCGTTTAATCACATTCTTTATGCGTTTATCTGTATAATTCTTGTAAAACTAAATAATTCCTGTCATTAAAAGATGAAAACACCCGGCAGCAGGAATGTGCCGGGTGTTCGTTTTTTTCTGTTTTTTATCCTTTAAAAAAAGGCGTTAGGAGGACCTCCTGCTCCGCGGAAACCTCCGCGACTTCTGTTTTGTACATCGTTCATATTGGCGCCTCCTTTGAAAATGCTGAAGCGGTAGATGAAATGTACCATGAAATAACTACTCAATGTATTGTATTCAGAGTCTCTGGTATAGTTTGCGGTGATTGACCGTGAAATATTACTGCGTTGTTGCAGTATATCATAGATCTTGATACGCAGCGTAGCCTGGTTGCCTTTCAAGAATGATTTGGAAGCGGATGCATTCCATAATACCTCGTTCAGTTCGAATCCATCGGTATAACCTGAGTTAGTCGACCAGTTGACATCACTCTCTATCTTGATGTTTGCCGGCAGGTAAAGGGTGGTACGCCCTCCCAGGGTGTAATTGAAAATATCCTGGTTATTATCTGCCTCTGCCGTATTACGGGTTTTTCTGTATTGTATGCTTCCGTTGATTCCCAAGTCGATATAGGTAGAGCGGAAATCAAATCCGGCACGTTCCATAAAGAGTAAGTCCGTATTTTTGTTTTTCGTATCTACGATGATCTCTTGTCCCAGGCCATCCAGCTCTTTGTCTCCGATAATTGTGTTGCTCTTCGAATAGGTAGCTCTGGACATGGAGTTGAAAGTAAACTTCCTGTTTTTCAACGGCGTATTTATCATAACCATGGCACTTCCGTTGTAATTGCCGTTGATGTTTTTATACGTCGTCGTTCTTTTCCCTGTATTGTCGTTCTCGTTGATAACGTATCCGATGATATCGTTTACCGTATATTGCCCGTTAAGCATTGTCCGCAGGGCAAACTGGCTTTGGGGTTTGAATGTTTGGTAGGTTAAGAACAGGCTGTTATTGTAACGCGGTTTCAAATCAGGATTACCGATAACGACATTCTTTGGGTTAGAGTAGTCGGCAACCGGTTGTAACTGTTCAACAGACGGCTGGCTGGTACGCCCGTTGTAATCGATGCGTAAATTACTCTGTTTACTGAAATTGTACCGGAACTGAGCCGTAGGAGAGAAGTTTACTACATTTTGTTTTACATTAGACAGTATGCTGTCGCCTATAAAGTTTTTACTGGTGCTGTTCGAAGGGTCTACATTGAACCCGATGGTGTAATTGAATTTCTCGCGAATGGACTTGAAAGAAACGCTGGCTCGTTGGTTGAGGAAGTCATTTCTGTAGTTTTGCGTCTGCGTACTATCTATTACGGTATACTGACCGTTCTTGTCCGGTTTGTATACGTTCTTTAATGACTCCTGCTGTTGACTGTTTATATTGTATGTCAATTGGATGAAATTATTTCTTCCAAGCGGTTCTACCCAGGATACGTAGGCGCGGTAATTATACCCCTTGATGTCGTTCCGTATTTTCTCGTCACGCAGTTCGTCTTCTTTCAGGCTGTAAAAGGTTTCGACATCGTTTTTGCCATTTTGGTATTTGTCGTTCAATCCTCCGGAGATAGAGGCACTGAATATACGTCCTTCGTCATTCAGCTTCCGGCTGAATTCAAGGCGACCGTCCACGTTGTATCCTTCTCCTGAGTAGAAAGTCGTTTGTTTTTCAATGCTGATCGTATCTCTGTCGATATCCATCTCTGTCGAATGACTGTTGCTTCTTTGTTCGTTTTTGCTGTAGCTGAAGTTCGGACGGAACAGGAGCGTCGTTTTGTCATCGGGTTTCCATTCCAAGCGGAAGTTGGCTCCCACATTGTCGCTTTTGTTGTTGCGAAAGCTGGAGCTGTTTTCATACATGGTCTCCTGCTGTATGTTTTGTTGGCTTGTTAGGGTATTGGCTTCATTGTCTGAATGAGAGAAGCGCGCATTCCCACTTAAGGTCAGCTTTTTATTGAACTCTTTGCTGAAGTCGAAGCCGATATTTCCGGAAGAGGTGATCCCATTGCCTCCGCCAAAGGAGCCACTGCCTCCGCGACCACGGCCACCACCGCCGCCCATGCCTTGGAACATGCTTCCTCCCATGTCGGAAAAGCCCATATTGTTGGTGTTGTTTAAGCCCCCTAAAAGGGTGTAACGGTCGTTGTTTACCATGCGGTTAAGCATCATATTCCCTTCGTAACGGTCTTTGCTGCCGTAACCGGCATAGGCGTTGCCTACCCAGCCTTCTTTCATACCGGGTTTGATCGTCAGGTTGATAACGGCTTCTTCGTCTCCGTCATCAAATCCGGTCAACCGCGCCATTTCGCTGAGTCGGTCCAATACCTGCACCTTGTCAATCATATTGGATGGTAGATTCTTGGAGGCTACTTTCGGGTCGTCCGAGAAGAACTCCTTGCCGTCGACAAGTACCTTCTTGATCTCTTTGCCGTTTACCGTGACCTTGCCTTCTTCGTCGACTTCTACACCGGGCATCTTCTTCAATAGGTCTTCCAACATGGAGCCTTCGGTGACTTTGTAGGAGTCGGCGTTATACTCTATGGTGTCGTTGCGCACAGTGACCTCCGGGGCTTTCCCCATAACAACGGCTTCGCTCAATAGAATGGCGCCGTCGCTTAACTCCATCTTGCCTATGTTTACAGGGTGGGTGTTCCCCGTAATATTCAAAGGTTGGTATAAAGGATCGTAACCTATAAAACTAATGTGTAATAGGTAATTCCCCGGTGGCACACTTTTTAATGTGAAATTACCATTTTGTTCACTGGCAACTCCGCCAATAAAGGTACTGTCTTTTACACTCAATAACCGAACGGTCGCTTGTTCGACCGGAGTGCTTGTCCCCTGCTCAACGACTGTTCCTTTAATGTCTACTTTCTTCCGTTGGGCTACAGCCGACAGAGAGGAAAAAAACAAAATCAACAACAATAAAAATCTTCCCGCTTTCATAAATTTTAAAACATCTTTGATTTACGTACGAGAGGATAGACAGCCGAAGAGGCGTTAAGTTTAATAAAGGAAGAGGTGTTTTACGTTTATTAACATATTGTCTCCTAAGCGGTGTCAATAAAAGTTATCCGGAATCCTGCATTTTTCGTGTCCTCTGTGTTTTATTTCATAATAAATTACTTTTGAGCCAGCCCCGAGGCATAATTAATGGAATAGAGAGAGACGAAGGGGGGCAACCCTTTCGGGAGAAGTCCTTTTTTATAGAGTATATTCTGTTGCCGATGGGCATCGGCAACATTGACGATG
>NZ_QVMG01000019.1 GCF_010500925.1 Parabacteroides sp. 52
TGAATCTCCTATTTTATTTGATTACATTTTGATTATATTTCGAGAAAATGACCGCTTTGCAGGCTTTGTAATCAAAATAGAATCAAATTCTGGCCTCTGTACTGTAATCTCTCATAGTGGCTAGATAATAAAATTGCTGACAATCGTCAGCACAATTGCCGATATACGTCGGCAATTGTGCTGATATATATCGGCAATTATGTCGACAAATATCGGCAATTTCATTTCTCAGCAGAAATACCCCCTTCAGCCTCTTCTGTATCCCTTTTGCCGAAGTCAAAGCGGATCAGCGAAACTTATTGATTCCTCAGAGCAAAAGAAACTAATGTGTCTTCGGGATCTTCAATCACGCAATATCCTTTTCCTGATTCTTCATCAACAGTCAGACAGACTATACATTTATCCGATTTTAATAATTTGATCGGATTCCCTTCCCAGTCTAAGACCATAATATCCCTCTTTTTTCGGTTGTCTGCCGATTGCGTTATAATATAAATATATGTATCGGAACAGGCCAGATCTATAGCCATGGGGTCGGAGTCTGTATGTGCATTGGCTGTTAATATTCCGTCTTCAGTATATGAATAACTGTAACTTCCTAATTGTTTTTTGAAAAGAAGATTAGGTAATGTCTTCTTCCCAGAATCATAAGTATATATTTCAAATACATAACCCGAGCAGGAAGCAAAAATGTTTTTAGTGGGATGCTTAATAAACTGACATTGATGAAACATCGCTTTTACCTCATTGGAAACATCCTTTTCTTCACTCCAGTAATCCGGATATTCCCCAAATTCCCGGAGCTCATCGGGTTTATTCAGATCTAAATAGACATATCTTTTCTCCCATAAGCCGGAAAAAATAAACAAAGAATTATCCAAGGCTATAAAACGATCACTTTTAGGCGGTAACTGAAAATCTTTCTGAAGAGGTATTGCCGTCTCCTTTTTTATGAAATCTAAGTCAATATGATTAAGAGAGAATATCGGGCGACTAAGAATATATAGATTATCTCCTGACACTTGTATGTCTAAAGGTGATATTAATTCATTCGGGCCTTTCCCTTTACTTATTATTTTTCGATCTATCTCATTCTTTTTCAGATTAAAGACAGATACAAGGGAATCGCCATGAAAGTCATTGATAAGGAGATGATTATCGTATTTGACTAATTGAAGTGTTACTCCTAAAGTCGCAGGAAAATCGATTTCTTCGAAAGAGATAACCTCTACGTCCGAAAACTCATATGGGGATTCTTTTTTTGTAGAACACTCTATCATAAAGAAGACTACAAATAGAATAAATATGCTTTTTTTCATAAACAGTTAGTAATATACAGGGTTTAAATTTACTATAAATCATATACGAAGGGATAAAAAACCTTCGTATATGACTAGGTTTGAGTTTTATTTACGTTTATAATATGTTACAGACTCCCCTGGACCTTTTATCCATGCACATAAAATTGTACCTCCAGGACAGTCCGTTGGAGTTGTGATTTCTTCTTCATTATTAGCCAACGCTTCCACATTACTTAAAATAAGATCTGAAAGACTGACTTCGTTTTTATTTTGACTGATGCCCCAGCTTGCGGCAAATGCCATTGTTGCCATCAGGACAACTTCTATAATTCTCTTTTTCATATTTTTCTTTATTTAAATTTATCGATAAGTATATTTATAAATTACATCCTCTGTATTGCTGATATCAAAGCCATAGATTGCTTTAGCTTCTTCATCAACAATAAAATGACTTATACTTTTATCTAATTCAACCAGAGTTTTAGGAGTTCCATCCCATGAGTATATCTCTATGCAAGAAGAGTGCATTTTTTCATTATCCCCCCATGGGATTCCTGAAAACAAAGCATATACATTTTCATATCCAGAACACATTGATTCATAATAAACAATATTATTATCTACATTGTATTTATACTTCCCTTTAACAACATTCTTTTTATATAAATAGAAATCAGGAGGACTGTTTTCTCCAATACTTTTTTCTATTTCTATTTTATTATTTTTTATCGACCCGAACTCAATTCTATCAATAAAAAAGTAACCAAATGCAAATTTATCGCCACTACTGATTATCCAACAATCATCAAATGTTGTATAATAATCCTTTCCCATATTTTTCACCAAATCAAATGTATTTGGAATAGAGTCTACAATACTAAAAGAAGAATAATTCCAAAGTTCTCTTCTGCACCATTTGTTATTACTTCGTTTGAGAAGATACAAAGAGTCATTCATGCAGTTTATTTCCCACATAAAACGATCATCTGTTGGCCTAAAATCAAATTTATTAATAAGAAGACTTAGCGAATCTGTAATTTCATATGTTACAAATCTGTCTGTAGCGTGATCTCTAAATAAAAACAGATTATTCTGTGTACTTTTTATTACTGTTGGCATCAAATACTCTTCAGCCCCATTCCCTTTAGGTGCAAATGCGTATAAAAAATCAAATTCCGGATATTTGTAAACATAAAAGAAATATTCATTATTACTATTTCCATCTCGAATAATCACAAAATCATTTAATTTATAAATGTTTTCAAATTTAATAATTTCTTCGATTTTTATAAATTCCGCCTCTAATTTCTGCGTGAATGGGAATTGCTTTTTATTAATTGATGTTTTTGAACATGATATAAAGAAAAACATCACAAACATTATCCCGTACTTTGATATAAATATATTCATATTTGACACTATTTATAAATCCTCCTTTTACTACATCGTAGATTAAAGGAGGATTTTACTATGAATTAACACCAAGCTTTACACTTTCCACTAAATCTGCCACAATCACAGGCCATGCCTCCACCACTTGACCCACTCCATTCTTGACAGTAATCAGAGCATTTTTCATTATTATTTTCCCCTTCTGCCAACGCTTCCACATTACTTAAAGCAAGATCTGAAAGACTGACTTTGTTTTTATTTTGGCTGATGCCCCAGCTTGCGGCAAATGCCATTGTTGCCATCAGGGCAACTCCTATAATTCTCTTTTTCATTTTATTTGATTCTCTTTTGTTTTTAGTTTAATCCATTTCTCTGTGTTACATTTTACCGTGAGGGTTTCATTGAAGAACCCTGTGTCTTTGGGTATATAATTCACATTTACCTGTAAGACTCCTCCCGGCTGTGCCGGGTGTTTATCGAATGTAGGAGAAGCGCAACCACAAGTTGTTGCTATATCCATAATCAGAAGCGGATGATTACCTGTATTTTTGAGGGTGAACATTGCTGTTTTCTTTTCAGACTTATCAAAAGATCCCAAGTTGATTTCCATTTGCTCTGCTTCGGCTGTCGTACGAATAGGTTGGTTCGTTGTAGAGGAGGCATTCCCACTGACCTGTTTCAGGTATAGGTCTTTTACTGCCAGATTATGAATCGGGTTTCCTACTATCTGCACCTTGTTCTCTTTGTTTAATAAGAAAGTCTGAAAGGTTATTTCCGAAGGGAACTGATTCAACTGGTTCAATTGATCCTTTGTGTCAATACAGACCGGCAGATCAAACTGATCCCGTCTCAACAGGTAATGAAGTTCTTTCAGATCGGAAGACTGGAAAAAGAAGAGAAAAGGCACTGTTCCATCAGTAATAGAGTCAGTCTGTTCGATAAGTTCTTTCCACTTATGCAATTGCAATTTACAGCTTGTACATCCGATGGAATCGACAAAAACCAATACTTTATAGTCTGTATTCGGGATCTGCCAATCCGTGGTGTCCGATAACAAACGAGTGAAGACCGGATTTGAGGGGAAATGAATCTCTTTCCCTTGCCATTCGGTGACTAAACGGGTGATGCGTTCTTTTTCAGACTCCTGGCAGGAAGTAAAAAACAGGAAAAGTAGGAGTAGTTTTAAATATCTCATTGTATAAAGGATATGTATTTAGACTAAGGGAAGAGGGGGCTATTTCCCACTGAATAGACATGAAAAGTGGATAACAAAGCAAGTCTATTTCAAACTGAAATTTGTGATAACTGTTCTTACTTTGTCCCCATTGCAATCCAAACTGCCAGACCCTATACAAAAGTAATTAGATGATCCTTCGTTTTGTGCCAATGCTTCTACGTTATGAAATGTTAGTTCCTGTAAATTTTCTTGTTTATTTGATAAAGACAAATAGGTGCAGAATAATATTATTCCACCAGTAGCTAAAAAGACAATTCTCTTTTTCATAATATACTTAAATTTGTTTGTGGCAAATGTAGACTGCCGTAGGTGAATCTCCTATTTTTTTTGATTACATTTTGATTACATTTCGAAAAAAAGACCGCATTGAAGGCTTTGTGATCAAAATATAATCAAAATCTGTATCTTTGTATGCGCCAACAAGTAAAAGAAGGTATCTTATATGAAAAAAACAATTGAATTAGTTCTCACGATTTTGACAAGTAGTATCCTTTTATGTATAGGAGTTTGTTTAATTTTCAACAGGGAGAAATCTCTAATCGGTGAGAAATTCCAATATATATTTGAGGATACTATAGGGATAGAAATGGAAAAAAGGGTGGAAGATTCAAATACTTTTGTCTCTTTCAGGTCTCAGTCTGTACAAAAAACAGATGTACTAGAAATAAATAATGAAGGAAAAGTTAAAGTTCTTGAAAAGGATTCTCTCTATAAGCAACTGACTTTTGAAGAAAAACGAAAACTGTTTTTGCAAACTTATTTAAAGGAAATAGAATATCCTATTCAGATAATAACCTTAGACTCTCTATATACAAATAAGCTAAAAGAAGAAAGTCCACTTATTGAAACAGGTGTACGGTATATAGATAATGAAAATGGAAATATAACAGATAGTAAACTTACTAACCAGGTATATGCTGCCTATTCGACAACATTAGTAGAGTTAGGGATTGAAAAAGAAATGAGTGTGCAGGGATTTTATACTTTACCTCTTCCTTATGTGTTATGGAGAACCCGTATTCCGGTTATTCTTTTATTAGTGGGCTGGTTCTTGGTCACAGGACTATTTCTTTTTTTACCTCTATATCGCCGAAGAAAGATGAAAAAGAACATTGTTTATGTCCCAGTGAAAGAAATGAAAAAAGGGGAAGAAGATGTTTTGTTAAAAATCACAGATGCGATTTATTATCATCCTCAAAAGGCAGAAATACATTATTACCAAGAGATGATTCTTACGCTCTCCGGTCAGGCTGCTCTTTTGTTTCAGGCTTTTATAGAATCCTCTGATGCGTTTTTGTCCTATGAAGAAATAGACACTCTATTGGGATGGGAGAGTGAGGATAAGATAAGAAGGCGTAGAGCACAGGCCATCAATCGACTAAAAGAAATGCTTAAGCCTATTCCGGAGATAAGGATTGAAAATCAAAACAGAAAAGGGTATCAACTTCTTTCGTACTAATGGGATAAAATTACAACCGTCCCGGTTGATGAATACTTTCAATTTTAAACTGTACGATCGAATCATCATTATTTACATCTGTTGCTGTAATCGTACCTGTTTCTTCATTTACATATATGCCATAAATCGCACGATCAAGCGCATACCGGCAGACCGGTTTCCCGTCCAGGTCAAAAACATAAATAAAGCGTCCTCCGTCCTCCGGATTCTTTCCTTTTTGATAACTGATAGCGATCTCCTTAAATGTCTGTCCATGAAAAACAGTATAGATATATTTCTCGGTCACTTGTATATCGCTGAATCCCATGATACCCGTTGGAATACATCCTCCCTGATACATTTCAAATACCGGTTCACCCGCCGGACCATACACCGCCGTATGGGTATTGTTTTTTAAATCATATATCTCAATAACTTCCCCCAGTTGAGTTGCCAGAACCAAGCGTCCGGTTGAAGGATGATAATCCATAAAACTACGCCATGCCTGCGCCAAAGCCGGGCGAGCCACTTCTTTATACTCTTTCTGACTGGGTATATTTCCTACAGAGTTCACCCGTTTTCCGGCCAGGTCTATTTGGTGACACCGAAATTCTCCCAGGTAGTCCGGTGCCCAAATACACGAATCCATCGGGAAAAAGTCCAGTATCCTTACCAACTTTTTATCTAAAGAGATCACCTCTATGCAACGAGAAGAGCGGTGATCAGGAGAGATCTTCCATCTATTTATTTCCATCTTATTGGCATCCAATACCCAGATAGAATCCAACGCATGGAAATGGAATGTTTCGGCAGAAAGCAATTCACCGGGTGCTTCCCCACGTTTCCCAAAGGAAGTAATATGTGCCCATTGCGGATAAGAAAAAACATGCAGGAAATGATCCGCATTATGTAGATCCATCACCACTGCTATACTATCCCTGACAGCGATTCGGAACGGATAACGGAACAAAGCCGTGTCCAATTGTATAACTTCTGCTTTGAGTTCAATTGTCTGGGGGAAAGTAGAATAACGGGAGGAGGGTATACCCTGTTTCTCCGAACAACCTAACAGGCAAAAGAGGCAGAATGAATATAAAAGGCTGTCCCACTTTATTAGAGGGACAGCCTTTGTAAATAGGTTGTATTGCATAGGGTTATTTATGACTTTCTATCCATTTACGGGCATTCACGAAGGCTTCCATCCAGGGGGTTACCTCGTCGTTCTTCCGATCGGCGGGGTAATAGCCGCATTGCCAAGGGAAGATTGCGCGTTCGGGGTGAGGCATGATGGACAGATGACGGCCATCGGCTGAGCAGACCCCTGCCGTAGCCCAGGGCGAACCATTCGGATTGGCCGGGTACCCCTCATAGTTGTAGCGAGCGATGATATTGTATTTCTCTTCGCCGTAAGGGAAGTTGAACTTACCTTCTCCATGAGCCACCCAGGCACCGATCTTCGATCCGCTCAGGGAACCGAACATCACCGAATTGTTTTTCGGCACTTCCAGCGTCACAAACTCCGACTCGAACTTATGGGAGTCGTTGAATACCATTTTATGTTTCATCGCATGTTCGGGGTAGAGCACTTCCAGTTCGGCCATTAGTTGGCAACCGTTACAAATACCCATACTCAAGGTGTCTTTCCGTGCGAAATAGTTGTCGATCGCTTTCTTGGCTTTCTCGTTATACAAGAAGCCACCGGCCCATCCTTTGGCAGAGCCTAAGACGTCGGAGTTGGAGAAGCCGCCCACGAAAATGATCATATGTACATCTTCCAGCGTTTCCCGTCCGCTGGCCAGGTCGGTCATATGCACGTCTTTCACATCGAATCCGGCCAGGTATAAAGCGTAAGCCGTTTCGCGTTCACATTGAGAGCCTTTTTCACGGATTACAGCCGCTTTGATGCCGCTCCGTTCGCGACGGTCGGCAGTGAGCCCGTAATCCGCCAGTTTGCCGGTAAAGCTCTTGTTATATTTGAACTCCAGGGGTTGCATCTTATAGTTTTCAAAACGGTTTCCGGCGCATACGCTTCCGCTTTGTTTGATATCCAGTTTGTAAGACGACTGATACCATACGTCCCGCATATAGTCGATACCGAAATGGTATTGAGCACCGTCTTTTGAAACCAGTATATGGCGTTCATCGGTTGGTTTGGCGATAAGAGCAAAACCGACACCTGCCTCTTCCATTTGTTTTTCGAAGGCTTTTTTATCTTTTACCTGTACCAGGATACCCGGGTTTTCTGCAAAAAGGATCTTGATGATGTCTTCTTCGGATACCTTGTCCAGGTTCACGTCCAGCCCTCCTTCTACATTGGCGAAACACATTTCCAACAGGGCAGTGATCATACCTCCGGCAGAGATATCATGACCGGCCAGGATCAATTCTTTTTCAATGGCTTCCTGCACGGCATTAAAGGCATCGCGGAAGTATTCCGCATCTTTCACAGTCGGCGCTTCATCGCTCAATTTATTCAAGGTCTGTGCAAAGGCAGAGCCTCCCAGTTTCAATGAATCGAAAGAGAAGTCTATATGATAAATGTATGTATTCTTGTCTTTGGCCAGTACGGGTGACACGATTTTTCGGATATCGCTCACTTCCGCTCCGGCGGAGATGATTCCGGTTCCCGGAGAGATCACCTTTTCCGTGCCGTATTTCTGTGTCATAGACAGGGAATCTTTCCCGGTCGGGATATTGATTCCCAGTTCACAGGCAAAGTCCGATGCTGCAGAGACAGCTTTATACAAGCGGGCATCTTCGCCTTCGTTACGACAAGGCCACATCCAGTTGGCACTGAGTGATACACCGGCCAGTTTGTCTGTTAACGGGGCAAAAACAATATTGGTCAGTGATTCGGCAATAGCCATCACCGATCCGGCTGCCGGGTCGATCATCGCCACCTGCGGTGCGTGACCGATCGATGTGGCTATACCTGCTTTTCCACGGTAGTCCAACGCCACCGCTCCCAGGTCGCTCAACGGCAATTGCAATTCACCCTGGCATTGCTGGCGGGCTACTTTACCGGTAACGGAACGGTCCACCTTGTTGGTCAACCAGTCTTTACAAGCTACCGCCTCCAGTTGCAGTACGTTTTCCAGGTAATGATGAATCTCGGATGTTTTATAGGTGACCGGTTCATGTTTCTCTTCTACTGTACGATCTACCATCACTGTCCGTGGTGCTTTCCCGAACATATCTTCCAGTTTGAGGTCGATCGGTTTCTTGCCATCTGCCTGTTCGAATACCAGTTTCATGTCGTTGGTGGTTTCACCTACCACATACATCGGTGCGCGTTCGCGTTCGGCAATGCGTCTGACCATCTCCACATCTTTCTCTTTCATCAGTAAGCCCATGCGTTCCTGGCTTTCGTTACCGATAATTTCTTTGGCAGAAAGGGTCTGGTCGCCAATCGGCAGTTTACTCATATCGATATGTCCACCGGTTGCTTCGATCAATTCGGAAAGACAATTCAAATGTCCTCCTGCACCGTGGTCATGGATAGATACAACCGGATTCTCATCAGCTTCTGCGATCGTACGGATCACATTGGCGGCACGCTTCTGCATTTCCGGGTTGGCACGTTGTATGGCATTCAATTCAATGCCACTCGTGTACAAACCGGTATCTACGGAAGAAACAGCGCCTCCCCCCATACCGATCCGGTAGTTATCGCCTCCGATCACAACGACTTTCTCGCCCGGTGTAGGATCCCCTTTCAGGGCGTCGCGTTTGTTGGCAAAGCCAACCCCTCCGGCTAGCATAATCACCTTGTCATAACCGTATTTCTTATCGTTTTCCGTATGTTCGAAAGTCAATAACGAACCACAGATCAGCGGTTGCCCGAAGTGGTTACCGAACTGAGAAGCCCCGTTGGAAGCCTTGATCAGTATCTGTTCCGGTGTCTGGTATAACCACGGACGCGGATCCATGATCTTTTCCCATGCGCGGGAACCTTCCGTACGCGGGTAGGAAGTCATGTACACCGCTGTCCCTGCCATCGGCAAAGAGGCTTTCCCTCCGGCCAGGCGGTCACGGATCTCTCCTCCCGAGCCGGTCGATGCACCGTTGAACGGCTCTACCGTGGTAGGGAAGTTATGTGTTTCCGCTTTCAGCGAAATAACCGTATCAATTTCTTTGGTCGCATAGAAGTCGGGTTTGTCGCCCGAGAGCGGGGCAAATTGTTCGACGGTCGGGCCTTCGTTGAAAGCCACATTGTCTTTATAAGCCGATACGAGTTTGTTCGGATTTTCTTTGGAGGTCTTCTTGATCAGGTTGAAGAGGGAGCTTTCTTTCTCTTCTCCATCGATAACGAAGGTGCCCCCGAATATTTTATGGCGGCAGTGTTCCGAGTTAACCTGGGCAAAGCCGTATACTTCACTGTCGGTCAGTTTCCGGTTCAAACGTTGGCTTATCTCTTTGAGGTAGGCTACTTCGTCTTCGCTCAAGGCCAGTCCTTCTTGTTGGTTGTAGCTTTCGATATCGTCGATTTCGACAATCGGATCCGGTTCTTTGTCGATCGTAAAGAGCGTTTGATTCAGTCCGTTATAGATACGTTGCAACATCGGGTCGTGTGTTGCCTGGGCTGAGTCTACCGGGAAGTATTCTTCTATCCGGTGGATACCAGTAATACCCATATTCTGGGTGATTTCTACTGCATTGGTACTCCACGGGGTAATCATTTCCCGGCGTGGACCAACGTACCAGCCTGCGAGCGTGTCTGCTTCTACCGCAGTTGCCTCATTAAACAACCAAACTAATTTTTGAACATCTTCGGGAGAGAATTTTTGCATGGCTTCTACTGCCAATACAGTCTTTGTTGAAGACTTAAAGAATAAGATCATATTGTCGATTTATTAAGTTTTTCCACCTCGTAGACGATAGCGTCCCTTTGCGCGGCAAAGATAGTTATTTTCTATGAGAAAAGAGGAATAACGGATAACGATTAACGATTAGTGATTAACGATTAACGAGGGGAGGAGGAGTGGTTAGTGTTTAGTGATTAGTGGTTAGTGGTTAGTGGTTAGTGATGAATGATGGGTGAAGCGTGAAGGATTATAATTTACAATTTATAATTTACAATTAATTATTAGTGACTAGCACTATCTCAGCTCCTCTTCTTGGATAAGAAGAGGAGCCGAGATAGTGCCGGTTAACACAGTTGGTATTTGGGTTATTTTCAATAAGATAACGATATATATATATACAGGTAGCTTACATATACAGGTCGCTTGCATATACAGGTGACTTATATATACAGGTAAAGAGGTAGTAGGGATTACCCCGGAGGGGTTTCANGAGCAGTTTGAATTCTTTATAAATGCATATACCTATTTTAGAGTAACTATTCATATCTGTTTCTTATTGCTTTTGTCAGAGATATTTATTTGATATATAATGTGATAATATATCAAACTGCTCCACCACCGGCTGTGCCGGCGGTCCCCCTCTTCTTATCCAAGAAGAGGAGCCGAGATAGTACCGGTTAACACAGTTGGTATTTGGGTTATTTTCAATAAGATAACGATGTGTATACAGGTGCTATCTGACAAAAAGTGACCACCCATTTCAGGATAAGTCATAAGTCCAATCTGCTGGAAAATAAAATTGCCGATAGCTGTCGAAACTTGTGCTGATAATTGTCGACACTTGTGTCGATATATATCGGCAATTGTGCTGACGGATATCGGCAATTTTGCTGACGATCGTCGGCAATTTTTTTTATTCGCCCCTTTTTATTTAATTTGTATTTTCATCAAGGGTATTCTTATGATAGAATGATATAAAACATAAATGAACAATCAGCCTGTAAATCCAATAGACACCTTGTACAGAACTTATGTTCATGACCTCTTTTCCTATGCATTGAACCTGGGTTTTGACAGAGAAACATCTAAAGATGCGATCCATGATGTGTTCTTTAAGATATGCCAGCGCGAAGAAATAGTGGATAAGGCTCAAAATATACAATTCTATCTGTTGCGTTCACTCAAAAACCGCCTGTTGGATATCTATAAACAAAGACGGGAAACCGCCGAATTGCCCGCCGATCCTTCTGCCGACGAAATGCCTTTCACTATTCATGTAACAATTGAAGATCAGATCATACAGACGGAAGAAATAGAGCAGACGCGCCAGAAAGTAGAGCAACTCCTCCATACATTGACCGACCGCCAACGGGAAATCATTTATCTGCGTTACAATCTGGATCTGGATTATGATGAAATTGCAGAATTAATGAAAATCACTGTACCCGCCTGTCGCAAACTCACCCACAAAGCCATCTCCAAACTAAAAAAATCACCTTACTCAGCTGTTTTATTACTTTTTTTAATCGGTTGAGTCTTTTTCTTCAAAAAAGAGGGTATAAAAAAAAGAAGCGGTCGTCTTTCTTTATAGAAGGGGTCAGGAAGACTCCTGATATATACATAAGAAGATGATAAAGACCAACTATAAAGATTTTCTGCAAGACACTGATTTTATAACCTGGAGGTTGACTAACGAAAGCCACCTGGAGGTCTATTGGCAAGAGTATATACAGCAACATCCCGCTTTGAAAGAAGAGTTCGATCGGGCTATCCGGGAGTTTGCACACATACAACTCAACAAACAGACATTGTCGGATACAGAATACAACTATCTATTGGAACAAATCCATACCTCCGCGCAACACCTGCAGCAGAAAAAACGCAAGCTGCGGATTCTGTCGTATGCAGCAGCGGCCTGTGTCTTAGTGCTCTCCGCTTTCTCCCTTCTTTATTCTATGAACGAGCAAGAGGAAGAATTCAATCTTTTATCCGAAGATCTTATTGTAGGCGAGAACCTGGAAGAACAAGAAATAAGCCTGATTACCGATTCGCAAACTACTTCTTTCTCCAAAGATGTGAACGTACACATCAAAGCAGACGGTTCGGCCGTCGTACAGGAAATAGGGGAAGAAGTCTCCACCCGGGTAAAGACAGCCGAAAGCAAAATGAATAAGTTGGTAGTCCCCTATGGCAAACGTTCCCAACTGACCTTGTCGGATGGAACCCGTGTATGGGTCAATTCGGGGTCTGTATTGGAGTTTCCTTCTGTTTTCACCGGTAAAACCCGCGAAGTAAACCTGGTCGGAGAGATGTATGTAGAGGTAGCTAAAGACAAGCAGAAAGCATTTATTGTCAACACCTCGGAATTCCAGGCCAAGGTATATGGCACGCAGTTTAATATCTCAGCCTACCGGGATAATTGTTCGCAGTCGGTCGTGCTTGTCGAGGGCAGTGTCGGGATAAAGACCTCGGCCAAAGAAGAGACCCGGCTTCTACCGAATGACCGCCTCCAATTGATAGACAATAAATGGACAAAAGAGCAAGTCGACGTATCCCGGTATATCAGTTGGAAAGAAGGCTATATCGTCTTAAAAAACACCTCCATAGTAGATGTATTGAAACAAGTGGAGCGTTATTACAATTTGACGTTTAACATTCCGGAAAGCAATAAATTAGACGCCCTTACCTGTACCGGCAAAATCTACTTATCAGATGATCTGGACAATGTAATGCATACGGTTTCCCTTTTGTCATCCACCCGGTATAAACGAGAGAACAAAACGATATATATTGATATTAATCCTTAAAACAGAAAACGCCTATGAGATAAACCACCAAACAAGAATCAAACCAAAGAATGCGCCTATAAAGAGGCTTTAAACCACTACGAAAAGGAGATAATGAGCCCTTTTCCGAGAAAAATTACTTTTGAAGTTATTAATATTTAAATCAGACTATTTATGAAGTGTCTTCTACTTGAGGTATTGCGAATACCTCAAAAGCATAAACATCTAATAAGAAAAATGAAAGCATCGATCCTGCTGCTTTTTATAGGAATAAGTATCGCTTCTGCCCATACGGTCTTATCGCAGGAAACCACACTTACGGTTGAGCTTACAGATATATCCATCAAAGAGGCCATCCATGAAATCGAAAACAACAGTGAATACGTATTTGTCTTTTCCGACAATATAGGCAAAGAGACAGAACGCAAAGTAAACGTCAACTTAGAACAAGAATCCATTGAAACCATTCTTGAAAATATGTTTGCAGGCACTTCGCTGACGTATCGCATATTGGATAAACAAGTCGTTATTTTGCGTGACAACACACAGAAATCGGCTTCCAATCATGTTTTAGCGCCCAGCCAGCCAATATTGTACAAAATCCGGGATGGGAATAAGACAGAACAAATTGTTTAATCTAAAATAACGATAAGATGAAAAAGTTTATATATATGTTTGCAGCCATAGCAGTTCTTTTTTCTACTGTTAGCTGTGATGATGATGATGCCTGGACAACGGATCCTGCATTGGAACATCTTTATTACGTAGGGTTTTATAAAACCGGCGTTTTCAGTGATGCTCTCAATTACGAAATTGCCGCAGACGGCTCTGCCCAATGGCGTATCAACAGCGGTGCCTGGAATCATACCGGAACAGACGGAGTGAGTAGTAATATCCCGTTGCAACTTCATAGTGAACGGGTACGTTCGTATGATGCTGTTACCTACTTCTGGGTTTCCAACAGTGGTACTTCTGCCCTGGTAGCCGGAACGGATTATACCGTTGTCGACGAAAATGGTACGGTACTGAATCTTACCGATGGCAAATATGCTCTTACCTGGCCACAAACCAAAAAAGGGGTAAAGAACGTAAGAATCAAACGTCTGTCTACCGCTACAGGGGTATTGAAAGTGAACACGCTGGATCCTTCCAAAGGAACACCCTCTACCAAAGAAGAAAACTACCGGGAAAGTACGTTGAACAGTAAAACCGGAGAATATGAAGTACGGGGATTGACCCACGATTTCAACAAAGTAACGGTTACATTTAAATAAATATCAGTATATTTGCGTACTATAACAAAGACAGAACCCCTCAGAACGAGTGGGTTCTGTCTTCATACTATTTCTTTAATAATAATCTTGTTTCATGAAAAAGAAAACGCTTATTCTCTCTACACTCCTTTTTTTTGCACTCGGTGTGTGCGCGCAAACAATCTGGAGCCCGACACATCTTCAAGAAGTAAAAGCCTCACTTGACAAACCGGCTTATTCCCTTGCCTACGAACAATTACTGAACGATGCCGGCAAAGAACTAAACAAACCTGCTCTTTCGGTTATGATGAAAGAGAAAACTCCGGCCAGCGGAGACAAACATGATTATATGAGCCAGGCACGCTATTACTGGCCTGATCCCACCAAACAAGACGGCCTGCCTTATATTGTCCGCGATGGGGAGTCTAATCCCGAATTGGAAAAACTGGACCGGGTACGCTTAGGACAGATGGCCAACAGTGTGACTACCTTAGCACTCGCCTGGTATTTCAGCGGAGAAGAGAAATATGCCCAGAAAGCAACGGAACTTATCCGTGTCTGGTTCTTTCATAAAGACACACGGATGAATCCGAATCTGAACTATGCACAAATGATACCGGGGCATAATGAAGGTAAAGGACGTTGTTACGGGGTGATCGACACCTACTCTTTCGTAGAGATGCTGGACGCCGTTCAACTACTGGAAAAATCAAAATCCTTTACAACAAAAGACTCCAAACAACTCAAAGAATGGTTTGGCAAACTGTTAAACTGGATACTGACCAGCGAACAGGGACAAGAAGAAAGCCGGCAGAAGAATAATCACAGTGTGGCTCACGACGCACAAGCCATTGCTTTCGCCTTGTATGCAGGAAACAAAGCCGTAGCCGAACGAATCATCAATGAATTCCCGGAAAAACGCATATTCAAACAAATTGAACCGGACGGAAAACAACCGTATGAATTGAGAAGAACGCTTGCCTTTGGCTATTCTGAATACAATGTCAGTCATATGATTGACATCTTTCTGATGGCACAAAAAATAGGCATCTCCCTAGATAATGCCACCTCCGCAGATGGACGTAACTTCTATAAAGCGCTTGATTTCCTCGTGCCTTATTTGGGTAAAGAAGTATCTGCATGGCCTTATCAACAAATCAGCGAATGGGAATATAAACAAAGTGAATTGGGTAAAGACATCTATAAAACGTATCTCTTAAACCCTGCCCGCACCGATTATCTGCAGGTATATCGTGAGAACCGCGTTGTCAACTGGAAAGACCGGTTTCATCTCTTATACCTAAAAGCCGATGAGGTAGACAATGCTTTCGCTTTTGTTACCACTCAATTGAATTACGCCTTCCAATGTGTGGATCAGGCCAAAAAAGAAAACCCCAACAAAAGGTTGGTAAGTCCACGAACCGTTGAGAAAGACGGAAGCCTGCGCCTTGTAGCTCCGCGGGACTGGTGCTCAGGTTTCTTCCCCGGTTCACTCTGGCATACATATGCTTATACAAACGACAATTACTGGCGTCAGGAAGCCATCAGTTATACCTGGCCGATAGAAGAGATGAAACGATTCAAAGGTACACACGACCTGGGATTCGTCATTTTCAACTCTTTCGGACAAGCGTATCGGTTGACCGGTGAGAAATCGTATAAAGATGTTGTATTACAGGCTGCCAATTCTTTAATTACCCGTTACAGCGAGAAGGTAAAAGCCATCCGTTCCTGGGACTGGAGCAGAGACTGGAAATACCCTGTTATCATTGATAATATGCTGAACCTGGAGATGCTTTTCTGGGCTTCGGAAGAAACTGGAAATCCGGTCTACAAAGAAGTGGCCATCAATCATGCGAATACGACATTGAAAAATCATTTCCGGCCCGACTATTCTTCTTACCATGTCATCGATTATGATCCAGAGACAGGAGAAGTGCTGGCAAAACATACCCATCAGGGTATTCACCATGAGTCGGTATGGAGCCGTGGGCAAGGATGGGGCTTGTATGGATTTACCATGTGTTATCGCTTCACCAAAGACCCTGCTTATCTGGCACAAGCAGAGAAGATCGCCGATTTCTTCTTCAGTCAGTTCAATATGCCGGAAGACCTGATCGCTTATTGGGACATGAAAGACCCGGCTATTCCCAACGCACCGCGGGATGCTTCCGCTGCCGCGTTGATGGCCTCTGCCCTTTATGAGTTAGCCGGATATACCTCCACGCAAAAAAGTACGCATTACAAAGAATTAGCGGATACCCTTGTACATAATCTGACCACGCACTATCAGGCTGAGCCTGGTACGACGCAAGGATTCCTCCTCTTGCATTCAACAGGTAACTACCCTAAAAAGGATGAGATAGATGCACCTATTTCATATGCGGATTATTATTATTTGGAGGCACTTCTGCGGAAGGCCGGCATCACGAATTATAAAAAATGATGAAAAAGACAGTAATAGTTTTCTTCGTATGCCTGTATTGCAGTCTCCTCTCCCTACAGGCCATCGTTGTTCCTTCCACAAATAAAACCCGTTTAAATGACGGGTGGCAATATATCCGGGGAGACATGGGAAGTGTATGGGAGGTTATGCGCCCTGCACAACCCGGAAAACCGGAATTTGTGCCTCTGTGGACCCCGGTAACCCTTCCTCACTGCTTCAATGCCGAAGACGCTGTGGACCCGGATGTGAACTACTACCAGGGACCGGGATGGTATAAAACCGCACTCTCCATAGACAATCCTTATACAAACGGACGTATCCTGTTGGAGTTTGAAGGTGCCGGACAACGGACAGAGGTCTATGTATACACCACAAAAGTGGGAGAACATACAGGAGGATACGATGGTTGGAAAGTGGATATTACGGAGGCAGTTGAAGCCTTCCGCCAGACGGAAGTATGTCAGAAGCAATTCAAAGGGAAAATACCCGTTGCCGTTCGTTGTGACAACAGCCGGGACACGGAAATCATTCCTTCCGACATGTCCGATTTCAATGTATATGGTGGACTTTACAGGTATGTGAATCTGGTATATGTTCCCGAAATATCCTTCGATCGGATCCGGATAGAAGCCCATACCGATGAGAAAGGGAAAAACGGTCAATTACTTATCCATACTTCTTTTTATAACCCGGAAAAGAAAGAGACAGCCTTGCCTTTGTCCATTCGCATCAAAGATCCCCAAGGGAAAGAAGTCTACACACAGACACTCTCTCAACCTTGGCTGCGCGATACCGAGCTGGTGCGTATCTCATTGAAGAAACCTGGGTTATGGGACGTGGAGAATCCGCAACTCTATACCTGCGAACTGACGCTCGGTGTCGACGGCCAGTCGATACAGGCAAAAGAACAATTTGGTTTCAGGCATTTTGAGTTCAAAGAGAAAGGACCTTTCTTTTTGAATGGAAGAAGAGTCTTACTCAAAGGAACACACCGTCACGAAGACCATGCAGGCCTGGCCGCTGCGCTTACGGAGGAGTTGATGGTGCAGGAGATGCAGCTCATAAAGAAAATGGGGGCCAACTTCATACGCTTAGGCCATTATCAGCAATCGGACATAATCCTACGCCTCTGCGACCAATTGGGTATCCTGGTTTGGGAAGAGATACCCTGGTGCCGCGGTGGATTGGGAGGAGAATCGTATAAAGAACAGGCACGCCGGATGTTAACAAATATGGTTGAGCAGCATCACAACCATCCTTCCGTGATTCTTTGGGGAATGGGGAACGAGAATGACTGGCCGGGAGATTTCAACACATTCGACCAACAGGCGATCCGAGCCTTTATGAAAGAGTTGCACGACCTCTCGCATCAGTTAGATAACAGTCGCCTGACTGCTATACGGCGGTGTGAATTCTGCAAAGATATCATCGACGTCTATTCACCCAGTATATGGGCCGGCTGGTACAGTCGGGCGTTCAGAGATTATGCAGAAATGAGCGAAAAGGGAATCCAGGGTACGACCCGCTTCTTTCATGCGGAATGGGGAGGCGACAGCCATGCCCGTCGGCATATGGAAGGCGACTTTGCTCATGTCAGCAATGCGGCAACCAAAGGGGACTGGTCTGAATCCTATATCATCCGTCTCTTCGATTGGCACCTGAAAGAACAAGAGAAAATGCCCCTGTTGACAGGTTCTGCTTTCTGGACATTTAAGGATTTCTCAACCCCTCTCCGCCCGGAAAACCCGGTTCCTTATGTGAATCAAAAAGGAGTTGTCGAACGCGACCAGACACCAAAAGAGAGTTATTATGTATTCCAATCTTATTGGTCCAAAGAGCCAATGGTCCACATATACGGTCATACCTGGCCAGTACGTTGGGGTGAAAAAGAGGAGAAAAAAGAGATTCTGGTATACTCCAACTGTCCGGAGGTGGAACTATTCGTCAACGGCGTCTCCCAAGGAAAGAAAAAGAGAGACAGTCAGGATTTCCCGGCTGCCGGTTTCCATTGGTATGTTCCATTGATAGAGGGAGAGAATACCATACGGGCAATAGGTTCTGACAAGAAGAACTCACTTATTATTGATGAGATCAAACAAACATATCAAACGCAGAAATGGGGCAAAGAGGCAGAGATCAGTCTGACTGCTACCCCCTTGGAGAATGACCAGGTATGGATCCAGGCCGAATTAAAAGATGCAGCAGGAGTGCGTTGTCTCGACTCGCGTCAATACATCGAATTCAGTTTGGCCGGTGATGGCAAGCTCATACAAAACCAAGGAACCTCTACCGGCTCATACCGTGTGCAAAGTTACAACGGAAGGGCCTGTATTAAACTGGAACGAAAAGGCAAATGCGTGGTTGCCGTCAAATCGGATAAACTGCCATCTATTTTCCTTTCTATAGAATAGAAGCATACGTATGTAAAAGAATCTCCGGCAGGAAACAAATATTTCTTGCCGGAGATTTTTTTATTTATAATCCTCCTTCGTATTCTTCTTCATCATACTGCTGGAAAAGGAAGTCGTTATAAGGGAAACGTGTAATATGGATTTGTTTGACCCGCTCATACAAAAGACTTTTAAGAGCTTCTATATTCGTACGTTCGCGGGCGGAGATAAAGATTGTGTTTTCGGGAAGTTTATTCATCCAGGTTTGCTTGAGTTCGTCCAGACTAATATTCTCCCGGGTACGCGGTGTCAGGTCGTCTTCGTCTTTCGGCACAAAGGTAAAGGCATCGATCTTGTTAAAGATCATAATCATCGGTTTCTCCGTTTCATCGATCTCCGCCAGTGTTTTATTCACGATCGTTATCTGTTCTTCAAAAGCAGGATGAGAGATGTCGACCACATGCACCAAGAGGTCGGCCTCCCGTACCTCGTCCAAGGTAGATTTAAAAGACTCCACCAACTCCGTCGGCAGTTTGCGAATAAAACCGACAGTGTCGGAGAGCAGGAAAGGCAGGTTTTCAACAATCACTTTCCGCACCGTAGTATCCAGGGTGGCAAACAATTTGTTCTCAGCAAATACTTCACTTTTGCTTAACAGGTTCATCACAGTCGACTTTCCCACATTCGTATACCCAACAAGGGCCACACGCACCATCTTTCCCCGGTTTTTGCGTTGCACGCTTTTCTGCTTGTCGATATCGACGAGATCCTGTTTCAACTTGGCAATCTTGTCCTGGATGATACGCCGGTCGGTCTCCAACTGAGTTTCACCCGGTCCCCGCATCATCGCTCCCCCTCCGCGTTGCCGTTCCAGGTGAGTCCACAAACGGGTCAGACGGGGTAACATATAGTTGTATTGTGCCAGTTCGACCTGGGTTTTAGCATGCGCTGTTTGTGCACGAAGGGCAAATATCTCAAGGATCAGACTGGTACGGTCCATTATCCTTACCTGCAATTCTTTCTCTATATTGCGTAATTGTTTGGGAGAGAGTTCGTCATCAAAAATAGCCAACCCTACCTCATTCTCCACCACATATTCTTTGATTTCCTGCAGTTTGCCGGAACCGACAAAGGTTACCGGATGCGGATGATCCAGTTTCTGGGTAAAGCGTTTGATCGCTTCCATACCGGCTGTCTCGGCTAAAAAAGCCAATTCATCCAAATATTCTTTTATATGTTGTTCGTTTTGCGACGGGGTTACCAATCCGATGAGAACCGCCTTTTCTGTTTGTGTCTCAGAGATAATAAAGTCTTTCATGGAGCAAAGATAGCGTATTTCAATTATTTTGTATATTTGTAGAATCAGAAACCGTAAAAAACCTGACTATGAACGCGAATACATCCCTTTGGGTGAGTCGTTTACTCCCCTTTTGTTTTTCTTTTCTCTTTTGTATAACCCTTCATTCTCAAGGAGTAGATCCTTCCTCTTGGCAGAAATTCGTAACAGGAAAAGAGAATGACTCCCTCACGGATACGTTTAGGCTCCAGACCTTCAACCAGGCTTTATCGGATAATTGGGCATACCAGACAACAGGAAATACGCCTTTGTTCGATCCACGGGAAGAAGGCATCCTTGATTCTTCGGATGGGCAATCAATCATGTTGACTCCCGGCAGTTACCTCTACATGGATACTATAGAACATAAAGGATACGACAATATAAAGATACATGTAAAATACGCCGCCTGGAGACTGATGACCGGAGAGAACCTTCTATTGAATACCGACAGAGGAGAGACCTCCTTAAATAATTATCTCTGGTTAACACCGCCAGACAATTATTCTGCCTCCTTCACGCAGAAGAAAGACAAAAGTGCGTCCCCTAACGCCTCCAAAATACTTATTCTGAACAATCCCCGGAATTTAACTTTATGGGTGGAGACGGCAACCCATGAAAGCCAGCAGGGCTTTTATGCGATTGACAGCGTAGCAGCACTTGGGGCAACCAAAATACATTCCCTGTTTACCCAAAAGGGCCATTGGCACGAAGGCAACCTCTGGAGCCATGCCCCGGCCTTGCGTCAGCGCCGTGCCCTGATCAATGGTGATGTCTATATAGACCGGCCTACCTCCTGTGCCCGTATAAACCTGGGCAACGGTTCCATTCATATAAACGAAGGCCAGTCTTTGTCTGCACAAACGCTTTTGTTTCACCCCGCAGATCCGGCCCTTTATTCCTCCGGTGATATACATCTGAATAAATGTATTGTCTACCAAACGTTCCCGGAAAAGGGAAAATGGTATTTTATCTCTTTCCCTTTTGATGTGTATAAGAATGGGCTTGATGTGAACTTCCAACTGAAAGATCAGACCTTCAAAGGAGAAGGCAATTACTTCTATTTGCAGACATACGATGGAGAGAAACGGGCTATAAAGAATGAAGCAAGCGGCAACTGGCAAGTCGTTTCATCGGATATATTGAAGAGCAACCGACCTGTGTTTGAAAAAAACAAAGGTTATCTGATCGCCCTGGACAAGAAAGCGAAAAGTCAAACGCTCTATTTCTCTTCTGCCAACGGAGATATCCCCCTCGACTTTGCCCGCAAGGCAGTCCTTTCGCTATCGGTTACTGAAAAGACAAAAGAGAATCAGGAGCAACATCACGGTTGGGTTCTTTGCGGCAATCCCTTGCCGGCCCCTCTGCCTCTTTCCCACATCGAACAGACAGGTGATACAGACGGATATATTTATGTTTACGAAAAAAACGGCTTTACCCCTTATGCTTTGCATAGCGATTATATACTCCCCCCCTTTTCCGCCTTTTTTATAAAAGTTCAAAGAGAGACGGAGTTATTCGTGCAAACATCTCCCCCGGTGAAAAGTGGAAGGAGGATCAACGTATCTACGCCTTTACCAACAGAGATGACAGAGCCTTTTTCTTCAAAATCGCCGGTTTCATCGGCATATCCCCCTTTCTCTAAAGACATGAACAGTTACATCAAAGGCGACAGGCTCTACCTGGAGAATATGCCGGCCCGGGGTTGTGTTTCTATCCTGAACTATAAAGGCCAAAACATATGGCAAAAAGAGATCGGGAAGGGCAGCTCCAGCCTCCGCCTCCCCTCCCTCTCCGGCTTGTACATCGTATCGATTCAGGCCAATCCCTATCAGGCACAACACAAATGCGTTTGGAGCCAATGAATATCCTTGAAAGATAATACCTTTGTCCTGTATTGATAAAAAGACACATATGAAAAAGATCAATCTGACAAGTTTCGCCTTATTGGCCTATTTGATTATTATGAGTGTATTGGGTTGGCCGGGACGGGCAAAGACGCCTTTGAGTTATACCGAGTATTTCTGTATGATTGGTGCCACCGTAGTTATTATCCTTCTCTTGCGTTTCTTACAAATCAAACGCATGAAAATGAGAAACAAAAGAAACGAAAAGGAAGAGTTATAAAGTCAGTATAAGGCTCTCAGACGTCTGAAAACCGGATATGTAGAACAACCAATTCGGAAACCGTGCCCACCCTGTAAGGAGGACCGGCTATGCCAATGCCCGAAGAAACATAGAACTGACTGTCTCCTTTGCGAAGATATCCATAAGGTTGTTCATAAACAAACCTCATCAATAAAGGATAAGGCCACAACTGCCCATAATGCGTATGCCCATGTAATCCGAGATCGATCCGGTTCATCGCCATCTCCGCAAAAGCCCAGGGTTGGTGATCCAATACAAGAACCGGCTTAGACGGATCTATCCCTTTCATCAATGCCTGCAAAGGCTTGCGCTTCTTATTGATATAATCATCCCGCCCGATAAGATAAAACAGGGAGTCGGGCATAACTACTGAGTCGACCAATAAAGTAGCCCCGGTCTTTTCCAACCAACGCTTTTTCGCATGCCGGTTTGCCCGGTATTCATGGTTTCCATAAACGATATACGTACCCAGGGGAGCCTCCAACTGCTGCAGGTCTTCTTCTATATGTGCCTGTTCGGCAAATCGCGACTCATAATCCATGATATCCCCGACCAATACGACCATGTCGGGATATAAGGCATTACTCATACGTACATATTTCTGCACCATCTTTTTGCCAATGACCTCCCCTATATGCAAATCGCTCATCATCACAACGGTGAGACTGTCTACCCCCACCCCCTTTTTAGGAAGCGTGATATGTACATGGGTGATGCAAGGATTCATCACCCGGTGATACGCCTGTATCATCAGCAAGAGAACACCGCAGGTAATAAAGACAAAGAACAATCTTTTGGTAAGATCCCAATGGGTGGTTACCCAACGCGGAAACCAGGGATATAAACGATGCGTAAAACGCAACAACTCCAACAGCCCAAGAGCCATCGTCAGATACAAGGAAGCAATATACCAGGTATTGCAAACATACATAATGCCTATAAACACCTTGTCGGGCAATACCTCGTGAAAGAAGAACCCTGTCAGAAAAAGACATAATTCAATGACAAAAAACAAAAGATAAGGTATCCGCCAACTTTTCTTTGCAGGAAGAGCCTGATACCCACGCCAACAGATAAAGGGTGTCAGGAGAAATTGCCCCAAGATAGACTGAAGGAATACTTTCATTTCGGATATCCCACCGGATTATTCATTAACAACAGATCGGTATCTTTCAATTGCAGAATCTCTTTTAAAGCAGCCTGATCCATTGACCCCCGGGGTACGGTAGCCAATCCCAGGCCGGCACAGGCTATATTAATATTCTGACACACAATACCCACATCCACCGAAGCCATCAACTTGGTACCTTCATGGATCGTTCCGCCAAACAAGGTGAGGTCTGATACCAATACCAGGCTAAGCGGTGCGGAAGTTACAAAGGCCTGTCCGCCGGCCACAATAGCCCGATGATCTCCGGCAGCCACAGGATCCAAGGCATGCTGCTCGGCATTGTACAAAAAAGCTCCTTCGGGAAGAATGACATACACTTTCACATCCCTGAAATCCCGGCATGAAGGGGCCGTGCGTTTCCCATCCGCACGGTTTATTCCGTTTGCCGCCCATAATAAGTCCGATAAATCCTGCGGATCCAAGGGCTTGGAGGCATAGGAACGCTCCGAATGACGTTGGTCGAATGCTTTCATCACACGACTTCCCCGTTCTTTATTGGGAGCATTTAGTTTAATCACCTTCAACTCTTGAGCTTCAAGAGCTGCAACAATAAATAATGCAATAAAAATAGAAAGGATGCGTTTCATAGGGGAATGATTTATATTATATTATACAAAAGTAGAGGAATTGCTTGCTTTTCAAAGGGACTGATACATTTTTTATACTTATTTAAAAATCCATTTATTTAAATTCAGATAGAATCAACTACTTTTGCGGCTTACGAGCATTTCGTAAAACTAATATTATCTAATAGACTCGATGAAACAGAAACTGCTGACTTTACTTCTAGTATTGTGTTGTGCCTTCTCTTCTTATGCGCAGACAAACAACAATGTGTCGTCCTTTTCAATCAAAGGACAAGTGATTGATTCACTGGAAAATGAAAGCGTACCTTATGCTACGCTGAACATCGTAATGGAAAATGCCCCTCAAAAATCTATCAAAAGATTGGCTTGCGACGAGGATGGTAAATTTGAAACAACATTAAATGCACCGGGTAAATACCTCATTTTTATGCAATCACTCGGGAAAGCTCCTGCACAAAAAAGCTTTACCCTGGCGGAAACGAATAAAAAAGTAGATCTGGGTAAACTGATGATGGCCGATGATACACAAAACTTAGGCCAGGTCACTGTCACCGCCCAGAAACCCTTGGTGAAGGTAGATATCGATAAGATCTCTTATAACCTGGAAGACGACCCGGAGTCGATCACCAATAATACATTGGAGATGCTGCGTAAGGTGCCGATGATCACGGTGGACGGGGAAGACAAGATCCAGTTGAAAGGTTCGACCAACTTCGTTATCCACATGAACGGAAAACCTTCTAACCTGTTAAGCAACAACCCTTCCGACGTATTAAAGAGCATGCCTGCCAGCTCCATCAAAAACATCGAAGTCATCACGGATCCGGGTGCAAAATACGATGCCGAAGGGATCGGTGGTATTATCAACATCATTACAAAAACCAACAGCCTGCAAGGATTCAGCGGTTCTGTCCGTGCGAATGCGAACACCTTAGGGTATATGGGCGGAGGAGCTTACCTGACAGCCAAAGTGGGAAAAGTAGGATTGACAGGTAACTTTAACTATTCACACAGAGACTCTCCCTGGAACGACTCGGAATCTATGCGTGAAAACATACGCGAAGACGGCAATACGTTCCTGAATCAAACGGGAAGAAGCAAGAACAAAGGACCTTTCCAACATGGAAATATAGAGATCAGTTATGAAATAGATACACTCAATCTCTTGAGCATCGGGGGAAATCTATTCCAGGGCGATTCCAAGAGTTACTCCGAACTCGGAGTCGTTATGCTGGATAAGGATCAAAAACATATCTACAGTTACGATCGCCATTCGAAAACGACTTCTACCTTTGGTTCGAAAAGTCTGAATGTCGACTATCAACGGTCTACACGGAAAAAAGACGAGTTAATCACGCTCTCTTATCGTTTCAACGACTCGCCGAACGACAGTGAAAGCAATACAGACATTTTCAATGTGCAAAATTATGTACCGTTCACCCCTTATCCACAGCATAACATCAACGATGCTTCTACCAGAGAACATACCGGCCAGTTTGATTATACCACGCCGATACGGAAAGGACATACCCTCGAAGCGGGCGTAAAATACATCATGAGACAAAGCAAGAGTGAAGCTATGCGTACCTGGTTTGACGAAGACACCCATCTGTGGAACGAGATACCGGCAACAAACAGCAACTTTAAACATACCCAACATATCTATTCCGGATATGCCGGTTATTCCATGCGTATCAATAAGTTTGGCTTAAAAGGGGGTGTCCGTGCAGAAGGAACCTCTTTGGATGTGAAGTTCAAAAAAGAACCGGCTCAAAACTTTGATGTAAGCTATTTTGATGTCGTACCGAATGCGACTGTCTCTTATCAGTTAAGTATGGCCAAACAAATACGACTGGGTTATAATATGCGTATTCACCGTCCGGGTATCTGGTACCTGAACCCCTATGTGAATGATGTCGACCCGGAAAATATCAGTTATGGTAACCCGGACCTGGATTCAGAGAAAAGCCATAATATCAATTTCAATTTCAGCTCTTTCTCTCAGAAGTTTAATTTAAACGCAAGTGTCAATTATTCTTTTGTGAACAATTCAATCCAACGCTATACTTTCCTGCAACCGAACGAAACGCCGGGAAAACCCGATGTGTCCGTCTCTACGTATGACAATATCGGAAAAAGACACCAGGTAGGGGGATATCTCTATGCCAGTTGGACACCCAACCCTAAATTTAATATTTATATCAACGGAGGTGTCAATTACGTCGATATGGACGGAGGCAATAGAGGCATGTCCAACAATGGCGTGAATGGTCATGGGTTCGCAGGAGCCAGATACACCTTGCCTTATGACATCCGTCTGAATCTCAACGGAGGCTATTTCGCCCCTTATATTCAGTTGCAAGGAAAAGGATCTTCCCAGTATTTCATGTCCTTCTCTGTCAACAAAGATTTCCTGAAGAAAAAACTGACAGTCTCTTTAAGTGCCCAAAGTCCTTTCTGGAAAACGATGGAATATAAGACCACCACGACAGACCCCACATTCAATATGCGCAGTGTAAGCCACTGGACGGCACGTTCCTTTGGCATCAGTGTTTCTTACAAATTCGGTTCCATGAAAGAACAGATAAAGAAAGTAAGACGAGGCATCAACAACGACGACGTGAAAGCCGGCGAAAGCGGTGGCGGTGGCGGCGGCCAGGAAGGTGGCGGTCAATAAGAATAAAACAACCTTACAGACAGATACAAAGTCTGATTCTTTCAAGAAACCCAAAGGTACAAGCGAAGTGCCTTTGGGTTTCTTTTTTGCCTATTCCCAAACATAAGAAATGAAAAAGACCGATACGGATTCGTCCTTTTTCTGCGGGAGAATAAAAATGCCGATATATGTCGACACAAGTGCTGACAATTGTCGACACAATTGCCGATATATATCGGCACAAATGTCGACATATATCGGCAATTCTATTATCCAGCGTTTTTCTCTTCAGAGGGAAAGGCCCCCTCCCCTTGCAGGAAGGGGTAAACAGGATAAAAAAAGAGAAATTGCGGATATGCCGAAAAAAAAATGTAATTTTGTAATTCATATATGAATATCTTAGTATAGGAAACGGATGGACAGCATGGCGAATGATGAGATGAAACAGAACTGGAAAGTTCCGGAACCCACACTAAGGCGGTTGCCATGGTATTTGGCCTTTGTCAAATTGTTGAAAGGTCGCGGGGAAACCTTTGTCTCGTCCACCCAGGTGGCCAAAGAGATCAATGTAGACGCCAGCCAGGTAGCCAAAGACCTCTCCTATATCAATATATCCGGGAAGACACGGGTAGGGTATGATATCGATGCCTTGATTGCCGTATTGGAAGATTTTCTCGGTTTCACCGCCCAGCACAAAGCTTTTATCTTTGGCGTTGGTAGCCTGGGAGGCGCCCTTTTGCAAGACTCGGGATTGAACCAATATGGGGTGGAGATCATAGCCGGGTTTGATATACGGAAAGAGCTGACCGGCAAAGACATCAATGGCATTCCCGTTTTTCACATAAGCGAGTTTCCACAAAAACAAAAAGAATACAAGGCAACGATCGGGATCCTAACCGTTCCCGTAGAGAATGCGCAGGAGATCACCGACCAGGTGATAGCCGGAGGCATCAAGGCCCTCTGGAACTTCACCCCTTTCCGCATCCGCGTGCCGGAACATATTGTCGTACAAAATACATCTATGTATGCCCATTTAGCCGTTATGTACAACCGGCTAAACTCACTCAATCACTAAGAAATGAAAATTATTGCCGTAGGAATGAACTATGCAGCTCACAATAAAGAGATGCATCATTCGTTAGAATTAACAGAGCCTACTCTCTTTATGAAGGCCGATTCGTCTTTGTTGAAAGACGGGAAACCTTTTTTTATTCCCGACTTTTCCTCCGAGATAGAATATGAAACGGAACTGGTGGTCAAGATAAGCCGGTTGGGGAAGAACATTGCCGAACGGTTTGCACACCGCTATTACGAAGAAGTAAGTGTCGGTATCGACTTTACGGCACGGGATCTGCAACGCCACTTGCGCGCCCAGGGTTTGCCTTGGGAGCGAAGCAAAGCGTTCGACCATTCGGCGGTAGTGGGAACCTTTGTCCCCCTACAGGAAATGGGAGACATAAACGCGCTGGCTTTTCATCTGGACATCAACGGAGAGAAGGTGCAGGAAGGCAATACAAAGGATATGTTATTCCCTGTCGACTCATTGATAGCCTATATCAGTCGTTTCTTTACCTTAAAGATAGGCGACCTGATTTATACAGGCACTCCGGCAGGCGTAGGACCGGTCCAGATAAACGATCACCTGACAGGCTATCTGGGAGAAAGAAAGTTATTGGATTTTTATGTGAAATAAGATGAGACATTAATATGTTACGATTTATTTATATTGTATGCATCAGTATTTGTATACCCTTTTTATCCTGGGCTGACGGCAGTCAGTATGCCTCAAAATCCGCTCTGGCCGAAGGCAAATGGGTGAAAATAGAGGTAAGCGAAACGGGCATCTACAAACTATCGTATAGCGATTTGAAGAAATGGGGATTCCCAAACCCCGAAAAGGTGTCTGTTCACGGATACGGTGGCTGGCCATTGGATGAAAACTTCAAGAAACCCTATATAGACGATCTGCCTGCCATAGATGTATGGCGGGGAGCAGATTATCTGTTGTTCTACGGGAAAGGCACGACGAAGTGGGAATGCGTGGACGGCCTCTTTGTCCACACCAACAACCCGTATGCTACCTCGGGATATTATTTCCTTACGGATAGTTCAACACCCGGGGAAATGGAAACAACAGCCAATGTTTCGGGAGCCTCTTTACAGATCACAAACTTTGATGACTATAAGGTACACGAACGCGACTGGGTATCTATCAATAAATCGGGGCGGGAGCTTTATGGAGAATCTTTCGAAGGAAGCACCTTGGCGCAGACCTTCCCCTTCTCGTTTCCCGGCATCACCCAGGAAGAGGGCAAAGTGACTATGCGCTTTCTCTCCAGAGCCACTTCTGCCGGAGAAGCGATCTTGAAAATAGGTACAGAGGAAGTAATTACCCTGGTTACGTATATCAATGACAGTTCCTCCTATACGAAGGCAATGCCGCTGGACAAAACAGGCACCTGGAAAGGGGAAAAGACGGAAAGTGTAAAAGTAAACGTCTCTTATTCCGTGCCTTCGCATAAGAATACCTACCTGGATTATATCCGTATGCAGGTAAAGAGAACCTTGAAACCTTACGGAGCCTATACCTTTTTCCGCAGCCTGGCCTCTGTGAATAATGTAAGCCGCTTCCTGATACAGGGAGCCCAGGCAAATACACTTATCTGGGACGTGACGGATGCCATCCATCCGAAACTGATGGAGACGGAGTTGAACGGTTCGGAATTATCCTTTACAATTCCGGCAGGCCCTTTGCGGGAGTTCGTCATTGTACAGACAAACGATAACAGTTTCGCTGTTCCGACCCAGGCAGAAGAGGTACCCTGTCAGGATCTACATGGTTTATCACAAACAGACATGGTCATCATCGCCTTGCCGACGGTCAAAGAACAGGCCGAAAGACTGGCTCAGGCCCATCGCGAACGCGACGGTTTGTCGGTAGAAGTGGTTGAACCCCAAATGATATACAATGAGTTTTCCAGTGGTACACCGGATGCCTCCGCCTACCGCCGTTTCATGAAGATGTTTTACGACCGGGCGACGACCGAAGAGGAGAAGCCCCGCTATCTGCTTCTTTTTGGCGACGGCTTGTATGACAACCGCGGTGTCTCCTCCGAAATAAAAACTACTTATCCGGAAGGAGAGATCCACCAGAAAATGCTATTGACCTACCAGTCGGTAAACTCTTGGGATATAGGCTCCTATGTAACAGATGATTATTTCGGTTTCCTGGGAGATAACAATGATGAAAAAAGCGGCATAGAATATTGGAAGCAAGAAATAGGCATAGGCCGACTCCCTATACGGACAGTCACACAAGCCAGACAAGCGGTGGATAAGATCATCGCTTATATGGACAACAAAGAGATGGGAGCTTGGAAAAACAACCTCTGTTTCATTGGCGATGACGGTAGTTCCGCGGATGAATATACGACATTGCATATGGAACAGGCGGATTATCTGGCGGAAAATATTATTGAAAGAAATCATCCGGAGTTCCTGGTAAACAAGATCTACTTTGATGCCTATAAAAAAGATTTCTCCGGACAAACAACGTATCCGGATGTGCGTACCCGGATACAACAATTATTGAAAAGCGGATTGTTGCTTATGAATTATACCGGACATGGCGATACCCAGTCCTGGAGTGATGAGAAGATATTGACACAAACCGATATCTCTCAAGCGACCTATACGCATTTGCCTTTGTGGGTAACGGCCACCTGCGATTTCACCCGCTTTGACGCATTAGCGACCTCTGCCGGCGAACAGGTGTTCCTCAACAAAAACAGCGGGGGCATTGGGCTGTTTACGACGACCCGCGTGGTATTTGCCGAATACAATGGTCCGTTGAACCAGGAATTGATTACACATTTGTTCCAAAAAAGAGAAGACGGTACGCGCCTGACCCTGGGGGAAGTGATGAAAGAGACTAAAAACAATTATAAATACGGAGGAGGCGAAGGCTTACGTAACCGCCTGAACTTTATCCTTATCGGTGACCCGGCAATGAAATTGGCTTATCCCGAATACCGGATGAAGGTAACGGCTGTCAACGGCTCTCCGGTTTCCGACGATGCAGTCACCTTCAAAGCGTTGGAAAAAATAACCATAGAGGGAGAAGTATGGGATGGCAACGGCAACCGGGCGACCGGTTTCAACGGCACGCTTATTCCTACGGTCTTAGACAGCAAAGTAGAGCGGGAGACATTGGATAATAACCGGAAAGACAGAACCTTTTCTTTTACAGACTACCCGAACACGCTCTTTATCGGAAACGATAAGGTGGTGAATGGTAGTTTCAGTTTCTCTTTTACCGTACCCAAAGACATCTCCTACTCGAACGACTTTGGAAAGATGAACCTATATGCCTGCGATGAAGAATCAGGTATCGAGGCACAAGGGAATTTCCAAAACTTCAAGGTGGGAGGTACTTCCGAAAGTGCAGAAGAGGATAAAGAAGGACCGGAGATACGGTCGTATTACCTGAACGACTCGACCTTTATCAGTGGAGACCGGGTTAATACAACCCCACTCTTCGTAGCCCATGTATGGGATAAAAGTGGCGTCAACCTCAGCGGAAGCAGTATCGGACACGATGTGGTATTGATTATCGACGGCAGTCCTGCCTATACATATACCCTGAACAGTTATTATAAAAATGTGGTGGATAAAGAAGGGGAAGGCGTGGTTATCTTCCCGATACCGGCAATGAAACCGGGGCTGCACACGGCGGAATTTATCCTTTGGGATATTCATAACAACTCGTCGAAAGAAACATTCACCTTTGAAGTAGTGGAGGGACTCAAACCCGAACTCACCGAGATAACCGCCACGCCCAACCCGGCGCGGGAGCAGGTAGAATTCAGCTTGCGCCATAACCGGCCGGAAGCGTATATGACTGTCAACATCTGGGTGTACGACATGACCGGCCGTCGCGTATGGCAGTGGCAAGAGAAAGGATCCTCCGAAGTGTTTAAGTCGTATATCGTCACCTGGGACCTGCAGGATAATTCGGGTGCCCGCTTGCGGCCGGGAGTTTATGTCTACAAGGCAGCCATCAGTACCGACCATTCCAAAGAGGCTACGGATGCAAATAAATTAATAATTCTTACACAATAAAGCAGAAGGAAATCTGTTTATATGTTGAGGCGAACTTGTATTCGCCTTCTTTTGTCAAATAAAATTAGAATATGTATGAAATTTTCTCGATTCAATTTATGCCTGTTGATACTTTGTCTTGTAAGTCCTTTTATGTCCTTACAGGCACAAGGAGGGGGGGAAGAGGATCTTAAAACAAAATTTGCACCTATCAGTACCGCGATACCTTCATTATCCATTGCGCCGGATGCACGCGGGGGAGCTATGGGGGACAATGGGATTGCTACGACTCCGGACGTGAACTCACAATACTGGAACCCGGCGAAACACGCGTTTCAGTATAGCAAAGCTGGTATTTCTCTTTCTTATACGCCTTGGTTGCGGAAGTTGGTAAACGATGTGGCACTGGCTTATCTGTCCGGTTATTATAAGATTGGAGATAATGATTTACAGGCGATAGGGGCCTCTTTGCGTTACTTCTCATTCGGAGAGGTGACAGGCAGTGCGATCTTGGGCGACCCGAATAGCACGATGACACTCAGCCCTTATGAACTGGCTCTCGACGTAAGTTACAGCCGCAAGCTGTCTGAGAACTTCTCCATGGGGGTTGCCTTGCGTTACATCCGTTCGGATCTAGGTGCGGACGCACAGGATGATCTGCAGGCGGAAGATGCATTTGCTGCCGACATTGCCGGATATGGGGAGAAATATGTGATCCTAGGCAATAGCGAGAGTTTATGGAGTTATGGTTTCAATATATCCAATATCGGTAGTAAGGTATCCTATGACGGAGGTCAAAAGAACCAGTTCCTTCCTGCTACCTTACGCATTGGTACAGGTATTCTCTTCCCTTTGGATGATTACAACAAATTGGGATTCTATCTGGACTTAAGCAAATACCTGGTACCCAGCCACCCAATAAAAGAAGATATGACAGATGAAGAATACCAGACAGCCTACGAAGATTATAACAGCATGGGCTCTATCAACGGTATCTTTAAATCTTTCACGGATTCTCCGGATGGATTCTCCGGCGAATTGAAAGAAGTCATGCTTTCACTCGGAGCGGAATATAGCTACAACGACCAGTTCTTCCTGCGTGGTGGGTACTACTACGAGAACCCGAACCTGGGGAACCGTCAATATTTCTCTTTGGGAGCAGGGTTCCGGATGAATGTGTTCCAACTGGATGCAGCTTATCTGATCAGTACGGTACAAAGTAACCCCTTGGACCAGACCCTTCGTTTCTCCTTATCCTTCGATATGGACGGATTAAAGAACTTATTCAGATAAAACAGATGAAAATCCGGGTTGGATTTGGTTATGATGTACATGCGTTTGCTCCCGGCCGGGCTCTTTGGTTGGGAGGCATCCAGATAATGCATACTGCCGGACTACAGGGACATAGCGATGCGGACGTACTGATCCATGCCATCTGTGATGCCTTATTGGGAGCTGCGAATATGCGGGATATCGGATATCATTTTCCGGATACCGCCGGTGCGTATAAAGATATTGACAGTAAAATCCTTTTACGGGATACCATGAAGCTGATCCGGGAGGCTGGCTATGAACTGGGGAATATCGATGCAACCGTGGCGGCTGAACGTCCCAAACTCAAACAATATATACCCGCTATGCAAGAGGTTCTTGCCGAAGTAATGGCGGTACCCGTCAACGATATATCCATCAAAGCGACAACAACAGAAAAGCTCGGTTTTACCGGAAGAGAAGAAGGAATGGCAGCTTATGCTACTGTTTTGATTCAATCAATAGATTAAATGCCTAACTTTGTCCCTTCTAAAAATGCAGAAATGGTACAAAAATTTGATTTCTTAGTGATCGGCTCAGGCATTGCCGGCATGAGTTTTGCTCTAAAAGTGGCACACAAAGGCAAGGTAGCACTTGTTTGTAAATCAGAATTGGAAGAGGCAAACACCTATTTTGCCCAAGGAGGAGTCGCCTCGGTAACCAACCTCATCGTTGACAATTTCGAAAAACATATTGAAGATACTATGATTGCCGGTGACTGGTTAAGCGACCGGACAGCCGTAGAGAAAGTGGTGCGGGAAGCACCGGAACAAATACAGGAACTGATTAGCTGGGGAGTAGACTTTGACAAAGATGAAAAAGGCAATTTCGACTTACACCGGGAAGGGGGACATTCCGAATTCCGTATCCTGCATCACAAAGACAATACCGGCGCAGAAATACAAGACAGCCTGATACAGGCCATCAAACAACATCCGAATATTTCCGTTTTTGAAAACTATTTCGCCATTGAGATCCTCACACAACACCATTTAGGGGTGACCGTTACCCGGCAGACACCGGATATCGAATGTTATGGGGCTTATATTATGAACCTAGCTACCGGCCGGATCGACACCTTCCTCTCGAAGGTGACCCTAATGGCTACGGGAGGAATAGGCGCTGTCTATCAAACGACAACCAACCCTTTGGTCGCAACAGGCGATGGCATCGCTATGGTTTACCGGGCCAAAGGAACGGTGAAAGACATGGAGTTTGTACAATTTCATCCTACCGCCTTCTATCATCCGGGCGATCGCCCGTCATTCTTAATCACGGAGGCGATGCGCGGTTACGGTGCCGTCTTGCGTACGCAGGACGGACAAGAGTTTATGCAGAAATACGACGAACGTCTTTCATTGGCTCCCCGGGATATCGTAGCAAGAGCTATTGACAATGAGATGAAAACACGGGGGGATGACTTTGTCTATCTGGATGTCACCCACAAAGATCCGGAAGAAACAAAAAAACATTTTCCTACGATTTATGAAAAATGCCTGAGCCTGGGCGTCGATATAACCAAAGACTATATTCCGGTGGCCCCTGCCGCTCATTATCTGTGCGGAGGTATCAAGGTCGATCTCGACGGCAGTTCGTCCATCAAGCGGCTCTATGCTGTCGGAGAATGTGCCTGCACAGGCCTGCACGGAGGAAACCGCCTGGCGTCCAATTCGCTGATCGAAGCCGTTGTATATGCGGATGCCGCTGCCAGACACAGCACTTCTCTGATCGGAAATTATTCCTATCAAGAGAATATCCCTGCCTGGAATGACGAAGGTGTACAATCACCTGAAGAGATGATACTCATAACCCAAAGTGCCAAAGAAGTAGGACAGATCCTGAGCTCATACGTAGGCATTGTGCGTTCGGACTTACGCTTGAAACGTGCCTGGGTACGCCTGGATATTATTTATGAAGAAACAGAAAGCCTGTTTAAACGCTCGGTGGCATCCAAAGAGATCTGTGAACTCCGTAATATGGTAAATACAGGCTACCTCATCATGCGACAAGCGATCGAACGCAAAGAGAGCCGGGGATTGCATTATACCTTGGACTACCCGCCGGCAAAAAGAAAATAAAAGAGGTTTCTCGGCCCACAATTAACAATTATGTACGCATTTTATGCTAAATCTATGCAAAAAGGTTTAACATTATACATACAACATACTAATTAAATAATTTATAGATATACAAAGCGATATCCTATATACTTTTGATTCTTTATTGGTTTGGATGGAATAAACAACGAATGATTTTGTGGATCTTTTGTCTAAACGAAGCCGCATTTGTTTATATACGGGGGCCGGTTGAAAAAGCTATCCTTGAGAAGTTGAATATGAAGAAACAGTTGATTATATATTTCCTTTTTTATATGAGTAGTACAGGCTATGTTTATGCCCAATGGACAAGCAAAGATTCCCTTTGGCTTAAGAATGTATTAGCCGGGAAAGATACGATACGCTTGAATATAGAAACGATGAAATCCATACAAGAGGGGCATTTTCTGAATCAGGATAAACCGTTGACGCCTATGCTCTCTGTTTCCCCCGAATTACCGGTAGTCAAAGATTTCTCGGAATATATACAATGGAGTGACTCGCTCAAGCGGAAAATGGCATTAAAAGATTTGCCGCCCTCCGTGTTTTGGCTCACAGGCCCCAAGGATATGGCTGATTTCACCCAACCGGTTCTGGAAATAAACCCGGCCTTTTTCATGGTGACCCCAGGTGCGCTCGGCAAGCCTGTACCCAGAGGACAGTCTTTTGATTTCATGGGGGCCATTGCTTATGTGTTTAGTAAAGAATACAGGCAAAAGGCAAAAAACCAGAAACAGGCAACCTCCTGGAAATACTACAACAGCCTCCCGGAAAGTACATCTCCACATAAACAACGGAATTTCCGTACCGTCAATCCGGAATTGGTCCTTCCCTTGGTAAAATCAAATGCCAAGAAAAAAGACAGCCTGGCCGTAGCAATTATTGGGGATTCTCTATCCACCAATCGATCATCTTTCTGGCCAGACTCAATCGCCTGGGCAATTCCGGCAGATTCTCTCGGTGAAAAAATCCTGCTTCCATAAGTTCTTCCTCTTGTAATTGAATCTCTCCCCCGGCATAATCGGCAATAAAACCAACCATCAGACCGCTGGGGAAAGGCCAGGACTGATTGCCGAAATAGGTAATATGGCTAATATCCAGTCCGGTCTCTTCTTTTACTTCACGGGAGACACATTCTTCCAATGTCTCACCGGTCTCCAGAAAGCCGGCAACCAAGCCATAAAAAGGGCCTTTGAAGTTGCGGGCACGTACCAACAACACAGTATCTTCTTTGCGTATAAGCACCAAGATTGCCGTAGAAATAGCTGGATAGAGTTCGTATTGACAGGAGGGACAAGCCTTCATGATGGTGTTGACCTGCTGGGTCTCTGTGCCACAAACGGGACAAAAACGGCTGTGCTTATCCCAATACACTAACTGAGCGGCCTTTCCTGCCATTTTATACGGAGCAGCTTCCAGATAATCCCAGGAAGAACGTAAATCAATCGGCAGATACTGCTCTGTCTCCACAAGCGTTGTTTGGGATACAGCCGCATAAGAAGCCGTTTCTTCCGAACATGCCAGTTCGATCGTTTGTTGAATGGGAACAGGGGGATGATTGCCTGTGGGAATTGTATATGTACCTCTCTGACCTTTTTCCAAAAGGAGAAGACCTTCTTCGGAAAAGATATACCAATAGAACGTTTTATCTTTATACATAGGAGCACTCATTTATGCCGCCAAAGATACGTATTATCCCCGGAATCGATAAAAAAAGCTTGCAGTAAGAAAGGTCAGGAACAACGGATTGCTTTTCCCAACCGAAGAATAGTCGTACGTGTGATGCCGTTCAATTCACATAATTTACTAACGGATGTACCATATTTCGCTGCAATAGCACCTAGGGTATCTCCTTCTTGTATTTTATGGTATACAGGTGTTTTATCTCCTGTACTGACCGCTTTCTCCTGTTGGGAAAGGGCGGCGACAGCAGCTGTTGTTGCTTTTACTGTAGTCTTGGGGGCTGCCTGGGTAGTCTTCTTTGAGGCATTGGTTTCTACACCAGCAACACAACGAATGGATTGTCCGATCCGCAAGGTGGAAGTGCTTCGCAGGCCATTCAAGCGACAAAGCTCTTTCACAGTAGTACCGTACATCCGGGCAATCTTACCCAAGGTGTCTCCTGACTTAATCCGGTGATAAACCATTTTACTATCGGAAGAGGTATATATGTTGCTGTTTCTACCGTTGATTTTCACATTACGGAACACATACATATCCTGATGAGGAACACCGTCTGTGAAATCTATAATTTCTGCCGGATTAATAGCCTGTCCTAAAAAGCGGGTCTCAAAATGAAGATGAGAACCAGTAGAACGACCCGTATTTCCTCCCAAAGCAATAGGTGTACCTGCACGTACGATATCGTTTTCCGCCACTAAGAATTTGGAAAGATGCCCGTAAATAGTTTCCAACCCGTTCGGATGGCGAATGACAACGTAATAGCCGTATCCCCCCCGTTCGTAACTGCGTATACGGATTTTTCCGTCAAACGCTGCACGGATCGTATCACCAACCTGTACTTTCAAGTCAATTCCTTTGTGCATACCCCGCCGACGAGGACCGTATTTGGAGGTTACTTTAATATCGGTATCGATAGGAAGAACGAAAGAAGAACAATCAATGGCACAAGAGTCAGGGAAAGTAGCAGTTACGCCACCACGGAAAGGGTCTACAAATTTATTTTCCCAATGAGATCCATATAATTCATCTGCGGGAAACAGAAGAGATTCTCTCTCCAATAATTCCGCTCTTTCATTGATATCAATAAGTTCTTTTAATGCGATATCTCTTTTGATCGTTACACGATCCGCCAAAAATTCGGATACGTATTCCTCCATCAATTGAGTCGCTTGAATAGAGGGATTTGTTTGCCCTTTTGTATTCGATTTCTGCGCATGAACGAAAGGAGTAGCGAGTATGACGCAACCGATACATAGTAGTGCTTTTATCTTCATATTTATCGTTAGCTTTTGCTTTTTCAATTGGAAAAAATCAGCTGTCAGGGGCAGTCTGATCCTTTTTTTAACCAGCCAAAGGTCGCAAAAAGGAATAAAGCTCCCAAAAAATAAATCTTAAAACTTCCCGAACCATAGACTAAAGAGGGGGAAACAAAGCCGTAATATATTATACAATAAAGGTTTACATAAAACATATGTTTTACAACATATCAGCTAATTAATCCCCAATTAACCTTCCGGGAAAAGAGTATTTTGAGCCTTTCGTTCAATATCCGGCTGGTTTCGGATACCAATTCCGGGTCTTTGTTCAATATCTCCTGGGCCATATCCCGGGCATATTGCAGTATTTGTCCGTCGGCCGCCAGATTGGCTATTTTCAGGTCAATCCCTTCTCCACTTTGTCGGGTTCCCTCCAGGTCGCCATATCCGCGCAAACGCAGATCGGCCTCTGCTATTTCAAAACCATTATTACTTCCCACCATGATCTCCAGGCGTTTCCGTGTTTCATTACTGAGTTTATAAGAGGAGACCAGGATGCAATAAGACTGTTCTGCTCCACGCCCTACCCGCCCCCGTAGCTGATGCAATTGGGAAAGGCCGAAACGTTCTGCACTTTCTATGACCATCACCGAGGCATTCGGCACATTCACCCCTACCTCTATCACGGTTGTCGCCATTAATATCTGTGCTTCTCCGGATATAAACTTCTGCATCTCCTTTTCTTTTTCGGCCGCTTTCATGCGTCCGTGAACCATACAAACAGTATATTCGGGGAAAATATCCTGAAAGAGTTCGAATCCTTCTTCCAGGTTTTTATAATCTAACTTCTCACTGCCTTCAATCAAGGGATACACTACATATATTTGTCTTCCCAGACGTATCTCTTTCCGAAGAAATTCATAGAGTTCCGCCTTTTTATTATCGTACCGGTGCAATGTTTGTATCGGTTTACGCCCCGGAGGTAATTCATCAATCACAGAGACATCCAGGTCGCCATACAAGGTCATCGCCAATGTGCGGGGAATAGGTGTCGCCGTCATCACTAATACATGGGGAATGGTCGTGTTTTTCACCCATAAACGGGAACGCTGTTCCACACCAAAACGATGCTGCTCATCAATGATAGCCAAGCCGAGGCAGGAGAAAACCACCGTTTCTTCTATCAGGGCATGTGTGCCGATGACAATCTGTATCTCTCCACTGGCAATAGCCGGCAGAATTTTATTACGTTCTTTCTTTTTGGTAGAGCCGGTAAGAAGAGCCACTTTGACATCCATATCTTTCAGAAACGCCATCACAGTTGCATAATGTTGCGTAGCCAGAATCTCCGTAGGGGCCATCATACATGCCTGATAATTGTTATCGACAGAGAGCAACATAGCCAGTAAGGCAACCAGGGTTTTACCACTACCCACATCCCCTTGCAAGAGACGGTTCATCTGCCGTCCACTCCCCATATCGGTACGAATCTCTCTCATAACCCGTTTTTGGGCACCGGTGAGTTCAAAAGGCAGATAGTCTTTGTAAAAACTATTGAAATAATTCCCTACGGTAGGAAAAACAATCCCTTTCAGTTTCAATTTGCGCAAGCTGGATGTACGGAGAATATGAAGCTGGATATAAAAGAGTTCATCAAACTTCAGGCGCAACTCCGCTTTTTGTAACATCTCAGCCGACTCCGGGAAATGAATATGACGCATAGCCTCCGACAAAGAGATCATACCCGTCTGTCTCAATATATCCGGTGGCAGTGTCTCCGGGATCTCCCACTGAAGGCTATTCAATAAGGTATATTGCAGGTCTTGTATGGCCCGGGAATGAAGAAATGCCTTCTTCATGCGCTCGGTGGTGTTATAGAAAGGATGTAAGCCACCTGCCACCTGGTTGGCCTGGTCAACCGGATCCATATCCGGATGTGGGATGTTGACAATTTGTCCGAATTCGGTTGGTTTTCCGAATACAATGTATTCCGTTCCGGGACGGTATTTATCGGTAATATAACTCAATCCTTTGAACCATACGAGGTCAATCACACCTGTTCCATCCGTGAATTTGCCTATCAACCGCCTGGTACGGCCTTCCCCTACCGTATCATAATAAAGTATACGTCCTTTTAACTGAATATAAGGCATATGCCCGTTTACCTCCGCCACTTTATAAAAACGACTCCGGTCTATATATTTATAAGGGAAATAATAAAGCAGATCTTCATAAGAAGAAATACGGGCTTCCTTCTGAAGAACCTCTGCTTTACGGGGGCCGACCCCCGGCAGATAGGTAATGGAACGTTTACTGAGGTCTACTAACATCGTATCTCTTTTCTTATGGACAGAGAGGACAAAGGGCTTTTGCTATTAACAGATCGAATGGCGTAGTGATCTTTATGTTTTCCCTATTACCCGGCACCATATGTATTGACTCGCCCATCGCTTCTACAACAGAAGCATCATCCGTAAAAAGGGGGGAATAAGGAAGGGTATAGGCTTTTAAGAGGATATCACTATGAAAAACCTGTGGCGTTTGTACGATATAAAAGCGGGAACGATCCACTGGTCTGCTTCCTTCTTCGGTCACTTCCCGTAATGAATCCACAATAGGTATGACCGGAACGGCGTTTCCCGCCTGCTCGGCACTGCCAAAACAATTTTCGATCACATCCGGCCCGGTAAAAGGGCGGACCCCATCATGCACAGCGATCCATGCTTTTTTATTCCTTTCCGGGAAAAGCCCCATCTCTTCTGAGAGAAACTCCAATCCGTTTTTCACTGAATGAAACCGGGTTTCTCCTCCGTTCACGATATGATGTGTCACGGTACAGCCTATTTCCTGACATAACATACGCCAATAATCCTGGTGCTCTTCCGGCAGGACAAGGATTAACTTTGCCGAGGCATCCCAATTGTGGAAATTCTCCAAGGTACGCATTAATACCGGCTTCCCTCCTATCGGCATAAATTGCTTGGGAAGATCAGATCCCATGCGAAGCCCTTTCCCTCCGGCTACGATAATTACATACTTTTCCATTAATCCAGTTCCTCCAATATTTTTTTGACTTCTTCGTCGGCTTTAAAAAGCTTTTCTTTACACAATTGAATCAGCCGGGTTGCTTCTTTCACCTTTTCAGAGAGCACATCTACATCCAATTCATTATTTTCAATCTCGGCTACGATCTTACGAAGTTTCTCTATGGCTTCGTTATATGTTTCTGTTTTTTGTGTCATGTTTGATTCTTATTGATTTATTCTACAATACTTTGTCTCTCCCCATCCGAGAAACGCGAAACGATCCGATCTCCCGGTTTCAGTTCACTTGCCTGTTTAATGATACGTCCCTCTTGCATCGTCAGGCTGTATCCTCGTTTTAAAATATATTCGGGAGAACTCATTTTTATAAACTGTTCCGACAATTGTATCTGCCGGTTATTCTCTGTCAACAAAGAGGATACCCCATTGGTTAGACGCGACTGCATACCATCCAAGAAAACGGCATGCCGGGAAAACAAAGAAGAAGCCAGTGCCGGTAATCGTCCTGTCAGTCCTTGTAAGTTATTGCGGTTGCGCTCCAGGCGGTTGGAGACAAGACTAGGCAGGCGGGTGCCTAAGAGTTGCAAGAAATTCTTTTGTCCCAATAGGTGATCAGTCACAAACAACTGGATATGTTGTTGCATCTCTGCCAACACCTCTGCCGCCTGGTTCATCTGCCCGATCAGAAACTCAGCTACGGCCGTCGGTGTTTTCATGCGGGTATGGGCTACCATATCCAAAACCGTATCGTCCCTTTCATGCCCTATTCCGGTGATTATCGGCAAAGGGAACTGGGCACAGTGAGTTGCCAGCAAATAGGAATCGAAGCAACTCAGATCGGCCGTAGATCCTCCTCCACGGATGATAACAAGCACATCAAAATGTGCCCGCTGATGATACAGATGATCGAGTGCCGCAATGATAGACATTTCAGTCTTCTCTCCCTGCATCAATGCCGGAAAGAGTTTGATATAAAAAGGATATCCGGCCTTATTATGTACCAGTTGATTCAGGAAATCTTCGTACCCGGCGGCTGTTGCCGAAGTGATCACGGCAATACGTTGGGGCAAGGTTGGGAAAGGAAGCTCTTTGTTTAAAGAAAAGACTCCTTCCTCCTGTAATTGACGGATAATCTCCATCCGTTTGCGTACCATATCTCCCAAGGTATACGTAGGATCGATATCGGTTACGGTTAGGTTAAATCCATACAATTCATGGTAATCAATCATCACCTTTACCAATACCTTTAAGCCGGAGCCGAATCGTTGTCCGGTTTCTTTCTCAAAATAAGGTTTCAACAGATGAAACGTCTTTGCCCATATCGTTCCACGGGCTTTAGCCACCAATTGCCCCGACGTCGCCTGTTTTTCGATAAACTCCAGGTAACAATGTCCCGAGGAGGCATTCACGCGTACATCGCTTGTCTCCGCCTGTATCCAACAACTTTGAGGGAAAGAGCGGTTGATAGCCTGCCGTATAGACCGGTTGAGGTCTAACAGAGACAAAGCCGACCGTTCGGCAGGTGTAGTATCAGTCGCCTGTGTGAACATATTTCAATCCTTTTTTATAGGTTTTGTATACATCGGGAATACCATAGCCTTTTTCAGCATCCGGACGTTTATACTGAGAGGAAGATTCTTGTAACAGAGTGATTAACTCCTTATGAGTAAGGGTCGGCAATGCCTGGTAAAGACAAATGCCCAGACCGGCCAGGATAGGAGTGGCAAAAGAGGTTCCATTCGCATAACGCACATTCCCATAGGCATCAATCACACAGTTACCACTACCCAAGGCCACCAGATCGGGCTTCACCCGGTAATCGGAGGTGAACCCGGTGGAGCTGAAACTGCTTTTTTCTTTTTTATCCGTAATCGCTCCAATGGTTACTATCCCCTCAGCGTCGGAAGGGAAAGTAATTTTCTCCCAAGGGTTATTGCCCTCGTTTCCGGCACTACAAAAAACAAAAAGCCCTTTCTCTGCCGCGCATGTTGCTATCCGGCTGATAAGGGTTGTTTTACCGTCTAAAGCCTCTTGTCCATAACTCATCCCTTCTTCATCAAAACGGGAATAACCCAGGGAGGAACTGATAACGTCCACGCCTACACTATCGGCAAACTCGACAGCTGCTGCCCAATAATCTTCTTCGACGGGATATTCCGTTCGTTCATCTTCACTTTTCAACAACCAATAAGAAGCATGCGGAGCCGTCCCCACCATAACTCCGGGCAGATTGGCTGCCAGGCAGGATAAAACCTTCGTGCCATGGTCATCGGCTTCAAACACACTTTCTCCCGGAGATACAAAATTATAAGTACCCGCTAATCGTAAAGAGTCAAAGGCATTGATACGATCGACATGCATAAAGCCGGCATCAATCACGGCCACAGACACCCCTTCTCCGGTGAATCCCCTCTCATGAAGTTTGATTCCATTAAGCATCTTGATCTGTGGTTCGCCATATCCGTAATAGGCTTTCAACCGGGTGTCAGAAGAAAGTAAACAAGAAGCTTCGTCTTCCCTATCCCTTTCTTTCGTTTCTTCCCTCTCTCCTCTCCACACACATTTGACCGAATCAACGATTGCTAATTCCTGGAGTCGATCGATCAACAGACTATCCGGACTGGAAAGCACCACAGTAGACAGCCACTTGCTTTGTGTCACTAATTTTCCTCCGGTAGCCGTCAATGCCTGCAGATAAGAAGAAGCTATGGGCAGATCGGAAGAGTCGATCCCTATCCTTTTTCTCAATCTCCGGGCAATCGCTTCGGGAGACAGAAATTCCTCCGGTTTATCTATAGTATAACCAGACTCACCTTTATCACTCAGGTATACCCGGAAGCTATACGCTTCTGCGGCAGACAAACAAAATACCTGAAAAAATAAAAAAACAAGAACAACCAACCCTCTATTCATAGATCTTTCACTTCATTTGGGAATACAAATATAGTGAAAGGTGAGTGGAATCCGAAAGGAAAATCTATTTTCATGGAGGATTGCCAAGCAAGGATAATTTTACTGTCGACGATCGTCGACAGTACTGTTGATAATTGTCGACAGTACTGTTGATAGCTATGGACAGTACTGACGATAGCTATCAACACTAAAATATCCCCCCAAAAAAGAGGTAGTAGGGGTTACCCCGGAGGGGTTTCAGGTGAATAACCGCGGGTTGTCAAACCCGTGGTATATAGTTGAATTAGAGAATTACCGAACCGCAAGGAAACAAAAAATAAATCTCCGAATCTATTGTTCAAAGAAATAAAGCATATATCTTTGCATCGCATTATGGTGTAACTCTTTTTGTTCAAGAAGAGTTAGTAAAAGGGAATCCGGTGTAAGACCGGAGCTGTACCCGTAGCTGTAAGTTCTATAAAACCCCGGCAATTCTTGTTGCCACTGACGATTTTTAATTGAATCGTTGGGAAGGCGGCCGGTAAAGGGAGAACGAGCCAGAAAACCTGCCATGATCGAAACGAAGCAATACCTCGGGTAAAGGTGTTGATAACCGAAGTGGAATGTCTAATTTATTGCTGAAAAAGAAACTATACCTAGTGGGTATGGGATTGATTGGCGTCATTTATTTGCCGGCGCAACAAACAGATACGACGACCGTCCGCAGCCTCACACAAGTGGAGGTGGTGGAGAAGGCACGTATTTCCGGTACCCGGCAAGGTGCTCCGATGCAATTGATGGACCGGTCGGACATGGAACGATTGGGCATACAAGATCTTTCCGAAGCAGTCAAACGTTTCTCCGGTGTGACAGTAAAGGACTACGGAGGCATAGGCGGCTTGAAGACCGTCTCTGTTCGCAGCCTGGGAGCACAACATACAGCCGTGAGTTACGATGGCGTCACTATCTCCGATGCCCAAAATGGACAGGTGGATATCAGCCGGTTTTCTCTGGACAACGTAGAATCCGTATCCTTGTCTATCGGGCAGATAGATGATATTTTTCAGACAGCCCGGATGTATGCTTCGGCAGGGGCTTTAAATATAAAGACCAGTGCCCCCCTCTTCAAAGACCGCTCCTTCAAATGGCAAGCTCAACTCAAAACAGGATCGTTTGGCCTTATCAATCCTTATATCCGATACGACCGGAAACTCTCCTCCACCTGGTCGGTTTCTTTACACGGTGACTATTTACGGGCGGATGGGAATTACCCCTTTACCCTTGTCAATGGAACAGAAAAAGACCGGTTGAAACGTAAAAACAGCGATATCGAAAGCGGACGAACAGAGATCAACCTATACGGCAAAGCCGGGAAAACAGCCACCCTGGCTATAAAAGCGTATTATTTTGATTCGGAAAGAGGGCTGCCCGGATCCGTTATCTTATACAATGATTATGCTGCAGAGCGCCTATGGGATAAAAACGCCTTTGCCCAGGTGCATTATAAAAACCAGTATAACGAAAAATTCGCCTTCCAGGCACAGTTGAAATACAATTATGCCTGGAACCGCTACCTGGATATAAACAACAAATACGAATCGGGCAGGCAGGACGACCGGTATACACAAAACGAATATTACGGTTCCGCATCCGGTCTTTACAGACTGAACAAAGAATTCTCTTTCTCCCTGACAGAAGACTTCTTTGTCAATACACTGGACAACACCTTACCCGAATGCCCCTATCCTACCCGGTACAGCTCCTTGACGGTCTTGGCCACGCAATATAAAAACAAACGCCTGACAGCCACTGCCAGTCTATTGGGCACCTGGATGAGTGAAAAGGTAGACCGGGGCGATCGTCCTGCCGACAGGAAACGATTATCTCCTGCCATAAGTGCATCCTGGCGTATCTTCCCGGCACAAAACCTGCGGATCCGGGCAGCTTTTAAAGATATATTCCGTGTCCCGACATTCAACGACCTCTATTATCTACGCATGGGGAATACGAATTTAAAACCGGAAAGAACAAGGCAATACAATATCGGATTGACCTGGAACGGGCAGTTGGCCGACATCCTTCCTTCTACAAGCATCTCCGTCGACGGATACTACAATCAGGTGCATGACAAGATAGTGGCAATGCCTACCTTATTCATCTGGAAAATGATGAATATGGGTGAGGTCTCTATCAAAGGGTTGGATGCCAATCTATCCACACAAATATCCCTTTACAAAGAAATCGCTATGCATCTGCAGGGTAGTTATACTTTCCAAAAGGCTATCGATATCACGGATAAGAATGCCAAAAACTACCGGCATCAAATACCTTATACCAGCAAACACAGCGGTACAGCCTCGGCCTCTGTGGTCAATCCCTGGTTGAATATAAGTTATCATTTATCTATTGTCGGCGACCGCTATGCCTTGCCTCAAAACACGCAGGACAATCTTATCAAGCAGTATGTCGAACAGGGCATTTCTCTCAACCGGGAGTTCGCATGGTCTAATTGCCGCTTACGTTTACAGGGAGAGATTATCAATTTAGGTAATATCAATTACGATGTAATAAAGTTTTACCCCATGCCGGGACGTTCCTGGCGCCTGAGTATAGGATTCTATTATTAATCAAACAATATAAGAAATGAAAACAAAAAATCTCTTTTACTTTTTTTCTTTATTTCTAATCACCTCATTGGCCTTTACAGCTTGTGACGATGACAATGACCCGGAATACCCAGACACTCCGGTAGAAACGACAGGAGTTTATATTTTGAATAGCGGGAAATATATGGGAAACAATTCGACCTTAGACTTTTACAATCCGGAGACAAAGGCACTGACCTCCAAGGTATTCTCCGCAACCAATAGTCGCGGACTGGGAGATACAGCCAACGATATGCTTATCTATGGCGGTAAAATGTATATCGCTCTGGACAAATCAAACACCATTGAAATTACAGACCTGAGTGCTAAGTCCTTACAAACGATCTCTCCGAAAGATGCGGAAGGACAACCTCAATCTCCCCGTTACCTGACAGCACACAATGGAAAAGTATATGTCACCCTCTTTGATGGTCACCTGGCTTGTATCGATACCACCTCTATGGAGATCACCCAAAAGGTGAAAGTAGGTCCTAACCCTGAAAAGGTGGCCGTGGCAAAGAATAAGTTATACGTTGCCAACTCCGGCGGGTACAATCCGGTACAAGATTCGACCTTGTCTATTGTGGATGCAGCTACTTTTACTGTTTCGAAGGAGGTCGTTAAAGTAGTTCTAAACCCACGCTGGGTAGAAACAGATAATGAAGGTAATTTGTATGTCATGTCATCGGGTAATTACTATGACATAAAAGCAAGCCTTCAGAAGATAGATCCTCAAACAGGAAAAACGGATATTATCTGTGTGAATGACCAGATCAATATGACCGTATGTAACGACAAATTATATATCATAACTTCTGAGTCTAACGCTTCTACTGGTTGGAAACCGGCAAATACAAAATATATGATCTATGATATCCAAGCCGGTAAGATCACCACAGAAAACTTTATTACCGACGGAACGACCATCGAGAATCCGGCTTATGTAAATGTAGACCCGGTAGATGGTTCTATCTATATCACAGCAGGAGATTATACCAATACAGGAGACATCTATGTATTCTCTGCGGAAGGGAAAAAGATAAACAGTTTTGGCATATCCGGTATTAACCCTATGGGAGCCTTTTTCGTCACTCAATAATACCTTCCTCCATGAAACATCTTCCATGCATCTTGTTTATTGTTTGGTTTGCGTCTTGTTCCTTTTCCGGAAAGAAGAAACATACCGAAGAGACATGTATTGCCTCCGACACCATCCGTTACGCACGGGGTCTCGATATTCACCGGTTCGCAGACTACAAAACAATAGAGATACATGATCCCTGGGAGAAAGGACAATTATTACAACGTTATATACTGGTAGAGCGCGACCAACCACTTCCCGGCAATCTGCCCGCCGGGACAGTGGTCCGCGTTCCTATTCAACAGGTTGTTGTTTACACTTCGGTGCATGCCGGAATTATTGATTTACTGGGAGAGGCTGACAAAATCATTGGGGTATGCGAACCCCGCTATATGGATACCCCCTCCATACAGGAAGGGGTAAAGAACGGCAGAATCGCCGACCTGGGAGAAGCAACCTCTCCGAACGTAGAAAAGATGATCGACATAGGAGCGGAGATCGTTATTGCCTCCCCCTTTCAGAATAACAGTTACGGCCCTGTGGAGAAAATAGGCATCCCTATCATAGAAGGGGCGGATTATATGGAATCACTGCCATTGGGACGAACAGAATGGATCCGTTTTTATGGTCTCCTCTTCGATAAAGAGGTGATGGCCGATTCCCTTTTCAAAGCAACAGAGGCGCGTTACCTGGCACTAAAGGCCTTAACTGCCGATGTAAAAAACAAACCCACGGTGATCGCCGAGAAGAAGTTTGGCTCCTCCTGGTATGTGCCTGCGGGAGATAGTTATATCGCCCATCTATTCCAAGATGCCGGGGCGGATTATCTTTTCAAAGAGTTACCGGGAGCCGGTAGTACCCCGTTGGCTTTTGAATCGGTATTCGACAAAGGCATTCATGCCGACTTGTGGTTAATCAAATACAATACCACCCAAGACATGACCTACAAAGATCTACGCACCGAATATACACCTTATGAAAACTTCGACGCCTTCCAGAACAAACGCATATTCGGCTGTAACACCGGCAAAGTCCCTTATTACGAAGAATTCCCTCTGCATCCGGATTATTTATTGAAAGATTTATTAGGGATATTCCACCCCGAACTTTTACCCGGTTATACCCTACGCTATTATAAACAGATGACGGATTAAGTCTGCCCCGTTTGCTTCTGCGCGCAGCTTTTCCTATCTTTACGACCACAATTCGAAGATAGGATGCAAATCATTACAGATCCAACAGATTTAAAAGGCATTGAAATAGTAGCGACTGTCGGTTTTTTCGATGGAGTCCATCTGGGACACAGACACTTGATAGAAAAGATGCAAGAGACAGCCCGGATGCATCACCTGCCCACAGCCGTAATCACTTTTTCGCAACACCCGCGCCAGGTATTACAAGCCGACTTCCAACCGAAACTACTCAACTCCTTCGAAGAGAAAACAGCCCACCTGGCAGAAACAGGTATCGATTATTGCATTGTCCTGGACTTCACAGTTGCCCTTTCCCGTTTAAATGCACAGGCGTTTATCTGTTCCATCCTGGCCGAGAAATTACAGGCGAAAATAGTATTCATTGGTTACGACCACCGTTTCGGACATGACCGGATAGACGGATTCGAACAATACAAACTGTATGGAGCAAGCTGCGGCATAGAGATGATCAACGCCTCTTCTTATAAAGAGGGAGAGATAAACGTGAGTTCCTCGGAGATACGCCGCTTACTCATGCAAGGCCAGGTCGAAAAAGCCGAACATATGCTTACCTATCCCTACCTGATAAAAGGACATATCGTGCATGGTCATAAGGTCGGGCACAAACTGGGATTCCCTACAGCCAATATACAGGTCGATGAACCGTTTAAGGTTATACCAGCCATAGGTGTCTATGCGGTGAAGGTGATGTTGGAAGGAAAATCCTATAATGGCATGTTGTATATTGGGAACCGTCCTACCCTCAACAACGGAGAGAATATCAGCCTGGAAGTAAATATCTTCGACTTCTCGGCAGAGGTGTATAACTCTTCGATAACAGTCGCTTTCAAACAATATATCCGGGGAGATATTAAATTCGACTCCCTCGACGACCTTATCGCCCAACTGGAACGTGACAGGGAAGAAGTGGGGAAGGTTTTAATGCATGACTAAAAAGATTTTTTCACAGACAACTTAGTGATAAACAGAAAAATGGAACATTATTACGAAGCGATCGATATTTTAAAAAATATGATCTCTTGCCCTTCCTTCAGCCGGGAGGAAAAGGCAGTGGCCGATTACCTGCAACAAACGTGGGAGGCAAAGCAAGAGGTGGTACATCGAAAAGGGAATAACCTCTGGATAATCGCTCCGGACTTCGACTTTGCCAAACCAACCCTCCTGCTTAATTCCCATATAGACACGGTGAAACCGGTGGCAGGATGGACAAAAGACCCCTTTTCTGCCGAAGAGACAGGAGAAGACAAACTCTATGGCCTGGGCAGCAATGACGCCGGAGCCAGCGTGGTCTCTTTGTATGAGGCTTTTTCTATCCTGCGACAGAAGAAACAAGCCTACAACCTTATTTTCCTCGCTTCCTGTGAAGAAGAGGTATCCGGAAAAGAAGGCATCGAAAGTGCTTTGCGCGACCTGCCCAGGATCGACTTTGCCCTTGTGGGGGAACCGACAGGTATGCAACCGGCGGTGGCAGAAAAAGGATTATTCGTCTTGGATTGTACTGCCCACGGAAAAGCCGGCCATGCCGCCCGCCAGGAAGGGGTGAACGCCATTACCTTGGCGATGAAAGATATCGCATGGTTCAACACCCACAATTTCCCATTAAAAAGCGAACTCCTGGGACCGGTGAAGATGAGCGTGACAATGATCCAGGCAGGCACCCAGCACAATGTTATTCCCGACACCTGTACATTCACCGTCGACATCCGTACAAACGAATTTTATACGAACGAAGAGCTCTTCGCTCTTATCCGGGAACAAGTAGATTGTGAGGTGAAAGCCCGGAGCTTCCGTCTCAACTCAAGCCGGACAGACCTCTCCTACCCCTTGGTGCAACGGGCCATCTTATTGGGTAGAGAACCTTTCGGATCGCCCACACTGAGCGACCAGGCATTGATGCCCTTCCCTTCCGTGAAGATGGGTCCCGGACAATCCGCCCGCTCACACAGCGCGGATGAATACATTGAGTTACAGGAGATCCGGGAAGCAATAGAGATTTATGTCAAATTGCTCGACGGTTTACAATTAGAAAGAGACAACGCATGCTGAAAAAGATACTCGGAACGATCGGAACGCGCTACCTGGTAGCTTTTCTTAACCTGGCTCTTATTTTTGTCAATGCGAAAGTGTTGGGACTGGAAGGCGTCGGACTCATCGGTATCCTGGTGGCTTCCGTGAATATTGTCGTGATCGTTTGTGGTATATTAAGCGGGAACACATTGGTGTATTTCATGAACCGGTATGCTGTGCGCACCTTATTTCCCTTAGCCTATGGTTGGTCACTGGCAGGTTCGGTGATTGCCTGTGGCATTATGCAACTGACCGGATTAATCCCCGATTCCTATTTCATGGCGGTATATACACTGGCTATCCTGAACTCATTTGTGACCGCCAATACACGTTTCCTTTTAGGGAAAGACCGGATCAAAGCTTTCAACATCACCTATCTCCTGCAAGGGGGACTCCTCTTTTTCGTTCTCCTCTATTTCTATTTCGTACGGAAAGAGGCAACAGTGGAATCCTACATCCGGGGATCGTATATTGTAAACGGCATTGCTTTTGTAGTCAGTCTCATCTGGATATATCCCTACCTAAAAGAGAAGAAGGATATATCCCCTTCGCTCTTTTCTGTCTTAAAAGAGATGTTCGTTTACGGTTTATGGGCTAGTGCCGATAACCTGGCAGAAAACCTGATCACCCGCATCAATTACTTCCTGATACAACGTTTCGGAGGCTTAGGCAGCGTCGGTCTGTTGGATGCGGGCACCAAAGTGTCGGAAAGTGTCTGGCATATCAGTCGCAGCGTCAGCCTGATGGAATATAACAGTGTAGCCAAAACCTCCGATCTCAAAGAACAGAAACGAATCACCATCTCTTTTTTTAAGTTCACCTTCTGCGCCTTGACCTTGGTGATGGCAGGCATCTTATGTGTTCCGGAATGGATCTATACAGACTTCCTGTTCAGTGCAGAGTTTCAAGGGGTGCGACAAATAATCATAGCTCTTTCCATCGGTATTGTCGCTTTTGGAAGCAACAACATCCTGAGCCATTTTTTTATTGGAAGCGGACGGATTCGTTATAGCGCCTATTGTTCAGGCATCGGACTCGTTGCCCTCTTACTAGCCGGCTCTTTCTTCATCCCACGCTACGGAGTAACGGGAGCCGCGGCCAGCACCAGCATCGCTTTTAGTGTCATGCTATTCTTCTCTCTCTCTGTCTTCACCCGGCAAACAGCCACCCGCCTGCGCGAATTTATTCCCGGACGCAGTGACTGGCAATACCTGCAAAACCTACTCCAGCACCGAAAGAAAAGCAATTCCGAAAAATAAATATCTTCCCTACCCTCCGTGTGGAAGTCAAATCGCTGGCAAATAAAATTGCTGACAATCGTCAGCAATTTTGCCGATAGACGTCGGCAATTGTGCTGATATACGTCGGCAATTTTGCTGATATATATCGGCAATTTTATTTAGGTTCACTTGGGACTACTGTTTGCCGGAGATTTGGGGGTTTTCTTTAATGCAAACAGGGGCAAATAGACAAAGATGCCTATGACCGACATGATTAGCCCTCCAATCGTACCGGCAGCCAAGGGAAACCAGAAGGCCTCTTTGGCTGTTCCTACCATAAAAGGGATGAATCCCAGTACGGTCGATATGACGGTCAGGAATATCGGGGTGATCTTCGCATTCCAGGCCTTCAGGTAGAGCCGAAGCGGGGACATATGCGGATGGGAAAGACGTAATTGGTTGTATTCGTTGATGATATAAATACTGGCATTCACTGTGATCCCGCACAGAAGCACGAAAGAGGCAAAACCGCCCTGGTCGAAATTCAGTTTGAACCAATAGAAGGTAAGGAAAACACCGATATAAGAAATAGGAATCACGCAAATCACCGCCAGGGGCTGTTTGAGCGAGTTAAACAGGATGCTTGTCGTGAAAAAGATGATCCCGATGATTAACACCAGAAGCAGGTATTGTTTATTGTCCTTTTTGCCCCATCCCCAGGTGGTACTTGCCGATTCGGCCGCATATCCCATGGGTAATAAGGCATTGAATTCTTTCAATTCCCTTTCTTGTATTCTTGTTCCCTGGTTGGCAGCACCGATGTATTCATATTGCAGGCAAAGCAGATACTGCTGGTTTTCTTTGGCGACGCGTTGGGGCATTTGTCCTTTTTCGATAGTTGCCAGTTCGGATAATTTGTAAGGTTTGTCTTTAACATATTGGGGCACATATTGCATGCTCCAGATATCAAACTCCTGCGACTGGCGGGAACTTAATTTCAGTTTCTCCAGTTCATTATCCACCACAATCGTACCGGTGTTCATATCCCTGCCAAAGACAGGTCGCAACGACCGGAACAACTCCAACGGCAGTATATTCTCTTCTGCCATACGCCCTTTATTCATATGGAAAGAGAACTCCTGATAATCATCTTTATACCAGGAAAATTCGGAGTTGATCAATACGGAGGAGATACGGCGGTATGTAAGAAGCCTTTCTTTTAGTTTCTCTGCCCAGTTGTAAAGCTCATCATAATTATATCCGTACATCTGGATACGGAACGAGCCTGCATTTTCGCGCACGTCGTTATTGAAGCCATTGTCCTGGAGCCCGTATACGCCCCAGCTGCCGCCGCCCAGTTCCAAGGCTTTGCTGATCACCCGGCTTTTCAACGTATAGGGGAAACCGCTTCGTTCGGTTTCGCGGGTAAAATAAACCCGGATACTGGCTCGCCGGGCATTGTAGATAGAGGTTTGGAACTGACGTATCTCTTTATAGGAACTCAGGTAAGTCTCCATACGCTTAATCAGATGATTCATTTGCTCCACCGTCGTGCCATTAGGCATAGAAGCCGTAATGGAGAGGACCACCTCGTCGTTGCGGGTAAAATAACTGCCTCCATATACTTTCTGTACAAACAAACGCAGGGTACCCCCCAAACCTTTGTCAAAAACGGGTTTGATATACTCTTTATAGAAGTCATTCTTTACCCATTCATTGTATTGGTCGATGAGTGTTTGTTTAAATGGAGAGAGCGTCTCTTGCTGTTGCGGATCAGGTTCGATCTTATCCGGTAACATAAAGACAGGCAGACCAAAAAGAAGAATGATAAAGAGGCAGGCCAAAACCCGCCAGCGCATAAGAAATCCGATCTGTCTTTGGTAATAACGGGTAAAAAAGACAGGCAGGCGACGGGCAAACCGGCGGATACGGGGAAAGCGTTTCTTTGTTTTTCTCTGGGTATGGGCCTGTTTCAGTAAGCCCATTTTATCGATTAATGCAGGAACAAGGAAAAGAGCAATAAAGAGGGAGACAGCCAGGTTGATGATCACAACGGCGGCAAAGTCCTGCAGGTTTAACCGTATCTTTTCATCCAGGAAGAAGATAATACTCAAAGCACCGATAGTTGTTAATGTAGCTGCCAGTATAGACAGGAAAGCCCCTTTGTTTTGTCTGTTACGGATGTGATCCGTCATCACAATCGTATTGTCGATGATCAGGCTCAATGAGATCGTGATACCTGCCAGTGAATAAAGCTGTATCTCCAGTTGGAGCAGGTAGTAAAGAATAATGGCAATGCCGAGATTGACACTCAGGCTGATCACGATCAGGAACAAATACTTCACATTCCTTGTGATCAGAAGAACGAAAAGTAATAAGATCAACAGGGTCAGCCCTGTCCGGGCGTAAATCTTATTGAGTTCATCCTGGATATATTCTGTGGCATCGTAGCTCGTATGTATCTCATACCCCCCGGGAAGAATAGAACGGATATGCTCCATTTCCGCCTTCACCTTCTTGGCCAGCTCCAGTTGGTTGGCTGTCTCGTCTGCCCGGATGGAAAGATAGATGGAGTTGAGACCGTTTATGCGGAAATAGCTTTGGGGAGACTCCTCCTGCCGGGTGACCTTGAGCAGTTGATCCAAGCGGATCAACTTACCCTCTGCCGATTGCAGAGAGATACGGGAAGGATCGAACGCTCCTTCTGTCGATTCGGGTATTAACGCCAGCCGGATCCATTCATCCGAGGCGTCTGCCTGTTCGTTTATCGCGATGCCTAAGAACTCTTTCTGATAATATTGACTGATAGCCTGCTGTATGTTTTCCAGGGTAACGCCTAGGGTGTTGAGCTGCCGGCTATCATACTCCAAGCGCCATTCCATCGGGGTGGCCCCACTCACGTCGATCCGGTAGATGCCAGGGATGCCGGAAAGCCGCGGCTTGATCTGTTCTTCGGCATAACGTTGAATAAAGATAGGCGTAGCCGCCGCATTCAACGTATAACTGATAAACGGGCGGGAGTCACTCTCATCCAGGCGGCTCATATCCAACCGGGGATAACTCAGCCCGTCAGGCAGGCTGGGCCAGGTCTGGCGGATAATGGTGGAGGCTTCGAAACGGGCGGCATCCACATCCGTATGTTTATCCAATTCCAAGGTGATACGCCCACTTCCGTTGGCCGAAGAAGAACGGATATTCTTGATGCCTTTTATCCGTGCCAGCATCGACTCCAAGCGGGAGGTCACCTCCATCTCGATCACCCGCGCCGAATTGCCCGGCATGGAATAACTCACACTCAATTGAGGCAAGGTACGCGACGGAGATAGTTTTATCGGCAACAAAGGCAGAAAGGCAATGCCCGCCAACGCCATGCAGAGGAAGGTGACAATGAGGGTGAAAGAAGATATTTTAGGTGTCTCTTTATTCATTATTTCACATGATGCTTATAATCGAAATCCTTACTCAGGGATATGCCCATGTCGAAGTCATATAATGTCAGTTTCCGTATCTTGTAATAACTCAGCCAATAATTCTTCAAGGCGGAGATATACTGACGCTGTGCCTCTTCCTGGCGGTTGGAGGAGAGTGTGAGGCTGTTGATATCCGCTTTCCCGATCATAAAGCGTTGGCGGGTCTCGTTATAGGCCATCACGGCCAGGTCTAAGGCCTCTTCGGCACTACCGATCAATGCCTGCTGAATATTGAAGTCGCTCACGGTCATAATCACATCCTCTTCTACCGAGAGTTCTTCCTGGCGGGCGGAAATCTGGGTCACATTCAGGTTGTTTCGGGCAATATTATATTTCCCTTTCCGTACGCCCCAGTCGATCAAAGGGATAGAGACAGACACAGAGACGATATCCTGCTGCAAAGGATCCCGGTAGGCATCTTTCAATTTCGTGGCGACCTGGTTGAATCCGATACTTGCATTTATAGAAGCATTGAATAAGGCCTCCTTTTTTGTTTTATCCACCTGCTGTTCTGCTTCCAATACCTGCTGTTGCAAGTCCAGGAACTTCGGGTTATTCTCTTTGGCATAGGCCAAAGCCTCCTCTACAGGAATGATCATATCCCGTGGGCGGTTAGGCAACTCCAACCGGATCTCTGTATTTTTATCGAAATTAAGATAGGAGGCAAGACCGAACATCGCCCGTTTGAGGGCTATATCTGCATTTTGCAAGGCGTTCCGTGCATTTACCGCATCCAACTTCAGGGTAAGTAAGTCGCCTTTGCTGATAGAAGCTATTTTATGTCGTTCCTGTCCGGTACGGTATAAAGTGTCGGAAGCGCTCACTTTCTCTTTGGCCAGGTCATATTCTACCTGTGCCATAGCCAGGGTGAAGAAGTAGGACGTAGCCTGCTCACTGACTTTTTCCAGGTTGTAGAGGAACTCCTTTTTCACCTTTTCATAGCGCAGGGGTTCAATCTTTCTTTCCCAACGGAAAGGGTTATACCCAATTAGTTTCTGGGAATATCCGAGGCGGATAGGAACAGAGGTAAACTGGGTAGAGGTATTATCTCCGAAATTACGTATATACCCCAGGTCGGAATCGATATAGAAACTTCCTCCCAACAGGTCGAAATTCTGCATAACCGTCAAGTCTCCTCCGGCATAAAAAGACTGCTGTTTTCTGTATATATCGATATCATTCTCCGAATCGTAGCGTCGGGTGATATCCCGGTAGTACTGTGCCGGGGTGACATTCAGGGTCAGGCTGGGCAAACGTCCCGCCTGAAACGTGCGGTATTGCCAATACCCTGCCAGGTACATATTCTTACTGCGGAAGGCTTCCAGTGAACTGTCGGCAGCCAGGGTGATCGTCTTGTCTAAGGAGAGAGTGACCTGGGCTTGTGTTTCGGCAAAGAATAAAGCCAGCAATACCCCTAGTATTCCAATTCTTTTCATATCTGTTTTCATCTTACGCATGTTTCCTGTAAATAAACCAATAAACCAACGGAATAATAAAAAGACTCACAGCCGTGCCCACTATCATAGCGGCAATCATGGCAACGGATAGCGGTTTCTGTAATTCACTTCCCAAATCGAAAGAGAACAACAACGGCACCATCGCAAAAATAGTGGTCAACGAGGTCATGATAATAGGGCGCAAACGCCGGCGGCCGGCCTCGTGGATGGCCTCCATCAAAGGTACTCCCTCTTTTCTCAATTCATTGATTGCATCGAGCTTCAGGATAGAGTCGTTGATGATGATACCACAGGTCACGACTATACCGATAGCACTCATCAGGTTCAGGGTATGTCCGCAAATCCATAAGACGATCAAAGCGGCAGCAACGTCGATCGGTATCTCCAATAAAACGATAAAAGGCTGGAGGAAACTCTCGAACTGGGCAGCCAGAATGAAATACATCAATAGGATAGAGATGAAGAGGATAATCACCAATTCGTTTAACATCTTTTTGTTTGAAAAGAAGCTACCCGAGAAATCAATATCCCATCTATCCTTTTGCAGGGGAGCAACAGAGGCTTTGGCGGGAGCATTTGTACCCATCGTTTCCCGTATATTCGCGATCAACTGTTCCGGCTTTTTCACATCGTAGAAGCGATACGGGATGAACTCTCCGTTCTTACCGGCGGTTATTGTCTTCAGATCTTCACCCGGAGTGAGACGAATCAATGTCTGTAAAGGTATATAATAGGTTTTGTTCTCTTTGGCGGAATAAGACCGGATCAATGTGTTCTGTAAAATATCGGAGATCGCCCGGTCTTTTCCGGCCAGTGTAATGGGCAGATATTGCTGGTAGGAGCGCAAAGTGGCGATTTCATTTTCTTTGAAAGCTGTTTTAAGCACACGATACACCTCATTGTAGTCCACATTGTATAAAAGTAACTTCTGACGGTCGATGGAGATGTTCAATTGGTTTTCAAAGGCGATCCCTACCGGTGTATGGCCCGTTTCTTGTATCAGCTTCTTCTCTACCTCACGCAAAACAAGGGCATCCGGTGCACGGGCCTTATCCCGGGAATACAACTCAGCGACAATATCGGCTTCCCCCGTTACAAATAACTTTTCAAATACGGTTTCAGGAGGAGAAAAAGAAATTACGGCATTCGGATAATAGGTCTTCACCCATTTCTCTATCTGCCGTTGTAAAGGAGGGATAGCAGAGGTCTCCTCTGTTTTGAAATACAACTCTGCCTCCGTAATAGATAACTCCTGGTCGCGGTTCAATAAGAACTGCTGTTGTCCGACATAAGCGGTATGGATAGTACCCTCTTGCTCTGTATCCATAAACAATTGTCCGATACGTGCCCGGTTCTCATGCACATGGATATTTTCATTCCATTCGACATGAACGATCAACTCATTCTGATCGATGATAGGCATGCGGCTTGTAGGAATAACAAAAAACATAAAAGCACATAAAGGCAATGAGAGGAAAACAAAAAGTAGACTGATTATCTTATGACGGAAGATGAAATCTATACCTGCATCATATCCGCGATCCAGGGTGTGTGCCTTGATTGGATTGTTTATCCGTATATTAAGCCAGCCTTTCTTTATTTCAGGCAGGCCGTAAACCAGCTTATACAACACAGGAAGTAACATGATGCCTGTAAAATAAGAGACCAACAAACCGACAGTGACAGCAAAGGCTTGGTCGAAAAAGATGGCTCCCGCTATCCCGCTCATAAACACCAGAGGCACAAAGACGGCAATCGTCGTAAACGTAGAACTGAGCATCGGCGTGATCACCTCGGTCGTACCCTTGGCACAGGCCTCATCCAGGCTAAAGCCTTTCGCCCGGTATTGCGCAATATTCTCGGTGACGATAATGGAACTGTCTATCATCATACCCAAAGCCAGGATCAATCCCGACAAAGAGATGATATTCAATGACATCTTAAACAGGTAAAAGAAAAGAATGCTGATCACCAGACTGACTACCATACTCAACCCTATCACAGCCGGACTTTTTATGTCACCCAGGAATAAAACGGCTACGATGCAGATAAAGATAAATCCCAGGGTAAGATTTTCTTTCAGGTTAGAGATCGTATAATCCAATAACTCCGTTTGGTTACGGGTGATGTGGAACTCGATATCCGGATACATCTCTTCAAAAAAATCGGTCACCTTCGCCAGAGACTCTTTCATCTTATCCATATTCTCATCGGCCTGTTTGATGATCGCCAATGTCACGGCACGTTTCCCTCCTGCCATAGATAAGCCGGATTCCTTCTCCGGAGCTACCGACACCTTCGCCAGTTCTTTCAATTGAAACAATCGTTCTCCCTTACGGATATAGATATCTTCCACATCTTCCGGCGTACGTAACAGGGTGGAGAATTTAATGTTGTATTCATAGTAACCATCCCGCACCATCATGCTACCCGGTTCTATATTATTCGAAGCCAATGCCGATTCCAACTCACTCAACGTAATCCCTGCTGTCTCCATCAGATTCATATCCGGCACGATCTGTACCTGCCTTTTCTGCATGCCTGTAATATCTACCATGGCCACCTCGGGCAATTGCTCGATCCGCCTCTTTATCACATTCTCTGCGAACTCGCAGAGTTCAAGGAAAGAAGAGGCTTCTTCATTCTTCCTTTCTTCTGACTTAAGCGTCAGGTTAAGATAGAAGACAGGTATGTCTGTCGCACTGGCTTTGACCACCCGGGGCCGTTCAAACTCACGGGGTAGATAATTCATTGCAGCGTCTATCTTCTCGTTTACTTCAATAAAAGCAAGGTCGGTATTGGTTCCGAAATCAAAACTTAAACGCACAATACCACTTCCATCCCGGGTATCACTCTGGATATCCCGTAAGCGAGCGACTTGCATCAATTGCTGACGGATCGGTTTGACTACCGTGTTTTCCAATTCACGCGCCGACGTATTCTGTCCCGATACCTGCACGGTAATCTCCGGTATCGCAATGTCCGGCAATAACGATACAGGCAAAGTGAAATAAGTCACCAACCCTACGATAAAGCAGGCGGTGAATGCCATTAAGACGGCTATGGGGCGAGAGAGTAAAAATTTTATCATAATAAAATTTTTAAATTGAAAATGGAGAATGGAAAATTGAAAATGAAATCAGAGATCGCTTAGCAAACGGTGAGACAATGTTGAAAATGAATAAATTTGTTACTTTAATTTCTATATTTTCCATTACTATATTTTCCTGTTATTATTTTTCATTGTATTGTTTTATACATGGAAACCTTTCATTCTCCATTCTCCATTTTCAATTTTCAATTGTTACTGTTGTGTCCCCACAACAGTAACCGGTGCTTCATGTGCCAAATTGATATTCCCACTTGTAATTACAATGTCACCGGCTTTCAGTCCTTCTACCACTGAATAATGGCCGGCATTTTCCAGGCCTGTCTGTACGTATGTCCAGTATGCCCGGTCGTTCACCAGGGTAAAAATGACTTGTTTGCCTGATCGTAATACCAGGGCACTCTTAGGCACCACCAACTGTTTCCCGATGGAGCGCTGGATGCTTACACGTACATTCATGCCTTCAAATAAATTCCCCTTATCAGTCACTGCGGCTTTTACCTTTACCATACCGTCTTTGTCGACTACCGGGTTCACTTCTGTAATACGCCCCTCTGTTTTATTATCAGTCGCAGCATAAGGAGTTACTTCCACTTTATCTCCTTTTTTAATTAAGGGCAGTTCGCTCTCCAATACAGTAAAGGATGCTTCCAGACTATGTGGGTCGATGATTGTGCAAAAGATATCGGAAGTGGAGGCAGTATTCTGTTCCTTGGCAAACAGATTCGCGACAATACCATCAAAAGGGGCTGTCAACACCGCTTTGTCAAGTTCGTATTGGGATAACTTATACTGGGATAATGCCTGGTCATATCCGCTCTTCGTGCGTACCAACCGCATGGTTTCTTCAGGCACCTTTGCCGAGTCTGCGAGCATATAACCTTGTCCGATCAATACATCCTGAAGTTCCAATTTAGCCCGTTCCAACGCATCTTTAGCTACTGCCAATTTGTTGGAAAGACGGAACGTAGAAAGGGAAGCCAGCTTCTGTCCTTTGCCTACCCGGTCCCCATTCTTCACATAGATCATACCGATCTCTTCCATCGATTCAAAACGCAGATCGACATACCGTGCTGCCGATAGTTTCCCGTTGCTAATCAGCTCATGATGGAAATCTGTCTCTTCCAGAGTCATTACTGTCACCTGGTTCTTCTCTTCCGGCAAACTCGTCTCCATAGCCTCCTCAGCCTCTGATCCTTTTTTCTCTCCACCGCAAGCCATCATCACACCAGACAATAATAGGATGGTTAACAAATTGTAGTACTTCATATGTTGTATGTTAATCAGATTTGTCCTTTGTTTTCACACATTGTCACATAATCTTTAGTTATTACAAATATAACAATTAAATTACGGAAGCATCGTAAGGATGTTTTTTTTAACGTTTTATAATTTACCCATACGACTTTACTCTGTCCTGATATTTCTTATATTCATCCGATCACAACATAATCTCTATTAAAAAAAAGCCTTTCTCCTCTGTATACGCTATCGTATATGCTCGTTTTTTTTCTTCATTTACAGCAATGCATCGCATATCAATGCCTACTTCATATTTGACAATAGGATTTCCCAACATATCAAAGACTTTAATTTCTTTTGTAAAAAGAGGGTTCTCTGTGGGTGAACTGCCGTTATGGAGAGTGTAAATATAAGAGTCGGTAACATACAAATCTTCAAAGCCATAAATGGTTTCTTTATCTCCATTTACTAATGGAGTCAACAATAAAGTTGTTGTTTTCTCTACAGCATGAGGTGCATTTTCCATATTAAAAACTTGAAGTACACCACTTTTATAAGAAGCAAAAACCAGATGTTTCAGGTTGGGAGTTATCTTAATAAAATGAATATTATACAACTCCTTCTGCATCAGATCATCTAACTCTTTGCTGTTTTCCAAAACAAGATATTCGATAAAAGAACCATTGTAATTTAACTTATCATCAAAAACCGCAAGTTGTTTTTCTTCGAAAAGACCCTTTTCACCTGTCAACACATAAAAATCCATACAACAAACACATTGCCTGACAAAGGATGATTCCAAAATATCTGTATGTATATTTACGGATTTTTCCAGTATAATTCTATCTCCGTCATTTACATAAAAATATATTCTATTCAGATTATAATCATATATTTGAAATACACCTTCAACAACTTGTGGACTATATGTTGGATATAATAATTCTCCTGGACCATTCCCTTTTTTTGCAAACTCCGAATGAAGATTCCAATTTTTACTGTTTAACACATGAAAAAAATGATCATGCCCTTTTTCGTCTTGCACAATTAGAAAACTATCCATCAAAGATAAAGAAACAGGATAAGAGAAATCAAAATCACATTCCACTTCTTTATATTCCACCTTTCGCACATCGTCAAACAGTACATTAGAAACAGTTAAAACATCTCTCCCTGTACAATCCAGGAAAAAAAACAGACTTAAACAACACAGTACAACAGGCAATTTGCTTATATCAATTTTATTATGCATATATCCCAATTTATTCCTCCTCATTATTTGCCAACGCTTCCACATTACTTAAAATAAGATCTGAAAGACTGACTTCGTTTTTATTTTGGCTGATGCCCCAGCTTGCGGCAAATGCCATTGTTGCCATCAGGGGCAACTCCTATAATTCTCTTTTTCATTTTATTTGATTCTCTTTTGTTTTTATTCTAAAAATAATTTCTCAACAACTTACATACTCTCCTTCTGTCGATTGTTCTTTGTTTAAATTATACTACTTTTGCC